>JBIKVV010000002.1:0-137288 GCA_044356655.1 Ilumatobacteraceae bacterium
GAAGTGTCCATTGTCTTTGACAAGTCTTCATTGGTGACGATTTTTTCAGGCAACGCGGTGCCCCAGCCAATAATTTTCGCGCCAACTGCATGCTTAGGAATTATCGGCATGAATTGATCGCTGTCATATTGTGCGTAACCATGCGATTGGTTGATGCGCAGTTAGACGTTCGCCGTCAACGCTGATGAAACTTTGCAAAATGCCATCAAAAAGCGAGCGGACTTCTTGATCGCCGACCATGCCGAGCACATCTCCAACGCTAATGCGCGCACCGTTAGCAATTGATTTATTCGGAGCAAAGACACCAGCGCCGGGGCTAACAACAAGCCGCTCAACAGCAAATAGATGTTCTCCTTCGTGCAGCTGTTGTGCAGGTAGAGAGGTTGCGCCGATCCACTCGATCAGCTTGTCGATTTCGACTGGTGTACTGATGCTGAGTGTTCGCGCAGACTCGAGAGTGCGCTTGGCCATGCCGGTAAGCACGCCGCCTGGTCCGAGTTCGACGAAGTTGTTGATTCCATTTTCTGACATTGTTTGCAGACACTGTTTCCAACGCACTGGGCTTGAAAGTTGAGCCGAAAGAAGTGTTGTCCATTCATTGCCTTGGTCGTGCGCTTTGGCGTCGACATTCGAAACGATTGGTACATCTGAATCTCGAGGCTTGGCCAATGCAATTGCCTCTCGCAATCTCTCACGAGCAGGCGCCATTAGAGGAGTGTGAAATGCGCCAGACACAGGCAACGCCATTACGCGTTTGGCGCCGAGTTCTTTGGCGTGGTCAGACGCGAGTGCCACGGCTGCTGAAGTGCCGGCGATGACAACTTGACCAGGAGCGTTGAAGTTGGCAACCCAAACATCGCTGTCGGCGCGACGGCACGCAGTTTCGACTTGATCATCCTCAAGGCCCAACACTGCCGACATAACACCTGGCGATTTAATGCCAGCCTCATGCATGGCGGCCGCGCGCTCAACAACTAATCGCACGCCGTCTTCAAAACTGAGTGCACCGTTGGCAGTCAGCGCCGTGTATTCGCCAAGAGAGTGACCGGCACAAAGGCTTGGTTCGAAACCAAGACGCTCTACTGCGTCGAGCACCATCAGACTTGAAACGAAAGTTGTCAATTGTGCATTGCGAGTGTCTTTGAGTGTCTCGGCATCGGCATTTAGAAGCAGATCGGCGACGTCACGCTCAGCGATATCGGATGCCTCGGTTACCAACTCCCAACTTTCGTGGTCTACCCAAGGTTTGCCCATGCCTGGTCGTTGTGATCCTTGACCAGGAAAGGTGAATGCGAGCATCTTCTAAGGAGTGCCTTTCGTGTTGTCTACATCGTAGAAGAAATATGAGTGATTGTGCAGTTGACGCTCAGTGTGGGCGTTGAACATTGGTAGATACGCTTAGCGGGCAAGCCCGAGTGGCGGAATGGCAGACGCGACGGACTCAAAATCCGTTGTCTGAAAGGGCGTGCGGGTTCGACTCCCGCCTCGGGCACTTAATGACAATAAAAAATTTCAATGATGCTTTTGTTGAACGTCGCTTGCGGCGTGGCTCTGCGACGATGCGCGAGTTGCGAGATGAACTTCGAATCACAACTGAGCAACTTGAATTTGTAGAAGGCGAAGCGCAAGAAAAAGAAATGCGAGCGATGGTTGCTGAGACTGCTGACGCGGCTCTCGAGCATCACGAAGCGCAGCGAACTCTTGAGACTATTCAGAAGTATCATCGCTATCTGCTCGCATCGATCACTGAAACTGAGTTGCTCCAAGATCGCCTGCTAGACAAACTCGGAAATTAGTTAGTCGCGCGACATGGCAATTCGAATTGTTTTGGCCGAAGACGAGGCGATTATTCGTCTTGATCTGCGTGAAAGTCTTCAAGAAGAGGGCTATGAAGTTGTCGGTGATGTTGGGCGCGGCGATAAAGCAGTTGAGATGGTTGAGGCGTTAAGGCCAGACGTCGCAATTTTCGACATCAAGATGCCGGGCATGTCGGGTCTTGAGGCAGCCAAGATTGTTTCGGACAAGAAGATTTGTCCGGTTGTAATGCTGACTGCTTTTAGTCAACGCGAAATCATTGAGCAGGCTCGTGATGCTGGTGCTCTTGCATATCTGGTCAAGCCATTTCAAAAAACTGATCTAGTACCAGCAATTGAACTGGCGATCGCCAGATTTGCCGAGTTACGAAGCTTGAGTGGTGAAGTCGCGGCTTTAGGCGCGCAACTTGAAACACGAAAACTGATTGATCGTGCTAAAGGTGTTCTGATTGACAAGCATCGGTTGTCTGAGTCTGATGCGTTCGCGTTCATTCAGAGTATGGCAATGTCGCAGCGCATGAAGATGGGCGACATCGCCGAGCAAATAATCGCTGGCAAATTAAATCCGTAGATACGAGAGCAGGCAAGCGTCATTTGTGCTGATGCACTGACGGCTAGTTTCTAGTTATGAAATTAATGGCGTTAGATGGCAACTCGCTGGCCTATCGCGCCTTTTTCGCTTTACCGACCGACATGGTGACTGCGAATGGCCAGGTGACGAATGCGATATACGGCTTTACGTCGATGCTGTTGACTCTGATGCGTGACCATAAGCCAGATGGCGTTGTTGTAGTTTTTGATCGTAAAGAGCCAACTTTTCGGCACGAGGCTGCGCCTGAGTACAAGGCTCAACGAGAAACTCAACCTGACATTCTTTATCAACAACTTGATTTGATTCGCGAGATGCTCAAGAAAATGGGAATCGAGGCGATTGATGCCGCCGGTTTCGAGGGTGACGATCTAATTGCCACTATCGCCGACAGAGCTTTGAAGTCAGGTGACGATCTAATTATTGTGACAGGAGATCGCGACAACTATCAGTTAGTTGCCGACCCACACGTTCGCGTGCTTTACAACAAACGCGGTGTCAGTGACTATGCGTTATACGACGAAGCCGGCATCTTTGAACGAACAGGTGTGACACCGAAGCAATATGCCGAATATGCAGCACTTCGCGGCGACCCGAGCGACAACTTAGACGGTGTTCCGGGTGTTGGTGAAAAAACCGCGGCAAAGTTGATCGCCAAATACAAAACAATTGAAGCAATCTTCGACAACGCCGAAGAGCAAACCCCAAAGTTAAAGCAATCGTTAAATGAAAGCCGTGAACGAGTTTTGCGCAATGCGAAACTTATGGTGTTGCGACGAGATGCGCCGGTCTCTGTTGACCTTCATGCTTTGGCTCCAAAACCGAACATAAGTGAGGTTAAGGAGATTTTCGCACTTTTCGAATTCAAGACGATGTTTGCTCGATTTTCGGAAGCGTTAAAACACTTTGCTGATATTGATTTTACCTCTGTTGATTCAACGGGTTCGAGCGCCAGTAACGAATCTAATTCGAGACCTGACATCGTTGCGATCGTTGAAATTTGCGAATCTGCCAAGCAAGCAATTGGCGCACTGCAGAAAAATGAAATTTCAGATGTGGCTGCTGCTTGGATCGGTGACCCAGGAAGATCTGAACTTTTGGGTCTTGCCGTAGTTGATCATTTAGCGCAGCGCAAAGTCGTTTGGATTCCAGCAAAGGTTTTGGTTTCGTCAGACGTTAAGAAGCTCTTAAACAGCGGATTCAAATTTCGCGGACATAATGTCAAGCCGTTAATGCGAAGTTGTCTGAACCTGGGCATTGACCTTAATGAAATGGTTCTTGATACGGCGATAGCCGCTTATCTTCTCGACCCGTCTGAGTCTCGATATGAACTCAAGCAGGTTGTTTCGCGATATCTAAACATTGATTTTTCTTCTGTTGATGCAAAAACTCAAGATGGACAACTTAATTTTGATCAGCCAGATGCTTCAAGTGTTGCTAGCACCGTCGCTGCTACAGAGGCTATTGGTGTTGGTCTAGTTGCACCAGTCATGGTTAATGCTCTCGAAAGTCAAAAGTTGACGCGTCTTTATTTAGATATTGAACATCCGCTAGTGCGAGTTTTGGCAAGAATGGAGTTTTTAGGTGTTGCAGTCAACAAAGAGCAATTGATCGAGATCAATAATCGATTGACAGCCGAATGTGTGGCTTTGACTAAGAAGTTACACACGGTTGCAAAACAAGAATTCAATTTGAATTCACCGTTGCAGCTTCGAAAGATTCTCTACGAAGAAAAGAAGCTGACACCCGGAAAGAAAAACAAGACAGGGCCAAGCACCGATGCAGCAACTCTCGAGAAGATTAAAGATCAGTGGCCCGAGTTCATAGAACCGTTGCTTGAATATCGTGAAGTAGAGAAGTTGCGTTCAACTTATGGTGAAGGCCTGTTGGGTGTCGTTGGGTCAGACAGTCGCATTCATGCAACCTTCAATCAGACAGTTGCACGCACTGGTCGATTAAGCAGCGATCAGCCAAACTTGCACAATATTCCCGTGCGAAGCGAACAAGGAAAAGTTTTTCGAACAGCATTCGTGCCACGCAAGAATTGTGAGTTTTTGGTAGCCGATTACAACCAGATCGAATTGCGCTGTATCGCACATCTTGCAAATGATCCCGGGCTGATTGATGCGTTCAATAAAAATGTTGACATTCATAACGTCACGGCGGCAAATGTATTTGGCGTAGCTACTGACAAAGTCACGAGCGATCAAAGATCAAAAGCGAAAATGATTTCGTATGGTTTGGCATATGGCATGGAGGCTTATGGTCTCGCGCAAAGACTTGCGATTGCGGTCAGCGAAGCAAGTGAAATTCTGGACGCCTACTTTGCGGCCTTTCCGCGCGTCAAGAAATATATGGACGAGACCGTCGAAGAAGCACGCAAGCGGGGCTATACCGAAACTCTTTTTGGTCGCAGACGCGCGATTCCTGAACTACAAAATCCGAATTTTAGAATCCGACAGATAGGTGAGCGACAGGCCATGAACTCTGGCATTCAAGGTTTGGCGGCCGATATTTTCAAAGTTGCAATTGTTCGGCTCGATCAGGCTTTAGAAGCAGGCGGTTTTGAGTCACGATTGGTCTTGCAGGTTCACGATGAAGTGATAGTTGAGGCAGTTAGGTCTGAACACGAGAAAGTCGAAACGTTGGTGCGCGATTCAATGATGCAGGCTGCCAAACTGGCGGTTCCTCTTGAGGTGAATCTGGCTTGGGGCGATAGTTGGGCATCAGCAAAGGGCTGATTTGTCGGCCTGAAAACCAGCGTCGCAGATAGGCTGAAGCGTCCTATCCACCTCTCCTATCCACCGAAAGTAATAACAGTGTCAACAACTCAAATGATGTCGAGCCCAGAAATGGGAACATTCGACGCAGAAGGCAATTACACCCCGCGCAAAGTTACAGAGCGAGATGTTTCGTTCGCAGACTCGATCAACGAAACGATTGTTGAACTTAAAGAAGGCAAGCTTGTGACTGGCACCGTCGTGCGAATCACTCGCGACGAAGTGCTCGTCGAAATCGGCTACAAGACCGAAGGCGTTATTTTGAACCGCGAACTTTCGATTCGCCACGATGCTGACCCGAACACGATCGTGAAACTCGGTGACAAAATTGAGACTCTGATTCTTACGCTCGAAGACAAAGAAGGCCGTTTATTGCTTTCAAAGAAGCGTGCTCAATACGAGCGCGCATGGGGTGACATCGAGGCAATTAAGAATGCCGATGGCACTGTTGAAGGTCTAGTTATTGAAGCAGTCAAGGGTGGCTTAATCGTTGACATCGGTCTACGCGGCTTCTTGCCGGCCTCGCTCGTTGAATTGCGCCGTGTGCGCGATCTCGCGCCGTACCTCGGTCAGCGAATCACTGCAAAAATCCTCGAACTCGATCGTCAACGCAACAATGTTGTTCTTTCACGTCGTGCGTTGCTCGAAGAAAGCCAGAAGGGCACACAGACAGATTTCTTAGAGAACATTGCTGTTGGCGAAGTTCGTACTGGCCGAATCTCAAGTGTTGTTGCATTCGGTGCGTTTGTCGATCTCGGTGGCATGGACGGATTGATCCACGTTTCTGAACTTTCATGGAAGCATGTCGATAACCCTGGAGCAGTCGTCAAGATTGGCGATGAAGTTTCTGTCAAGGTTCTCGAAATTGATCGCGAACGCGATCGAATTTCGCTTTCGTTGAAAGCAACTCAGCAAGATCCGTGGCAAGAATTTGCCTCGAGCCATCAAGTCGGCCAATTGGTTTACGGTCGCGTTACAAAACTCGTTCCGTTCGGTGGTTTCGTGCAGGTTGGCGATGGCATCGAAGGTCTTGTTCACATCTCAGAAATGTCGACACACCATGTTGAGGCACCAGAGCAAGTAGTCACACCAGGTGAAGAACTCTGGGTAAAAATCATCGACCTTGACCTTGCGCGTCGACGTATCAGCCTGTCAATCAAGCAAGCTGCCGAGGGCGGAGAACTAGCCGAAGAATACCGTGGTCAGTTTCAAACCGACGACCAGGGCAACTGGGTCAGCGGCGATGATTCAACGCGAGAGTCAGCATGGGCAGAGTTTTTTGATCCAAATGCTGCGCCTGCAGAAGCAGCTAAGACAACTGAAGAACCAAGCGCTGGCTGATTAAAAATTCAGTTTTAGATACGGTGAGTATCTGATGATTCTCATTGGACTCACCGGGGGCATTGGTTCGGGTAAATCTGAAGTTGCCCATCTTCTCACAGAGCGTGGGGCAGAGATAATCGACGCCGACTTGATCGTTCGTGAACTTCAACAACCTGGTGCCGAAGTCTACGAAAAGATGATTGAGCTGTTCGGCTCAGAGGTTGTTGCGGCAGATAAATCGTTAGATCGCACGGCTATCGCCAAGAAAGTTTTTACTGATGAGTCGCTGTTGAAGACACTCAACCAATTAGTGCACCCAATCGTCAGGCGTGTGATGAACGAGAGAGTTGAAAGTTTTCGCGATACAGACAAAGTAGTAGTTCTTGATATTCCATTGCTTGTTGAAAACCCGCGTGAAGGTTTGGACGGTGTGCTCGTAGTTGATCTTGATGCAGAAATCGCAGTCAAACGCTTGGTTGAACAAAGAAATATGAGCGCCGACGATGCTCGGGCACGAATCGCCAAGCAAGCGACTCGCGAGCAACGTCTAGCAATCGCAGATCATGTCATCGACAACTCGGGTGATCGAAACGCACTTACGCAAAAAATTGAAACTGCGTGGTCGTGGATTAAATCTCTGAAATGATCGACCGCAAGTTTGTAGTCGAGTCTCCGTTTAAACCAGCAGGCGACCAACCAGAGGCGATTACGAAACTCGCCGCTGGGGTGAGTCGTGGTGACCGCTTTCAAACTCTGCTCGGTATCACGGGTTCTGGCAAGTCGGCAACGATCGCTTGGACGATCGAGCAGGTTCAGAGACCGACATTAATCTTGGCGCCCAATAAATCTTTGGCTGCTCAGCTAGCCCAAGAGATGCGAGAGTTTTTTCCAAACAACCGAGTCGAATACTTCGTGAGTTACTACGACTATTACCAGCCTGAGGCCTATATTGCTTCAAGCGATACTTTTATTGAAAAAGACTCTTCTATCAACGATGAGATTGATCGTCTGAGACATTCGGCGACTGCCGCGCTGTTGACCCGACGCGACACGATTGTTGTTGCATCGGTGAGTTGCATCTACGGCATGGGTGACCCTGGTGAGTACCGCGGCAATCTTCTCGAGCTACATACCGGAGTTGACTATGACCAGAGAAGTATTTTGGCACGACTTGTAGAACTTCAATACGACCGCAATGACATGACGCTTGGTCGAGGCAATTTTCGTGTCCGTGGCGACACGATCGAGGTGCACCCGGCATACGACGAAACCATTACACGCATTGAGATGTTCGGAGACACAGTCGAGAGAATTTCTGTCGTTGATCCAGTTACGGGTGAAACATTGCGTGATTTGAGCGAGGTAGTGATCTTTCCTGCGACGCATTATGTCGCGGGCGAAGAGCGAATGCGTGTTGCCATGCTCAACATCGAGACTGAGCTCGCAGCTCAGTTGAAACTATTCGAGTCACAAAACAAGCTCTTAGAAGCGCAACGAATTCGGATGCGAACAATGTTTGACCTAGAGATGATGAAAGAAGTCGGCTATTGCAATGGCATTGAGAATTATTCGATGCATATTGACGGTCGCCAGCCAGGAGAGCCACCATTCACTCTTCTCGATTATTTTCCAAGAGATTATTTGCTCGTAATTGACGAAAGCCATGTCGCCGTGCCACAACTTCACGGGCAATTTGCTGGCGACAGAAGTCGAAAACAAACGTTGGTTGAGCACGGTTTTCGTCTTCCGTCGGCGATGGACAATCGTCCGTTGCGATTTGAAGAAACTATGGAACGCCTTAATCAATGCATTTTTCTCTCGGCAACTCCTGCGAAATTCGAAATTGAGTTGAGTGATCAGGTCGTTGAACAAATAGTTCGTCCCACGGGTTTGATTGACCCAGAAGTTATCGTCAGACCAACAAAGGGTCAGATTGATGACTTGATTGCGATGATCAAAACCAAGACTGCTCAAGGTGATCGAACCTTGGTTACGACATTGACCAAAAAAATGTCAGAAGACCTCTCGGAATATCTAATTGAGCAAGGTCTGCGGGTCAGGTATCTGCACTCAAACATCGACACCATTGAGCGCATTGAAATATTGCGGTCGCTTCGGTTGGGTGAATTTGACGTTTTGGTCGGCATTAACTTGTTGCGTGAAGGCCTTGACCTGCCCGAGGTATCTCTGGTCGCAATCTTGGATGCAGACAAGCAGGGTTTTCTGCGTAGTCAGACGTCGTTAATTCAGATGATTGGCCGCGCGGCGCGAAATGTTGACGGCCAGGTCATTATGTATGCAGACAATCGAACAGCCGCGATGGAGTATGCGATCTCTGAGACTGCTCGGCGCCGACAGCTACAGATCGCTTATAACTTGCAACATGGTATTGATCCGCAAACAGTGCGCAAGGCGATCGGCGATATCTTGTCAGTTCTTCGACCGAGTAACACCGCACCAATGCCCGGAAAGGGCAAGCGAAAAGATCACGAACGAGACAAAGTTGTTCGAGAGCTTCGGGCACTGCCTGAAAGTGAACTCGCACGCCTAATTATGACCCTTGAAGAAGAGATGAATTCGGCCGCCGAAGAACTGCGATTTGAGTATGCCGCACGTCTCAGGGATGAAATTAAAGAACTCAAGCGTGAGTTACGAGATGCCCACTAACCCTTTGTAGCCTGCCTGTGATGGCAAATCAGATAGTTGTCCGTGGTGCTCGTGAGCACAATTTAAAAAACATCAGCGTCGAGTTGCCTCGCGACAAATTAATTGTGTTGACGGGGCTCTCGGGTTCAGGTAAATCAAGTCTTGCGTTTGACACGATCTATGCCGAAGGCCAGCGGCGGTACGTCGAGTCGCTTAGTTCGTACGCGCGTCAGTTCTTGGGGCAGATGGACAAACCAGATGTCGACCTGATTGACGGTCTGTCGCCAGCGATTTCGATCGATCAAAAGTCGTCGTCACGGAACCCCAGATCAACGGTTGGCACGATCACCGAGGTCTATGACTATTTGCGACTGTTGTATGCACGCATCGGTGTGCAGCACTGCTCACGCGACATGACTCGGCTATCTCGTCAAACGCCACAGCAAATCGTAGATCGCATAATGAAATTTGAAGAGGGCACTCGTTTTCAAATTTTGGCACCTGTAGTTCGAGGACGTAAAGGCGAGTACGACACCTTGTTGCAAGAGTTGGCATCGCAAGGTTTTTCTCGTGCTCGAGTTGACGGTGAAGCAGTTGAAATTAGTGAGTTCTTAAAGAAGCCAACACGACTTGCAAAGTATGAGCAGCATCAAATTGACATTGTTGTCGATCGCTTGGTGCGTCGCGATGGCATAATGCGACGTTTGACCGATTCGCTTGAAACTGCGCTTCGCTTGGCAAATGGTGTCGCTGAAATTGAGATAGTTGACGGTGGCGAGCCAATTACTTTTAGTCAACATTTGGCTTGCCCAAAGTGCGGTGACAGTTACGAAGAACTCGCACCGAGAAATTTCTCGTTCAATTCACCGTTTGGAGCATGCGCGAACTGTCTTGGTTTGGGTACAAAGTACGAAGTTGATGTCGAACTCGTAGTGCCTGACCCGAATTTAAGTATCAACGATGGAGCGATTGCGCCATGGCGATCTGCGCACACGCAATATTTCACACGAATGCTTGAAGCTGTGGCAGACAGATTTGATATAGACCTTGACAAAAAGTGGTCCAAACTTTCGCAAAAAGTGCAGAAGATCGTGATGAACGGTGTTGACGACAACATGATGGTGAAATATCGCAATCGCTATGGTCGTACTCGCGAGTACAGCACCTCATACGAAGGTGTAATTCCTTGGATCAAACGCCGGCATGAAAGTGCCGAAAGCGATAATGCTCGTGAACAATTTGAGAGCTACATGCGTGAAGTGCCGTGCCCATCATGCAAAGGATCACGGCTGAAGCCAGAATCATTGGCTGTCTTAGTTGAAGGTAAGCACATCTCCGAAGTTTGCGACTTGTCGATTGGTGACTCGGCAAAGTTTCTTGCAGAGCTTGAACTCTCTGACCGCGATTCGATGATTGCTGAAAGAATCACGAAGGAAATTAATGCGCGACTGGGCTTCTTGTTAGATGTCGGGCTTGATTACCTGACACTTTCTCGAGCTGCAGGCACACTCGCTGGCGGAGAAGCCCAGCGAATTCGATTGGCCAGTCAAATCGGTTCGGGCCTTGTTGGCACGCTCTATGTATTAGACGAACCAAGCATCGGACTGCATCAGCGTGACAATCATCGGTTGATTGAAACATTGCAACGATTGCGTGATCTTGGCAACACTGTCATCGTCGTAGAGCACGACGAAGACACAATCAGATCAAGTGATTGGTTGGTTGACATTGGTCCTGGGGCTGGCGAGCATGGAGGGCAGGTTGTCTATAGCGGTCCGGTTAAGGGAGTGCTTAAAGTCAAAACTTCAATTACTGGGCAATATCTGTCGGGTGAACGAAGTGTTGATGTGCCCGCAATGCGCCGCAAACCAGGTAAAGATTTTTTGACCATTCGTGGAGCCCGCGAGCACAATCTAAAAAACTTGAATGTAAAAATACCTCTTGGTTGTTTTGTTGCCGTAACCGGGGTTTCGGGAAGTGGCAAGAGCACACTAATTCGCGACATTCTGTTGCCGTCATTGATGCAAAAGATTTACAAATCAAAAGATGCACCTGGCAGACATACAGGTGTCGATGGAGTGATGCATCTCGACAAGGTCATTGACATGGATCAATCACCTATAGGCCGAACGCCACGTTCAAACCCTGCAACTTATACGGGTGTCTTCGACGACATTCGAAAACTCTTTGCGTCGACGCCTGAAGCAAAGGTACGCGGATATCAGCCAGGTCGTTTCAGTTTTAATGTGCCCGGCGGTCGCTGCGAAGCGTGTTCTGGTGACGGAACAATCAAAATTGAAATGCACTTTTTGCCCGACGTTTATGTGCCCTGTGAAGTTTGTAAAGGTGCTCGATATAACCGAGACACTCTTGATATCACTTTCAAAGGCAAGAATATTGCCGAGATCTTAGATATGCCGATTGGCGACGCTGTTGAATATTTTGCTAATCAACCGCGTATTGCAAGGCACATGCAAACTTTTGTGGACGTCGGCTTGGCGTATGTTCGCCTTGGCCAGTCGGCGCCAACTCTTTCTGGTGGTGAAGCACAGCGCGTGAAACTTGCAAGTGAACTTTCGAAACGAAGCACGGGTCGCACGATCTATCTGCTTGATGAGCCGACAACAGGTTTGCATTTTGAAGATGTGCGTCGGTTATTGATCGTCTTGGCCAGATTGGTTGATTCGGGCAATACGGTTTTGGTAATTGAACATAACTTGGACGTAATCAAATCTGCTGACTGGGTGATAGATCTTGGCCCCGAGGGCGGTAGTGGTGGAGGATTGGTCGTCGCCGAAGGGTCGCCTGAAGAGGTTGCGAAAGTAAAAGGTTCGCATACCGGCAGATACCTTGCACCAATCTTGAATGACTCAAAGACCGTGAAGACAAAAAAGACCGCAAAGAAATAATTCGCGATTATGCAACGCCCAACGGGTGTAATTCCTGAGACACCAGGTTCATATCAATTCAAGGACGGTGCAGGGCGGGTGATTTACGTCGGTAAAGCGAACAATTTACGTGCTCGAATAAACAGCTACTTTGCAAAGGTTGAAAGTTTGCATCCTCGTACAAGCAACATGGTGGAGTCGGCACAAAGTGTCGAATGGATAGAAGTGCGTAATGAAGTTGAAGCACTGATTCTTGAACACAGTTTGATCAATCGATATTCGCCTCGATTTAATATCCGACTGAGAGACGACAAGAGTTATCCATTTTTGGCCGTAACGATAGATGAGCAGTGGCCGCGAGCAATGGTGATGCGAGGTCGCAAGCGCAAAGGCACGAGATATTTTGGTCCATATCCGCACCCGTGGGCGATTCACGAGACCCTAGATTTGCTATTGAAGACATTTCCGATTCGAACTTGTTCTGCAGCAACATTTAAACAACACGAGCGACTTGGACGGCCGTGTCTGTTGTTTCACATCGAGAAATGTTCGGGCCCATGCGTCGGATCGGTTACGCCAGAGTCTTATAGCGATTTAGTCAGTGATTTTCTTCAAGTTATGGACGGCGAAAGTGATTCGGTCGTCTCGCGACTAGAAAAACAAATGTCTGATAGCTCGCGGCTGCAAGATTTCGAGCGCGCAGCGAAGTATCGCGATCAACTTGAGGCGATCAAACTTGCTCTTGAACGCCAGCAGATGGTCGGCGAACGCGACGAAGATCTCGACATAATCGGCATCGCCGAAGACGAATTTGAGGCTGCAGTACAAATTTTCTATGTCAGAAAAGGCCGGGTCGTCGGACGCAAAGGCTTCATTGTCGACAAAGTTGAAGATGTGACAAGTTCGGGGCTGGCAGCGTTGGTTGTTGAGCGACTCTATGACGATGCTCCGATTTTGGGTCTTCCAAAAATTGTCGTCTTGCCGTTTGAACCAGAGCGTAAGGAACTGCTCGAACAATGGTTGACGCAAACTCGAAGCACAAAAGTTGAGATTCGTGTACCTCTTCGTGGTGACAAACGTGAGTTGCATGAGTTAGTGACGCAGAATGCCAAACAAGAGTTAAATCGCCATCGTCTTCGTCGAGCGGCCGACCACACTGCGCGATCGCGCGCATTGAGTGAATTGCAAGACTTGCTCGGTTTGCCAGAGGCGCCGCTTCGTATCGAGTGCTACGACATGGCGCACCTTCAAGGCACTGATTATGTCGGCTCAATGGTCGTGCTCGAAGATGGCTTGCCTCTCAAACGCGACTATCGAAGATTCAAAATCAAAAGCGGACAAGGCAACGATGACTACGCGGCAATGCGCGAGGTTCTGTCCCGCCGTCTCACCGCGTATATAAAGGAGCGTGATCAACCAATAAGTGAACGCGGAGAGCGGCCAGGTAAGTTCTCGTATGCTCCGCAGCTTTTATTGGTTGACGGTGGCAAAGGTCAACTGAGTGTGGCTGAGCAGGTAGTTCGTGAGCTCGGTCTTGAGCACGAGATACCTGTTGCCTCGTTGGCAAAGAAACTTGAAGAGGTGTTTATACCCGGTCGAAGTGAACCGGTCGAGGTGCCGAGAGGAAGTGACGCTCTGTTTATGTTGCAGGTCATTCGTGATGAGGCCCATAGATTTGCCAATCGCTTTCATCGTGAGTTGCGGGGTAAACGCATGACCAAGAGCGAACTTGATGGCATCGCCGGTTTAGGTCCTGCGAGGATAAAAAAACTTGTTGCTGCTTTCGGTGGGGTTAAGCAGGTCAAGAATGCCTCCCGCGAACAGTTGTCCGAGTTGAAATGGTTACCAAAGAGCACCGCTGATGCTGTGTATGAGCAGTTTCATTCAGCGCCGAATATCCAGCCCTAGATAACCTGAATAGCAGTGGCTGACATTCTCTTAATTGCGGGTCTCTCTGGAGCAGGGCGGTCTCAGGCTGCAGATGATTTGGAAGATTTGGGTTGGTTTGTTGTCGACAACATGCCAACCGAATTGATTGACAAAGTAGTTGAGATTGCCGCTGTCGGTGAGTCACTATCGAAATTGGCCCTTGTTGTCGGTACGCCAACTGCGCAGGTCGGCGTAATTGATGTACTAAAGCGGTTACGAAAATCTGGTCATCGAGTTCGCATGCTGTTTTTGGACGCGACGAATAGTGAATTGATCAAGCGTTACGGTGCAACGAGACGAAAGCATCCACTTGCTGAAGGAAATTCGGGTGTCGAAGATGCAATCGCCAAAGAGCGTTCGATGCTCGAGCCAGTCAAGGCCGAAGCTGATCTTGTTATCGACACGACAAGTCTTACTATTCATCAGTTGAAGTCACAGTTATCTGATTTGTTTACCCAAGACGGAGTACTCGATGCGATGCAAGTGTCTGTCGTGTCATTTGGTTATAAGCACGGTTTGCCACTCGACGTTGATTTGGTTTTCGATGTGAGATTTTTACCAAACCCTCATTGGGATGAGAATCTTCGACCTCTTTCGGGACTTGATGAACCGGTTCGCACCTATGTGATGACTCAAGATCTTTCGAAGAAATTTCTCGACCAACTCACGCAAATGCTGTCTCTTTTGTTGCCGGCCTACCAGGCGGAAGGCAAGAGTTATTTGACGGTTGCTATTGGGTGCACAGGCGGTCGTCATCGATCCGTTGCCATTGCGGAGCAATTGAAAATTTGGCTGATCCAACGCGGCCAGAATCCGCGAGTGACGCATCGCGATATTTCTCGTTAAAACATCGATCTGACTAAGATTCGAGCATGACAACACGTGTGGGTATTAATGGTTTCGGTCGTATTGGACGCAATTTTTATCGAGCAGTAAAGCAGTCAGGTGCTGACATTGAGATAGTTGCTGTCAATGATTTAGGTGCCGTCAAAACGATGGCCCATCTGTTGAAGTATGACTCGGTGCTCGGTGTATTGCCGAACAAAATCGAAGCTACCGACGAAGGAATCAGTATTGACTCAAAGCTTCTGAAAGTGCTGTCAAAACGTGATCCAAAAGAGTTGGGCTGGGGAGCACTTGGAGTCGACGTTGTGATTGAGTCAACTGGTTTTTTTACCGATCGCGACAAAGCCGCTGCCCATTTAGAGGCTGGCGCAAAATGTGTGGTTGTGTCTGCGCCCGCGACAAATGCAGATGCAACTTTCGTTTATGGGGTCAATCACAACGATTTTGATCCGAAAAAGCACAAAGTCGTATCCAATGCGAGTTGTACGACTAACTGCTTTGTGCCGTTAGTAAAAGTATTAGATGATGCGTTTGGTGTTGAAAACGGACTGATGACAACCATTCACGCGTATACCGGCGATCAATCGATCGTCGATGGCCCTCATAGCGATTTGCGTCGGGCGAGAGCGGCCGCAATAAATATCATTCCGACCAGCACGGGCGCTGCGCGAGCGACGAGTTTGGTGATGCAATCGATGAAAGGCAAACTTGACGGCACTTCGTTACGCGTGCCAGTGCCGACGGGTTCAATAACCGATTTTGTTGCCAATCTTAAAAAGCCCGCCACAGTCGACGAAATAAACGCCGCCTACAAAGCGGCTGCTAGTGACTCGCTGAAAGGCATTCTCGAATATTGCATTGACCCAATTGTTTCGAGTGACGTCGTGACTAACCCCCATAGTTGTGTTTTCGATAAAGATCTGACAATGAGCATGGGCTCGCTCGTGAAAGTTTTGGGTTGGTACGACAACGAGTGGGGATATTCGAACCGATTAGTAGATATGACTACATATATCGGGGCAGCACTTAGTCGCTAAATGATTGCGCAATTAGAAGATCTTGGCGATTTGCACGGTAAGACTGTGCTCGTTCGCACCGATTTCAATGTGCCGATGTCGGGGCCAGACGATTACCGACAAATCGTTGACGACTTTCGAATACGAAGTTCACTCGAGACTCTTAATTGGCTAACCAGTAACGGAGCAAAAGTCGTTTGCGCTACACATTTGGGACGACCAAAAGGATCACCAGTCGCGAAGTATTCGTTAGACCCAATACGTAAGAGGCTCAATGAGTTGGCGCCAGATGTGAAACTTCTTGAAAACTTGCGCTTCGATGAAGGAGAAGAGTCAAATGACCCGAAATTTGTTGAAAAGCTGATTCGAGGTATCGATGTTTATGTAAACGATGCATTTGGCGCGGCTCATCGGGCGCATGCATCGATTGTCGGACCACCAAAGTCGCTTCCGTCTGCGGCTGGTCGTTTATTGCAACGCGAGCTTGACGTTTTAACCCAAATGCGGACGAATCCGAAGCGCCCCTTTGTCGCAGTTCTAGGTGGAGCAAAGATCAGCGACAAACTTGGCGTAATTGAAGCGCTGATGAATGTCGTTGACGAACTCGTGATCGGCGGTGGAATGTGCTTCACCTTTCTTGCAGCGAAAAACTTGCCAATTGGTGACTCGCTTTGTGAGCGAGATCAAATCGACGCGTGTAAAAAATTGATGACAAGAGATGTGCCAATCCATTTGCCTGAAGATATTGTCGGTCTCGATAATCGTGGTGAGTTTGCAACCTTCGGAGTGCGTTTGCCTGATGGAGCAAAAGGTCTGGACATTGGTCCGGGTAGCGCGGCGGCTTTCGCCGACATAATCATGGGTGCAAGAAGCGTATTTTGGAACGGACCAATGGGAATGTTCGAAGATGATCGATTTGCATCTGGCACACGCACTGTCGCACAAGCAATGGCCGACACGAAAGCCTTTACAGTCGTCGGCGGTGGCGACTCAGCAGCTGCACTAGCGCAGTTCAAGTTAGAAAGTGAAGTGGACCATGTCTCGACTGGCGGCGGAGCATCATTAGAGTTTCTTGAGCTTGGCGACTTGCCAGGCCTTGTCGCGTTAAGAGGAGCACCGAATGTCAACTGAGACTCGCAAGCCGATAATCAGCGGCAATTGGAAAATGAATCACAATCATTTTGAGGCGATTCAATGTGTGCAGAAACTTGCATATCTTTTAACCAAAGATGACTTCGCTGCGGTCGATGTGACGATACATCCACCGTTCACAGATTTGCGTAGCGTGCAAACTTTGATTGACGCAGATGAACTTAAATTTATTCTTGGTGCACAGCATTGTCATGAATCTGACTCTGGCGCGTTTACGGGCGAAGTTTCGGCGGCGTTTTTGACCAAACTAAATGTTAGTTATGTAATAGTTGGTCACAGTGAGCGACGTGAAATTTTCGGAGAGACGAACGAAGTTATTCAAAGCAAGATCGTTGCAATTCAAAAACACAAAATGACACCGATTATTTGTGTTGGCGAGACTTTGGCAGAGCGTGAATCAGGCAAAACCTACGACAAGGTTTTGGGTCAGATACGAAGCGCTTTAGAAAAACGCACCGCTGAGCAAATCAAATCAATGGTGATTGCATATGAACCAATTTGGGCAATCGGAACAGGGAAAACTGCAACAGCCGATGACGCTCAACGTGTTATCAGCGCTATCCGTGAAGAGATCTCCAAGATCAGTTCAGCGACTGTTGCAAGTTTGGTTCGACTCCAATATGGCGGAAGTGTAAAAGCGAGCAACATTTCTGAGATTATGTCTCAGCCTGATATCGACGGTGTACTGGTCGGCGGCGCCAGCCTTGATGCAGCCGAGTTCGCCCGTGTTTGCCAGTACCGATTGCGAACTAACAGCTAGTTCACATGTGAACGAGAAGTGTTAAGATTGAGTTATTAAAGGCCATTCTGGTCTTTACCTAATTCGACGGGGAGGTCGGAGAGTGAGAAAAACCACAAAAGTGGCTCGACTTGCTGCAGCACTCATAACTGTGTCATTAATTGGCGCAGCTTGCGGTGGCAGTGACGACGAAGCTACAGAAGAAGAAGCGCCAGTCGAGGAAACTACGGCTGTTAGCTATCCAACAAGTTTGGATGACTGCGCGAACGTGACATACGACTATGCCAAGCCAGCAACTACTGGTGGCATGACAATTACATACGACATCAATCCTGATGCCGTATGGGATGATGGTTCGCCAATTACAGCAGCTGACTTTGCTGCTACTTGGGACGCCTCATTGAACACACCAGGTTCGATTTCGACAGCTGGTTACGATCAAGTGACAGCGGTAGAAGCTGGTACAAGTGACAAGCAAGTTGTTGTCACCTTGAAATCGGTTTACGCACCGTGGCGTGGCTTGTTCAGTGGTCTCATTAAGGCTGCTTCAGTAAAGAACACGAAAGATGTTTCTGCAGACTACGCAGACAACATTCCATTCTCGGGTCGTCCATACAAGATCAAATCTTGGAGCCCAGATCAGATCGTGTTCGAACCGAATGCCAACTATTGGGGTGCCGACAAGGCTGTCACCAAGAAGTTTGTAATGGTTCCGAAGGCAGACAGTGACACTGAAATCGCAGCAATCAAAGCTGGTGAAGTTGACTTCATTTACCCACAATTCTTCGCAGGTATCGAAGAAGCGGTAAAGCAAGACAATATTCAGTCTCAGATTGACTACGGCGGCGACTACGAAGGTTTCTACTTCCAACAGAAGTGCGGACCATTCGCTGATCCGAACTTCCGTGCAGCATTTTCGATGTCAATTGACCGCGACGCATTGTTCCAGCAGATCTACATTCCACTCGGTGGTAAAGAGTTGCTTCAGTGCGGTCCAATGGTGCCTGGACCATATTGCAATGGTGACGAGTTCGCCAATAGCTATGACCCAGCAGCGGCAGAGGCAATGCTTACTGACAACGGTTGGACAAAGGGTGCCGACGGATACTGGATTGACCCAAGCGGCAATGTTCCAGACGTACGTTGGATCATCAACACGGGCAACACACGCCGTGAAAGCACACAGGCTTACTTGATTCCGTTGCTCAACGCTGCGGGTTTCAAAGTGCGCGCAGACAACTGCGATGCAGCCTGTTACTTCCAGCAACGTCTGCCGGCAATGGACTACGACATGGCGATGTACATCAGTACAGCACCACCAGATCCTGCCTACGTGACAGCAAGCTTTGCTTGTGACCTCATCCCAACTGAAGCCAATGGCAACATTGGTCAAAACAGCCAGGGTTGGTGTAACACAGAAGCATCAGACTTGCTTTATGCAGCAGATGTTGATGCCGATGCGGTGACTCGTGCAGACAAGGTAAAACAAGTTCTTGCGCTTATGGCAAAAGATCATGTGATGTTGCCTTTGATGCAGTTCCCGAAGTCGGGTTTCGCACGTACAGATAAGGTCGGCGGTCCATGGAACGGCGAACTTAATAACTACGCTGCGTTCAACAACGTTCACCTCTGGGAAGATCTCGACGGCGACGGACAAATTGTCATGGCTGCCGAGCAATGGCCAGAGTGTCTCAACCCAATCACAGAGTGTGCAAACTCTTCGTGGATGGTTTGGACAACTGCATTCCAAGTATTGCCAGGTGCCTACGCAACTACCAATGATGGTAAGTACGTAGTTACAAACCTGCTTGCAGGTGAAGCGAAAGTTGAAATCAAGAGCTAATTGCTCTTAATTAATAATTGTTCACTGATAGGTGCGTCGACTCGGTTTATTCTGGGTCGGCGCACCTTTCGTGTGTAATTTCTTTGATTTCTTGGAGTGACGTGATTTTTATTGCAGGCGCCGATCGGTAAGGCTGTAAGCGATGCTTCGTTACATTCTTCGTCGATTGGCTTGGTCAATACCGACTTTATTGATCGTCACATTTCTCGTTTACCTGGCGTTGCGGATAGGCACTGATCCTGTAGCCAGTTACAAGCGCGTTAATCCTCGTGCCACGCGTGCAAAAGTTGCTGAATATATCGACGTAAACGGCTTAGATCCGAATTTTGTACAGGGCTATTTCAAATGGTTGAAAAACTTCGTAACAGGCGAGTGGCCACGCAGCATTAAAGGTCGCCGTGAAGTGTGGCCAGCACTTAAAGATGCGATGGCAAACACGCTTCGCCTAGGTACGGCGGCGACCGTTGTGGGTATTTTCTTTGGTTTAATAGCTGGTGTTTTGGCGGCGCTGCGACCAGGCGGCAAACGAGATGTGTTCATTAACACGAGCGCATTCGTTGGCATTTCGGTTCCGCCGTTTATCAGTGCAATTATGTTTCAGCTTCTTTTTGCCGTTTACTGGCAGAAGTGGTTCGGTGAGAGCTTGTTTCCAACTTCGGGTGTCTACCCGGCAGGACACACAGGCTTCGATCTATTTTTAATGCTGAAGTTCATGGCTCTTCCGACATTGGTAGTAGCTATTCAAATTATTGCTACGTATAGCCGGTATATGCGTTCATCATTGCTTGATGTTCTTAACTCTGACTACATGCGCACAGCGCGCTCGAAAGGAATCAGTGAGCGCCGAGTGCTAGTGAAGCACGGAATGCGAAACGCGTTAATTCCAGTTGTTACCATCGCCGCACTTGATGTGGGCTCAATTGTTGGCGGCCTAATTATCACGGAGAATATTTTCTCGTATCCGGGTATGGGTCTTTATTTCTTAAAGTCGTTCGGTGAAGGTGATTTTCCGTTATTGATGCCTTGGATGGTAGTGATTGTCGCTTCAGTCTTATTTTTTAATTTGATCGCAGACATTTCATATGCATGGCTTGATCCGAGAATTCGCCTTGATTAAGCAAGACTCTGGCATTCTTTCGCCACGTCAGATGGCTTTTCGACGATTCGTCTCTCATCGCGCTGCCGTTGTGAGTTGCGCAATCATTGGCTTCTTGACAATCTTTGTGATCTTTGCGCCATTCACCGCGCGCTATGGGGTTAATCAATCTGTTCAAGGGCCGCCGAACTCGTTTTTGAATCCGCGAGCCAATGCATGGTTGGGCACTGATGACATTGGTCGAGATCTTTACAGTCGTTTGATTTACGGTGTCAGAGTTTCATTGTTGATCGGATTAGCGAGCGCCATAATTTCAGTCACTCTTGGTGCGCTCGTGGGTGCAGTTGCCGGCTTTCGAGGTGGCAAGTTCGACGACATCATGATGCGAGTAACAGATTTGTTTTTGGCGTTTCCGTTCTTAGTAACTCTTTTAGTTGTGAGAAATGTTCTCGGTGCTCTGCCATGGCTACGACCAATCACCGGCGATATGAGTTCGGTCCGATTCATTATTGTGCTGTTCGGTTTATTCGGATGGATGGGAGTTGCGCGAATTGTTCGGGGTCAAGTGTTGTCGCTTAAAGAGCGAGAGTTCGTCGAGGCTGCTCGTGCAGTGGGGGCATCGCGTCGCTACATAATTGCACGTCACTTGCTACCGAATTCGGTCGGACCAATCATGGTTGCGCTTACCTTTTCGGTAGTCGGTGCAATTATCGGCGAATCGACACTTGCGTTTTTCGGATATGGTCCACAAGCAGGCGACGGAGCGACATCGCTGGGTATCTTGGTGGGTGCAGCCAAAGGCGCAGTGCAAACTGGCTATTGGTGGTTAGCAGTGTTTCCTTGTTTGGTGCTGATCATCATTGCGCTGAGTATCAATTTCATCGGAGACGCTCTACGTGATGCAACCGACCCTCGACTTGATCGGGGAGTGTGATGACCGAGAAAGTTTTAGAGATTCGTGATTTGCACGTCACATTCGACACGCCGTCTGGGCCACTTGAAGCAGTTCGCGGTGTCGATCTCGATGTGTCGTCAGGAGAACTACTTGGTGTCGTAGGCGAATCGGGTTCAGGTAAATCGGTGACTTTTTTGGCAACGATGGGACTCTTGCCTGCTCGTGCAAGAGTCACCGGCTCAGTCATTCTTGCCGGCGAACAGTTGATTGGCGCTTCTGCAAAACAATTGAGATCAGTTCGTGGTCGATTGCTTTCGATGATTTTTCAAGATCCACTTTCAGCATTGAACCCAGTGCATCGAATTGGCGACCAAATTTCAGAGATGCTGCGCTCGCATCAAAGCTTGTCGGCGCGTGACGCCGAAAAGCGCGCAATTGAGCTGCTCGACATCGTTGGCATTCCGCAACCTGGTGACCGCGCGCGTCAGTATCCTCATGAATTTTCTGGCGGTATGAGGCAACGAGTCGTTATCGCCATTGCTATTGCGAATAATCCAAAAGTCTTAATCGCTGACGAACCAACAACTGCACTCGATGTTACGGTGCAAGCGCAAATTCTTGAAGTGATCGAGCGAGTACAAGAACGCTTCGGTACCGCTGTGGTTTTGATTACCCATGATCTTGGTGTGATCGCTCGCGTCGCCGACCGAGTGAATGTCATGTATGCGGGACGCAATGTCGAACAGGGCACAATCGACAGTCTCTTTGATCATCCGAGTCACCCGTATACGCGTGGACTGTTGGCTTCGTTGCCGCGACCGGGTAAGCAACGCTTGAAGCCGATCACTGGGTTTCCGCCGAACATGTTGAATCCACCAAGTGGTTGTGCATTTCATACTCGCTGTGAGTTTGCTGCCGACATTTGTAAGGGAGATTTGCCCAACCTCATGTCTTTTGGCGATCTTGAGACAGCCTGTGTTCGAGCGCGTGATTTGCCTAAGAGTGAAAGTTTTGCATGAGCGAAGATCTTCTTAACGTTACGAATCTCGTAAAAAACTTTAACTTGCGGGTTAATAACGGCGCGCGGCGTAAGAAACGCATCGTGCAGGCAGTAACGAATGTTTCGTTTTCGGTTGGCAAAGGTCAAACTCTTGGATTGGTGGGTGAGTCGGGCTCAGGCAAGACTACGGTCGGGCGTTGCATATTGCGCTTGATTGAACCGACATCTGGAACCGTCGAATTTGAAGGTCAAGATCTTGGCTCACTTAAATTTGAAGAATTGCGGGCACTGCGTCGAAAGATGCAGATTGTTTTTCAAGATCCGTTTGCTTCGCTCGACCCAAAGATGACTGTCGGGTCGTCAATCTCAGAGCCTCTTATTGTGCAGAATGTTCCGGGCGACCACGCCGACAAAGTGATCGAGTTGCTCGAATTAGTCGGCCTTTCTGCCGACCATGCGCAGAGATTTCCGCATGAGTTTTCGGGTGGGCAGAGACAGCGCATCGGTGTGGCTCGAGCACTCGCACTCAACCCTGCGTTGATCATTTTAGATGAACCGGTTTCGGCACTTGACGTAAGTATTCAAGCGGGTGTCATTAATCTTTTCGAGGATCTGCAATCAAGACTCGGCATGAGTTACATTTTTATTGCACATGATTTGTCTGTCGTGCGTCATATTGCTGATCGCGTAGCAGTTATGTATCTCGGCAAGATTGTCGAAATCGGCCAACAACAGGCCGTCTATGAGCATCCGACGCACCCATATACGAAGGCGCTTCTTTCTGCGGTGCCATTGCCTGATCCGAAAACAGAAAGATCGCGTCATCGCATCATGCTTGAAGGAGATGTGCCTTCGCCAGTAAACCCTCCGTCGGGATGTCGCTTTAGAACCCGCTGCTGGAAGGCTCAAGATGTATGTGCTCAAGAAGAACCGATGCTCACCGTTCGACCGAGTGGTCAGATGTCGGCGTGCCATTTTCCAGAGTCTTAAAGGTAGAATTTTGGCGTGCGAAATATAGTTACTTACATCACACTCGTGATCAACGTCGTGGCAATGCTTGCAATGATTGTCGGCGTTTTGTTGCATAGTGGTCGTGGTGGTGGCTTGTCTGACATGTTTGGCGGCGGCGGAGGAGCAGCGCTCGGTTCAGCAGCTGCCGAACGAAACCTCAATAGAATCACAACCGTTTTGGCGCTTGTTTGGGTGATAACCGTGATCGCATTGGGGATGTTGCTCACAAATTAGATAGATTTTTAATGCAAGTCGGAGTGGCGAAATTGGCAGACGCACCAGCTTAAGGGGCTGGCGCTCGTAAGGGCGTGTGGGTTCAAGTCCCACCTTCGACACAATTATTAGTTCAATGTGATCGCGAATCGTGATCAGCGAGCTTAATTAGTTCGCAGAGTAATCTTTTGTAAGTGGAAGTTCTGTTGTGACGCAACCAGTTGTAGATCTAGTTGCATTTCAGAAACGAACGCTGAGAGTTTTGGTCGTTGGGCAAGTTGTTGCGGCGGCGGCGTTGTCGGCTGCGGTGACGGTTGGCGCGTTTGTTATTCAAGATATTCTCGGTCAAGAAACGCCATGGGGTGGTATCTCGAGCGCTACTTTCACTATGGGCTCGGCGTTTATGTCGCAAATATTGGCGCGAAGAATGAGTCGTAAAGGTCGACGAGTCGGTCTGCAATACGGGTATTCGTTGGCGATCGCCGGTGGGTTGCTGGCTGGTTTTGCAGTCAATCGCAGTTCGTTGTCATTGTTTATTTTGGGTTTGTTTTTCTACGGTTCGGGGCAGGCATCGAATTTGCTTTCGCGTTATGCGGCGATGGATTTGGCAGCACCCGACGAACGTAGCCAAGCAATGAGTTACATTTTATTTGGTTCGACTTTCGGCGCTGTGTTCGGACCTGTGCTGATACAGCCCGCCCAAAACTTTGGCGTTGAGGTTTTCGGATGGTCAAAATACACCGGTCCGTGGATTGCCTCAGCTTGTTTTTTTGTTTTCGCATTGGTCAATGTCGCTGTTCGCCTGCGACCTGACCCGCTTGAAGTGAGCGGAGGTCTCAACTCTCAACAAGGCGTCGGTGTAGTTACGCCCAAACTTGGTGCTGCACTGAACACGATAAGAAGCATTCGTAACGCGCGAGTGGCACTTGCGTCGATGGTGATCTCTCAAGTCACAATGGTGGCTGTGATGACGATGACTCCAGTGCATTTAAAACTTCACGGGCACGAAGACGTAAGCCCGTATGTTATTTCGTTGCACATCGCGGGGATGTATGCGTTCAGCCCTCTCGTTGGCAAGTTCGCCGACCGACACGGAAAATTGTTGTCAATTTCGATTGGTGCGGGGTTACTCGTTGCCGCAACGATCATGGCAGCGCTGGCGGGCGAGGCGGCGACATTGCTTTGGCCATCTCTATGGCTGTTAGGTCTTGGTTGGAGTTTCGGACTTATTGGCGGCTCGAGTCTTTTGGTTGAATCAGTTCCTGATTCGTCTCGCGTTACTGTTCAAGGCGCTGCTGACTTGTTGATGAGTTTTAGCGGTGGTTTGGCCGGTTTTTCAAGCGGATTCATTAGGAAGGCATTTGGCTTTCATACTCTTAGTAACTTGGGCACTGTTTTGGCACTTGTTCTTGTGGTTATCGGCATTCGGCGATTGACCAGCGTACGGGTTGCACGTCAAAGTTTATGAAACTTGGCGCAGAGGTAAAGTCGCGTAATGCAAGTTGGTCGAACTGGGCGGGCAATCAGCGAATCGAACAAGCTTCGCTTTATATGCCGAAGACTGAAGATGAATTGCAACAGATTGTCAGCTACGCAAGAGCCAACAATATGCGAATTAAAGCCGTTGGGTCGGGACATAGTTTCACTGCGATTGCGTTGGCAGAAGAAATAATCATCGACTTGTCGAACTACGACGAAATAGTAGCGATAGACAAGGACAAAAAAACTGTAACGGTTCAGTCTGGTATTCAGTTATCAAAGTTGAATCGCGAGCTATACAAGAACGGTCTCGCGATGCAGAATCTTGGAGATATCGCGTACCAAACAATTGCCGGCGCAATTTCGACCTCAACCCACGGAACCGGCATCAAATTCACCGGAATTGCAAACCAGGTTGTGGCTTTGCGAATTGTTTTGGCTGATTCATCGGTTGTTGAATGTTCACCCGAAACAGATGCTGAGCTGTTTCATTGCGCAAGAGTTGGACTCGGCGCTCTCGGCTTGATTAGCACCGTGACGATTCAGTTGGTGCAGGCCTTCAATCTTTCGGTAATTGAAGAGCCAATGCGCGTCGATGATGTTTTGGCGAACCTCAATCATCATGTAGAGACAAACGATCACTTCGAATTTTTTTGGGTGCCCCACACAGGGTGGGCTCTTACGAAGCGAAACAACCGTACTTTAGAGCCTGCTAAACCGATGAAGAAGTTGTCGCATTGGTACTCGAAGACACTGATGGAGAACTATGCATTCGGCGCTGTTTGCATGCTTGGTCGCGCAAAGCCTGTACTAATCCCGAAATTAGCTAAGGCATTGCCCTCGTCGGGTCGAAATGAATACAGTGATTCGAGCTACAAAGTTTTTACTAGTAAGCGAATTATTAAGTTTTATGAGATGGAGTATGCGATTCCACGAGAGGCGTGCGAGGAAGCGTTGAATCGCGTCCGTAGAATGGTGACAGATAGTGGGTTCTTCCTGAATTTTCCTGTTGAGGTTCGCTTTACAGCCCCAGATGAGATTCCGCTAAGTACAGCGAGTAATCGGGAGTCTGCGTATATCGCAGTTCACATTTATAAAGGAATGAACTACGTGCCATATTTTAAAGAAGTTGAGTCAATCATGAATTCGTATCAAGGAAGGCCTCATTGGGGTAAGTTGCATTTTCAGAATGCACAGACACTTGCACTGCGTTACCCACAATGGAATGTCTTTCAAAAAGTCAGAGATTCGGTAGACGCAAGTCGTCTTTTTGCGAATAAATACACTGAGACAGTTTTAGGTAAATAGTCGTGAAAACATTTATTGAAATAGGCGTGCCGAAGAAGTTCGCTGACATGTTGTCGAGCCGAGGAATAGCAAGTCCGTTCGAGATTCAAGAAGCGGCATTGCCCGATGGTCTGGCCGGTTTGGATGTATGCGGAAAAGCACCAACAGGTTCAGGCAAGACAATTGCTTTTGGTTTAGTGCTCGCTGTTAGATTGCAAAAGTCAAAGCCGGGCCAACCCGGTGGGCTCGTATTGGTGCCGACACGTGAGTTGGCGATTCAAGTCGCAAAAGAAATCAGCATGCTCTGCGAGGGCACCGACTTGCGCGTTGCCTCTGTTTATGGCGGCGCAGGATACGGACCTCAAGTTAAAGCGGTGCGTGGTGCGAGCATAATTGTGGCGACGCCCGGTCGACTTGAAGACTTGCTTGAGCGTCGTGACATGTCACTTGGCGCTGTGACGATCGCCGTTCTGGACGAAGCCGATCGTATGTCTGATATGGGTTTCTTGCCGGCTGTTCGAAGAATTTTACGGGCGTTGCCGAAACAGCGTCAAGTTTTGTTGTTCTCAGCAACCCTCGACGGTGATATCTCTCAAGTTGTTAAAGAGTTTCAAAACAACCCAAAACGCCATGAGTCAAAATCGCAAGAAGCCGAGCCAGACATCGATCACAAGTTTTGGATAGTCGGTCGAAACGATCGCGTTTCGACGATTTCGCAACTAGTGAATCACTACGAGCGCATCATTTTGTTTAGTCGCACAAAGCATGGTTGTGATCGTCTTGCTAAACAGCTTGACAATTCAGGTGTTCGCTCGTCAGTAATTCATGGCAATAAAAGCCAGGCGCAACGCGAAAGATCGCTCGAAGAATTTCGACGCGGCAAATCGAATGTCTTGGTAGCGACCGATGTTGCTGCTCGTGGCATTCATATTGATGATGTGCCGTGTGTAGTGCACTTTGACCCACCAGCAGATCACAAGGATTATATTCACCGTTCTGGTCGCACCGGTCGCGCAGGCTCAAAAGGTGTAGTTATTTCGCTGGTTGATCCCTCGCAAAAGCGCACCGTAGGCAAATTGGCTCGTGACGCAGATGTTGAAGCTGATTTCGTGGCCCCAGAGTTTGGTGCCGCAGACCCCGATCAAGTTGAAGCACGCCCCGGCGAGGTCGGTGGAGTTTTAATCAGCGTTGGTGCGTCAGCAGAATAGCGACTTTAGAAACAGATATCTTGCGGTCGAATAGGCACGCGAGGTAGTTCTTTACCAGTGGCGTTGCGAATAGCCGCAGCGATAGCGGGTGTCACCGAGATGCACGGAGGTTCACCAATACCTTTGGCGCCCAAAGGAGCTTGAGGTTCAGGTTCTTCGATCATTACTGCAACGACGTTGGGTGCATCAAGAGCAGTAGGCAACAAGTAGTCAGTAAAACTCGGATTACGCATCTTGCCGTTGTCGAGAACTATTTCTTCCATCACAGCAAGACCGAGACCTTGGGCAATGCCACCTTCGATCTGGCCGAGCGCTGCCGTCGGGTTTAACACGCGACCAACATCTTGTGCTGTGGCTATCTGAATGACTTTCACGAGACCGAGTTCGACATCAACGTCGACAACCGCGCGATGAGCAACAAATGCGAATGCGACATGGCAGTTGCCTTGACCATTCTCGTCTAGCTCTTCGGTTGGGCGATGATGATGTTCGTGTGTCTCGTCGATCAAAACTCCAGTTGATGCTTCGGCGACACTGATTCTGAAATCGCCGATCATGTCGACGACATCGGTATCTTCAATGGCCAATCGCAGCGGATCGATATTGTATGTTTTGCCAACATGTTCAAATAATCGCTGTCGAACTAGACGACAAGCGCCATCAACTGCGCCGCCGCTCATCCAGGTTTGTCGCGAAGCAGAAGTACTGCCTGCAGAGCCGATGCCGGTGTCAACTGTGTCGAGAATAACTTCGTCAACGCCTAAGACAGAGCGAGCGATTTGAGGCGCGAGTACGACGAAACCTTGACCGACCTCGACCGTTGCATATTTAAGTGTGACTACACCATCTTTGAGTTGACATCTTGCGGTGGCGAAGTCATCGAATGTTTCGCTGTACATTAAGTTTTTGATCGATACACCCCAGCCAACACCGCGAACAATATTGTGCGGCAGAGATGTAAGGCCAGAGCCACCCACAATTTCGAGTGGATGGGCAGTTCTTGCAAGGGGCGCGGGCATCGCAATTGCGTCAGTCTCTCGAATACAACGCGCGACCGGAGCAACACTTTCGATGACTTGACCAGTAATCAACTTGTCGCCCGTGACCATCGCGTTGCGCAGACGAATTTCGACGGGCGAGAGGCCACAAGCAACGGCAAGTTTGTCCATTTGACTCTCGTGTGCATAGCAAGCCTGAACTACGCCGAAACCTCGCATTGCGCCGCATGGCGGGTTGTTCGTGCGCACGGCGTAACCGTCGATGGTGGCGCTCGGACATCGATATGGTCCTTGAATATGTGTGACGCCATTGATCAATACTGCAGAACTTGTTGATGCATATGCGCCGCCATCGAATACGAGTTTTGCCTCAATTCTTTGAATCTCACCGCTGCGTGTTGCGTGATGACGAATGAAAATCTTCGCCGGATGACGGTGTACGTGGCCATAAAATGATTCTTCACGACCGTATTGCATTTTGATCGGACGCGAAGTTCGAAGTGCGAGCAACGCGCAATGCACTTGCAGACTTATATCTTCACGTGCACCGAACGCGCCACCAACACCGCCAAGAGTCAATCGAACTTTTTCACACGGTAAATCTAAACATGCTGCAATCTGTTTTTGATCTTCATGAAGCCATTGCGTAGCGACATACATTTCGATACCTTTGCCGCCACTTTCGGGAAGCGCGAGTGCTGCCTCGAGACCCAAAAACGCTTGGTCTTGCATGCCAACTTCGTAAGTACCTTCGACAATCATTTCGCCTTCTAGATTTTGGTCGCCAGTGATAATTTTCTGCCGACGAATTATGTTTCCGTCAGGGTGAATAGACGGCGTAGTCGGATTTGTCGCTAGATCTGCGTCGGTCAAAGGTGCTAAAACTTCGTATTCAACTTTGATTGCCGCTAGCGCGCGGCGACAGGTTTCTGGATGGTCTGCCGCAACTGCAGCGACGGGCTCGCCAACGTAACGTACGAAGTCTTGTGCAAAAACAGGTTGATCGCTCGAAATTAGGCCGTAAGTTTTTTTACCTGGCACATCTTCAGCGGTGATGATCGCTTCAACACCTGTGATTTTGTAAGCCGCTGACAAGTCAATGCTGACTATTCGTGCATAGGGGTGTGGACTGCGCAATGTTGCACCCCACAACATGTTTTCGGCGTGCAAATCTGATGAAAACTCGAAGCGGCCTTGAACTTTTGCTGCGCCGTCAGGACGCAGTGCCGAGGTGCCAAGTACATCTCGACGATTTGTTATCTGAGTTGCGGAACTCATCTCTTGATCGCCTTGCGCACCGAAACCGCTTTGTCAACGGCTTCAAAGATTCGACCATAACCAGTACATCGGCAGATGTTGCCAGAGATCGCCTCTTTCACTTCAATTTCTGATGGATCAGGATTCTGTGAAAGCAGATGCTCGATAGCAACTACGAGACCAGGGGTGCAAAAACCGCATTGAACCCCGCCTTCGGTAACGAATGCGTCTTGCACCTCAGTAAGGGTGCCATCGAGAGAAATGCTTTCGACGGTGCGGATGTCTGAGTCGATTGCAGTTGCCGCCATGACGAGACACGAGCAGACGGCCTGGCCGTCAATAATGACTGTGCAACTGCCGCATTCGCCCTGTTCGCAAGCACCCTTGGTGCCTGGCAAGTTGAATCGCTCACGCAGCACATAAAGCAGGCTCTCACCAACCCATGAGTCACGAACCTCGTGCATCTTGCCATTGACGCTGAGATTATAAATTTCTGAATTCACATTCATTGGGTGTTCGCTCTCGTCAGCATTCGGCGTGCGAGCACGCTAACTGCATGTCGGCGGTATGCGGCCGTACTGCGGTGGTCGTCAATCGGTTTTGATTCATTGGCGATACGGTCGCCGAATTCTTGTAGCAAATTTGGCGAAACGGTTGCTTTAGTTTTTAGATCTATTTGCGACGCGAGCCATGATTCAGTCTCTCGGCATCGAATAATTGTTGGGCCAACCGCGCCAAGGGCGACTGCAATGGTGCCATTCGTGCGGTCGACAACGAGACAACAAGAGGCGACCGAAATCACCATGGCGTTTCGAACACCGACTTTTGCGTAACCCTGCCACCCAGAAACAATCGGCAACGTAGTTGAGACAATGATCTCGCCTGGCTGTCGGGCGTTGCGCTTGACGCCAACCATAAAGTCATGGATTGCGATTGTCCGTGAAGAATCGGCAGTCTGCAAATTGATTATCGCATCTAATGCGCTCAGAACTGGCAGGGCATCGCCAGCGGGCGAACATGTGCCGAGATTGCCGCCGATCGAACCCGCACTACGAATTTGCGGTGAGCCAACTGTGCGCGCCGCCTGAGCGAGCGCTGGTATGTATTGTGCGATCTCGCCATGTTCCATTTGTTGGTAAGGCAGACCAGCACCGATCGTGACTTGAGATTTTTTAGCATCAATCTGAACGGACTTAAGTTCGTCTACACGTCGGAGAGCGATGACATCGGTTGGCTTGCGATGATTGAAATTGATTTCGACCATCAAGTCAGTGCCACCTTGAATGAGTTGGGCTGAAGGGTTGGCAGAGATTGCTTGAAGCGCATCTTTAAGTGTGCGCGGAACCAAAACGCTCAAGACACACCATCCCAATTTGAAAATGCATCAATCATTGCCTTGACATCGCCGAGTGGATACAAAATCGGACATGTTGCACCGTTTTTGAGGTAGTGAGTGACTCGTTGTCTTGCTTCTGCAGGAGTGCCGCTCGCGGTCAGCATTTGAACGATCTCATCGGGCACATGTTTTGATGCGGCGACAACTTGTTCGTGTGTTGCTGGCCAGGTAAGAACAGAGCCAACTTTGTCGAGCAGTGATTGCGGCACACCAGATGCCTTCATGATGTGTGGTTGCTGGCCCAAATATTGTGTGACCATTTGCCGCGCCATATCAAGGGCAGTTTTGCGATCTTCGTGAACACTGCAAACTACGAGTTGTGGCCGATCAATTGAGTCGACAGAGCGACCTGCACGATCGGCGCCGGCTGTTAACGCCTCCATTGCTTTTTGGTTGTACTCGGGCGATACCAAATAGTTGAGTACGACGCCGTCGGCGATTTCTCCGGTTAGTTCCATCATTTGCATGCCCGTCGCGCCGATATAAATCGGTACATCTTTGGGGCGACGATCTTGATAAACATAATCAAGTTCAACTCCGTCGAGGTGAACAAACTCACCATTGAATGTGACGGTCTCGTTGTTTAACAGTGCGCGAACAGTGGTGACAATTTCACGCATCGCGCGCAATGGCTTGGCACGAGAAATGCCAACTTTTGCTGCGAGAGGGTCCCACCAGGCACCAATGCCGAGAATTACTCGACCGGGTGCGAGGTCGTCAAGAGTAGAAAAAGTCGCGGCTAGGCGAGCGGGATTACGACTCCAGCAGTCGACAACACCCGAGCCGACTTTAAGGGTCGTTGTGACAGAAGCAAATGCCGCCATTGGCACAGTTGCCTCGCGCACCAAACGACTTTCAGCTTGCCATACGGCTTCGAATCCTTTGCTCTCGGCGTACTTCGAGAACTCCATGCCTTCTGAAATCTTGTGCGCATCTTGCAGATAGAGGGCAACTCGTGCTGATTTTGTGCTGCTCATACTTGTGTCAACCTTTCATACAACCGTAGGGCTTGCTCGTTGGATTTTGCGCGAATCTCTGCCAGGTCAACTCGCGTCGGTTGTCGGTCTACCAAAATTTTTTCTCCGGCAACTTCAACGTTTATTGCTGTCATATTTGTTGTGAAGGCTGCATGCCACGGGCTATCAGCAAAGTCGTAGTCAAACGTCACGACATCGTTTTTTGCATCAGGAAACAATTCAAGAGAATTGTCAAGCCACTGCCAAACAGTTGGCGGCTCGGCGCTGACGTCGAACTCGCGAAGTCGCGCATAAGCAATGCGGGCCTCTTCAATCATGTCTGCGCCGATACCGTCGGTGCCGAGCAAAATTTTGTTGCTTCGCCTGGTGGGCTTGGCATAGCCAACCGAGTTATTCATATTTGATCGTGCGTTATGCACAACTCGCCCTTTCAAGTGACGATCAAGATGCACTGCATGAATGAGAAGCCAGTTGTCTTGCGCGAGCGATTCAAGGCGTGCCCCTGCCTGAATGTCATCAACGCTTTCGGCAACATGAATGTGTACACCGACCGAATGTTTCTTCGCGAGTTCGGCTGCGGCTGTGAGTGTTTCGTCGCTGCAAGTAAACGCCGCGTGTACTCCAACCATGCCAGTGCCGCCTGCAGATAAATACTGATCGCACTCGTCAAGACCTCGCTTGGCTGCACTCGTCATTTCAGAAAGTGGAGACACTTTTGAGTGCAGTTGCTGGTTGTTGTCCCAGCGATCAGTCACTCCGTAACAAGTGTTGACTCGCACGCCGACGGTTTTGCACGCTTCGGCAATTGTGGTGAGCGAGCCCTCGATGCAATTCGGTGACTCATGGTGATCAATGATGCAAGTCGTGCCGCTCATCAAAGCCTCAGTGGCCCCAAGCATCGCCGACCAATAGATCATTTCATTGTCGAGGGCTGCATCAACCCGCCACCAGATGTTGTTCAAAATATCTAGAAATGATTTTGACTCTTGTTTTGGCGCCGGCATGCCTCGAACCAAGCTTGAGTACAGGTGATGGTGTGCGCAAACAATGCCGTGAGTCTGAGCCGACACTTCTAATCTTCGTCTTTCACTTGACGCATAGGTAGTTTGCTTCGCCATTGGCCGTCTAGTTGATGAAGCGCCGAAGCGACTGCTCCGGCAGTAGGCACGAGACCGATCTCGCCAACACCCTTAATGCCGTATGGCGCATTCGGTTGTGGAGACTCGAGAAGTTTCACTTCTATAGGCGGAACATCTTTCGCTCGCAAAATGCCGAGACTACGCAATGTCTTATTTATCGGAAAGCCCGTTTCAGGATCAGACGGAAAATTTTCAGTAAGCGCATAGCCCAGACCCATATGCACGCTGCCTTCTACTTGACCTTCGCACAATGTTGGGTTGACAACTCGTCCGACATCGTGCACTGCGACGACTTTCTCGATCTTTTGAGTCTCGCGATCAATAATCACCATTTGTGCTGCGTAACTAAATGTTGAGTGAATGATCGGATTCGTGACACCGGGTTCGCCCAGTTTGTTTGTCCAATCAACTCGGTATTCGCCGACATGATCAACGTCTTGTGCGCGATTCGCGGCGATCGCAGCCTGACATGCACTCTTGACAGCACCTGCACCCATGAGTGTGCCGCGTGAGCCGGTGGTCTGACCAAAGCCGAGTTCGCGAGTTGTATCGACGATGACATCAATCAATTTTGCATCGACGCCGAGTTCTTCAACTGCAACTTGTGCTGCAACGGTGTTGATGCCTTGACCCATTTCGGTCCAGCCATGACGTACTTCTATTCTTCCGTTGCTTTTGAACCGCACGATCGCTTTTGAAATTTCTTTAAATCCATTACCGAGCCCACTATTTTTTAGACCAAGACCCAGACCAACTGCTTTGCCCGATGCGACCGCGGCGTCATAGGCAGGTTTGATTTCATTCAGACAAAGTTCGGCGCCCAAACAGCCGTCGTCCATTATTTGACCGGGACCCCAGACCCTGCCTGGCCTGATGACATTTCGCGAACGAATTTGCCATCCCGAGATGCCTGCTTTTTCGGCGAGCCGATCGAGCACACCTTCCATGGCGAACTGTGCTTGGTTTGCACCGAAACCACGAAAGGCGCCACAGATTGGATTATTCGTTCGCGCGGCAATTGCTTCAACGTCAATGTTCGGTACTTGATATGGCCCACTGGCATGACCAGCCATACGCTCGAGAACTTTCATTCCGACGCTTGCGTAGGCGCCTGAGTCGCCGATCGCACGCACTCGTAGCGCTGTGAGTTTGCCATCTTGATCGCAAGCGGCCTCGTAGGTCATCTCGATTGGATGTCGCTTCGCGTGCATCAAAAAACTTTCTTCACGAGTCAATGTGCATTTAACAGGCTCATTAAGCAACCATGCAGCAAGTGATGCATGAGCCTGATTGCTCATATCTTCTTTGCCACCAAAGGCGCCGCCATTTGTTACGAGCGTTACTGTGACTTGTTCATTGGCGATCGCCAGCAGGCGAGCGATGTCATTGCGATCATCCCAAACACCTTGGCCACCTGAATAAACATGCAATTCGCGAAGATTACCTTTGCTAATTGACGGCACAGCAAGTGTGCTTTCTGGCTCAAGAAAAGCATGTTCGATTCTTTGAGTTTCAAAAGTTTCGCGTACAACATGAGTGCTCGATGCAATCGCTGTGTCGACATCACCGCGCTTATAGGTGCTTTTAGAAAGAATGTTTGAATCTGTTTTCCAGACAGCAATGTCATTGCTCGCAATTGCATTGCGCGCATCTGTGATTGGGGTCAGAGGCTTGTATTCAACAGCTACATCGTCAATGGCATTACGTGCGTTAAGTCGAGAATCTGCGACAATAATTGCCAGTACATCGCCGGCGTAAGAAGTAAAGCCACCAACAGGAATCATTACGGGCCAATCTTTGTAGATAATGCCCATCATTAATTCGCCTGGTATATCGGCGGCAGTAAAGACTGCTCGCACACCAGGGCGTGACATAGCTCTAGATGTGTCAATACTGAGAACTTCAGCGCGCGCATGTTTGGTAAAGACAAGTGATGCATGCATTAATCCGGGTAGACGCATGTCGTCGATGTAGCCGCGATCGCCAAGAGCGAGTTCTTCTGCTTCGTGCTTTACAACTCGGACGCCTAATCCGCCAGTTGAGACGATTTCGGGCGAGAGTTTTTTAGCAACAGAATCGATTGCATCAAGGATCTTCACATAGCCGGTGCATCGGCAAAGATGAGCCCCGAGGTGTCGTGCCATGTCTTCGCGTTTGAGACCTGCGCCCTTCTTGTCGATTTGTGCTTTTGCACGCACGACAATGCCAGGAATGCAAAATCCACATTGCAACCCGCCACATGCAGCGAACGCGTTGGCAAATGCATCGCGCTCAACTTGACTAACACCTTCGAGGGTAGTGATATTTGTGTTGGCGACTTTTTCTAGCGACTGTTGACAACTAACAATCGCCTTGCCGTCAACAAGCACGGTGCAACAACCACATTGACCACTTGGAGAACAACCGTCTTTTGGCGAAGTGATGTCAAGTTCTTCGCGCAATGCCGCTAAGAGATGCGGATGATCTCGGCGAACTGTGACTGGAGTGCCGTTGACTACAAAGGCCACACGGCTGGACGGGTCAGTTTTAAGCCCAGGTTGTTGGGCGCTATCTGCCTCGATGGTCACATATTTACCATACCCGTATTGAGTATCAGGTTTACAGATTGTAAAAAGTGCATTTATTCAATGATCGAACCCCGCTGGCTGGTGATTCGGCCGTAAACCTCGGGGCGGCGATAGCGATCAAAGTTGAACAACGTGTTTTTGTAGTTATTGCACCAATCGAGATCGCAGACAGCGGTAACGACCTCGTCGCCATTTGTTTTTGTCTTCGCCAGAATTTCTCCCGAAGGGGCGATGATGCTCGAGTCGGCCAAACCATCCACACCCTCTTCGACGCCGCCTTTGGCCACGCCAACAACAAAGGTTCCATTTTGATAGGCCCCACTTTGCATCACTAATGCATTATGAAAACCTTGCAGTACATCTTGAGATGGGTCGGGTACATAGTGCAGAGGTGTGTTGTAGCCACAAAGAATCATTTCGACGCCTTGTAGACCCATCACGCGATAAGACTCGGGCCATCTTCGATCGTTGCATATCATCATGCCGATTCGTCCATTAAATGCTGACCAGACTTTGAAACCCTCGTTGCTCGGAGTGAAGTAATAGCGCTCGGCATGTTGAAACGGGCGATCGGGTTCGTGCTGCTCGTGACCAGGAATATGTACTTTGCGATATTTTGCTACTACACGACCATCGCGCTCGACAAGAATTTGTGTGTTGAATCGTTCGCCCGATTGTGTCAGCTCGGCGTAACCGAGACAAAAACCAACACCTAATCTTTTCGCTTCATCAAATAACGGCTTTGTGATCACTGAAGGCATCTCAGTTTCATACCAATGGTCAGCTTCGGTAATGTCATCGACAAACCACCGTGGGAAAAAAGTTGTTAAAGCCAGTTCGGGAAACACGACAAGCTCGGCTTTTTTGCTGTGGGCATCGCGAAGCAATTCGATTAGTCGCGTGACGACCGATTTTCGATCATCAGACTTTTGTATTGGTCCAAGTTGTGCTGCAGCAACATTGAGATTACGCATAATCTTTATATAGTTTCGGTCTCGAGTGTCGTCAGCGCAAGCATCGTATGCAACAAAATGTTCGCACCTGCTTCAAGGTCGATTGACTCGGTGAATTCGGCCGGGTTGTGGCTAATGCCTTTAACACTCGGAACAAAAATCATGCCAGAGGGGCATACTCTTGCCAACATTTGTGCGTCGTGTCCAGCCCCGGACGGCATTCGTTGAACTGAATTACCTTGTTGCTTGGCAATCGATTCGACAATGTCAATAACTTGATCGTCGAAAACAACCGGTTCAAATCGGGCGAGCTCTCTAGTCTTAATCTCGACGCCTTCTTCTTTTGCGATCTTGATTAGAAATTCTGCGATACGCGACTCAGCCTGTTTCAGACGTGACTCGTCGGTGTTGCGAACATCAAGTGTGAGCGTCGCTTTGGCTGGTACAACATTTGTGAGATTCGGGTGCACATCGATCTTTCCGACAGTGCAGACTTGGTCGCCACCAAATTCTGTGGCCAAATTTCGAAGAAAGACCGTGATGGCTGCAGCAACATACGCAGGATCATGGCGCAAAGACATTGGTGTGGTGCCGGCGTGATTTGATTGACCGATGATCGTGACTTCTTGCCAAGAGATACCTTGCACACTAGTTACGGCGCCAATTCGCACGCCTTTGGCCTCGAGCATTGGACCCTGCTCGATATGAAGCTCAACGAATGCGTGTGGCAAAACACCGGGACATGGTGCTGGTCCTGAGTATCCGATGCGCATAAGTTCGTCGCCCAATCGTGCGCCATCAATCGCTACGACATTCAAAGCTTGTTCAACTGGCATGCCACCGACGTAGACAAGCGAACCAAGCATGTCGGGGGCGAATCGAGCGCCCTCCTCATCAGTGAAAATAGCAACAGCCAACGGTCGCGGTGGTGAGATCTTTGCAATTTGGCAGCTCTCGATAACTTCTAGTGCTGCGAGCACACCGTAACAACCGTCAAAGCGCCCGCCAGTTCGCACCGTATCAATATGCGAGCCCGACATAACTGGTGCACCCTCGCCGACATTCCAAACGCCGATGATATTGCCAACTACATCGATAGTGATTTCAAGATCGAGACTGCGCATCCAAGCAACAACCAGATCACGACCGTGTTTGTCTTCGTCGGTAAGGGCTAGACGGCAGTTTCCGCCACCAGCTATTGGCGAAACCTCAGCAAGAGTGTTGATTCGATCTTCAAGTCTTGGCCAATTTATTTTGAGACCCAGATGTCTGTTGCGAAAGTCTCCGATAGGCACTTAAAGATTTTAGACCCGAATTTGACACAATGGAGAAGTGTCAAAGCAAAAGATTGTCGATCGCAAGAAGCTTGAGGCTTGCATTGCTGTCGAGGAGGCGGAATTTGTCGCCCTTCACCCAAAATCTCATGATGCGGCAAAGAGTGCAGGCGATTCATTGATCGGCGGGGTGCCTATGCCGTGGATGAAGCGATGGCCAGGTGCGTTTTCGATTTCTGTTGCTGAAGCAAAGGGCGCCAAATTTGTAGATCTGGATGGACACGAATATATAGATCTTTGTTTGGGCGACACTGGCTCAATGACCGGACACGCGGTTGAAGAAATCAATACCGCCATCACCACGCAACTCAACCGCGGTTCAACAGTGATGCTGCCGAGCGTTGATTCAACATGGGTTGGGCAAGAGTTGTCAAGACGGTTTGGTTTGCCGAAATGGCAGTTTTCGATTAGTGCCACAGACGCGAATCGATTCGTGTTGCGCTTGTCAAGGCATTTGACGAAGAGATCAAAAATTTTGGTGCACGATTGGTGCTATCACGGCACAGTTGACGAAACTCTTGTTGTCGCAGACACGAATGGCCAAACAATTTCTCGCTACGGTGCAATCGGACCGCAGGTTCATCCGTCGTTAACCACTCGTGTTGTGCCTTACAACGATCTTGACGCACTTGAAAGACAATTGAGTTTCGGCGATGTTGCGTGCATGTTGATCGAGCCTGCACTCACCAACATCGGCATCGTGTTGCCTGAACCTGGTTATCTAGCTGGAGTGCGAGAACTTACGCGAAAGCATGGCGTAATTCTTATCGTTGACGAAACTCACACGATTTGTGCTGGCCCAGGCGGAGCGACCAAGTTATGGAATCTCGAGCCAGACATGCTTGTGATCGGCAAGACAATCGGTGGCGGCATACCTGTTGCCGCATACGGCATGTCGAAGGCTCTCGCCGAACGAGCTGAAGAATCTTTGCTTAGTCACGATGTCGATGTTTCTGGTTTGGGTGGCACTCTTTCGGGCAGTGTGTTGGCGATGGCGGCAGTTCGCGCCACACTCTCGAATGCGCTGTTACCCGAACAATTTGAGAAAACTATTCGACTCGCAACTAGATGGGCGGATGGTGTTCAAAAGTCGATTAATGAATTCGATCTTGACTGGAGTGTTCAACAGTTGGGGTGCCGTGCCGAGTATTGGTTCTGTCCTGCGCCAAAGAATGGTGCGCAAGCGGCGGCTGGTGTCGACGCTGAACTTGAAACATTCATGCATCTTTGGGCGCTTAATCGCGGTATTTTGTTGACGCCGTTTCACAACATGGCTTTGTTGTCGCCGTTTCATACCGAACGCGACATTGACATTCATACACAGGTTTTTGAATCTGCACTAGTGGCGCTTACTCAATAGCCGATGAGTGATTTGATTTAGATGATATTTCTCAGATGACTTTGGCGCAATATTTGGCCGTTGCCGCAGTCGTGTTTGGTGCGGCAATTATTCAGGCGTTATTCGGTTTTGGTTTTGGCCTGATTTCGGTGCCTTTGATGATCTTCTTTGTCGAACTACCAGTTGCCGTAGTCACCGCCACTGCGGTTTCGACTGTTAGTTGCAGTATTCAATGGTATGAGTCGCGGGCGATTTCGGCTCGAGATGTCTCACTGCGTCTTGTCCTGTCAGCTTTGTTTGGAATGCCCTTCGGATTGTGGTTACTTAATAATCTCGACCCGCGTCTGATGAAGGTTTTGCTCGGCATTTTTGTTTTTATAGGTGTTTTTTTAAGTTCTCGCCAGTTTGATTTGCGAAGACTGCCACTCGCATTTGATTATTCGATGGGAGTCATTGCTGGCGTGCTTTCTACTTCGACTTCGACCAATGGTCCGCCGTTAGTCTTTTTGCTCCATGCGAGGCACTACTCACCAGAAAATTTTCGAGCGATCTTAAACCGTGTATTTACTGTGTTGAATTTGTTCACTTTGATTACTTTTGCATTTGTTGGCAAAGTCACGGGTGAAGTTTTACTTCTTGCCGGTTTCGCGATTCCGGTGATGGGTGCTGGCATTTGGCTCGGAATTCGACTTCGCAGTCGCATTGATCCCGATCATTTTCGCAATTTGGTATTGGTTTTGCTTTTCGCAACTGGTCTCAGTGCGATTGCAAATGCAATCTTTAGTTAATGGCCGAACCATTCAAGCCATTGCTGTTGACTGCTCGGTCTAAACACATGATTAGTTGAAACGACATCACCCAGATTTGCCGAAGGCAAGGCTGAATATTGATGTCCGGGGCAGACAATCGTCGCTGCTGGCAAAGAGGCGAGTGTTTGAAGACTTGTATAAAGATCGCCAGGGTTGCCGCCGGGTAAGTCAGTGCGGCCGCAGCCGTCTAGAAACAAAGTGTCACCAGCGACAAGACGTTGCTCAACCAGAAAGCATTGACTGCCGGGAGTGTGCCCAGGAGTGTGTACGAACGTGATCGAGACATCGCCAACTGAAACTTTGTCACCGCCTTCATGTTGAACAAGATCGGTTTCATTAAGGCCAGTAGTGCGCGCAACCCACTTTGTCTCATGTTTGTTGATGTGAATTGGTATTTGGTTTTTTTCAAGAAGATCGGCAACACCTTGAATCTTCATGCCCATCATTGAGCCACCGACATGGTCTGGGTGGTAGTGCGTTGCTAGAACGCCAGTTAACTTCATTTCATCTTGGTCGACGATTTCTAAAATATCGGCTATTGCGTATGCCGGGTCAACCACCATGCACTCGCGTGTCTGGCGATCGCCGATCAGATATACGAAATTGACCATCTGCTCAGCAACAGGGTCACCTTTGGCAAAGTCTCTTCCCGAAAGTAACTGTCGAAAATAAAGTCGCTCCTTCAAAGTTTCGCTCATGATGCGATATTAGCGACCTAGTCTTGGACGATGACTTCTCAAGACCATGTCTTGCGGTATGGGGTCATTGGTGTGGGCATGATGGGTTGCGAGCACATCAGAAACCTGCAGGCGATTGAAGGATGTACAGTCGCAGCCTTTGCAGATACCCATGAGCCAAGTAGAAAAAATGCTCAACAACTCGTCGCTGAAGCAACTAGTTATGTCGACTACCGAGAAATGCTCGCCGATGAACAATTAGATGTAGTTGTAATTGCGACACCTAATCAAACACATTCTGCGATTTTTGAGGATGTAATAAAGTTTGATTTGCATGTGTTAATTGAGAAACCTCTGGGCATAAACATCGCCGAATGTCAGAAAATGATTGCATCCGAAATACAGCATTACCGACCTGGTCGGGTCGTGTGGGTCGGTCTTGAATATCGCTATATGGCTCCGACAAATCGTTTAATTCAAGAAGTTGAATCTGGCGCGTGCGGTGCTGTCAAGATGATCGCTATTCGTGAGCACCGGTTTCCGTTTCTCCAAAAAGTTGACAATTGGAACAGGTTCTCGAAGAACACCGGCGGCACATTGGTCGAAAAATGCTGTCACTTCTTTGATGTGATGTTACTGATAGCGAATTCAAAACCCGTCAGCGTTTATGCATCAGGCGGTCAAGACGTAAATCACTTAGACGAGATTTATGACGGGGTGCGCTCAGATATTTTGGACAATGCATATGTCGTAGTCAATTTTGCTAATGGTGTCCGCGCAACACTCGACCTTTCGATGTTTGCCGAAGGTTCACAAAACGAACAAGAGATATGCGTAGTTGGCGATAGGGCGAAGATCGAAGCGATGATGCCCGATTCTGTTGTTCGAATTGGAACTCGAAAGGGTGGGAAAGAAGGAGTAATTGAAATTCAAGTCACACAGGCTGGTGGGGTGGTGCCTGGCTTTCATGGCGGGGCAAGTTATTTAGAGCACTGCGCGATGCAAGATGCAATTCGCAATGGTCTAAAGGCTGGCGTAAGTCTTAAAGATGGTTTGCTCAGCGTCGCTGTTGGACAGGCGGCTCATATCAGTATCGCTGAAAAGCGAATTGTTGAGCTCAGCGAGATTCTCACTTGATTGTCAGCCCAAGAATTTGTTCAGAATAAATGACCGAACTCTGTCAGGTTTGTTGTGTTGAGCCTCGTATTTATCCATTGACTCTGAGATCTTTAGCAAACCGTTGATACCTATATAGCGCAGCGGCTCAAATTCCCATTTGCGTGAAGGGTGGTTGACCCAAGGTAAGCCCGTGAGCGGATGATTGTCGCCCTGAATTAAGTGAGCGAGTGTGCGTGCTGCAAGATTGGCAGCTGCAACTCCGTCGCCGACGTAACCACCTAGTGACCCGAGGCCAGATTTTTCATCGAAATTGACAGTGGGTCTCCAGTTTCTGGGCACTCCAAGTGGGCCACCCCAACGGTGAGTTACCGCAACTTCTCGCGAAACGGGAAACACGTTATGCATAGACCGAATAATTTTGTCGTGAATGACGGTATGTGTGTCGTATTGTGGCTTCACCCGTGACGCAAAGTGATACGGGGCGCCGCGACCACCAAAAGCGATGCGATTATCTTTTGTAATCTGAGCATAAATAATCATGTTTCGCGCATCATGATAAGTTTCTCGATTTTGCCAACCGAGATCTGATAACTGCCGCGCATTGAGTGGCTCGGTTGCGACCATATACGAATAAAGAGGGGCAAGTGTGCGGCGGTGTCGCTTTAATCGAGGAGTGAAACCTTCTGTAGCTCGAATCACGACGCCCGCCTTACAAATAGCGTGGTCGGTTTTAATAAGGCCTGGAGAATATTCAACTACGTTCGTATTCTCATAGATATCTACGCCAGATCTTTCAACCGCGTTCGCAAGTTCGTGCACCAATTTTGCAGGATTCAACACTGCACAATGTGGCGTGTATGAGGCAGAAGCAAGACCAATGATCTCGATTCGCGACGACACCTCGTTGGCAGTGATAATTCTGTAGTCATCTTCATCAAACCCGAAACGACGCATTTCAGATATTTCGGCATCGATGCGTGACTTTTGGACCAAATTGGTTGCACCGTTGATTGTTCCTCCGCGGTGGTAATCGCAATCAATCTTTTGATCAGCGATTACACGTTCAATTTCGTCGAGGGTTCGAAAACTCTCGGTATACATTTCAATAGCTGCCTGTCGTCCATGAGTCGCTTCAAGTTCGCCAAGCGAAACCGGCAAGAAGCCACTGCACCAACCACCGTTGCGACCGCTTGCCCCGAAGCCGATTTGATTTGACTCAAGAACCACTATTCGGCAATCGGGAGCGAATTGCTTCAAATAATAGGCTGTCCACAAACCGCTGTAGCCCCCACCAATGATCGCCACATCACACTGCAGATCTGTGTCTAGTGGGCGCCTACTTTTGGCAAGATATTCGGATGATTCGCGCCAGAGCGAATTTAAGAGATTCGTTTCCAAAGGTTTCGAATAACTGGGTCGGGCTCTGAAATCACTTCGGTTTCGACGTCGATCCGTAAGGTGCTTCTTGATGACGGCGTGTAATTTGGCCATGAAACTTCGCCTGTTTTTGCAAATTTGATCAGCTCGGTTGTGAAGTGCCCCGATATCTTCGAACGAACTAGGTCGGTACCGGTAAACAATTCAACATTTGGTTTGTCGAGATTGTCGAACATGAACGGTAAATCAAGTGCGTGACAACATCCGAGAACGCCGTCAAAAATCGGGGTCGGCCATGTGAACCAATACATCCACGTCTTAACACCAGCTTCACTTCTTACATCACATAGCTGCCATGCTGGAACCCGAAAATGTTGATCAGTTTGCATTGACGAAACAATTTGAACTGGAGATGATTCACCCATAAGTTGTTCGTAGGTTGTCCATGCATCTGATGAGAGTTCTCTGAATGCTTGATCGAAAAATTCTTTAGCACCAGAAATTTCTAGCGGCTGAGGATTCAAGACTGCCCAAAGTCGATTCTCGTCACGGTTTGTACCCACAACAAGCGGTACTCGCGACTTTGCGGAAGCCTCGTAAACAGTTTCAGGAAGCGCAGAGCCACCGCGTGTTGGACTAAACGTCGAGATGTAATTATCGACATTCAAAAACATCTGAGCAGTTGAATCGATGATTTGTTGTGTCGTTAATGCTTTAAGGTCATTTAGTGAATCAACGTGTGCAACCTCAAAAAATTGAGCCATCGCTTCTTCGGCTTCTGCATGTGTGCGCAACTGAAGCAGTGATGGACTCATCGCCCATGCTTTTGTGATTAAACCTTTTGTTGATGGTGATGCCGTAAGTGCGACAACGCTGCTGCCACCAGCGGATTCTCCAAAGATTGTGACATTGGTTGGGTCGCCACCAAAACTTTCGATATTTCTATTCACCCAGCGGAGTGCACTCAGCTGATCGAGGAGACCCCAATTATTGTCTTCAATAAAACCGAACGGACCAAGTCGATAATTGATCGAGACGATTATGACATTGCCAAGTTCTGCGAGATTTGCACCGTGATACCAACTCGTAGCAGCAGTGCCATTTGTATATGCGCCACCGTGAATCCAGAATAAAACTGGCAGAGGCGACTTGACTTCAGATGGCTTCCAGATATTTAAGTAAAGACATTCTTCTGAAGTAGGTAATTCTTTTGTGTTGAGAATTTCTTCCATGAAGCCTGGTACCTGAGGGCATTGCGGCCCAAACGATTTAGCTTCAACAATCTCGGTGTACTGTTCGATGTCGACAGGTGCTTCAAAACGTTCTGCCCGAGCGTATTGGATGCCAAGAAACTCATCAACGTGGTTGTTGTATTTGGAGCCTAAAAAAGTGCCAGATTGATTTGAGATTTTGATCACTACTTCAATCTAATACGACTTGATTACGCTAATTAGGTGCTTAGAAACATGCCTGGTGATTTTGTATCCGTGCTGTGGCAAAAATTTAAGTTCAAGTCGGCAATTAGCCCAGACTCAAAGAGGGCCGCTTTATTCGGCAAGTTTGGTGCAGGGTCGATAATTCTGTTTCCATTTACAACTATTTTCAATGAGCGGTATATACAGATCGGCGAAGGAACCATGATCGGCGAACACGTAGCGCTTTCGGCGGGCATGGTGCCTGGTCAGCAGTGTTTGACTGACCCTGTCGTGAAGATCGGCGACAGATGTTTGATAGGCCGAGGTTCGGGAATTGTTGGACATTTGTCAATTGACATCGGCGACGACGTGTGGACGGGACATCATGTTTATATAACTGATCAGAGTCACGGTTATGAAGATGTTCAGCGTCCGATATCGCAACAGAGTCAGCCCGAGCGACCAGTTTCAATCGGCAGTGGGTCTTGGCTAGGGCATGGCGTTGTGGTTTTGCCTGGGTCACGAATCGGTAAAAATGTCGCCGTAGGCGCAAACTCGGTAGTGACCGGAGACTTGCCAGATTTTTGTGTCGCCGTTGGTGCGCCGGCCAAAGTTATTCGTCAATATTCACAAGATTCTGGATGGTCGGCAAAACTACATTTTTAAATCGAGAGATCGATTGGCGGTTTGCAAAACGACATCTCGTTATCAGCGGCGAAGGTCGCAATTTTCTCGCTGATCGGCAATCCGTCAATCGGCGTTTCGGCGAATTGTTCGTTTATCCCGGCTCGTAGATTGTTGGAGAACTCTCTTCGATCGGCAATGTATATCTCATAGTCATTGAGCCAGAGTCCGACTAATTCGCGACCCTTTGCGTCGGTCGGAAGTCTGTCGCGAAACTCTTTCACGAAACTTTCGATTGTGTCTGTTGCACGATCGATTAATGCTGCTCGCTCGACGAGTGCGTCTTGGCCCAACGAATCAACGATTCTGTAATCGGACAAACTCTTTCGCTGTTCTCTGGCGACTAAACATCGCTCTTGTGCACGGCTCGCCCAAGAGCGGTCTTCGAATTTGTTCACTGACTCTTTTGATGCAAAAAAAAGTGCGTAGACCCACATTGCGACAATCAATGCGATTGCCGTTGCAACAATTGCTCGCAAAACGAATTTCATTGCTACAACGATACGTGATGTGCTCTAGTGATAGAACTATGTGGTGAGTTTTGTAGATGAAGCGATTGTGACTAGAGACTCAGTCAAGGCAGATGCAAAGGGCAGACTTGGTGAGGCCGCAAAACTAGTCAATCAGATAGTCCGTTTTCATCCTCGTCTGTTCGTGATTGCAGTTACGGGTGCTGCGCTGTTTGCTATTTGCACGGTGGCTTCGTCTATTGGTCTTAAGTGGATGATTGATCGAGTGATCTTGGTTCGGTTCGAAAAAGGCGAGGTCGATCTTGCGGCCCTGATTGCAGGCTCTGTCATTGTTATTGGCATTGGCCTTTTGAGAGCACTCGGTGTGGTGGTGCGAAGAAGTTTTGCTGGAAGAACCGAGTGGCGAACGTGTGAAACCATCACTGAAAAAGTCATCGATCACATAGTCAAGCAGCCCGTCAAATGGCATCGACAGCGGATGACCGGCGACATTGTTGCGCGTTGCGGAGTCGATGCAGACGCAACCGTTGCAGTCTTGGCACCTCTGCCATTTTCTACATCGGTGTTAGTGATGATGGTCGTCTCGGCGGGTTGGATGTTGTACGTCGATATACCGCTCGGACTTCTAGCCATTGTCGTATTTCCGATTTTGCTCACACTAAATATTGGTTATCAACGCCGTATTGATCGGTTTTATAATGTCGCACAAAAAGAGTTGGGCACGTTATCCGAGGCTGTTCACGAGAGCTTCGATGGCGTCATGGTTGTCAAGTCTTTCGGTGCTGAGGGACGCGAAACAGAGAAGCTGGCAAGGATTTCGTCACGGTTGAAGGATGCGCGAATTAGCGCAATCGGTGTTCGTTCTGTGTTTGAGGCGATGCTGGATGTTGTCCCGACTTTGATAAATATTTTGCTTATCGTGCTCGGAGCGTTTCGCGTGAAGTCAGGCGATATGAGTGTTGGAGATTTATCCAGTTTCATTTATTTGTTTACTTTATTGATTTTTCCACTTCGAATAATTGGCTATTTATTTTCTGAGATACCACATTCGGTTGCTGGTTGGCGCCGTATTCGTGAGGTTTTAGACGAAGAACTTTTAGCAGATCCGATTTTGAGAATAGATCGAGCTCAGGCCGGCGTCGCAATTGAAATAGATGAACTCTGTTTTAGTCATCAAGACGGTTCTCCGGTGTTGAAAAATCTTTCAATGAAAATTGACGAGGGTAAAGTCGTTGCACTCGTAGGAGCAACAGGTTGTGGCAAATCAACTCTGTTGCATCTGATTTCTGGTTTGATCGAGCCAATTTCGGGCTCTTTGGCGGTGCAGGAAGGTGGTGTCGCGCTTGTGTTTCAAGAAGCGTTCTTGTTTGCAGAATCTCTTCGGTACAACATCACCCTTGACGCAGACATCAGCAGCGAACGAGTGGCGAAAGCAATTTCGGCCGCGCAGTGCCAAGACTTTATTGGTGATCTTGAACAAGGTCTCGAGACGGTGATGGGAGAACGGGGTGTCAGTCTCAGCGGCGGTCAAAGGCAACGGGTGGCTTTGGCACGTGCGATTGCGCAAGACCGACCTGTTCTATTGCTTGATGACACCACATCAGCTCTCGACCCGAAAACTGAGTCAAACGTGATATCAAGTCTTCGCGGTATTTCGACTGGTCGCACTTTGCTAATCGTTGCCTCACGCCCCTCAACAATTGCATTAGCTGACGAGGTTTTCTTTATGGCCGATGGTCGGATCGTTGATCAAGGTACGCACCAGTCTCTTCTTGAAAAAAGTGAACCATATCGGCTCTTGATAAGCGCCTTCGAACACGACAGAAAAGATGTTTAAAAATGGATAGGCAATGAACGAACCAATTGGCCGTTTCGATACTGCTCGAACCCTAAACAGAGGTTTTAATGTTGCGCCGGCTTTGGCTAAGGGTATTGGATTGACTTTTTTGTTTGCCCTTATCGGTTCGCTAGCAAGAGTTGTGGTGCCAGTTCTAATGCAACAAACAATTGACAAAGGTTTACGGCCAGGCAATATTCGATTGGACTTTATTCTTCAAATGTGCGCAATTGCGGCATCATCTGTAGTCATAGCTGCTTTTTCGTTGCGTCAAGCGGTGTTGCGACTAGGCATCGGCGCAGAGGAAGGTCTTTATTCGATGCGAGTGAAGCTATTTGATCACATTCATCGTTTGAGTCTTGCTGACCATAATGACGAGCGTCGGGGAGCTTTGGTTTCAAGAGTGACGAGTGACATTGAAACCTTAACGATGTTTTTCTCTTGGGGCGCTTTGGTATGGTTGCTCGACGGTTCACTCATGTTTGTTGTTGCATGTGTGATGTTGGCCTACGACTGGATTCTGGCACTAGTTGCGTTCGCAGTTTCGGCGCCCTTGTTCTTTGTACTCCGTAATTTACAAAAACGTTTAGTTGCGGCCTATGACTTAGCTCGAGAACACAATGCCGAATTGCTTGGCTCGGTGAGCGAGTTGATTTCAGGCACAGAGACTTTGAAGGCTTATCAAGCGCATCAACCAATGGTCGCTCGAAGCAAAAAAGCTGTTCGAAAGCGAGCCGACTCGCAGATTCGCGCGGGTGTGATCGGGGCGTTTCTGTTTCCATCCGGAGAAGTTTTTGCTGTTTTTACAATTGTCGCCATTATCGCTGTAGGCATCTTTCGCGGCGTCGACAGTGGCCTAACTGCGGGCTCGATGGTCGGCTTTGTGTTTTTGACATATCGGTTTTTAGAACCGATAGCTGAGTTCACCGAGGTTGTGGATCAAACTCAAACCGCAGTCGCCGGGTTACGTCGAGTTTTGGCTGTGCTTGATACGCCTACTGGTCCGATAGCGGCATCGAAGCCCATGCCGTTACCGAATATTCCGTTGAGCATCGATGTGAACGACGTGAGTTTTTCTTATAGTTCGCGCTTAGACAATAGTGATGATGATCTGCCAGTTCTGCGCCACATAAATTTTAAAATCATCGCGCAACAACATGTTGCCCTTGTCGGATCGTCAGGGTCTGGCAAGACAACATTGGCAAAGTTGATTGCTCGGTTTGCCGACCCGACTCTCGGCTCAATTTCGCTTGGCGGTGTAAATCTAAAACGTATTGCTAACGATGAACTCCGTCGTCGGTTGGTTGTGGTACCCCAAGAGCCGTTCTTATTCGCCGACAGCATTGCGAACAATCTTTACTTTGCAAGCCCAACATGTGATGAATCAGATCTGAAAAGAGTTATAGAACAACTAGAGCTAACCGATTGGGTCGAGAGCCTGCCGATGGGTCTTGACACATTCGTCGGTCAGCGTGGTTCGGCTATTTCGGCAGGCGAGCGACAACTGATTGCGCTTGCACGCGCAGCTCTAACAAACCCTGATGTTCTTATCCTGGATGAGGCAACTTCGGCCGTTGATGCAGTCGCTGAAGTGCGACTCTCTAAGGCTCTTCGCGCGATATCAGAAGGTCGTACGACAATTTCTATTGCGCATCGTTTGTCAACTGCGGCCCGTGCAGATCGCGTCATTGTTTTAGAGGGTGGCGTTGTAACTGAGGATGGTGCACACGACGAACTACTACGTGCCAATGGTGAATATGCGAAAATCTATGCACAATGGCTGTCGGCAACCTCGGTAAAGGAAGCGCGGTGATGTCGTGTCGTATCATCAGGACAGTTTCTTCGCTTTTCTGTTTTTTGAGTTCGTTTATTTTGGTTGCGTGCGGACAAAGTGCAGAAACACGTTCAGTTTGTCAATTGAGTAGTCGCTGGAATGTCGCGAGTGCAGATGTTGCTACCGTCCTGGCAGATTTAGGTTCGCTTTCGGCAGGGCAGATTCGCGACACAATGTTCGAAGTAGTTGCAAATTTGCAAGCGTTTAATGAGGTTGCTCCGCGTGAAATCAAGACCGAGATAGAGCTACTGCTGAATACCTATGGTGCATTGTCAGACGCTTTAGGAGCAATTGATTGGGATGGTTCGGCAGCAAGTCAAGATGCAGCGGTGACAAGCGCTGGCGTCAGACTTGCGAGCGACGAGATTCAAAATGCGCAAGCAGATTTCGCGAGATACATTTCAGATAACTGTTCGCTTGAAATTGGCAATGCTGTCAATCAATTTCCTAATGTTGGCTCTACATTGCCAGATCCAGTAAATCTTGGTGATGATGAGAACAACCAAGATGCAAGTGCTGACAACGAAAATTCTGTTGCGCGAGCGTTCGGATATGTAGTTGTTGAGCGTTTTGGTCTGGCGATCACTGATGACCAGGCGAACTGCGTTGGTAGTGAACTTCTTGCGGCGACCTCTGGTGATTCTTCGATCGTCGATCTGACTTATTGGGATATGTTGCAGAAAATTTTTGATTCATGCGACGTCAAAATTGATATAGCAAGTGCTCTAGAGAATGAATAGAACGACTCATTGGTATAGTGATCTGCAATGGAACTATTTCTTTGTCGACATGCGCAACCACAATGGGTCAAAGACGACCTATGTGTCGACAATCCGCCGCTAACTGAGTTGGGTCGTCGACAGGCGGCTCTTCTTGGAGCGCGTTTATCACGCGAAAGATTTGATCACATATATGTATCACCGCTGCTTCGTACTCGACAGACGGCCGAGCCGATTCTTTCAGCACTTAAGCGTGATGAGGTCATTGAGCCGTGGCTCGAAGAGATTCGAAGTCCGATTTGGCACGGTTCGCCGGGTGAACGGGCCGCAAAGGCCTATAAAGAAGAGCGCTCGCGCAATGCTCGTGAGCGATGGCATGGTCTCGAAGGCGGCGAACCGGTCAAAGACTTTGTTGCTCGAATCCATTTGGGTGCTGAAAAGTTTTTGGCCGAACATGGTGTTTATCGAATCGAACATGAACTTCCTGTTTGGCACATTGAAGATCCGGGCGAGCGAATTGCGTGTGTCGCCCATGCGGGCACAAATAGCACCGTGATTTGTCATCTTCTCGGATTAACCCCAACCCCGTGGGAATGGGAGCGATTTGTGTTAGGTCACGCATCAATCACCAAACTCGAAGCTCTTAAAATTGGTGACGGCTATACATTCGCACTCTCGCCGCTATCAGATCTTGAACACATCCCAGCTGAAGATCGAACGTATTAAGCGACGCTAGTTAGTTGAGTTGTGGCGGAGGATCTCACCTCTCCACCACAACTCGATCGTGCAGATGTTTACGGTTGTGGGAGCACTTCCGTTACATGACATGCATCGACAGCTTTAACAACTGGATACGGGTTGACTGCCTCGCCGCCACCTGGGTGAATTTCAAAGTGAAGATGAGAATTACCGCCTGCGTTACCAGTTGCGCCCATGTATCCAACTATTTGCCCAGCTTTTACAACCGAGCCGACTGTTATGCCTGCTGCGAATGAGTCAAGGTGAGCGTAGAAGAAGTATGTTGCATCAGCCGCAGTCAAACGAAGAGCATTGCCGCTCAGTTTTGATTCGGCGCCGTACATTTTTGTGATCGTGCCATCAGTTACTGCATAGATTGCCAAGCCTTTAGGTCCAACAATGTCAACACCGATGTGAAGACGACCACCTGATCGACTGTCGTGCCAACTATCTACAAATGAGCAGCGACCTTGTGTGGGAAACACGCTGATCTGCGGAAGACCAAGAGTTGCCATGTCTGGCAAGACACCCAGTGCGATTGCTGTAGGCAAATCAACTGCACCAGTCGGGTTCAATCCTCGTGCATTTTGAAAATTGGTAAGTGAGATAGTTGTGGCAACACCGAAGATTCCGTCGGCGCCACCTTTAACTTCGACTGAGTTCTCGATCAGTTTTTGCTGGACCAATCGAACTGCATCACTGCGTTGTCCGCGAACCGGAAGAGTGTCGATTGACAGTGTTCCTACAACAGAAACTGCAGTAGGGGCGAGTGCTGGAGTTACTGCTGGAGTTACTGCTGGAGCAACAACTGGTGTTGCAACAACTGGTATTGCAATTGGTGTTGTATTTTGCGCTGGAGCGACCACGGCTGGCTTGCTAACGACAGTTGATGCTGCCTTAACTTTTGTCTTAGCTGGTTGATCGGGCGCGATCAAGCCAAGAAATGCAGCTGTGCGCTCGTCAAGTCGACCAGTTGCTTTAAAACCAACAACTTTCTGAAAATTCTTTAGTGTCTGCTGTGTGTTCGTTGTAAAGGTTCCATCAACGCCACCTTTAAGAGTGAAGCCGCGGGCAACTAGGGCTTCTTGCAGACGCAAAACAGTGGCACTTGAGTCACCGTAGACAGGCAGGGCTGAAGTTGCAGCATTGACCGATGAAACTGAAAGTCCAAGACTAAGAATTGATGCAATTACTACCGAAGTAAGAAATTTGGCTTTGCTTGACATTTTTGCTCCCTTGTGAGATCCGCATAAGGGATCGGCACGGGGAAGCAAAACTTGAGAGATTTCTCACTTAAAATATTCAATTGACCACTATGAGTGGTTTATTTCACTGTCTTTAAAGGAAAAGCCCTAACTGAGGGGTTTTGGGTCCACGCTTAGTGGCGAGGGATAATTCGGAATCTCAGGCTTACGCCCGAATCAGACGCAGCTATTCAAAACGGAGCAAGTCGGCAAGACGTGGTTTGACCGACCAAATGCGCAGCATTTCGTCATACTTGGCCTTTTCGCCTGCTTCGGGCGCTGATTTGGTCAAAACAGCGCGAATCAAGAGATTTCGAGGCGTGTGCTCATCCCCAATGAATTCAATGATGTCGGTGCGATAGCCGTGCAGTTTAAGAATCTGTGCTCGTAAAGAGTCGGTCAAAATATCTCCTAGACGTTCTTTCATAATTCCGTTTTTGGTGACTATTGACCAAGGATCGGAGACTTTGTCAAGTTGAGACTGCAAGTCGTGATGGCAGCAAGGGGACACGAGCAGAATTTGCGCTTGATTCTTAATCGACCAAGCAATTGCGTCATCTGTTGCTGTATCGCAAGCGTGCAAGGCGATAGCTAGGTCAACTTTCTCAGGGCCTATCTTGGCTATTTTTTCAGCGCGAAAGACAATTGATTCGCCGAGATTTAGTTCTGATGCGATTGTTGTATTTCGTTGGCGACTTTCATCGCGCTGGTCAATGCCGACAACAGTATTCGCAAAATCTTGCTCAGCCAAGTAGTTGTGAACAGCAAAAGTGAGGTAGGCGTTGCCACAACCGTGGTCAAAGATCTTGATCGGATTATGCAGCGTTGGCTTTTGCAGTCGGCCAGTTGAAATCTCATCGTGCAGAGTAGGCATCAATATTCGGAGGAATTCTTCAATCTGTAAGTACTTATCTCGCATCGACGGTTTTATAGTCGCGTTGCGATCTGTGATGCCGACTTTGTATAAGAAGTCTGAGTTTGAATCGAATAACCGGAACTTTTGTCGATCATGGGACGTATTTTGAGTTAAAACACGTTGCGATCGATGAATCATCGGCACGCCTTTTTTAGTGAATCTCATTGTCAGTGTTAAGTCAGTTGATTCAACCAGGCAATTCGCAAATCCTGACGTGATCAAATCAAGACAATCAAATTGATCGAATTCAAAATTTTGGGTTTTTGATTTTGAATTACCAACTGTTGTCATTTGAAGCAGCAGTTTGTCGTGCATCTTTACCGGCCGCAATTCGATCTTTTCGAACTCCGGTTGCATATTGCGACGTCGACCTGAGAAGATGGCCCGGACAAGACGGTCTGGGTCGCGGATAACACTTTGGATTTCTTCTATTGATGGGTCAGTTGACATGTCAGAAATTTTTTCGTTGTCGATCGCTGCATCGCCAGCCTGACGAGGTTCGTTTGTAGGTGTCTGTGCTCTTGAATATCTCAACCGAAGTTTTGTCGGTGGCGGCAATTGAACGTGACTCGATCGTAAAGTTTCCGTGAGCGGTTCCGTTTCCTTCGTCTGCAAAAAATGCCATGATCAACGGTATTTCGATGGTTCGACATTCTGCATCTCGATATTCAGAGAGCAGTTTGATGAAATCCGCCGCTGAGCTAGCGACGATGTTGCCATTCATGCTTATCTTTGCATCGTCAGTGAAGTACTGATTAAGCCGTAGATAATCGTTATTGCTTAAAGCATCGCAATAGACGTTGAAGAGCTGGCGCAAGTCGAACTCTGTGGCTAGTGACGCTGGATTTGGGCCTTCATCTTCAGAACGGCGACCATTAGTACTGTTTGATTTAGAGTTTCGACGCGAATCGCGAATGTCGTCTGGTGAAAGCCCAGTTTCCGCAGCAGCCAATTGCCGCATTAGCCGAATGAACTCTTTACGTTTGAGTACACCTTCGTGAGCGGCGTACTGCACTGCCAGGCCGTCGATCAAACCTGAAATTCGAGTCGCAGACTCGCGAGGGTGGACGCAGTGAAATTCGCCTGCCTCATTTCCGGCTCGAAGAACTTTTTCGAATACGGCAATTGACTGTTCATCGAGTTGTTGACTGATTGGTTTCATTTTTGGATTTCTGAGAGCTTCACCCCACGCATCGATCCAAATCATCCATTCAACGTCGTCGCTTCCTTCGGGCACATAACTTTCAATCAAACGCCAGAGCTTTGCGACAAATGTTGGCGCTGAGTCGCTATCGCGTTGCATATCTACAAGATCTTTTCGGGCATAGTGTTCAAAGGCAGCAGCCAAGAGCTCTTCTTTTGAAGCAAAGTGATAATGAATCAAACTGTTCGAAACGCCAAGTTTCTTTGCCACATCAGCCACACGTGTCCCAGCAAAACCGCGCTCAATTACGACATCGCAGGTAGCCTCAAGAATCTCGATGCGACGTTTTTCAACAGTTTCTTTTTTCATTACATGCGCACGATACTCACACTTCGGTCGACTATCCACATCGTTAGACACAGCACTTAGAGAGGTTTGATTTGAGAGTTTCGCATAAGGGTTATTTGCGAGCGACTCAGGGGGCTTTTCTAGCTCTCTATCTAATCATCGTCACGGGTTCTCTCGTAAGGCTCACGGGATCTGGCCTCGGTTGTGCAGATTGGCCGCAGTGCAGCGAAAGCAAGTTCATCGACGTCTCTTCGGTGCATGCGGCAATCGAACAACTAAATCGACTTTTTACCGGGGTAGTGGCCGCATCGGTAATTTTGTGCGTCTTGTTGTCGGTGCGACTTAGACCAAAACGGCGCGACTTGATCGCCATGTCTTTGGTGCTTGTAGCTGGAATGCTGGCACAAGTGATTATCGGTGCGATAGTCGTTTGGACAGGGCTTAATCCTTTTTCGAACATAGCCCATTTTCTTGTATCTATCTTTCTTATGACGGCTGCCTATATGTTGGTTCGACACGCGAGTATTTTTCGGTTAACTGACGAGGTTGCACCGCGCGGCGTAGCTCTACTTAAAGACCAGCCGATCGAAAAGATTGTGAGGATCCTCTTAATTACAACTGGTGCGGCCGTGGTAACGGGCACACTTGTCACTGGCTCGGGCCCTCATGCAGGCGACGAGACCGCAGTGCGACTCGGCTTCGCCATGCCGACGATTGTGCGTATTCATAGTGCCTTTGTGTGGCTAACTGTCGTAACTCTCGTGATCGCAATTCAGATAATCAAAAAGAGTAACGAAGCACGAACTCTGCTGATGCGTCCACTGAAAAGATTTGCTTACGTACTCTTGTTTCAAGGCGTTATTGGTTATTTGCAATACTTTCTTGGAGTGCCCATCGGACTCGTTGCAATTCATGTTGCGACCTCAGTTGCTGTTTGGCTTTGTGTAGTAGATGTTTATTGGTGTTCAAGACTTTCGGCACCACCCAATAGTGTGCTTGACTGATAGACAGCATGTTGGGGGATAGTCGATCGGCAAAGACGCTCATTGTTAAGTTCTGTCTTTCGATAGTCGGCGGAATCGGATTACTGAGCGGTTTTACGGCATCTGCTGGCGCTGCATCTTCTGATGATTATTCGATAATCGCCAGTGTTCAGAACCAGACTCTGGTTGACGGAGCAACGAGTCGCGTACCCGTTGCTGGCGTAGCGGTGACCGTCACCAAATCAGATGGAACGAAGATGGGCGAGGGCATCACAGATGAAACTGGTTTAATCACAATCGGCGTACCAAATCGTGATGATTATTTAATCTCGATCGACACAAAATCGCTGCCCGATGATCTCGTACTCATTGACGCTGATAAAGCAACTGTGTCGATACCAAAGGATCTTTTCACCACAAATACAAAGCGAGTTACTTTCTTCACGGGCGAAGGCGCATCCTCGGGGGCCACAGAGACTGAGCGTATTCTGCAGCGACTTTCGGACGGAATTCGCCTAGGAATAATCATCGCCATGTGTTCAGTCGGTCTTTCACTCGTATTCGGCACGACAGGACTAACCAATTTCGCTCACGGTGAAATGGTTACATTTGGCGGACTGATGGCTTTCTTCTTCAACGTGATACTCGAGATTCCAATTTTGATTTCAGGTCCGGTGGTCATTGTGTTGGGCGGTTTATTTGGGCTTCTGTTCAACTGGGGTATTTTTGCACGCCTGACCAAACGAGGCATCGGTTTGATTTCTCAACTTGTTGTAACTGTTGGTTTGTCGATTATGTTGCGCAATATCTATTTGTTTCAGTTTGGTGGACGAACTAAACAGCTATCTAGTTATTCAAAACAAGTCAACATCGAGATTGGGCCGATCGGCATAACACCACGAGATTTAACAACTGCGATACTCGGTGTAATAATTCTGGTAAGTGTCGCTCTCTTTTTGCAACGGTCTCGTCTCGGTAAAGCGATTCGAGCGGTAAGTGACAATGTTCAACTAGCGTCGGCAACTGGCATTGACACACGGAAGGTCATTAAAATCGTGTGGTTCGCCGGTGGTGCACTTGCAGCGACCGGTGGAATTTTTAGAGGGCTTGATGAGCAAGTTAGTTTCTCAATGGGTTCGGATTTGCTATTTCTCATGTTTGCCGGCATCACTCTGGGCGGTCTAGGTTCGGCGTTCGGTGCACTCATTGGTGGTTTTTTCATAGGTATTTTCGTAGAGATGTCGTCGCTTTTTGTTCCGAGCGAGTTAAAAGTTGCGCCGGCACTGTTCATTTTGATTGTGGTGCTAATTGTCCGCCCGCAAGGCATTTTGGGAAAGAGCCAGAGGGTGGGCTGAGGTGGATTGGAACCAGATTTTTCAAAATACGGTGCGTGCAGCTGTCGGTGTTGACGCCATCTATTTTGCGATTGCAGCACTGGGTCTGAATATCCAATTTGGTTATACAGGTTTGGTCAATTTTGGTCAGGCTGCATTTATGGCTTGCGGTTCTTACGGTCTCGGTATGACAGCGCAATATTTCGGTATTGGACTTTGGTGGGGTATTCCGCTCGGCATTGTGTTCGTGATTATTTTGGCGTTGATAGTAGGTATTCCGACGCTTCGACTCAGGGCAGATTATTTAGCAATCGTTACGATCGCGACTGCAGAAATAGTTCGCCTATTCGTACGGTCTGTGAAGTTCAACAATATGTTTGGTGGAACTGAAGGTATCAGTAATTTCAGTCGCGAATATCGAGAGTTAAATCCGTTCGAGCCTGGTCGAACTTATGGCATCGCACCGTTTAGGTTCAGTGGGTACACCTTGATTACAGTCATCGTTGGTTGGATTCTTGTCGCCATTTTTGCTTTTCTCGTTTGGCAGTTGATGCGCAGTCCGTGGGGACGTGTGATCAAAGGCATCCGTGAGGACGAAGACGCAGTGCGAAGTCTTGGTAAAAATGTTTACGCCTACAAAATGCAATCACTGATTATCGGTGGAATCATCGGCATGTTCGCCGGTATGGTTTTGTCTCTAGACCGTGGGTCGGTGCAACCAGATAACTACAGTCGCGACGTCACCTTCTATGTGCTCACCGCGCTAGTTCTTGGCGGTCTAGCAAAAGTTTCAGGTTCGATAGTGGGTTCAATGTTGTTTTGGGTTCTATTCGTACTTTCTGACAACATCCTGCGAGAGATCACGAGAAATGGTCCACTTCAATTCGGTGATTTCACCGTCATTCAAAGCACCCAAGTTGGAGCGGTCAATTACATGTTCGTGGGTCTCGGACTGATGCTATTAATGACATATCGACCTCAAGGTCTATTCGGAAACCGCAAAGAAATGGCGCTTGATGGTCGCTGATCGAAGTTATAGCGAGACAGCCCTTGTTGCTCGAGCAGCGCTTGCATCGGTAGACGCAGTGCCGGGTGTGAAGAAGCCTGATTCGATCTTGAGTGTGGATGGGGTGCGTCGTCACTTCGGAGGAATCGTGGCAGTTGATGTGAAGCATCTCGAAGTACAGCGTGGGTCGATCACCGCACTGATTGGCCCTAATGGGGCGGGCAAGACCACCTTGTTTAATTTACTTTCAGGTTTTGACACACCCGATGTCGGCGAGTGGCGCTTTGACGGCCACAATATGAGTCGTGTCGCTGCTCATAAGACCGCGAGCATGGGAATGGTTCGAACCTTTCAATTGACAAAGAGTTTGACCAAGATGTCGGTAATTGAAAATATGAAACTGGGTGCAATGCACCAGGTGGGCGAAAAATGGTGGAATGGTTTGCTACCTTTCGTATGGAAGTCACAAGAGAAAAAGATTGAAGAGCGAGCCGATGCTTTGCTCGCACGTTTCAAGATGGACCATATGCGCAACGAATATGCCGGCACTCTTTCGGGTGGTCAGCGAAAATTACTCGAGATGGCACGTGCCCTGATGACAGAACCAAGATTGGTCATGCTTGACGAGCCAATGGCCGGTGTAAATCCGGCATTAAAACAAAGTCTCAATGAGCACATTCGTGGCCTGCGTGATGACGGCATGACTGTGTTGTTCGTTGAACACGACATGGACATGGTCAACGATGTCGCCGATTGGGTTGTCGTAATGGCTGAAGGAATGTTGATCGCCGAAGGTACACCCGAGCAGATTGGCAACAATGCGCAGGTCATTGAGGCTTACCTTGGTAGCCACCAAGGTAAATCACTCTTAGAGGAGCGATCGTGAGCAGCAGCGTGCTTAATGTCCACGAGTTAGTCGCAGGTTACATACCTGAAGTGAACATCCTTAATGGTTGCAACGTAACAGTTTCGGAAGGCGAGTTTGTTGGCATCATCGGACCAAACGGTGCCGGAAAATCTACAGTGTTGAAGGCAATTTTGGGTGAGTGTTCAGTGCGCAGTGGCTCAGTCATGCTTGGCGATAACAACATCACAGGACACCGGTCGCACGAACTTGTTGAGCGCGGCGTTGGGTATGTGCCGCAGAATCGTAATGTGTTTCCGAGTTTGACGGTCACAGAAAATCTCGAGATGGGTTGTTTCTTGAAGCCTGAAAATTTCAAGAAACGATTCGAATACGTTACAAATTTGTTTCCTCGTTTGCTTGATCGAGCAGGGGTGAAAGCCGGTTCGCTTTCAGGCGGCGAACGTCAAATGGTGGCAATGGGTCGAGCTTTGATGATGGAGCCAAAATTGCTTCTTCTCGACGAACCATCCGCAGGTCTATCACCAGTTTTGCAAGACGAAGTATTCGTGCAGTGCAAGAAGATCAACGCTGAAGGAATCGCCATTTTGATGGTTGAACAAAATGCGCGCCGTTGCTTGCAAGTGGCCGATCGGGCTTATGTTCTTGATCAAGGGAAGAATGCGTACACGGGTTCTGGTCGCGAACTTCTCGCAGACCCGAATGTGATCAAGCTCTATTTGGGAACCCTCGCCAAAGCAACAGGGGGATAAAGAAAAGGCCCTGGACTTTCGTCCAGGGCCCTAACTTTAAACGAATTCGGTTTATTGATTACTTACCAGCGTCAAAGTTCTCGCCGAGTGCGTTACCAATGTTTCCGTCAACGCCATAGACCTTCTTCGCTGCTGGTCCGACACCGTTCTCCACCATTGTGCGGAGAATTCGTGAACCTTCATCGAATGTGATCAATACGATTGCGTCTGGGTTAGCAGCTACGACTTCGCCGACTTCAGCATCAAATGTTGTTGCCTTCGGGTCGTAAATCTTCTTACCCTTGATTTCTACGCCTGCTGCTGTAAGAACCGCTTCGACAACATTGGCCAGACCGGTGCCGTAAGCATCGTCAAGAGCCAAGATGTATACCGATTGGTTGCCGTCTGCAACGATTACTTCTGCAAGAACTGCACCCTGGAGATCATCCGGTGGTGCATTACGGAAGAAGAGACCATTGTCTGCATAGTCAGTCAACTTTGGCGAAGTGTTCGCTGGGCTGAACTGAATGACGCCTGCTGCAGTGATCTTGTCGATAACTGTCAGAGAAACGCCAGATGATGCTGCACCAATAATGGCGTCAACACCTTCTTTGAGCAAACGATCTACAGTCACGCTGGCTGTGTCTGTTGAAGTGTCACCAGAGTCACCGGCGCTGTATTCAACTGGCTTGCCAAGTACGCCGCCATTTGCGTTGAGTACGTCAATTGCGTATTCAACACCGGCGATCATTGGTGCACCAAGGAATGCAAGGTTGCCAGTTTCTGGAAGCAGGCCACCAATTTTGAGAACGCCGTCACCCTTACGAGCAACACCGGTCTTTGAAAGTGGCAAAACTGCTGATTCTGGAGCATTTGCAAGTTGGTAAGTGGTCAACGAGTCATCAAGACGGTTGCCAGCACCAAATTGAAGGATGCCGTACGAAGCCTCAAGAGGCTCGCCGTTTCCGTTCATTGTGTTTGGTCCTGAGAAGCCATCAAAGTCAACATCTTCGCCAGCCTTGACAGCTGCGATGCAGTCTGCCCAGGTTGCTGGTGAGCACTTTGTGCCTTCTTTTGAAACAGCAACAATCTGGTCAGCAAGTTCGCTGCCGTCTGTGCCTGCTGCTTCTGCTGCAAGAGCAATCAACAAAACTGCATCGAATGATTCAGCTGTGTAGTTGAAGTCTGTGAGTGCTTCGTTGCCTTTGCCAGTCCAGAATGCGTTGACCGCATCTTTGAACTCAGGTGTCAACTCAACAAGTGGAGTTGTTCCCTTCATGCCTGCCAATTCACTGCCGGCTGCGTCAACGACTTCTGCCGTTGTCTCTTCCGTTACAGCTTCTTCTGTTGCCGCATCGTCATCGCTGCCGCAAGCGCCAGCCAAAAGGCTGAGACCGACAACAAGCGCGCCGAAACGACGTACTGTGTTTTTCTTCATTTATTTTCTCCCCCTAGGAGTAGGGCAACATATTGTCACCCATGGGTTTGGACCTTCAAGCCTATGGATATGCAGGTGGCATACCAACGCTTGACCAAGCGGTAACTAATCAACTAGGGCTGTGTTCGAGGCCTTTTTAAGCCTTTCATTGATAGCGATTCCGATGCCGGTCATTGGAGGTTTTACAGTGATGACCACATCAACCAAACGTCTGTCGGCATCTCGGAGGCGTGCATAAAGTTCATGTGCGAACATTTTGAGATCTTCTCCGAAGTCAATGACTTCTGAAGATCGACCGTCGCGATTTAATTGATTAAAGCGGGCATCGGCATCTTTTCGATCGTCTACCAACTCGACTGTGCAGTTAGGTGCGTAGTGTTTTTCAAGCATTCCTGATGCGCGTGACTCACCAGTTGCCGATGCGATTGTGATGTTGCATTCTTTTCTGATTTGGTCGGCGGTTATCGCGCCAGCCCTAAGAAGTTGTGGCGGTTCTGTGGTGCAGTCGATAATTGTCGACTCAACACCAATTGAACACTCGCCACCATCCAAAATCACACTTACCTCATCGCCGAAATCTTCAGCGACGTGGCTTGCAGAAGTTGGACTAACTTTGCCGAAATGGTTCGCCGATGGAGCGACGATCGCATCGTTTAAACGAACGAGCAATTCAGTCGCAATCGGGTGATCAGGGCAACGTATCGCCACAGTGTCGCGACCGCCAGTAATTTCGTCACAAACCTTGTCGTTGCGTTTCACAATTATCGTTAGCGGTCCTGGCCAATATCGGTCTGCGATGACCCGTGCATTGTTTGAGAGTTCTAATGACCACAAGGGCAGGTCTTGCTTCTTTGCAATATGCAAAATGAGAGGATGCCCAGATGGGCGACCTTTGACAACGAAAATTTTCTTTACAGCACTCGGACTTGATGCGCGCGCGGCGAGACCGTAAACCGTTTCTGTTGGAATTGCCACCAGCAGGTCTCGTTGTAGCGCGCGAACAGCGACATCTATTGCCGACGAATCGGCCCCGATCAGAATATTCGATTTGCTAAGACTCACAAAAGAACCCCAGAAGCGTGTCGATGAACGTGAAGTTTTCGGTTGACGCAAAATGATCGCAATTTTTCAGGCTTACAAATTGGCATCGATTGAAAGCTTTTGCGAGTCGATCTGCAGGTAGGACAAAATCACGATCGCCAACTGCGAGCACGATCTCAGCATCAATACTCTTCAGTTCGGCTTCGCTAAATGGTTCTCTTCTGGGACGCAATAATGCTGCACGAAGCGCCAATGGATCGTTATCTGATCTTTTCGCGTAATTGCCAAATTGTCGGGCCAAAACATCTTCGCCTGGTGCAGTGCCGTCAATGCCAGCAATTATTCGATCAGTTTCGTCAGCCTTATGAGGTTCAAAAAGACCGTTGCCCACACCAACGAGCATTAACTTGCGAAAGTATTTGGGATTGTGCATTGCGGCATCGAGCAACGCGATCGCACCGAGAGAAAATCCGATTGCATCAACACTGGTTGTGCGTGCACCGATTGCTTTTCGAATTGGCGCTGAAATATCTGAATAGTCATTTGGGTCATGCGACTTGTCAGATGTTCCGTGCCCGAGAAGGTCGACGCCGATGACGGTTGTGCCTGCATCATTAACAAGTCGCTCGATACCTGTGTTTTGCCAAGTTTCTTGATGCGATCCGCCCCAGCCGTGCACCATGAGCAAAGGGGGATTCGCACCATTTATATCCACAGGGCGTAGCCTATGGAGGCTTCAAAAAAGCCCCACTCGGAGGACTACTGATGCGATTTTTGAATGACTCGCCAGCGTTTGACCTGACTTATAGCGACGTATTCATGGTGCCGAGTCTTTCGGATGTTAAATCGCGATTGAGTGTCGACTTGACCACGCCGGACGGTATCGGGACGACAATTCCGTTGGTTGTATCAAATATGACAGCCATTGCTGGTCGTCGCATGGCAGAAACTGTTGCCCGTCGTGGTGGAGTAGTTGTTTTGCCACAGGATATTCCGCTTGATGTTGTCGAGACTGTTGTGCAATTCGTTAAATCTCGTCACAAAGTTATTGACACGCCGATCACAATGAAAGTTGATGGCACGGTTGGCGAGGCATTGAGTCTGATCTATAAGCGAAGTCACGGAGCTGTGATAGTCGTTGATGATGATGAGCGACCAGCAGGTATTTTCACTGAGCACGACGCTGTTGGTTTCGACCGGTTCACACAAATTCGCAATGTGATGAGCACCGAAATGTTTACGTTGAGTGAATCAATGTCGCCTCAAGAGATGTTTGAGCATTTAACTGACGCAAGGCTCTCGGTTGCTCCGGTAATTGACAAGAAAGAACGACTCGTCGGTGTGATCACTCGAAACGGCGCTCTTCGGAGCACGATATATTCACCGGCTGTTGACAATCAGAATCGTTTATTGATCGCTGCGGCAGTCGGCGTGAACGCTGATCCAGCCGAGCGGGCGAAAAAATTGAAAATGATGGGTGTAGATGTGATTGTTGTCGACACCGCACACGGCCACCAGGTGCGAATGCTTGACGCAGTTTCTGATGTCAAAAAGGTGGTCGGCGATACTAAAGTCGTGGCAGGCAACGTCGTCACGATTGAAGGCACTCGAGACATCATCAATGCAGGTGCTGACATTGTCAAAGTTGGTGTTGGTCCAGGTGCGATGTGCACGACCCGAATGATGACAGGCGTTGGTCGGCCACAATTTTCAGCTGTTCTAGAGTGCGCGAGAGTTGCCGCTGATTTAGGCAAGCACGTTTGGGCTGATGGTGGTGTTCGGTACCCACGCGATGTGGCCCTCGGTTTAGCAGCCGGAGCTGCAAACGTTATGTTCGGTTCATTGTTAGCCGGCACTTACGAGTCGGCTGCTGACACTTTGAGAGACACAAACGGTCGGTTGTATAAAGAGAGTTTTGGCATGGCATCAAATCGCGCCGTGCGAAATCGCACCCGTTCTGAAAGCGCTTTCGAACGAGCCCGAAAAGAGTTGTTCGAAGAGGGCATTAGTTCGTCAAGAATGTACTTGGACGCGCAGCGACCGAGCGTCGAAGACATAATCGATCAAATCATTGCTGGTGTTCGTTCATCGTGTACATATGCGGGTGCTTCAACTATCCGCGAGTTTCATGATCGGGCCGTGGTCGGAGTGCAAAGCGCATCAGGTTATGACGAGGGTCGCGCTCAAGATACGAGTTGGTAAATGTCGCGACTGCCAATAGCCCAGCGATGATTGTTGTCGCAATCGATGGGCCGGCCGGCGCAGGAAAGTCGACTATTGCCAAGGCACTTGCAAAGCGCATCAAACTTCGTTACCTCGACACTGGTGCGATGTATCGTGCCGTCACTTTTGCGGCTATGAATCGCAAGATAGAACTTTCAGATGAGGCTGCAATCGCGAAAATTGCATCAGAGTGCCAGATGCAAATAGCCGACGAATCGATAAGTATCGACGGCCTCGACGCAACTTTAGAAATTCGAGGTCAAGAAGTAACTCGTGCTGTGAGTGTTGTGGCGACGAACTCGCTGGTTAGAACCGAACTTCGCAATCGCCAGCAACAGTGGGTGAGTGAGCATGGTGGAGGTGTGGTTGAGGGGCGAGATATCGGTTCGGTTGTGTTTCCGGAAGCAACACTGAAGGTTTACTTGACGGCATCTCCGATGGTGCGGGCAAAAAGACGCGTTGAACAATCTGGAGGTGATGTTGCGCGAATCGCCACCGAAATTGCCGAACGCGATGAACGCGATTCTTCACGGTCTGATAGCCCCCTGATGAAGACTTCTGACTCTGTCACGATAGACACGAGTGACATATCTGTTGATGAAGTAGTTGATCAGATTCAACAACTGTTGGCGAAAAAACGAGATGATCAAAAAGCATCGCAATGACACAAGTACAAACGTTTTTAGTGGGGAAGGGTTTTTCAAGTCGAGTTTTTTACTGGCTGATTCGATCGCTAATCAAATTATTTTGTCGAATCTACTTTCGGTTGCGAGTGTACGGTCGTGAGAATCTTCCGCAATCCGGTGCATTTATTCTCGCGCCTATTCACCGGTCGAATGTTGATACTCCGATCGTCAGCGTGGTTACAAATCAACGACTTCGCTTCATGGGTAAAGATTCACTTTGGAAGATTAAGCCGATAGGTGCTGTTTTGTCAGCGCTCGGAGGGTTTCCTGTTACTCGTGGTACGGCCGATTTAGAAGCATTAAAGCGTTGCCTTGCGGTCTTGTCGCTTGGCGAACCATTGGTGATGTTTCCGGAAGGCACCCGTCAATCTGGACCGAAGATTCACCCATTATTTGACGGTGCGGCGTACTTGGCGATCAAAGCTGGTGTTCCGATTGTTCCAGTTGGTTTTGGCGGCACCGAGGGAGTAATGCCGAAAGGATCAAAGAAGATTCTTCCTAGAAAGTGTTCGGTTGTAGTTGGTAAAGCCATTTTTCCACCAAGCTCTGATGCAGGTCGTTTGCCGCGCAGTGCAACCACAGATTTGACCGCTGAGTTAAGCAGAGCGCTTCAAGTTGTGTTTGATCAAGCCAAACTGAAAGTTGGACAAACTATTTAAAGTAAGTCTTGAGTGCGAGATTTAGAGAAACGATGTCATTGACACCACAAACTTCTCTAATCGAGTGCATTGAGAGTTGCGGTATGCCCACGTCTACTGTGTCTATACCTAATCGCGTGGCCGTTATTGGGCCAATAGTCGTGCCGCAAGGCATGTTATTGCGCGAGACAAAAACTTGATGCTTGACTTTTGCTTTTGAACATGCAGCAATGAACATTGCGGCAGATGTTGAAGACGTCGCATATCGCTGATTTGAATTCAACTTCAAAGCTGGGCCTTCGTTTATGATTGGTCCGTGCGATAGGTCGTGGCGATCTGGATAGTTGTGGTGCACAGCGTGGGCATTGTCGGCAGATATGCACGACGAATTTGAAAGTGCCTCGAGAAACCCGATTCGCGAGATACCTTGCTCAGCCGCAATTTGTTCGAGAGAGTGTTCGAGAAGTGGGCCTGCTGCACCGGTTGCGCTTTCTGAACCAACCTCTTCGTGATCAAAGAGCGCGACGACCTGAGTGGCTGCACCTGCCGGAGATTCGATAAGCGCAGAGACCGCCGCCCAACATGAGGCTTGGTTGTCTAAGCGACTGCTTGCCAGCAAAGACGAGTCGGAGCCGAGAATAGATGCCTTTTGTGTATCAAAGAATTGCGCATCAATTTGTACTATTTCGCGTGCAGTAGTTTTCGCCTGCTGGGCAACCCAATTGAAAAAGCTGAGCGCCTTTGGGTCACAAGACCAAGCTGCACTCAAATGCAATTGCTTGTCAAGCACTAGACCTCGCTCGTTAACTTCGCGATCGAGGTGAATTGCCAACTGTGAAATTCGCGCGACCGGGCTGTCGGATCGAAATAACTTTGTTTTGCCCGACCTTAGAACAACATGCCCCGCCACGCCTAAATCACGATCAAGCCAACTATTTAAAAGTGGACTGCCGTAAATCTCAATTTGCAGAGTGTTGAAACCAAACCTTCGATCATCAGGGTGGGGTTTGATGCGCAAACATGGTGAATCAGTGTGGGCTCCTACTATTCGAAAGCCAGATTTATCAGTCTGACGCCCATTTCGCCACGCAATAAGCGACCCAGCTTTAAGTATGAAACCTGACTGACTATTTTTTTGTCTTTTGATTGAGTTGTCGACAAACTTTGCTTCGAGCAGTTTGCTTGCCAGATAGTCGACCAAGTGACGTGGCGTCGGAGACGAATCAAGTTGGCTGAGAATACTTTCTATTTGTCGCTTGGTCATTTCGAAATGCTCTCTAATGAAATATTTTGTCCGAAAAAACTGCACGAAGTAGAGGAAAGTTCGCTTGGAGTGGCAATTTCAAATTTTGCTATACAAATCGACAGCGCATCTCGTTGCGTAAACGAAAAGTACGCCAAGATACCAAAAAGGGCGAGAAGCAGTAGTTTTGAAACTAGTGACTTAACGAACTTAAGCACTAAAAGCAGCCCGATGACGCTGAATGCAACCGTGCCGAGCCCAAGGTTCTTGGCGCTCTCAGAGTCGAGGGTAAACAAGTCCATGCATCTAGTGTGGCAGGAGTATGACTAATCAACCAGTAAATCTTTCAGCTAGCGGTCCGCCTGAAACGCAGCTGCCGAACTTCGACCCACAAGCGATTCAGTTGTTGACTCTCGCGCTCGAGGTTGACCTAAGTAAACAGCGCGATGCGGTCTGCGCCGTTGTTGCCAAGTACCCAACGTTTTTAGCCGGTTGGGCTTCTATCGGAGATTTAAGCCCTTCTGGGATAGATGCTTACATGGCATATCGAGTCGGTTATCACCGCGGTTTGGATAGTTTGCGCGCAAACTCTTGGCGTGGCTCGGGTTTCGTACGTTGGCGCTTTGAATCAAATCGGGGATTTCTGCGATGCCTCGCCGGACTAGCCAAGCACGCTCGGATTATCGGTGAAAATTCTGAAGCAGTTCGCTGTGAGCAGTTTTTGACTCAATGTGATCCGAGTGGGGAAGCCAATCACTTATTGCAATGACAAATAGCGCTAATACAAGTGTCGCAGTTTTTGCAGGCGGTAAGAGTACGCGCTTTGGCAGTCCGAAGATCAAAGCGAAGATTGCTGACATCGAATTTGGTTTGCTGATTATCGAGACTTTGAAGCGAGCAGGCTTTATGAATATCTGCTTGATCGGTGGAGACAGCGAAGATGCTCGTCGATGGGGTGTTGACTTTCACGAAGACATTTACCCAGAATCAGGTCCACTTGGCGCCTTGCTAACTGCATTGCAGACTTGCCATACCGAATTTCTGATGACACTGCCATGTGATGTGCCCTTCATTGACGAAGATACGTGTCGCAGGTTGGGCAACCTTGCACCTGGAGTTGACGTGTTGGTTGCGCGCACGGATACTCCTCAGTGGCTGAGTAGCACATGGCGACGCTCAATTTACGACGTAATTAAGAACGATTTTGAGTCGGGTGAGCGTGCCATTCATCGAATTATTGAGAAATTGAAGTTTGAGTTTGTAGATGTTTCAGGCGAAATTTTGCTGAACGTCAATGAGCCAAACCAACTTGAACATCAGCCTAAAACCAACTGAGACGTAAGATATCCAAATGAGCATTCCTGAGATTTCGATTGCCGAGTTCATGCCGATCCATGATCAGGGCATCTACTTGGTCGATGTTCGCGAAATTGATGAGTACGAGTCGGGTCATGTTGCTGGTGCGAGAAATATTCCGTTAAGCGAGTTCTCAAGTCGAATAACCGAGTTGCCTAGCTCGACCATTTATATGATTTGTCGTAGCGGTGGTCGCAGTATGCAAGCTTGCGAATTCTGCGTCGATAACGGCTTGAGTGACGTTGTGAATATTGCAGGCGGCACTCTGGGGTGGCTAGCTGCGGGCAATCAAGTTGTTTTCGGCGGCAATCCCGGGTGAGTTTCGATTGGGTCGACTCAGAGAAAACACTCGATGATGTAATAGACAGAGTTTTGACAAGTTCTCGATATGCGATCGATACCGAATTTCATCGTGAAAAAACTTATTACCCGAAGCTTGCATTGGTGCAGATTCGTTGGGGGACCGAGACTGCACTGATTGACCCACTCGCAGTTGACCCGCGAAGGCTGGGGCGCTTGTTTGCCAGTGAAATTTTGGCTGTTTTTCACGCGGCGCAACAAGACCTTGAGGTATTGCGGCACGCCTCACTCGAAGCGCCACGAAATATTTTTGATTGTCAAGTTGCGGCTGGATTTGTCGGTTATTCAACTCCGTCACTTGCAACATTGGTGCAAGCAATTAAAAAAATTTCTCTATCGAAAGGCGACAGACTTACTGATTGGTTGCGTCGTCCGTTGACAGAACAACAATGCGCGTACGCTGCCGACGATGTTGCTCACCTTTTTGATTTACATGATGATTTGACAAGACAATTAAACGAATTGGGTCGGGTCGATTGGGTAAGTGCTGCGTGCGCCGAACTCGCAAGTCGACCAACTGGGCCTCAAGACCCCTCGGATGCTTGGTTGAAGCTCAAAGAGGTGAGAGCATTGAAAGGACCTGCACGAGGCGTAGCGCAAGCCCTTGCTAAATGGCGCGAAGAAAGAGCCATGCGCAGTGACTTGCCGCCTAGACGTGTTATGTCTGATATGGCGCTACTTGGTATTTCGCAGCGCGTACCAAAGAGCGTAGAAGAATTGGCGAATACACGCGGTGTTGACGACCGCCATCTCTCGGCTGACTATTGCAGAGAAATCATGACCGCAGTGCGTGACGGCGCCAAAATTTCGGTAACACTGCCCAGTATCGACAATGATGACGTTGACAAGTTTGCTCGACCCGCTTTAACCCTCATAACTGCTTGGGTTGGCGAATTGGCGCGGAAACACAAGATCGATGCAACCCTTCTGGCTACAAGAAGTGATATCACCGCTTTTCTTCGTCAATCTCCAAATGCCAGATTGCGACAGGGTTGGCGAGCAACTCTTGTTGGCGACGATTTAGTGCGAATTTTGAACGGAGAGGTGGGTCTAAGTGTCGACCGTGACGGACATCTCAAGCTGATTAGTTCAATCATCGCATAGAAGCGACAGTTTCAGTCATAAATCCGCCCTTTCAATGAGCTGTGTTGCTATGATCTGTCCCAATGTCTATCCACTAGGCGGTGACCAAAACCGGTAATCGCCCCAGAGAAATTTGGAGCCCTACCGTGAAAAAGGGTCGTCATCGTCGATTTGAAGAAGCACGTCGCCTGAAACAATCAGGCCCGTCTGCGGAAGATCTCGGAGTTGCCAGAGAAAGTAAGTCGAAAACTCAAGAAGACGAATACGCGGCCATTGCAGAACGTTATGGAGTGCGGTTTGATGAAAACGGCGATGAAATTGCCGATGATTCTGACGAAGATATTTCCTGATACGAACTGAGAGCCCCCAATTAATAACATTCGAAATATTGCGCTGGTAGCGCACGTTGACCACGGTAAGACAACTTTGTTGGACGCCCTTTTAAAAAGTGGCGGAACATTCGCTGCTCACCAGGCCGTGGTAGATCGAGTAATGGACTCGAATGATCAAGAGCGTGAGCGAGGAATCACAATTTTGGCAAAGGCTGCCGAGATTGAATGGCGTGGCACAAAGATCAACCTTGTTGACACACCCGGACACGCTGACTTCGGAGGCGAAGTAGAGCGAGCTCTTGCACTTGTTGATGGCATTTTGCTCTTGGTCGATGCCGCCGAAGGTCCGTTGCCACAAACTCGTTATGTACTTTCAAAAGCGTTGGCCAAAGATCTGCCAGTTGTCGTTGTACTAAACAAAGTCGATCGCGCCGACGCACGACCCGAAGAAGTCCTTCATGAAGTTGAACAGTTGTTTTTAGATCTTGCACATCATGATCATCACCTCAGCTTTCCGGTAATTTCAGCCGTTGCGAGAGATGGACGTTCGATGAAGGGCATTGGAATGCCGGCAGAAAATGCCGACTTGGTGCCACTATTAGATGCCGTTCTTGACACTATTCCCGCTCCAACCGGCGATGCGTCTAAGCCGTTGCAGGCACTTGTCGCAAACCTTGACGCTTCCGACTATTTAGGGCGTTTAGCAATCGGCCGTGTTGAAGCCGGTGTAATGAAAAAAGGTGACACAATTTGTGTTTGGCAGCATCCAACGCCAGAAAATCCCGCTCCGTTTCTAAAGCGAAAGATCTCTACATTATTTGCGTTTCGTGGCATCGGTCGTGAAGAAGTTTCGCAGGTAGCAGCTGGTGACTTGTTTATTTTGGCTGGCATTGACGAAGTCGAGGTAGGTGACACAATTGCAGCAATTGAAAATGCGCCTGCATTGCCGCGACTCGAAGTCGATGAGCCTGTTTTGAGGATGAGCTTTGGTGTAAATACATCTCCATTTGCTGGTCGAGATGGCACGTTTTTAACTAGTCGTCATTTAAGTGAGCGTCTCTTCAAAGAGGTCTTGGGCAACGTATCAATTCGTGTTAACACGACTGATAGTCCAGATGTAATCGAGGTTGCGGGTCGTGGTGAGCTTCAACTTGCGGTATTAATCGAGAATATGCGTCGTGAAGGTTATGAACTTCAAGTAAGTCGTCCCGAAGTAATCACCAAAGAAATTGATGGCAAGAAGCATGAACCGCTCGAGGCAGGCACAATTGATGTGCCAGATGAATATGTTGGTGCAGTGACCCAAGCTCTTGCGCCTCGCAAAGGTCGAGTTGTCAATCTTGAGCAGGGCGACAGCGGTCGCACAATTGTAAGTTTTCAAGCGCCGTCGCGCGGTTTAATAGGATTCCGATCACTGCTCTTGACAGTCACACGAGGCACAGCACTGCTTCACCAAAGTCTTAATGGTTACACACCATGGGCCGGAGAGTTGCCCCATCGGTTGGGCGGTGCAATGGTGTCAGATCGAAAAGGCTCAACAACTGCATACGCGTTAGATAATTTGCAGCTTCGCGGAACCTTATTTGTAGCACCTGGTGTTGAAGTTTATGAAGGCATGGTTGTCGGCGAGAACTCACGTGAAGACGAAATGGTTGTCAATGCCGTGAGAGCAAAAGAGTTGACGAATATTCGAACACACAGTCATGACGACGGTCCGAAACTTGCAACTCCGATAACACATACGCTTGAATCAGGAATCCAATGGATCGGCGATGATGAACTCGTTGAGGTGACCCCAACAAATATCAGAATTCGTAAGCGCTATTTGAGCGTCGAAGATCGTCGCAAGTCAAATAAAGTTTCGAAGAATTAAGACTTCGTTTTTTTTCTCACTTGAGGGTGAGGTAAAAATGTTGTTCGGGGCTTTTGCAACTGTTTGACAATAATTTCGTAGATTTCGTCGCCGCAAAGTTCGATCAGTTCGTCTTTAAGGTATTTGTATACAGGGCGTGAACCAACGAAAGCCGATGAGTCATCGGTGCACCACCAGTGAAAATCGTGGCCGCCGCCGCCCCAATCGCGACGTTTCCATTCTCGAACGATTGACAAAATATGGTCTTCATCTTCTTCATGCTGCTCGAGTCTTAGTGGAACCTGCCAACAAACATCGGGTTTCCAGTCCATGGGGCGCTCTTTGGCGGCCGAGGCTGCGACATGAAATGCGCATCCCATACCGCCTTCGAAGTCTGGGCGATTGTGAAAGATACATGCACCTTTGTATGTCGTTGTGACGTCACTTCCGTCTTTTTCTTTTCCGAGCCACTTATTGTTTTTGCCCCGATCATAATTTTGCCAATGTTCAGAAGTGAGTCGCTTGACCGATTTTTTAACTGACGCCAAGTCTTCTTTATCGATGAAATGCGCCCCGTGACTGCAGCAACCTTGATGTAGTTCGGGTGCAGCATCGTCTAGAACACCTTGACAACCGTTGCCGTAGATACATGTCCAGTTGGATCTGAGAAATGTTGCGTCAATCAACCAAGTCTGTTCGAGGTCGGGGTCGGCAAAACTTATCCATTCATGAAGTTCTTCAGGCTGTGACATCTCGGAGCAGGCTAATGGCATACTTGTAGGGCTATGCACAAAAACTTCGAAAATTCAGAACAAATTGTTAGCCAGTTGAAATTGATTTCAGACCAACTCGCTGATCGTGCTTTGTCGGTTTTAAAAGAGGCTCACGCAGCAGGAGAATCGAAACGTCCAGAAGCAGAGCGTACACTCACTCAGGCGCGAAGAGCGATTGAGAAGGCTATAAGTCTTCTTACTCGTAGTTAAACACTGTCGATCGCATTTACCGCGTCGATGAGTTGGCGTAGTCTGCCGAAATCTCTGCGAGCAAACTGAAAAGCAAGTCTTGGATTGTCCAGCAGATCTTTGTCATCAATTTCAGCTTTAGTGGCCGTGATTCTTTCTATTGTTGAATTTAGGCAGATATCACGGAAATGGTCATTAAGACTCGACAGATGATCATCGCTGATATCACGATTTAAGCGCAGCACCAATCGTTTGCCGACAAACCGCATCGAATTGTAGACAGAGTAGAAGTTGTCAATTTCAGACACTGCTTCATCGACGCTTGAGCAAATGCGGTAAAGAGCTAAATCTTGCTCCGATACCAACTTTCGCGGAAGAAGGGTCTTTTTTATGAAGGAGTCGAGGTCACCCCAAAAAGGATCGTTTGGGAGATCTAAAACCACAATTGGCACAGGGTTGCCCTTGCCAGTTTGTGACAAAGTGAGTAGCTCGAACATTTCGTCGAGAGTGCCGAATCCGCCAGGAACGCAAATAAAGGCCTGTGACTCTTTAACCAACATCAATTTGCGCGTAAAGAAGTAGCGCATCGCAACGTACTTTTGGTCGCCGGCAATCACTTCGTTCGCTGATGTTTCGAACGGCAATCTAATGCTTACGCCAATCGACATCTCACGACCAGCGCCCGACATTCCTGCTTCCATGATTCCGGGGCCAGCGCCAGTCACCACCATCCAACCGTTACTTGCAAGTTTTGCGGCGACTGCTTGAGTTTGCTTATAAACAGGATCATCTTTTGTTGTACGAGCTGATCCGAAAATTGTTACTTTTTTACGCTCAGAAAATGGTGCAAACATGGCAAAGGCCTCGCGCATTTCAGCAATGGCGGCACTGGCGATCTTTAAATTCAAAGTGCTTGTTGCGTCGTTTCCAAGTTGAAGTGACTCTTTGACTAGGTCTGCTATCAATCTACGATTCAGTTTGATTTCTGATTTGTCTAAAAGATCATCGACAAGTGAGTCAATTTCTTGCGAGGGCATTACGAAAGTTCGGCAGCTTTGTGTGTTAGAACTGAAATTAGTTCGTCAAAGCTCTTTTGAAAAGAAGCCACACCTTCGCGCTCAAGTTTTGCTGCAACATCAGAAACATCGATACCGATCGACCCAAGTTTTAACCATTCTTCGTGAGCACGATCTAGGCCGTGAGTTATTGTCTCTTTAAGAGTGCCGTGATCGCTGAAGGCATCTACCGTGGCATCAGGCAAAGTATTAACTGTGTTCTCGCCGATCAGACTGTCGACATAGAGGGTGTCAGGGTAGTTCGGGTTCTTGGTAGAGGTGGATGCCCAAAGCGGTCTTTGAACTTTCGCGCCGAGTTTTTCAAGTTTGTTCCATGAGGCTCCTGAAAAAGTTTGTTGAAACATTTCGTAGGCAAGCTTCGCCTGATTTATTGCTGCAGTCCCGAGCAACGATTCTGCCCGCGAATCTTCGCTGTTCGATAAAAGTTGATCAATTTCAGTGTCGACTCGTGAGATGAAAAAACTGGCAACACTGCAAACCTTGCTAATTTCTTCTGGCCTACTTCGGGATAATTCTTCTAGGCCGCGAATATATGCGTTCATCACATCTTGATATCGCTCGAGACTAAAAATTAGCGTCACATTAACGTTTCGTCCTTCGCTGATCATTGTCTCAATCGCTGGGATGCATTCAGAAGTCGCAGGAATCTTAATCATGACGTTTGGTCGCGAAATCTTTTGATCTAAATGGCGTGCATTATCGAGTGTTGCTGTGCAGTCATGAGCGAGTGCAGGGTCTACTTCAACACTTACATAACCGTCGAGGCCATTTGATTCTTGATGCAGTGGTTCGAAAACATCAAGTGCGCCATGAATATCTTTAAGCACCAACTGCCAATAAGTGTCGATAGGGGAGAATTTTTGTTTGGCCAGTAGGGCAAATTGGTGCGAATAGTCATCTGATCCTTGAATCGCCTTTTGAAAAATTGTCGGGTTTGAGGTAAGACCACGTATGCCGATATCACGTGTGGCGCTCAGCTGACCCGAAGTAATGAAACTACGTTTCAAGTTGTCTAGCCAAGGACTTTGCCCAAACTCGGCGAATAAAGATTTGAGGCGATCAGACATTTAGAGAGACTTGACTTTGTTAACGATTGCTTCGACACTGATACCAAGCTCTTTCAGGGCAACTGCACCCGGAGCGCTTGCGCCAAAACGATCAATACCAATTGTGTGATCGGCATATTTATGCCAACCGAGCGTTACCCCTGCCTCGACCGAAATAACTGGCACGCCTTTTGGAAAAACAACGTGGTTTTGCGATTTGTCGCTTCGCTCATAGCGATCCCAACTTGGCATAGATACGACTTGGGCCTTGATGCCTGTCGTCGCTAATAGATCGGCTGCTTGGGTGCACAAACCAACTTCGCTACCGGTTGCAACGAGAACTAAATCTGGCTTGGTGAACCTTTCACCGACGATTCCGGCTCCGGTGATCACGGCAGAGCCATCTGTGACACTGAGAACATTTTGTCGTGACAAAATAATTGCAGTCGGCCCGTTGTGGTCTACGGCAGCACACCACGCCGCAACTGTTTCGTTAGGGTCGGCCGGGCGAATGACCTGTAAGTCAGGAATTGCTCTCAGCGATGCCAGTTGTTCAACGGGTTGATGCGTTGGACCGTCTTCGCCAACACCTACCGAGTCGTGTGAAAAAATGAAGACGCACTTTGCCTTTGAAAGCGCAGCGAGGCGGATCGCCGGTCGCATGTAGTCGGCGAAGACAAAGAACGTGCCGCACACAGGCAAAATGCCTCCATGCAATGCCATGCCAACGACAGCAGCTCCCATTGCATGTTCACGAATGCCGAAATAGATTTGCCGACCATCGGGCGCGGCTTCGCTCTGAGCGACTTGCTTCGACAGTTTTGTACCTGTGTTGCCCGTGAGATCTGCCGAACCACTCACCAAGCCGGGCAAAGCAGGCAGCGATGCATCAAAAACTTTTTGAATGACTTGTCGTGTTGCAAAAGCGGCAGTTTTATCGAATTCTGGTAGCAGCGATCTGAATGATGACGAGTTCGGAGTATTCCAAGCAGCGTCCCATAGGTATTGATCTGGCAATTCGGCTAGGTCGGTTGCATATTCTGTTGTCAGGGCATGTCCTCGAGCCGCGGCGATAGAACGGCATGCATCAACTAAATCATCAGGAGCCCAGAAAGGCTCGTCTGGGATACCCATTACCTTTTTCGTTGCCGAAACATGGGCTGCAGTAAAAGGGTTTCCATGCGCTTCATGCGAATCAGTGAAATCAGGTGATGGCGTACCGATGTGCGACTTGAGGATGCAGAGCGTGGGGGCGCCGCGATTTGCGCGCGCAGTAACTAGTGACTCTTCAAGCGCATCGAGGTCTTCGGCTATTGCTCCGAGTTGCATAACATTCCAGCCGTATGACGAGAAACGTTTGGCGACGTCATCCGAGCAGGTCAACGATGTTGAGCCGTCGATGGTGATCGCATTGTCATCGAAGACACAAACCAGGCGATCAAGTTTAAGATGTCCCGCCAACGAGGCCGCCTCGTGACTGATACCTTCCATTAGACAGCCGTCGCCAACAAATACAAAAGTATTGTGGTCGCACGCAGATGCTCCGAAGCGGGCCCGTAAGTTACGTTCAGCGATTGCCATACCCACCGCGTTGGCGAAACCTTGCCCCAGTGGTCCAGTCGTTACCTCGACGCCTGATGTGTGGCCAACTTCTGGGTGTCCTGGTGTAGCAGACCCGAACTGACGAAAACTTTTGAGATCGTCAAGTTCGACACCGTAGCCATTCAGAAAAAGAAGCGCATATTGCAGAATCGATGCGTGTCCATTGCTGAGAATAAATCGATCACGATTTTTCCATTTAGGATTTTTAGGATCATGGCGCATGACTCGGCTGTACAAAACATGTCCGAGTGGGGCGAGAGCCATAGCGGTGCCTTGATGACCACTCTTTGCTGCTAGCGGTGCATCCATAGCGATGCCGCGAATCAGATTGACAGCATCACGATCTTGTTGGGCAGAAAGTTTCATAACCACTGCGATAAAACTAGTTGGTTGCCAGACTTACCCCCGATTTGGTGGCTCTTCAACTGGCGGCAAAATAGCCAAAGGAACCAGATGCCATTGACCTGTTCCGACACGACAGTGAGCAAATATTTGCGAATACTGAGAAATCAATAGTTCGCCTCGAACTAAACGGTAAGTGAACTTGCCGGGCTCAACAGTGAACGGGCTCACATTGCGAGCGAGTTGTTCGGCGTCGTCTGTCGGTCCTGATCGAAAAATAACTTCAAGAACCGAATTTCCAGCTTCTGATGGTGGACAATAAATTAAAACAACTAAATGGGGATCAATAGTCACGGGAACGGGTGATGGCGCCGCGATTGAAAAGAATGCGCCTGTTAGATCAATTCGGGTACTTGGGCCCGGTGCCTGACGAAGAGCGAAGTTCTCGACAAAGAGTGCTGAAATTATCTGCATTAGTCGACGATCATTTGTCTGCGTTGTCTAACTGCATAAGACTTTCACACTACTGTTGCAGCGTGCCTGAAATGAAGCCACTTATGCTCTCGGAAGTTAAATCGAAACAGTTTTTAACAAAATATGGGCTTGTTTTTGCCACAGAGATCGAGGCTTTTTCGGTTGGTGATGCCGTTGAGGCAGCTAATCGGATCGGATATCCGGTAGCAATAAAAATTTGCGCTGATGCGATCAGTCATAAGACAGAACGCGGACTAGTCAAGTTGAACATTCGCAATTCAACTGAGGCAAAAGATGCTGCATCGATGTTGTTGAATGAAGTAAGACCTGAAGATGGGAAAGTATCTTTGTTGGTTGCCCAAATGGAGTCTGGTCGCCGCGAGTTGATTGCAGGCGTCATTCACGATGATCAATTCGGCAACTTTGTAATGCTCGGCTTAGGTGGGGTATTCGCCGAGGTTCTGAGTGACATTGCCTTTGCTCCGGCACCACTCGAAACGAATTCGGCACTTGCTCTGATCAATCGAATTAAGAATCAAGCATTTCTCGATGAGTTCAGGGGAGAACGGGCAGTTGATCGAGAACAGATGGCGAAATTCTTAGTTTCGTTATCGCAAGCGCAAAACGAAAACGAAGATGTCAAATCAATCGACGTAAACCCGATCATTGTCAGATCGAACGGCTCTGTCGTGGCAGTTGATGCACTCATCGAAATGCACGACACGAAATCAATTAGTGCAAGGTCAACTCGTACTGATAAACGAACTACAGCTCGCCCCAGCATTGAGCATTATGAAGCACTTTTTGCGCCAAGAGGTGTTGTCGTCGTGGGTGCATCTACTCATCCTGGCAAGTTTGGTTTTGTTTCGTTGCACAACATTTTGGCTAATGGATACCTGGGTGAGGTTTTTGCTACTCACCTAGAGCGCGCAAAGGTTCTTGACATTGATTGCTGTGACTCGGTTGATTCTTTGCCCGATGGCTGTGTCGACCTGGCGTTCATATGTACCCCAGCTTCAACAAATGCAGACATACTTCGCGCATGTGCCAAAAAGGGCATCAAGGCTGCATACGTTACTTCGGCAGGTTATGCAGATTCAGATGCGCAAGGACGGCAAGCCCAGGTCGAGTTGACCAAGCTCGCCGAAGAATTAAAAATTTTACTAGTCGGACCAAATGGTCAAGGATTAATTAGCACACCGCAGAATCTTTGCGCTCAAATCGTTGGACCATACCCACCGAAAGGCTCGATTTCACTTGTTAGCCAAAGCGGCAATTTTGTTTCAAGTTTCATGAACTATGCGAGGCAAACAGGTGTGGGCGTAGCTCGAGCAGTTTCAGCAGGAAACGCAGCGATGGTTGGGGTGCCCGAATTCTTCGACTACTTTTCGCGCGATAAAGAAACAAAGGTTGCACTTGCATACATTGAGGGTGTCGCAGATGGTCAATCACTTGCAGAATCAATGCGAAATCTGTGCAAAGTTAAGCCGCTTGTAGTTGTGAAAGGCGGAGCAACAACCGGTGGCGCCCGAGCAGCATCGAGTCATACGGGCGCATTGGCCAGCAACGACAAAATATTTGATTCGGTTTGTTTTAGCACTGGTGTGACGCGCGTCGACGATGTCGAGCGGGCTTTTGACGTTGCAGCGACATTTGCAACCCAACCTTTACCAAAAGGCAACAGGACCATTGTGCTAACCACGATTGGGGGTTGGGGCGTGGTTACATCCGACACGATTTACGCGGAGGGTGAACTCGACCTGATTAACTTGCCACATCATCTCGAATCGAAAATCTCAAAGTTGTTGCCGCAGCGATGGAGCAAGAATAATCCGATCGATTGCGCCGGCGGAGAAACACGTGAAACTGTTATTGAGATCATGCGACTAGTCGCAACTGATGATGCGGTCGACGCAATAGTCTTTCTCGGAATCGGTATTCAGTCGAACCAAGCGCGCATGATGCGCGAAGGTCAATTCTTTCCCAATCATGAGCTTGAGCGCATAGTCAATTATCACGAACGCCAAGACACTATGTACGCCAAAGCTGCAGCCGAGTTATCCGTAGAAAATATGAAACCCATCCTTGTAGCAACAGAGCTCGCCATTGCCGACCCGAAGAATCCGGGTGTCATCGCCGTGCAAGAGACCGGTCGATTGTGTTACGCAAGTGGTCAGCGTGCAGCACGTGCCTTGTCTGACGTTTATAGATACGCGAAGTGGCGGGGAATAGCGAGATAAATATGGCTAACAATTTCTTCGCCAGCGTCTTTAGTCGAATCAACAAAATGGCTGACCGCTTACCGACAAAGCGTTTGATCGTCTCTATGTTTATTTTCACCCTTTGCGGCGCAATACCTTTGCTATCTATTTGGCAAGTCGCACTTGCAGCGGGCGATGAAGTGCGACCACTTGCGATTCAACGTGAATTGCCCGATGCGCCAGTCACACCTATTTTGTCGGCGCGTCGCGTACCCCAGACACTTGTCGAACTGAATTCAGCTGGACGTGTTAACGCAAAACTCGCTCAAGTAATTGCCGCGCTACCACCAGATTCATGTTTGAAAGTGGTTACTGACTCAAAGACCATTGTCGATGTCAACACGACTAAGGCGTTGATCCCGGGGAGCAACATTAAATTGTTGACTGCAGCTGTTGCGTTAGATGTTCTTGGACCCGAGCGAACGTATCTCACTAAAATGCTTGGCATTGTTTCAGGCTCGGTTGTTCGTGGTGATCTCTGGCTAGTCGGCGGCGGAGATCCGCTGCTAACCACGCGTCTGTATCCACTAACTGAGAAATACCCGACAATCACGCCGACAGATATCGAGAAGTTGATTGATGCGCTTGTCGCTCTGGGTGTAACGACGGTTGAGGGATCGGTCGTAGGTGACGAGTCGCTCTATGACAGTGAACGCTACGTTCCGAGTTGGGGTGATGGCATTCGAAGTGTTGAAGCAGGACCACTTGGGGCGCTGATGATTAATGATGGCGCCGTTTCAGGGTCACCGATCAAACCGGCGAATCCCGCGCTTGCCGCCGCTATCGAATTTACAAATCTTTTGGTATCTCGCGGAATCACCGTGCGTGATGCGCCAGAAGTCGGCACAGCCTCAACCGATGTACCACTTATCGCAAGTATTGAATCAGTTGTGATGAGAGAAGTAGTCACTGAGCTATTGACTAATAGCGACAACAACACCGCTGAGCTGCTTGTAAAAGAAATCGGTCGAGTTGGCCGAGGTTCAGCGACACGCATTGATGGTTTAAATGTGATCGCTTCGAAGATTGCCGAATGGGGTCTACCAGGAGAGGGCGTTGCATTGCTCGACGGGTCAGGGCTAGACCGAGCCAACTATCTCACCTGCAATCTCTTGTCACAATTGCTCGAACGAGATGGTCAAAATGGTTTAGTCACATCGGCCCTTGCAACGGCAGGCAAGACCGGAACTTTGCGTGATGTTTTTTTGTCAGGTCCGGGCTCGGGAACCATGCGCGCAAAAACAGGAACTCTTAACGGAGTCAAGTCTCTTTCAGGAATGTTTCCACTTGATGATGGGCGAAGCACCGTATTCGCTTTGGTTATGAACGGAAGCGGAGTGTCAACAGTTAACTACTACCGACCTATTTGGAATAACTTGGCAACAGCTTTATCGTTTGGCAATGAACGACTTGACGTCACGAAGCTTTTGCCACTGAAGGCATCAGAGGCTCCGTAGATCATTCAACTCTCGCCGATTTGTGAAGGCTGAGAGGCATCAGATTGCTCGTAGAATATTGACGTGACCGGTTTCAAGATAAACGCAAGCTCGAACACCAAATCTCACACAAAATCGGGCTCTGATATTTTCGAGATGTTGTTTAGCTATGTAAAGCGAGAGACGCTTAAGCCAATTCGAGGTGCTGGTCGATGGATTGCTTTCGGGCTCATGGCAGCCCTGTTCATCAGCATCGGCATTGTGCTTGGCGCAATGGGTGTTTTGCGTCTGGCTCAAACCGTGTTTTTGGATGGTTCAACTTCATGGTCTTGGGTTCATTATTTAGTCACGTTAATGGTTTGTGTTTTAGTTCTGATTTTTACTGTCTCCAAGATTCGTAAGGGCACACTAGAGAAATCATGAGCAAAGAAGACGAAATTTCTCGCGACGAACTAATCGTCAATCTTGAGCAATTTCAAGATGACATGAAAGATTCGGTAAGCAACAAATCAACTCAACTAAAAGCTTTGATCGGTGGTGCGTCTTCGCTCGCCATGGTCTCGTCCTTTCTGCTCGGCCGCAAGAGCGGCAAGAAAGTTAAGCCAAGGTCAAATTCTGAGACTGCTGAATAGTTCGGACGCTTGATGTTTGCGTATGGAGAAAAAGTTTTACTGATCGACGCAAAAAAGCGCAGATACTTGTTCACACTCAAAATTGATGGTGAATTTCACACCCACTCAGGATTTTTAAGTCACAGCGAAGTCATCGGCACCCAAGAGGGAGCAGTTCTGCGTTCGACTAAGGGTGCTGAATTCATTCTCTTGCGCCCAACGCTCGAAGATTTCGTGATTCAGATGCCACGTGGTGCTCAAGTTATTTACCCGAAAGATTTGGCCCCAATTTGCATGATGGCTGATATTTACCCAGGCGCAAAAGTGTTTGAATCTGGTTTGGGTTCTGGTGCGCTGTCAATGACGATGTTGCGATACGGAGCAATAATAGATGGCTACGAAATTCGAGAAGATTTTGCGAATCGCGCGCAAACTAATGTTCGCGAATTTCTCGGCGCCGAGTCATTGACCCGGTACCGAGTTGCAATTAAAGATGCTTACGCGGGTATCGAAGAAGTTGGCTTTGATCGTATGGTGCTCGATCTGCCTGAACCATGGCAGGTGGTGCCTCATGCCGAAAAGTCTCTCAGACAAGGTGCAATCTTGGTCGCTTATTCACCAAGCATCACACAAGCCGTTAAAACACGAGAGACACTCGGCGAAGGATGGCTGGATCATCGAACCCTCGAGGTGCTACATCGAACTTGGCATATCGAGGGCACTTCAGTTCGCCCAGACCACCGCATGGTTGCCCACACGGGTTTTCTAACAAGCGCGAGATTTGTCGGAAACTAAAACTTACGGCTCAATGAAGATGCACTCACCGGGGCATTCTTCGGCTGATTCGACAACTGCATCAAGTTGCGCATCGGAGAAGTTCGCCACACCAGCAGCGCCCTGAGCGTTGCCTTTGGCTGTTGCGTAGATTGTTGAACCCTCTTTGACATATGCCAAACCGTCGTCAAGAAGCGTGAAGACATCAGGTGCGATTTCTTCGCAAAGTCCGTCACCTGTGCAGAGATCTTGATCAATCCAAACTTTCATAACTCAGGGTCTCCTCGAAACTAGATAATCACCAGTGCAATGAAAATAGGCTACACGGCAACAAGCGCGGTTCAGGTACATCTACGGTTTTCTGAAACCATTGTTTGACCTATACGGTATGCCTTGTCAGTTGAGAGGCGGATTTCACGATGGCACGAGAGGCAGATGCGAGTCCAGAAATTGCTCGCGAACGCGCGCGACAACTTGAAGAAAAACTTCTAGAAATTAAGGGTCAACTAGCCCATACCGTTGCACAAAATGAAAAACTTTCCTATACGTTGCGCGAATCGCGTGAGCACATTGCGTCGCTGCGTGACGAAGTTGAAAAACTAACTCAACCTCCAAGTGGCTACGGGGTGATAGTTGGCAAGAATGAAGATTCAACCGTAGATATTTTGACGAGTGGCCGAAAGATGCGCGTCACTGTGCATCCCGAAATTGATTTTGAAAGTCTCGAACGTGGTGCCGAAGTTGTTCTGAACGAGAGCTTCAATGTCGTCAAAGTACGCACGCCCGAAGTGATCGGCGAAATTGTTCACCTCAAAGAGGTGCTCGAAGATGGTGTGCGAGCGGTAGTGACTGGCAGAGGTGATGACGAGCGTGTCTGCGAACTAGCTGACTCGATTCGGGGAACACTTCTAAGAAACGGAGATCTACTTCGTATGGACCCGAAGTCAAATCTGCTTCTAGAGCGTCTCAGTCAACCCGAAGTTGAGCATTTGTTGCTCGAAGAAGTACCCGACATTAGCTACGCAGATATCGGCGGTCTCGATTCGCAAATTGAACAGATCGCAGATGCTGTCGAATTGCCATTTTTATACGGTGAGCTATTCGCAGAACATCAACTGCCCGCCCCTAAAGGAATTCTTCTCTATGGGCCACCTGGCTGCGGTAAAACTCTTATTGCCAAAGCGGTGGCAAACAGCCTTGCCAAAAAAGTTTCGTCAGCCAACGGTGGTGAGAAAGCAAAGAGTTATTTCATCAACATCAAAGGACCAGAATTGCTGAACAAATACGTCGGTGAAACCGAGCGTCAAATCAGACTGGTTTTCCAGCGGGCACGCGAAAAGAGCGAAGAAGGTTGGCCTGTAATCGTATTCTTCGACGAAATGGATTCGATGTTCAGAACGCGCGGTACAGGAATTTCATCAGACATGGAGTCGACAATTGTTCCGCAGCTACTCGCCGAAATTGATGGCGTAGAAGGCTTGCGCAACGTGATCGTGATCGGCGCAACAAACCGTGAAGATTTGATCGATCCGGCAATTCTTCGACCTGGGCGTTTGGATGTCAAAATTCGAATAGAGCGACCGGACGAGAATGCTGCACGACAAATTTTCGCCCGATACTTGACTAACGAATTGCCGATTTCATCATCAACTATTGAGCAGTTTGACGGTTCAATAGATACTGCCATCTCGAAAATGATTGATGCGACCGTACTGGAGATGTACCGCCAAGACGATAAGAATCGCTTCTTAGAAGTGACGTATCAAAATGGTGACCGCGATGTCATGTATTTCAAAGATTTTTCATCGGGGGCAATGATTGAAAATATCGTCCGCCGAGCGAAAAAATTAGCTATTAAGCGATTGATCGCTGGCGGAGAACGTGGAATCAACCTTGAAGATCTGAAAATGTCAATTCGTCAAGAGTTCAAAGAACACGAAGATTTGCCAAACACAACAAACCCTGACGATTGGGCAAAGATCTCGGGTAAAAAAGGTGAGCGAATTGTTTTCATTCGCACTCTTGTGCGCGATACGTCAGACACAAATGCTGGCGGACGCGCAATTGAAAAGACCGCCACCGGCCAGTACCTCTAACCCGAACGATGAGCATCGCAAAGGTTCTTGGAATAGAGACCGAATACGGAATAATTGCAACAGGTGTCGAATCGAGCCCGATCACGTCATCTTCTCTTTTGATTAACTCTTACGTAAGTAGGTTTGACTCGAGTATTGGTTGGGACTTCGACGCAGAGAGACCAGGCTCTGATGCGCGCGGCTTCAGTCTCGATGATGTCTTTCCTCAAGATATCGAGATGAATATGGTCAATACGGTTTTGACAAATGGTGCGCGCTATTACGTTGACCATGCGCACCCAGAAGTGTCTACCCCAGAGTGTCGAACCGCCAGCGAGGCTGTGCTATTTGATCGTGCAGGTGAAGAAATAGTTCGTCAAAGTATGGAGGCAGCCAAGCGGGTGTTGCCCGCGGGCGCCGAATTGGTTGCATATAAAAACAACTCAGATGGAAAAGGCAACAGTTATGGCTGCCACGAAAATTATTTAGTTAGCCGTTCAACACCGTTCGGTGAATTGGCGGCATTGATCACCACACATTTTGTAACACGGCAACTTTTCTGCGGCGCCGGAAAGGTCGGAAGCGAGTTTGAAGGTATGCCGTCATCGTCAGTTGCTTATCAACTCTCGCAGCGCGCAGATTTCTTTGAAGAAGAAATCGGACTCGAAACAACGTTGAAGCGACCGATAGTCAATACTCGTGACGAGCCTCACTGCGACCCGATGAAATATCGACGTTTACACGTAATTGTTGGCGATGCAAATATGAGTGAAGTAGCGACTTTTTTGAAACTTGGAACTACGGCGATACTGCTGGCAATGATCGAAGACTCGCAATTCGATGCCGATCTTGTGCTGGCAACACCTGTTGCAGCAATCAGACATATAAGCCATGACCCGACTCTGCGACAAAAGGTGCTTCTCGAGTCAGGAAAGACTTATACGGGTTTAGAACTTCAAGAGATTTTATGCGAGCGAGCAGAAAGATACGCAGAGAAATTCGGCCTTGAATGTGTCGGCGAGCAAGATGGCAAATTGATTTTGCGCCGTTGGCGAGAAGTGGTCGAAGGTTTGAAAGCCGACCCAATGTCAATGAGACACGTTGTCGATTGGGTGGCTAAGAAGCAAATAGTTGATGGCATCTCAGAGCGTCACAATCTTTCGGTAAATGATCCGAGGTTAAAAGCGATCGATTTGCAATATCACGATATGCGGGTAGAGAAGTGTCTTGCGTTGCGAGCGCAACTTGAGACCATGACGGATCATGGAGATGTCTTGAAGGCGACAACAACACCACCAGACTCAACACGAGCATATTTCAGAGGAATGTGCCTGAAGAAGTGGCCCAAAGACGTAGTTGCTGCAAATTGGGACAGCATCGTGTTCGACATCGGACGCGAACCGTTGCGTCGGGTGCCGATGATGGAACCCCTACGAGGCACCCGTCAACTCACTGAGAGTCTCTTAACCCGCAGTTCAACACCATCAGAATTGGTCGCAGCACTCGGTGATCAAGTTTCAACCTCAAACTTTAAACCCACCAACTAGTTGGCCTTTGTCACGTTTATACAGTTTTACAATTCGGCACAAATTGGCTATGGTGCGAATATGGCTGAAAGAACTCGAAAGCAGAAAATCTCAACTGAGCGTTCAAGCTCGACTGACTCAGTTGAAGCAAAAGTATCTTCAAAGGGTGAAAAATTGAAGGCAGATCTTGATGACCTGCTCGATGAAATCGATGAAGTTCTTGAGACCAATGCTGAAGACTTCGTAAAGAGTTACGTGCAAAAGGGCGGCCAGTAGCCGTATCCTAAAAACATGTCAATGCCGATATTCGCAGCTGGCTCGGATCCTGGCGCAAATTTTGGAGAATTGCTTAAGCGAGTCGGAATGTCGCCGTTCTCGAATCAGTCAGACGCTAACGATTTGACTATTCCCCACGCGACGACTTGTGTGGCGATGCGCTTTGCAGGTGGGGTAGTGATGGCAGGCGACCGCCGGGCGACTTCAGGCAATTTGATTAGTCATCGCAGCATGGAGAAGGTTGTCCAGGCCGACGAACTTAGCGGTGTTGCAATTGCCGGCGCCGCAGGAGCAGCGATGGAGATGATCAAACTGTTTCAGCTTCAACTAGAACATTACGAGAAAGTTGAAGGGCAAACTCTTTCGCTTGAAGGCAAGGCAAATCAATTATCGATGTTCGTACGCAGCAATCTTCCGGCGGCGATGCAGGGCTTGGCAGTCGTGCCGATATTCGCTGGATTTGATCTGCTCTCTGATTCTGGTCGACTTTGGGACTACGACGTCACTGGTGGTCGCTACGAAGAAAAAGATTTTGTCGCCACCGGTTCGGGCATGCTTCACGCCAGCACAGTGATGAGAGTGTCTTGGCGACGTGACTTGTCGTCAACTGATGCAATAAAACTTTGCGCACGTGCACTCTGGGAGGCTGCTGACGCAGATTCTGCAACTGGCGGTCCAGATTCGTTGCGCGGTATTTACCCTGTGGTCGCGTCTATAACTAAAAACGGTTGGTTGGCAGTGAGTGACAGCACTCTTGCAGACATCTATAAAGAGATCACTAATGAAGTTGGCTTGCGATGAGTATGCCGTACTACGTACCACCAGAACAGTTCATGAAAGATCGAGCGGATTACGCTCGAAAAGGCATCGCTCGTGGTCGCACATTGGTTGCACTGCAATATAAAGATGGTATTGCGATTATTTCTGAGAATCCCTCGACGACATTGCACAAAATAAGCGAGATATATGATCGAATTGCTTTCGCAGGGGTTGGCAAATATAACGAATTTGATCAACTTCGAGTTGCTGGTGTACGTGCTGCTGACCTAAAGGGTTACCAATTCTCGAGACAAGACGTAGATGCGAGAAGTTTGACTAATCAATACGCCCAGATTTTGAGCCAGATGTTTAGCGAAGCACCAAAACCAATGGAAGTTGAGTTGTTGGTCACTGAAATAGGCGTTGATAAGGCGAGTGACAGGTTATTTCACATACTTTATGACGGCACGGTGCTTGATGAACATGATTATTGTGTGCTCGGTGGCGACAGTGAGTCGGTCGTGGCGCGACTTAAGTCGGCTTTCAAAGCGGACGCAGCCTTGAGCGACGTAGTGAAACTCGCAACCTCTGTGTTGGCAGGACCAGATCGCAAGTTGTCACACGACGATCTTGAGGTGGCAGTCCTTGAGCGCAATGGTCGCAGACGTTGTTTTAGGCGAATCGAAGATTTGGAGATTCAATCTCTAATCGGCTGAGATCGTTGTAGATCTTTCAAATTCGTCTAATCGATCAGTACTCGCTAGGTTTTGCTTATGGACCGTCGAATTTTTGGCCTAGAGAACGAATACGGCGTCACTTGCACTCTTAGAGGTCAACGGCGGCTTAGCCCAGATGAGGTCGCGCGCTATCTGTTTCGCAAAGTTGTTAGCTGGGGTCGTAGTTCGAATGTGTTTCTCGAAAACGGTGCGCGACTTTATTTAGATGTCGGGTCGCACCCCGAATATGCAACGCCAGAGTGTGATTCGATCCACGAAGTTGTCGTTCACGACAAAGCAGGCGAGCGAATTCTTGAAGAGTTACTAATAGGTGCCGAGCAACGACTGCGCGATGAGGGCATCCGAGGCACGATCTATCTTTTTAAGAACAACACTGATTCAGCAGGCAATAGTTATGGATGTCATGAAAATTATCTGACTTCGCGAAGTGATGAAATTGAGAAATATTCCGAAGTGTTGATTCCTTTTTTAGTAACACGACAGATTTTTACGGGCGCAGGGAAGGTCTTACAAACGGCGCGGGGCCCGATCTACTCGATCTCGCAGCGTGCCGAACATATTTGGGAAGGATTGAGTTCAGCGACCACCCGAAGCCGACCGATTATCAACACTCGTGATGAGCCGCACGCAGATGCTGAGAAATACCGCCGACTTCACGTAATTGTTGGTGATTCAAATATGAGTGAGTACACGAATTTTGTAAAAGTCGGATCAACTGCCTGTTTATTGAAGATGATGGAGGATGAATCGTGTGTACTGCGTGACTTGACACTCGAAAACCAAACTCGAGCCATACGCGAGATTAGCCACGATATAACTTGTCGCCGAAAAATTCGACTTGCTTCTGGTCGCGAACTTTCGGCACTTGATATTCAAAGAGAGATACTCGATAAGGCGCTACGTTACGCAGACTCTGGGCGATTCAATGCTCTCGAACTAAAAGCCCTCGAAATGTGGGAGCACTGCATTTCGACGATTGAAAATGACCCCCTTAAGTTGAACCGCGAGGTTGACTGGGTGATCAAGTATCACCTCGTAGAAGCCTTTCGCAAAAGACACGAGCTTGCCCTCGATGACCCTCGTGTGCAGTTGGTTGATTTGCAATATCACGACATATGCAGAGACAGAGGTTTATTTTACAAATTACAGAACAATGGCATGGTGAATCGAATGTGTAGTGATGAAGAAATCGAAGTTGCGCGGGTGTTGGCACCTCAAACAACACGAGCAAAATTGCGCGGTGACTTTATAAAGCGGGCAAAAGAGAAAAAGCGCGATTACACAGTTGATTGGGTTCACTTAAAACTCAATGATCAAGCTCAGCGAACGGTTTTGTGCAAAGATCCGTTCAAGCACCGAGATGAGCGCGTCGACAAATTGATTGCGTCACTGTAGCGATATTTACAGCCCACTACGCTGGTTGAGTGTCTGACCTTGGATTAGATCGGCTGGAGAAAAACCGCTCGCTTTTTTTAAAGCAAATTTTTGAGTGGATTGTGGTCATTGCGATCGCGCTGATAGTCGCAATGCTGGTTCGATTGTTTCTTCTGCAGCAGTTTTATATTTCGGGTCCAAGTATGGAGACGACGATGTTCAGCGACAATCGAGTGCTCGTGAGCAAATTGTCCTACAAAATCGGAGAAATTGATCGGGGAGATGTAGTTGTCTTTGATCGCGCGACGATGAATGGAAGCCAGATTGAACACGACGACTTGATCAAGCGAGTCATCGGTCTCGGAGGAGAAACAATCGAAATTCGTGACTGCAGCGTTTACATTGACGGTAAAAAACTAGAAGAAACATACCTTCCGAGCCGAGATATGGGTCTAGAAAATCTCTCAGATCGCTGTGGAGTTGTTTCTATGCCTGTAACAACCATAGAAAACGACGAAGTTTTTCTTGTCGGTGATAATCGACCGCAGTCATTCGATAGTCGAATGTTTGGGCCAATAAAAAAAGACCTGATTATTGGCCAAGCGTTTGTCTTGATTTGGCCACCGAGCGCTTGGTCAGGCTTGTAACTCTCACTTGCTCGTCGAGTGTTAGGACTCGTCGAATACTTTCCGATGGGCATCGCACATACGATCTGGCCAATCGCTATAAACGGCATCAACACCCATCAATAGTGCTGAACACAATTGCTCAGTGTGCTGTAGATCCCAACTGAATGCGCCGACATTAAAACGGTGAGCGAGTGCAACAAGTCCACCGTTCCAGTCGGTGTGGTGCATATTCAAGACGTCAATGCCGTTTTTGGCGAGATTGGCGCATCGGCGCTCAGGACCTTCGTATATCTTGGCAAGTCGAATCGAATTGACATATTTGAAAAGTGGAAAATCTTTCTTCCAAGAAGTTAAGAGTTCGATGTCAGGGTGGCAAATATAGATCGCTTGTTTTGTATTCGTTTCGTACACTAATTCGTCTATTAAAGCCATTGCAGATGAATCGCAAACATCGACTGACAGTGGGGTAATCGGCGATGAGAGTTCGAGTAATTCGGCAAACTTTGGTATCTCTTTACCTAATTCATCGACTTGCAAATTGGCAATTTTCGTCTTACGAAAACGAAACGGATTTGGGCTTTTGACGAGTCCGTCGTGGTCTAAAACAACCTGTAGGTCTTTTGTTACCCAGCAATCTGTTTCGAGTCCGGTCGCGCCAAGTTTAAGCGCAAGACGAAACGCATCGAGTGTGTTTTCTTTTGCATGCGCGCTTGCGCCACGATGGGCAAACAAGATCGGTTGACGATAAAGCGAAGGAAGTCGCTGTTGCACACTCTGATGATAGGAGACGACTTCTCCTAGACTTTGGACATGTTTAATCTGACCGGAAGCGAGATTATGTTCTTGCTTATTATCGGTCTAGTCGTGCTGGGCCCTGAGAAATTACCGGACGCTATTCGGCGGGTAGGCCGCCTTTACGCCGAGTTGAAAAGGATGTCATCTGGAGTGCAGACCGACCTGCGCAAAGTAATGGATGAGCCTCTCAAAGAAATGATGAATACGACAAATTCTATGAAGGCCCTGTTTACCGACACTTCAGATCAGTTTCAAAGTGTTGCCAAAGAAATGGCTACACCAAGCTTTGTGCCATATAGCCCTAGTGATGCGAAGTCGCCCGAAATTCCGATCGTGCTTTACGACGGTGATGATGCAGAAACAGATGCGTCAGTCGTCAGTGGCGACGAGCCAGAGCATGTTGAGAAGCCAGCAAGTTCTCACATAACTGAAGTGCAAGATTCTGAAGGCGAAAGTTCACTAGATGATGTCTCGTAATGGCTTTTAGATCTTCGAAATCGGAGACGACTTCGATGTCGTTGGCGGGGCATCTCAGTGAACTTCGGATGCGATTAATTCGCTCGATACTTGCAATCGCGCTTGGCGCTGCAGCGATACTTGCTTTCTACGACCCAGTTTTGCGATTTTTGACCAAGCCCTACAGAGATCTCTGTGATGACCGCGCCGACTTTAATTGTGATGGGTCTCTTTTTGCTCTAGGACCACTCGACGGTCTTACTGCGCGCATGAAAATTGCTGGATACGGCGGCTTGGTAATTGCACTTCCGGTTCTTCTTTGGCAACTCTGGAGATTTATCGTGCCTGCATTGAATAAGAAAGAGAAAAAGTACACAATTCCATTTATTGGTTCTTCGGTTGTTTTGTTTGTTGGCGGTTGCGCCCTCGCTTATTGGACACTTTCTCGTGCGCTCGAATTCTTGATCTCTTGGTCGGGGACCGAAGTTAATCAAGCATTTCAAATTACAAAATATGTAAGTTTGGTAATTTTGATGATTCTGGCTTTTGGCGTGGGATTTCTCTCACCGCTTTTGATTGTCTTTCTACAGTTGGTGGGTGTTTTGACTCCACGAACATTAATCAAGCAATGGCGCATAGCAATTGTTGCGATCTTTTTTATGGCGGCGATCATCACACCCAGCGGGGACCCAATAACTCTGATGGCTCTCGGATTGCCGCTGACCCTTTTATATTTTGTGGCGATTCTGATTGGATTCATCGCAACCCGCAAACGCGTGCGTAATAGCGTTTAGTCGTAGATTCTGTTTCAATGCCTCGTCCTAGACGCGATGAACTAATTGCTCGCTACAACTTTGCGATAGATCATTTTCAGATTGAAGCCCTCGACGCACTAGATCGAGGCGACTCTGTTTTAGTTGCTGCCCCAACTGGCTCAGGCAAAACACTCGTTGCCGAATATGCAATTGAGTCGGCGAGACGTCAAGGACAGCGCGCTTTCTATACAGCTCCAATCAAGGCACTCTCTAATCAAAAGTTCAATGATCTCGTAGCTCATTATGGCAAAAGTGAAGTCGGCCTGCTAACGGGAGACAACAGCATCAACCCGAATGCGCCGATCGTGGTCATGACCACTGAGGTTTTACGAAACATGATTTACGCGCGAAGTGAAGCGCTCGCGATGCTGAGTGTCGTCGTATTGGATGAAGTGCATTTCTTACAAGATGCCTACCGCGGACCCGTGTGGGAAGAAGTCATCATTCATCTCGACCCAACCGTGCAACTCGTTTGTTTGTCTGCGACCGTGTCGAATGCTACAGAGGTAACCGAATGGCTAAGCACTGTGCGCGGAAAGACAGTACCAATTGTTGAAGAAAAGCGACCGGTCGAACTCATCAATCATTTTGTGGTTGGTGATGGCGCATCACATGAGGTCAAAATATTTGAAACAATCGTAAATGGTTCGCCCAACCAAGATGTCTCAAAGCTTGAATCGGCCTCATCGCAGACTGATACGCGAAATTATCGAAGTGGCAACCGCAGATCTAATCGAGCGACCGCTCCAAAAAAACGATCACGATTATTTTCTCCGAATCGAGTCGAAATAGTCGACCTCTTGCAGCGCGAAGATCTTTTACCTGCGATTGTCTTCATCTTCAGTCGTAACCAATGCGACGAAGCTGCCGAGGCTTGCATTCGCGGCGGGATACGACTAACCGACGCTAACCAACGTGCAGAGATCGCCGAGATCATTGACAGCAGGGTAGAAATGTTCAGCGACGACGATTTGGCGGCCCTTAATTTCTCGAAGTTCGCCAACCAACTTGAGTTTGGTATCGGTTCTCACCATGCGGGTCTCGTGCCAGCCTTCAAAGAGATTGTTGAAGAATGTTTCATACGAGGTTTAGTACGACTGGTATTTGCAACTGAAACATTGGCAGTAGGTCTAAATATGCCTGCTCGAGCAGTAGTAATCGAAAAAATCACGAAGTTCACCGGTGAGCACCACCAACCATTGAAGGCATCCGAATATACACAGCTAACCGGTCGTGCAGGTCGTCGCGGAATCGACACAGTTGGACATGCACTTGTTTTATGGAATCAATTCGTTGGTTTCGATCAAGTAGCAGCCCTCGCGTTGAGCCGGTCGTTCAGATTGGTTTCGGCGTTTAGACCGACTTACAACATGGCAGCGAATTTGATTCAAACTCACTCTCGCCAAGAGGCGCACCATCTGCTGAATCTCTCGTTCGCACAGTTTCAGAGTGGTAGAGATGTCGTCGAGATTCAGGCGCGCATCGCTAAACGAAGCAAAGAGCGCGACCGACTGCGTGAACAAGCCCGTAGCCCGTTCGGTGACATAGATGAATTTCGACGGTCGTTCAAATCGCGACCTGATGCTCGCGAAATCGAATCAGCAATCAGTCAGTTGAAACTCGGTGACCTAGTTAATCTTCCTAGACAGAACTCTAAGGCGGCTGTTGTCGCGACCGCGCAACGGGCGAATGGCACGAAGTTGACTTTGATATCAGCGAGTAAAGCGATGGTAAATCTTCAAGCAGGCGACTTTGACTCACCACCAGAGAAAATTGGATTCATTAAGTTACCAGACACGTATGCACGAACAAGCCCCAAGTTCGTCAAAGAGGTGGCGCTAAGAGTTCAACGAACAAAGGCAAAGGCGAGATCGGGCAGAAGCGATGATGCGAGTAGACGAGACCATCCGGTTGGGGATGACCCAGAACTAAAGCGAAGACTGATTGCTGCAAGTTCTGCTGACCGTATAGAAAACGAAATTCACTTAATGGAATCTCGAATAGATAAATCGGTGCAGTCGGTGAGTGCCAAATTTGACGATCTCGTTCGATTGATGGAGCGTCGTGGTTATGTGTCTAATTGGAGCCTTACCGATCAGGGCCGCTCGCTATCGCGAATTTTTCACGAACTAGATCTCGTCATCGCCGAGTCTCTCAGTGATGGGCTGTTTGATGGTCTAACGCCCGCAGAATTGGCTTCGCTTTTGAGCGTTTTCGTTTATGAGTTTCGCCGCGCCGACGAACCTCCCAAGCCTCGTATTCCGAGAAATTTACAGAACCAGTGGAAGTCAATCAAAAATCTGAGCGAAAGAATTACTGAAGATGAAAAAGTGGCCGGAATTACGCCACATCGAGCGCTCGATGCCGGATTAATGGAGATCACGTACGACTGGGCTAGTGGCAGTGATCTGATTGATATTCTCAACGATGATTTGACCGCCGGAGACTTCGTTCGAACAATGAAGCAGTTGATAGATCTATTACGGCAGATATCACTTATTGCTTTAAATGCGGCAACTGTTGTTTGTGCCGAACAGTCAGCTTCGGCACTACTGCGAGGTGTTGTGGCGGCGTCGCACGGATCATCTGTAGACAGCAAATGACAATTCGCAAAGGTCAAGAGTGGGGCCACTTTGAAGAAAGACCCAGTGATCTGCTGTTGGTAGCCGACGATGTCGCCGCATGTGAAGTTGTTTCTAAGTGTGTCATTGAATCGAGTTCGACTTTAAATCTGTCAATTTTAAAATCTGACATGGCCAGAATGCTCGGCATCACGGGCGCAGCCAACCTGAATAGTCAGATGCTGTGCACGAAGTTTGACGTCATTGAAGCAACTTATGTGCTCACCAAATCTGAAGAAACGATACGTCGGTGTTTCATTGGGCGAGCGTTTATATCTGAGAGGCTATTTTTTGGTCGAACAATTGCAGTATTGAATTCGTCGTTTGTCGGCAACCGTGATTGGGCACCTAAAGCCCACCCAAACGACGGCAAACTTGACCTAGTTGAACTAGATGGTTCGATGAATGTACGTCAGCGCTTGACTGCTCTCAAGCTAATGAAGTCGGGGTCGCATCTTCCACACCCGAAGATTCGGTATAACCAGTTGTCTGAATATGAGTATGCCACTGATAGATCTGCATCTTTATCAATTGAAGGAGTTCGAATCGGCTCAATTAGACACTGTTTTTTTAATGTCTTGCCTGACGCAGTGAATTTATATTGGTAAGTATTAACATTGCAATATGGCTTCAACAATGACGATTCAGCAAATAAGTGAACTGAAACAGAGCGTTTGTCGTGACATAGATGCGCGCAAAGGCGATCTGGTAAGTATTAGTCATCAACTTCACGAAAAACCTGAAACGAATTTCGAAGAACATTTCGCTCATAAAGTTTTGACTGATTACATTGCCGACTCGAAGGTAAATGTCACTCGTGGCGCTTTTGAACTTGACACCGCATTTGATGTGCGTATCAAGGGTGGCCAAGGACCAACAGTTGCAGTTTTATGTGAATACGACGCTCTGCCCGGTATCGGTCACGCCTGTGGACACAACATCATTGCAACTGCAGGTCTTGGCGCGGGTCTTGCGTTGAGTGCAGTAGCCGAACAATGCGGCGGCAATCTCGTTTTGATGGGCACCCCTGCTGAAGAAGGTGGCGGTGGAAAGATTGAAATGGCACGCAAAGGTGCATTCACAGGTATTGATGCGGCAATGATGATTCATCCTGCAGACGCCGACCTTGCGCGAATGAATGCGATTGCGATTCAGAACTTGTTCGTAAAGTTTCACGGGCTTGCAGCGCACGCTGCTGTGTCGCCACACAAAGGAAAGAACGCATTAGACGCAGCAGTGCTCGGTTATATGAATGTCGCAGCTTTGCGCCAGCACATTCTGCCCACTGAACGTATTCACGGCATCTTCACTAACTCGGGCGAGAAGCCAAACATTGTTCCCCGTGAAACCGAGATGGACTGGTACGTGCGTTCACCGACAATCGAGACTTTGCAGCCGCTAAAAGAGCGGGTTGCAAGGTGTCTTGAAGGCGGAGCAATGGCCGCTGGTTGCACAGTTACTTTCGATTGGAAGAAAAATACTTTCGCCGATTTGATCGACAACGTGCCGTTACTTGAGAGTTACATTCGGAACGCCGAGCAGTTTGGGCGTCAAATGACATCTGAGTTTTTGCCCGGCACAGGCGGAGGCTCAACCGACATGGGCAACATTAGTTACCTAGTGCCATCGATTCACCCGATGATGCAAGTTGCGCCAAGTGGAGTTTCACTTCATAGTGCCGCATTTGCTAATTACACCAAAGGCGAAGAAGCTTCACGGGCGATCGTCGAAGGCGCAAAAATTATGGCCATGACGGCGATCGACATGTGGCTCTCAGCCGATTTGCAACGCGAGGTCAAGGCGGCATTTGGTGATGGGGTAGTACCCGAGGGTGTGATTTAACTCTAAATAGAGGCAAAATTCAGCTGAATTTGTAATCCCGCTTTAAAGCCGTACGGACTCGTAAGATATCGCGCCATGACGGTATATGTGCCAGAGGTCTTCAGCGAGGACGAGAGCGAGATTCTTCGGCGCTACTTTACGAACTTAGACGGGCCGGTTTTTGCTCTTGTAAATCTGCCAGAGGTCGTCAAGGGCGCGCTATTTGCGCGATACAGCCGTAGCGCAAAAAGTCTTCGTCGTTTGTTTCTCGACGAGTTTGTCAATGATCTAGATCTAAGCGGTGATACGTCGCTTGATGCAACAATCGGTCTTGAACGAGCCGAAGATCTTTATGAAAAGGTGTTCGTTGAATATGGAGACGACAGCGTTGCGCAATTGGGAGGTGTTCACCTCGCATGCGAACAGGCTTCGAATCTTCTAACCAAGATTCTCGAGCGCGGACGCCTGATGAGTTATCTCGAACAAAGCACACGGTATATCAACTACGACGCACGTCTCGGTGGCCGCTATCGCTTCTATAGAGACGCAGACATATTGAATGGTCCGTTTGGCACTCGTTATGTAGGTGACATGGACCGAATGTTCGATTCGTATTCAACAATGGTTGGGTCTGTTACAGAACACATTCGCAAAACAGTCAAGCGTGATTCGAATGTTTCGGACTTTGTTTTCAAACAAGCCACTCGTGCCAAAGGACTAGATGCAGTGCGAGGTGTGTTGCCAGCAGCGTCTTTGTCTAATCTTGGCATTTATGGCTCTGGTCAGGGCTATGAAGCACTTTTGCTTCGTATGCGCGGACACAGCCTGCCTGAGGCGCGACTCTATGCCGACATGATGCTCACTGAATTGCGCAAGGTTGTGCCAAGTTTTTTGCGTCGAGTCGATGTTGCCGATCGCGGCGAGCGCTGGACAGAATACCTATCTGATCGCGAGCGCGAGACAATAGAACTCGTCGACGAATATTTTGGTGCACTTGATCCACATGAATCTCAAGAAGTAGTACTCACTGATTTTGACCCAGATGGCGAGGACAAATTGCTAGCGGCGATTTGCTACTCGAGCTCACATTTACCCGAGTCGCAATTGTTGAATGAAGTACGAGAGTTGAGTCATGATCGGCGTGTTGCGTTGATTCGCGCATATGTGGGCGATCGTGAAAACCGTCGACATAAACCGGGCAGAGCATTTGAGCGAATCGACTACAGATTTGATGTCTTGGGTGATTACGGTGCGTTTCGAGATCTGCAGCGGCACAGACTTTTGACGATCGAATGGCAGCGTCTGACACCACATCACGGCTTCGTTCGACCTGAGTTGATTGCCGATGCAGGACTAGGGGACCAATTCGACGAGGCTATGGAGCGTTCGAGTGCCCTCTACGACGCTTTATTGCCTGATTACCCAAGTCAGGCACCGTATGCAGTGTCAATGGCTTATCGACTGCGCTACGTCATGCAATTTAATGCTCGTGAGGCTATTCATATGCTCGAGTTGCGCTCTTCGCCTCAGGGTCACCCGTCGTATCGTCGAGTAGCAATCGAGATGCACAGACTGATTGCTGAACAGGCGGGTCATAAGGCAGTTGCTGAGGCCATGACACATTTGGTTAAAGATGCTCCCGAATTAGAGCGACTTGACTCTGAGCGGCGCGCAGAGGCGAGGCGAAAATAATGGGTCACGCACCGATTTGGAGTTATGGCCTCGGATATCCGATACTATGCGCGCTTCAAATGAATCTAGTTAAACGAGTTATAGGACATCATGGCTGACGAAGAAGAAATTGAAATTGAGGGCACTGATGAGACCGTCGCAGACGAAATCGGGCCGGACGACTTGGCTGATGTTGAAGTTGACATCGACCCCGAAGAACTACTCGAAGCCGAAGATGATCTCGAATCTGACCCTGATGTATTAGTTGTTGATCCACTAATCACTGACGAAGGCTCGACGCTCGCACCAGTCGACGCTGCTAAACCAAAATCGACAGACGATGACGATGACGAAGACGACCTACGCACAGAAGATGATGTTGAAGCCGACTTGTCGTCGATCTTGCAAGAGAAATTGTCGTCACCGCAAGAAACTGCCCCAGAAGAAGAGGAAGAAGTTGTTGGTGACGATCGTACAGACGGCGTCGAACGTCTGCAGCCACGTCGGCCTGATGAGACCCAGTGCACTCATTGCTTTTTGCTGGTTCGACAAACTGCACCTGGATGCCCGGTCGAAGATGACGCTTGTCCATTGTTCAAAACTGCTTAGCTTTCGTCGTGCAGGTTTTTACTCGCAGAGCATCTGAGAGTGACTGCGAAGTTTTAGAACAACTCGAAACAGAGGCGCGTGAGACTCTCGATCACTTTCGTGGCGGAGTGCGTCATGGAGATGACTTCGAATTAATAGGTAAGCAGTGGGCAAAGGTTTTATCTGACAGGTCAATCATCACTTTTGTTGCTGGTGTCGATGAAGTTGTGATGGGTTATCTGATTGCAAAACAAGGCATGGCGAAGTCAGGAAAGATCGCAACAATCGAACAAGTATTCGTGACAAAAGACGCTCGCAATGTAGGCATCGGAGACGCCTTGGTTAATGCGGCAATTTCGTGGGCCAAAGCCGAGTCGCTAGTCGCACTTGACGGTTTTGCTTTGCCTGGTGATCGCGAAACCAAAAATCTATTTGAACGGTCAGGCCTTGTCGCACGTTTGATAACTGTGACTACTGATCTTAAAAATTAGAACTCTAAAAAACTATTTTCCTTGCCAGTTTGGCGGACGCTTTTCGATGAAAGCAGTGAGACCTTCTTTTGTGTCTTCAGATGCCAACACTGCACCGAACTCTTTATTTGTCATATCGATCAGAGTTTGATCAGACTCAGTCTCCGACGCCAAAATAATCTTGCGACTAGCCCAAACTGCAAGCGGGGCGGCTTTGCAGACTCGCAAGGCGAGGTCTAGAGCAGCGTCAAGAGCGGTGTTTGGCTCAACAAGTTTGTTGACCATGCCAAGTTCGTAGGCCCGTTGAGCAGAAAAGGGTTCGCCTGTGAGTATTGCTTCCATTGCTACGGCTCGACCTATCGCTCGGGGCAATCTGAATAGACCGCCAGCGCCTGCGATTAGGTTTCGTGTTGCTTCAGCCAGACCAAAAGCCGAACGAGTAGTCGCCACGAGCATGTCGCAAGCGAGGACTAGTTCGCATCCACCTGCAGTTGCCAAACCGTCAACTGCTGCGATGACTGGCTTTTTGCGATCGCGATATACGAAGCCACCAAAACCACCACGTTCCGTATTTAATGCGGCTGCCTGACCAGAATTAATTGCTTTCAAATCAGCACCGGCACAAAAAACTGGACGCTCTTGGCCGGCAGTGTTTGCAGCCAATATGCCAACCCAGACATTTGAATCGGCTTCAAGCTTGTCGATTGCCGCCTCGAGACCACTAGCGACATCGCCATTGACGGCGTTACGCGCTTCTGGACGATTCAGTGTGATGATTGCGACTTTGCCGCGGACTTCGTATTCAACGATGTTTGCCATGAGGCAAGGTTAATTGATTAAGCGGATTGACTCGCAGTTGAAATTGAGTCAGTGCTTGAAGAGTCGGTATCTGCAGGCTTGTCAGCGGCTGGGGTTGAATTGGCAAGGTCGGGTTTAGCGCCGTCTGAATTGGCGAGGTCTGGTTCGACGCTTTCTGGCTTTGCGCTGTCTGGTTTAGCACTGTCTGACTTGACTGCTTTTGGCTTGCGTTTGAACTCGCGTTTCGGGCGAGGTGGGCGCAATGGGCGAGGGGTCTGGGCACCTGGTTTAACTTCGATTGCGAAAAGCGCGGCGATCTGCGGAATAAGGGGTGCGAGTCGCTTAACGGTTTGTCGAAGCGCATCTGTCGTTGCTTGTGGTGCACCAAGAGGTTTAACAGAAGTTCGGATTGGTGAGAAGGCGAGGGCTTCGAGAATCGCTATCCAGCGGTCTGAACTTGCTTCGTTCGACAACGAGTCGGCAGTCGCCTTTGTAAGTTGCTGGCCGAGATCAACAGGAAACAGCACACCTGCTTTGGGTGGTTCGCCTGAAAGTTTGATCGCTCGCAACACTCGTGTCGCTGCGAGTGCAGCCTTGATGTCTTCAAGCCACTGAGTCATCTCGGTCTCTTGACGTTGCTTAAGGGCAATCTTGAGTTCGGTCGCAAGTGAGCGTGTTGTCTCGTCGCGAACAACCATCGGGTCGTCTGCACCGACAACAACTGCGCGCAAATCGCGTAGGTCGAGTAGCGCGAGATCACTTTTGGCAGCTTCTGCTTTGTCGAGCCACTCTGCGACGCGAAGTTTCGGCAAGATATCTTGAGCCATCGAAATTAAACCATCTGCTTTAACTTCAGGCTTGCCATCGGCTTTGAGTTGGGCGTTCTGAGTTTTAATGGCCTCACGCACGGCACGAATGCCACCAGCGAGTGCACGCTCAGCGACACTTCTTTGCTCAACTGGCAGCGATTGCAAGACAGCCGAACGGTGTTTGCGATTTGGTTTGAGACGCTTAGCGACAGGACGAACAGGAAGTTGAACTACGGGTGCCGCCGACTTGTCAGCAGGCGTGCGTGGCGTGCGCTCGCGAGGTGGTCGTTCGGTACGCGGCTTGCGCTCGGTATTTTCGGTGCGTGCGGGACGATCGGTTCGAGGACCACGCTTGTCGCGTTGTGGACGATCTGATTTGGATTTTTTCGCGAGTTTTTCTGTGACACCTGTGAAAGGTTTGTCGTCAATCAATTGTAGAAAAGTTGCTTTTTGCGATTTGTCGCGTTGCGGTACTACAGAAAGAACCGTGATGCCATCAATGTCAAAGTCAGCTTCGATTTTTAGTACATCGCCAACTTTTGATTCGTTTGGCAGAAGCGATGACTCGACGACACCCTTCGGAACTTTGGCCCCGGCTGCACGCCATGTCCATGTTCCGTCTTCGCGCGTGCTTGTTAATTCGATCTCAAGACGCCTAGACATGAGCCTTTACGGTATAGGCAAACTTGCGGTTTAACATATTTGCATTACGAAACTAGTACCGTAATTTCGTGGCAATTTATGCATTGGGTGATCGCGTGCCAAAGATTCATGAGACCGCGTTCGTGCATCCAGAAGCTGTGGTGATTGGTGCAGTTGAAATTGGTGCAGAATCAACAATTTGGGCTGGCGCAGTATTACGCGGAGACGATGGCGAGATACGCATTGGTGCACGCACGAGCATTCAAGACAATTGCGTTATTCACACGACACCTGAGACGCCGACGATTGTCGGTGACGACTGCGTGATTGGACACATTGTCCATCTTGAAGCATGCACCATTGCATCTGGTGCGCAGGTTTCAACTGGCGCAATCGTATTGCATCGGGCGATCGTTGAAACCGGAGCGATAGTTGGCGCGAATTCGGTAGTTTTGAACGACACCGTAGTGCCTGCTGGCGCACTGGCTGTTGGCTCGCCGGTCGTGATTAAAGAAGGTCGGGCAAGAAGCGCAGATATTGAACACGGCGTACGTGTTTATGTGGCGAAGGGAAAAACTTTCAAAGAAAAACTGCGCAAAATCAAAGATTGATTTTCGTCGCGTTCTGAGGCGACATGCAGATTTTTAGTCGACGATTGCCAAGAGTTGAGTTAGGTCAAGTCGCTCGGATTCAACCAAATAGTGATGAGCTGCGTCGCGTCTGAATTGAGAACAGAGATCGGGTCTAAAAAAGCGAGCACCCTCGCGAATCACATAGTTAAGAATGAAAAATCGATAGGCGAACGGCAAGAATTCGATTTCGGTTCGACTAAGCGGATATACCTCGTGATACGCAGAGATGAACCGTACGAATCTTGGCTCGGTAAGTGTGTGTGCCGAGTATGAGAACTGAGTTTTGTCGCCGGTACGCGATGACACACGACTAAGGAAATAGAAATCAAGTAGGCGAGACTCGATTCGAAACCAGTCGTAATCCCACCTGGTTGAAAATTCAAACGAAGAATTTTGGTTTTGATGAGACGACCGCACCGAGAAATTGCCGAGATTCCAGTCGACCAAAATTGGTATTCGAACCCATTCGTCGTAGTGAATTTTTTCGAGATGCAATAGCAAGTCGTGTGTGTATCGCTGCAGTGTAGAGATAGCCAAAGAATCAAGTCCAAAATGTGATTCAGCTTCGTCGTCGCGAAGCAGATCATATAAATGAATCGCGTCACCCTTGACCGAGTTAGATGTTGGCGGCAAACTTGGACTGATCGCGGCACACGCCAAGTGAAACTCGGCAATCTCGCGAGCAAGGCACACCACATCAGCGTCATTTAAAATTCGGGGCAACCCCGCGTTGCCTTGGACATCTGTATAGAAGACCGCCCAGCAGTCGCCGTCGTACCACGTGAATGGGCGCCCGTTTTTTGTTAAGACTTCGGCGAGAAAACCTGACCATCGACCACCTCGTAACAACGAACTACAGCGAGCAAGGCGGTCATGGTCTTCGGCAAATTGAAAATATGAACCGTATGAGCTGACTTTGGCAATCAGCTTCGAACCGTCAGACATTGTGATGCGAAAGACGCGATTTGTCGAAACATGAGCGGAAACTTCATCGAAATTGATGACCTGTCGACTGTCGCCGAAACTGGACCATGCGTCGAGAACATTTTGTTTAGCGTTGGGTAATGATTCGCTGATTACTTGCGCCCCGAAAGCCATGCTTCATCCTCGCAGAATTGCGACGAGCGAACGCGAGATTGCTAAGACCGAGCGCGAATGCCGATTGGCGCGATCAAATGAAAACCTGCTTGATGGCGCTGCTCTTCAGATTCGCCGCCCCAGAAACCATATTCGTGATGATTGCGAGCGAAGTCACGACAGGTTGACAGCACCTCGCACGTTTCACAAACTGCGCGCGCCATTTGTTCACGTCGTTCACGTGCTTGCGGTCGCTCAGCGGCAGGCGGAAAGAAAATATCTGATAAACCACGGCACGCGGCGTCGTTCATCCACTTATCGTCGGTCTCAAGTCTTCTCTGGAAGAAGTCGCTGGCGGACACATCAGCAAACTAGGCGATAACTAACTGATCAGTCAATTAGATCTTGAGCGCTTGTGAAACTCCGTCGGCGAAAAGCTCGATGTCTTCCAAAGTCGTGTCCCAGGCTGTCATCCAGCGGTATTGATTGCTGGCGATGTCCCAATCCCAAAAGAAGGTCCACTCTCGAAGGGCGCTGGCAACTGTGCTCTCAATCGTCGGAAACAGGCTGTTAACCACAGGGGGAGTAGTCAGCCCGAGCGACTGATGATGTCGAGTTTTCTCGTAGAGGGCGAGTGCCATCGAGTTGGCGTTAGAAGCGAGTTTGAAGAGCAAATCGTTTTGCAGAAACTCGACATATTGCGCAGAGACGAACCGCATCTTTGAATTTAGTTGACCAACTTGCTTGCGGATGTATTCGACACGAGAAGCAAGACTCGTGTTGAAAAAGACAACTGCCTCGCCAAACATCAAACCTGCTTTAACTCCACCGAAACTCAAAACATCGACGCCGGCGTCGATAGTAAAACTTCGCAATGCTTTCGCACTCGCACCAAGTGCAGCCGAAGCGTTAGTGATTCGTGCGCCATCCATATGTACGAGCATGTCGAGTTCGTGTGCAGTCTCACAGATTTTACGAACTTCGTCTGCCGTATAGATCGTGCCCATCTCAGTTGCTTGAGTGATTGAAACAACTGCGGGTTCTGCGTGATGAATGCTTCCGCGAAGGTGAGCGACACTCAAAATGTCACTCGGTCGAAGTTTGCCATCGAGAGTTGGAACATCAATCAACTTTGCACCGAGAAATCTCTCGGGCGCACCTGCCTCATCTACGGCGATATGTGCAGTTGAGGTACAGACAACTGCCTGCGCTGGTTTAAGCATGCAGGCGAGTGCGAGAACATTTGCGCCGGTGCCACCAAAGACAAACTCAGTTGTGACTTCGGCATCGAAAAGTTGATTGAAAAGCTTTTTTGCGAGTGGCGTGTGCTGGTCGTGTCCGTATCCAAGTGCATGAAAACTGTTTGCGCGAGTAACAGCCTCAAGAATCGCGGGGTGGACTCCCGCGGCATTATCAGAGGCCATCAAACGCTTTGGTGCGGGCAACGAAATCTTCACCAAACAAGTATGCCCGTAGATAATCCACCAATTAGGTGGTCAGGAGGCGTAGGTTTTTGTCATGACAAAATCGCTTGAAACTGTGGGCGCAATGACTGAAAAAGCCGTCGATTTATCGCGTTGTCAATGGTGTCGTTCGCCAATACGTCAGCGCGCAGGTGCTGGGCGACCTAGACGGTTTTGCAGTCAATCGTGTCGCCAGTGGGACTGGGTGGCCCGCCAACGTGCCAGTGAACTGGCCCTAAGTGAAGATGAACTCGTCATCGCACGCAAAGAACTCGACGCGCTACGCGACCAGGTCTACGTGTTGCGGTGCGCGATAGCCGACGTTGAGGCTGATCTAGACCCGTCAGTCGACCCAACAACTCGTGACTTCAAGGCGGCTTTGAAATGGTTGCTTCAAGCAGCCAAACCTTTGGCCCAAGATCAGTTACACCCAAGTCCGAGTCGAGCGGCATGATGAATATAACCCCGTTGCCTGTGCTTATCACAGTTCGGGGTTTCGCCCATAATGTTAGTTATGTAAAGTTTATATAGACTAGAATCAGGCAAATAAACACTTTGAACAACTCCCCGTCGCCGGTATCGCCAGCACAGAAAAATTACATGCCGCCAAACGGTTGGTCAGCCGACGATGTTTTCGCAGGCCTAGAGGCAATGCGAACTCGAGACGTGCGATGGCGAGAAGGCCGAGCATTCAGTCTCGCCTACCACGCTGGTTCTGAGGCTTTGGCGGTCGCTGAGGAGGCCTACAGGCGCTTTAGCGGCGAGAACGCCCTGAGCACCGACGCGTTTCCGAGCCTGAAACAGATTCAAGCCGAAGTTGTAGCGATGGCTGGGGTCTGGCTGGGCGCGACGCCTAGTTCGGCCGGGTTCATGACCTCAGGTGGCACAGAAAGCATCCTGATGGCTGTCAAGGCGGCTCGAGATCGCCTGCTCGCCGAGCGCCAGATACGGCAACCAAACATGGTCATGCCCACTTCGGCTCATGCTGCGTTCGCCAAAGCAGGGGCATATTTCGGCGTCGAAGTTCGACGCGTCGCCGTCGGGTCAGATTGGCGTGCCGACGTCGCCGCGATGCAAAGTCGAGTGGATAAAAACACGGTGCTGATCGTCGGCTCAGCGCCGCAATATCCGCAAGGTGTTGTTGACGACATTGTCGGCATTGCAAAAGTCGCCAACGACGCACAAATCAACTGTCACGTTGATGCATGTATGGGCGGTGTCACACTCGCCTATCTGCAGCGCCTTGGTGAAAATATTGCACCTTGGAATCTTCAAGTGCCCGGTGTTAGTTCGATTTCTGTCGACCTTCACAAATTTGGTTATACATCAAAAGGCGCTTCGGTGATTATGTATGCGTCAAAACACTTGCGTTCTTTTCAAGGTTTCGTCACCGACGACTGGCTGGGTGGCGTATACGGATCATCTGGTGTGCTTGGCACCAAATCTGGTGGCTCAATGGCGAGTGCTTGGGCTGTGATGCATTTTCTTGGCGACGATGGATATCTGCGCCTCACTCGGCAAGCGCGCGAAGCCACTTTGCAGTTGGCCACGATTATTCGTAACACGCCCGAGTTAGTTTTGCGCGCCGAACCAGATTCAACACTTCTATGTTTCGGTGCACAAGACCCGTCAGCGCTTAATGCTTTTGCGGTAGCCGATGAACTCTCAAAGCGTGGCTGGTATGTCGACCGTCAGACACCCCCCGACTCGCTGCACTGCACTGTAAACGCAATTCATCATGACAAAATTGACTGGTTCGCCAGAGATCTGCACGAATCCGTTGCAATTGCGCTTGCGCAAAAAACCTCAAGCTCAGTCGGCACCTACGGCACCGTCGAATAAATTGAAGTTTTAGGCGATCGCGGCGCAGACGCGAACTGTTTGTTCAGCGAGTTGGTTCATTTCGGTTTCGTTCAGATGCATTGCAATCAAACGTGCCATTGCGTCGTTGGTTGCTTTTTCAGCAGCGTCGCGTGCCGAGACTAGATGCGAAACATCTGGATATGGGGGCGCCCATCCGTGCAACTTGGTCATACCCTCGCCTGACGACACGAGGGTCGCTTCAAGACCTGAAAGCCGATGTGTGACACACGCTGCGATATGAATACAACCTCGTAACTCGCGAATCAACGTGATCAAGCGGTAAGCACGTGCAGATGCGTCGCTCGGCAAAGGCTCGGCGCGCAACCCTGCGAATAGCGACAATCCCGAACTATCAACTTGCGACACCAGCTTTTCGGCTGGAGCAATGAACAACTCGAGTTGATCAACGTTTGCGAGATGCTTGCGACCCCAAGCGTCGCAACTCTGCATGTAACGCTTGCTGGCCGCTTGAGCACCTTCGACGGTGACACCGGCATTCCATAATTTGTCGATCAGTGCTCGCTCAAAAAACATGAATGCCGAATACACAACGTCGCTGTCGACGTCGCCGAGCACTCCTCCGCGACCAACTACGTAGTAAGCAAAACCATTCGGATAGCCAGCTTCTGCACCGTGGGCCATTGTGTCGGGGTCGAGCATGTACTTAGCACCGAGAGACCCAATCAATGGTGCAATCGTCGATGCAACCTGACTTGCACTCGTCGACATTAAAGTGCCACCGTTTTAGCAGTGATCGATGAAGTCATCGAACTTGGTTGCGGTGTCGTCACAGTATTTCTGCCGGCAAGACTTACGATCATCGCATCAACATCAGATTTAATGTTCGCCAAAGGCAAGACATTTAGTACACCTTGACCGTTGCGAACGACGTCGACTAACTGGTCGCCCTGACACAACACCACAGCTTTGCCGCTAATGACGATGTGCGCAGCAGCAATTTCGGTGTCAACGTGCGACCGCAAATAATTGAAAACTTCACGAACAGACTCAAGCTTGATGCCAGCATCTAAAAGCTGTTTAATAACTTTCAATTCTAAAAGATCTCGATATTCATAAATTCGTCGCGAGCCACTGCCCTTCGCATCGGTCAACGACGGTCTAATCAAATTGGTGCGAGCCCAGTAATCGAGTTGACGATATGTGATGCCTGCGATTTGTGCGGCCTGACTGCCACTAAAACTTTGCTTCGCCATTGCGACTCCCCAAGATTGAAAACCTCAACGCCCTGCTGTCAGGCTACGGGTTGATAGCGAATTTGGAAATACCTAACTCTGAAAATCCTCAGGTTTTATTGAGTCAATAAAATCACGGAAATCATCAATGATTTCTTCAGCATTGTCTGGTGCCGTTGCTGGCACCACCTTGCCGACGGCGTCAAGCAAATCGTCTTCTGCATAGATGGGTATCCCCGACCGAACTGCGACTGCTACACCATCCGAAGGGCGACAGCTAATCGCAATCACTTTTCCGCGTTGCAAAAAATGCAAATCAGCAAAATACGTGTTCTCTTCAACTTTGGTGATGACAAGTTTTACAGGCTGAGCATCGAGACCTTCGGCCACATTGATCAACAAGTCATGCGTCAACGGCCGGTCGGGTTGCAAGCCTTCGAGCGCGTAATGAATTGACGAGGCTTCGGGTGCGCCAATATAAATTGGCATGATTCTTCGTGAGCCAGACTGCTCGCGCAACATCAACACGGGTGTGTTCTGCGGAATCTCGAGTCGAATACCCTCTAGCCGCATCTCAATCATTGGCTCAGCGTATCCTCGCGCCTAGAAATATTTCTCTACCGATGATCAACGTGATCGCGTGCCTGCGCCGCAATCAGGGCTGCACGAAGTTTTGCGCCTTGCTCAACAAGTTCGGCAAACATTTGCATTGCTTGCTGTCGCGCTTGCGGGTTGCGCTGTCGCATCATCGGCACGACACGACTTTCGAACAACGAGACTTCTTGATCTGCGGCTGATCGCCATGCTTTGAGATGGCGAGAGTCAATTCCGAGTTCGATGAACTTCGCTGCTGCCTCTAAAATTTGCAGGTCAACTTGGTCGTAGAGATCTGTAGAGCCAACTCGATGCGCTCGCACAATGCCGTACTTCTCGAGCTCTTTGAGTGTCTTCTCATCGATGTTTGCAGCAGCAAGAATTTCGCTCCGATTGAATGAAGAGTCGCCCACCTGGTCTTCACTTGACTTGAGTGGTGAGATATTTGACTTAGCGTTTGCGGCCTCTGGCGCCTTAGAGAGTTTCTTCACACCCGCTGGGTGCCCTTGACCTCGCGGTGCCGGAATGTGTCCTAAACCTCTTGGCGCTGTAATTTCATCATCGCGCAACATTCCGTCGCTTGTGTCACCCTCAAGTCGAGTACGAATCACTTTTAGCGGAAGATAATTTTCGCGCTGCTCGCGCAAAATGAATTTAAGACGATCAACCTCGGCCTGTGAGAATTTGCGGTAGCCAGAAGCCGTGCGTTCGGGCTCGATCAATCCCTGACTTTCGAGAAAGCGAATCTTCGAAATTGTGACCTCAGGAAACTCTTCGAGCAAAAGTGCAAGCACTTCACCAATCGATAGATAGTTGCGAGCCGTATTCATTTAAACCAGATTGTAATTCGTCATGACAAAATGTCTGACTTGCTGAAGAAAACCATGCGAAATTTGCCAACTTGCAACTCATCGCCATGCCGAAGAGAAATCTCATCGACGAGAGATTGATTTACATAGGTGCCGTTTAAAGAGCCAAGATCTCTAACTACAAGCGTTGTAGGTGTTTTAACAACTTCAGCGTGACGCCTTGAAACTGTAATGTCATCGAGCAAAATATCGCTGTCCTGTTGCCGTCCAATTTGAGTGACGTCTTTGCTCAACGTAAAGCGACTGCCCGTCAAGTCACCAGATCGAATAACCAAAACAGCATGTTCTCCAATATCGCCAAGCCGAATCGTGGCATTATCGCTTGGCCCTGGAAGATCTTGCAGCGGATCAACCTGAGCGATAACTAAAGTTCTTTCATCGGGTAGGTCCAAGACTGCCCCACACGACGAACAGAACGAAGAATTCGGTGGATTTCGGTGTCCACAACTATTGCAAAAAACATATGCCACAGAGCCTCAACCTTCTATCAATTGTCGATATTGATCTGAAGTGACTAAATCGTTTGTAGAAACCGAATCTGCCAGTGCGAGTTCGAATATCCAACCATCGCCATAGGGGTCTGAATTTAAAAGGCCGGGTGTTGCTAAGAGTTTTTCATTAGTCAGCGAGACATAACCCTCGATTGGCACATAAATATCTGAGACGCTTTTGGTGCTTTCGACTTCGCAACACTGCGCACCCGAAAAATATTTATCTCCAACTGTTGGTAATTGAACAAAGACGACATCACCAAGGGCATCTTGTGCATAGTCAGTTATGCCCACACGCGCGGTCGAACCAGAAAGTAAGACCCACTCATGATCTTTGGAATACAGTCGGTCTTCCAAAATCTTCATGACTTAAAGTTAGCCTCGCCTCGTGCGCCTACCAGCATGAAGATTGCGCCGAATCTCTGGAATATAAGCGAGAGCCGTTGAATACGACAGAACTATGCCTGGGATACCAAAGACCCACGCCAGCAGCATCACCGAACTCGCTCCCCGGCCGTCGTCAGCGGCCAACAACATCAACGGAACAGCAAACATCAGCAAGAACGTGTACCGCTTGCCCCAGATGCTCACTGCAAACCTTTGCATTCCGAAAGCCGTGGCTGTAACCATGGCTACAGCCACTGATATCTCACGCACTAACAGTGCGATCGCAAACCAGAGCGGCATCGATTGATCGACGACGATTGCGAATACTGCGACAATGAAAAGACCTCTGTCGACAGCAGGGTCGAAAACAGCACCAAAAGTGCTCTGCTGGTTGAATCTTCGCGCCACCCAACCATCAACCCAATCTGTAGCTCCGAGAGCACCCAAGAGCCATGCAGCCCCCGCCTTGTCTTCAAGTGCAAACAACAGCCACAAAAAGATCGGCAAGCAAAAGAGTCGAAGCAGAGTTATCAGGTTCGGTACTGTGAGAATCCGATTCGATGACATACGCCGAGCGTACAAGTCTGGCAATCCCCTACGCTGTTTCTGTGGCTTCAACGCTCTTTACCAAGATAATTGACGGCGAAATTCCTGGCACTTTTGTCTATCGAGATGAACACTGCGTTGCATTTATGACCATCAGTCCGATCACTTCGGGGCATTCGCTAGTGGTGCCGGTCAAAGAAATTGATCAATGGACCGAACTCCCACAGTCTCTAAACGAGCATTTGTTCAAGATTGCGCAAATTATTGGTGATGCCACAAAGCGCGCTTTTAATTGCGAGCGAATCGCTCTAGTCATTGCAGGCTACGAGATACCTCATTGCCATCTGCATGTGATTCCGAGTAATTCGATGGCCGACCTCGAGTTTGCCAACGCACGTACGAATGTTGACCGAAAAGAATTAGAACAGGCGGCCGATCGAATCATCGTCGAACTGCGCCGCGCCGACATCGCTGGTGTTGTCGCTTCGCCGGGCGCGGTCTAATCGATTTGTCGGTTCGCTCGACACAATTTCATCAGAAGCAACACGTAACAAATTGGTAGGCAGAGGCTCGTTTACCGCTAGCCACTCGTCAATAGATTCGCGCTCGAGAATCACCGGCATTCGGTGGTGAATTGCTGCAAGTTTGTTCGTTGCCTCGATCGTGATGATTGTGCAAGTTCTCAGCAACGAACCATCGGTGTCTTTCCATGTTGTCCAAAGACCCGCGAGTGTCAATACTTGACCGTCGCTTCGTGAAATATAGTGCGCCTGCTTCTTTGGTTTCGTTGGCCTCGATGATTCAACCGACAACACCTGCCATTCATAAAAACCCTGTATCGGTATCACACAGCGATTCTTGGTCAACAGATTTCTAAAACTAGGCTTTTCCGCGAGGGTTTCACTGCGCGCATTGATCATGCTCGCAGACCGCGTTTTATCTTTAGACCAACTGGGCACGAGCCCCCAAGTCACAACGTCGATTTTTTTAGTTTCCTCATGTGCCAAAACGTAAATCTTCGAAGTTGGTGTGACATTGTGACTCGGTTGAAGTTCGGCGTCCGAAAACTCGGCACCATACGCAAGTGCGAAGTCTTTGCCACTTGAGATCGAATTAAACCTGCCGCACACGCGACAATTATATTAAGGCTTGACTACTTGTTAATTTTCGTCAACAGTCTTTAACAGAACCCACTCGTTTGTTGCGATTTTTACAAGTGTGACTATCTGAAAAGTACCACTGTCAGCCTCGACACGAGACGTACCGGCATTGAGCGTTACTCCGCTAGCGGGGTCAAAATAAAGAAAACTACTGAAGACCGCAAAGTCAATTCGAGCACCGACAGCCAGTGCGACACTCGTATTGGTCGGCACTGTAACCACCGTGCCCGAGCGCGAAACAAGAATTTTGCCAATGTCGGTCAACGCCAACGTGTGAGTTGATGTGATGTTGACGATTTCCATCGAAGTCGGAAAGCCTCCCGCAGCACCAGCGGCGCCAGCAGCACCAGCAGTGCCGGTAGCACCAGCCGCGCCCGTCGCGCCCTTTGCGCCGGCAGCACCTGCCAGACCAATTGCGCCAGTAGCACCCTGTTCATTAAGGGTGATTTTTGTTTCAGACGCTGCACACTTTCCGTCTTTGCTATAACGAAGAGCCCCAGCCTTGCCAGAACAAACTACAACTGCAGTATTAGTTGCCGACGCAACAACAAATGCACCGATACCACTTGCCACTACTGCAGCAACCACTACCACAACAAGTTTTTGCGAAAGTGTTGCCTTAGATCTCATCATGACAACTCGTCTACTGGCTTAAGGAACAACCATTCATTCGTGGCAATCTTGATCAAACTTCCCATCTGGTAAGCGCCGCGATCGAACTGTGATGATGTGGTTGCCCCGTTGAGGGTCACTCCAGATGCCGGAGTAATGAAAATGATATTTGCTGTCGTCGCACCAAGTTGACCGATGTCAATTCGTGTACCTATCGGAAACGCGACTGACGCGTTCGTCGGAATTGTCACAGTTGGCGAGACCAACGAATAAAGCAATTTTCCTGCGTCACCAAGAACGAGTGTGTAACCAGCAGATGGAATAGTTGCTACCGACATCGGGGTTGCATACGAGCCGGCGGCCCCAGTTGCGCCCGCTGCACCGGCAGCACCAGTTGCGCCGGTTGCACCCGCGGCTCCCGTTGCACCCGCTGGACCAGTTGGTCCTGTTGCGCCCGTTGCACCCGCTGGCCCTTGTTGACCAAGGGTCAACTTGGTCTCCTTTGCGCCATTGCATTTATTGGCACTTGAATAGCGCATCGCCCCACTTGATTTGCTGGCACAAACAGTGATGCTCGATGGGGTTGCATTCGCCGCAACTACCCCTCCGGCAACTAATGCCACTGAAGCTGAAATTAACGCTGGCAGGCCGAACTTTCGAATGTTTTCAGAAATAGCCGATGATCTCATTTTGAACCCCTTTTGTTGAAACACCACTACTAAACGAACTTAGTGGAAATCGCCACGGCGAATGCGCATACCCCGCGCCGACACCTGGTTCGTATGTATTTGATTAAAGGCCGTGTATTAGACCGTTTGGAGTCGCAAAAATCCAGACCAGAAAGGGTGTGATTATGAGCCCAGGCAACAATGATCCAAGCCGAATTTTCTTAATCTCGAGCAAATTGATGCCAATCGCGACAACGGCCAATCCGCCTGCGCTGAACAATTCAAGTCGCATTCGATCGCTCAACAATGCGTCAAGAGTTGTGCCGAATAGTGTTAGCGAACCTTGCACAACGAAAACACTGACGGCACTAAAAACTGCTCCAACACCGTATAGGGCCGCGAAAATTATGGTCATAAAGCCGTCAAGTGTGCCTTTGATGATGTACAGCTGCGGCGTTCTACCACTCGCATCTTCAATCGCACCCAAGATCGTTAGGGGCCCAACACAAAACAAAAGCGTCGCAGTGACAAAGCCATTTACAAACGAACTTTCAGCGGCCTCTCTTGCAAATTTTCGGCGGAGAAGTTCGCCTATATGTGCGAGACGATCTTCAAGTCGTAAGAGTTCGCCGACAATGCCGCCGAGCACCATACCCACGAGTGGAAACACGATGTTGTCAGTATCGATCACGTCACGTAATCCGATTGCCAAAGTTGTGAGGCCAATTACCTGAACAATTATGACTCGAACTCGCTCAGGTATTTTGTTGCCAATCAGCAGGCCCAATACCCCACCGCCTAAAACAGTGAGAGTATTGATGATCGTGCCAAGACCGCGCATCGGTTAATTTTCTAACCGACTGGCGTCAACGGCGACTTACCATTGGCAATGGCAACTGCGTTGCTTGCTGCGAGCACCGCCATTGCATCACGTGTTTCGATTGTTGCCGAACCTAAGTGCGGTATGAGTACGACATCATCACGATCTAAAAGCCCGTCGTTGATTTTGGGCTCAAATTCAAATACGTCAAGTCCGGCACCAGCAATTTCTTTTGCTTTCAGGGCGTCGACTAGTGCTTGTTCGTCAACGATCGGACCACGAGCCGTATTAACCAAGAACGCTGTCGGTTTCATCTTTTTGAATTGAGTCGCGCCAATCAGATGGTGAGTGCTCTCATTTGACGGACAATGAATCGAAACCACGTCACTACCCGACAAGAGTTCGTCGAGCGAAACCTTTTTTGCGCCAAGTTCATTTGCGATTTTTGAATCAATCTCACTTCGCGAGTAATAAATAACGGTCATTCCGCAAGCTTTCGCTCGGCGTGCTGTTGCAATACCGATTGCACCCATACCCACGACGCCTAAAACACGACTTGTAACGCCGGTGCCAAGCATGTAGTGCATGCCCCATTGCCACGGGGTTCTCGACCTGATAACTCGCTCACCTTCAGCCAACCGCCGTGTCACCATCAAGATCAGGGCCAAAGCAATATCAGCGGTTGCGTCTGTTAGAACCCCGGGCGTATTTGTAACCGTGACACCTCGCGCTTTGCAAGCAGCCACGTCAATGTTGTTGTAACCGACTGCGACATTGCAGACAGCCTTTAGTTGTGAGCCGGCAGCATCAAGCAGTTCACTATCAACTTTTTCGGTCAGTAAAGTCACGAGAATTTCCGCGCCCTTAACTTGCTCAAGCAGTACTTCACGCGACATCGCCGTGTCTTGAGACCATGCCTGCGGATTCAGGCCGGATATTCGCAAAACTTCTAGCCCGGCGTTCGGTATTTTGCCGGTGACGACAATTTTGCTCACTTCGATGAGACCCAGGCAGCCAGTCTTGACAAACCCTTTTCGATCTTCTCGTTGTCGATGCCGCTGTAAGCCAGTCGGATGTAGTTGCCTTTTTCGTCTGGTGCCGGACGACCAAAATGCCTGCGAGTACAAAAAGACATCCCCGAGTTGTGAAGGGCTTCAAGTGCAAATTCGCCGACGTCTGTGTGTCCTGTTCGCGACATCGTCTCTGTGACTTCCGGGAAAACATAGAACGCACTATTAGGTGTGTGCACCCGCATGCCAGTCACTTTGTTGATGCCGGCGATTGTTGCGTCTCTACGCGATTTAAGAACACGAACTAATTCATTTGCACCTGACTGATCGCCATTTATTGCTTCAACACCGGCCCATTGCACAAATTGTGCAGTGCAACTCTCTTCATTTGTGTTTAGTTTCGAAATGCGATCAACGATCTCGCGCGGTCCGATTGCTGCGCCAAGTCGCCAACCGGTCATTGCAAATTTCTTTGAAAAGGTATACAAAATGACGGTTCTGTCTTGCATGCCTGCCAAAGAAATAATGCTCTTGCTCTCACCCGCGTAACGAATGTCAAAATATGCTTCGTCTGACAACACCCAGAGGTTGTGTTTGTTTGCCAAATCAGCAAGAGCTTGGCGTTCTGCGTCAGTCATTTCAGCCGCCAGTGGATTTTGCTGGTCGTTAAGAATCAACGCCTTTGTTTTGTTATTGATCTTCGATTTCAGATAGTCCAAATCAATTTGAAAACCGTTCGCGGTGTCGAGATATCGATACGGAACAGCAACGCCGTCATTGAATTCGATTTGGCTCTCATAAATCGGAAACCCAGGGTTCGGATACAAAACTTCGTCACCCGGGTTCATAACTGCGCGCAAAAATTTGCCGATGACTGGTTTGCCACCGGGTTGCACTGCGACATTCTCTGGCGCAAACACGACGTTGCGTTGCTTGCCCAGGCTCTCGGCGAGAGCAAGTCTTAGTGGTGCGATGCCCGCGTTCGGGCAGTAACCAGTCTTACCCTCTTCAACTGCTCGCTGCATCGCCGCAGAAATGTTGGCAGGCGTAGGAAGGTTTAAGTCTCCAAGGTGAAACGGAAATACTTCATTACCTTTTGACAACCAATCAGCCGCGGTAGCTGCAACTGCGAAGGCTGTTTCGGTACCCAGTCGATCTAAACGATTCGCTAATTTCACATTGCCCCCAAGTTCTTTGTATTCGCGCCAGTAAATACTAGACACAAACGTTTGTCGGGCTGGCGGGATTTGAACCCACGACCTCTTGTCCCCCAGACAAGCACGCTAACCAAGCTGCGCCACAGCCCGAATATCAACTATCAGTGTCTGTCAAGGTATCTCAGATAAAGAGAGACACAACTCGCCACGTCAAATAGCCGACTAAAAGTGCGACAAGCAACTTGAAATGCCACGGAATCTTCTCATCTTCTCCGTTAGATCGAGCAAGGCTTTTAAGGTCGAGTGTCTTGTGAGTAACGGGTCGATCTAAAGGTTTTCCGTTGATTGTGAATTCGGCGATTTCGCGTCCACAATTTGGACACTTGCCCTCAACTGTTAAAGCATTTGGTACGAAATATTTGGCGCAATCTTGACACCAAGGCATGGCTGTTTACTCAGCCCGCTTTCGCACGCGAATTTTGATCGGCACTGAACCAAACTCAAAACCTTCACGTATTGAGCGCTCAAGATAACGCAAATAAGTTTGCGGCAATTCTTTATTGACAAACAATGTGAAAGTTGGCGGATCAGAAGCGCCCTGCAATGCATAAAGCACTCGCCCGCCACTTGGTGCGGGTTGTTGCTGCTGAGCGCGAGCAATAACTCGGTTCACATCGCGGGTTGGCACTCGGCGGTGATATTGCTCGATTGAATCTTTCAACACCGGAAGAAGTTTTTGAACACCCTTGCCAGTCAGCGCACTCATTTTGAGCACTGGCGCATCACCTACAAAAAATAATTTACGACCAATCTCGATATCGATTTCGTCTCGCTGATCTGCGTTGAGAATTTCCCATTTGTTGAGCACGACAACGACTGGGCTGCCCGATGCATCTATGCGTTCGGCGAGTCTTTGATCTTGACTAGTGATACCTTCGGTTGCGTCAATTACGAGCAAGGCGATGTCAGACTCATCAACTGCACGAAGCGCACGCACAAATGAGTAATACTCAGTTGATTCATCTACTCGACTGCGACGACGCATACCCGCAGTGTCGACGAAAGTAATTGGGCCATCTGGCGTTTGCACGACCGTATCGATCGAATCGCGAGTGGTGCCAGGCATGTCGTGCACAACCGCACGGTCTTGACCAACCAGTCGATTGAACAGCGTGCTTTTGCCTACATTGGGTCGACCGACAATCGACACGCGCGGAATACCTGGTGTGCGGTTGGCATCATTACGATCGGGCTTGACAACTTCTTGGTCGTCGCCTTCGCGACGCGGTAGACGTGCCAAAATTTCATCGAGCACGTCGCCGGCTTTTCGTCCGTGTAGCGCCGACACCGGATACGGATCACCGAGCCCTAGAGACAGAAACTCCCACTTATCAAACTCACGCTTGTCGGTATCGACTTTGTTCGAAACGACGAGAACCTCTTTGCCACTTGTACGCAGCCATTTGGCGATTGCTTGATCGTCATCGAGCACACCTGCGGTTGAATCGACTACAAACAAGACGAGATTGGCCTCTTTTACAGCCGCCTCAACCTGGCGGCTTACTTTGCCATCAAGTTCTGAACCACCGGGCATCCAACCGCCCGTGTCAACAACATTGAAATGCCGGCCTTGCCACTCAACCTGACGTTCGAAACGATCGCGCGTGACGCCCGGTTGGTCTTGAACGATCGCAACCTGAGAGCCCATAAAACGATTGAACAATGTGCTCTTGCCAACGTTTGGCCGACCGATGATGACAACAGTTGCAAGATTCGGTGTCACACTCAACAGTTTACCTTTGCTAGTTCAAGGTAATCTTCAAAGCGGTGAATAAGATCGAAAAAATCGTTCTCGCATCACCGCGCGGTTTTTGTGCAGGCGTTGAAATGGCGATCAAAGCTCTCGCGTGGATGGTTCGCACATTCGATGCACCCGTTTACTGCTATCACGAGATTGTGCACAACAAAATCGTGGTCGATCGCTTCAAGAAACTTGGCGTGATCTTTGTCGATGACCTGGGCGAAATACCTCCGGGTAGACCAATCATGCTTTCAGCCCATGGATCTGCACCGCAAGTTGTACAACAGGCGATCGCTAAAGGTAGCTACGTCGTCGACTCGGTGTGCCCGCTGGTAACCAAAGTGCATCACGAGGTTAAGACACGTGCATCAAAAGGCTTTCATATTGTTTATATCGGCCACGAAGGACATGAAGAGGCAGTCGGCACGATGGCGGTTGCACCAGATTCGATCACTCGAGTCGAAACACTCGCCGAAGTTGATGCTTTGCCAATTTTTGTTGAGCCTGTAGCGATCTTGGCCCAAACTACTCTTTCGCATCGCGATTGGAAAGACGTCGCCGACGCGGTGAAAGTGAAATTCCCGGAAGTTTGGTCACCCGGAAAAAGTGATTTGTGCTTTGCAACAACGAATCGTCAAGGTGCACTGATGAAAATTGCAGAGCAATGTGACGCAATCATTGTGATCGGCTCTGATAACTCGTCGAATACCCGCGCCCTTGAAAAGTTGGCTCGCGAATTTGGCTGCCAAAACGTTTATCGGGTCAACGATGTTTCTGAATTACCAAAATCGCTCACAGGAGTAGTGGGCATAACTGCTGGTGCTTCTGCACCTGAAGAACTAGTAACCCAGATAATCACGCAGTTGGCACCGTCGCATGGTGTCGAAGAAATCAAGATTGCCCAAGAAGACGAATACTTTCCCCCGCCACGTCATATTCGACAATTACAGATCGCAATCGAAACTGCCACGACAGTGATGCTTGGTGGAGCGTTAAGCGATAGGAAAATAGTCGATGACCGCAAACTTGCGGCGAGCACGGTTCTCGCGCTGTTAGCTATCTAGTTTTAGTTGCGCGGTACTTCGTGCCAGGGCTTGTCACGATCGACACGAACATCGCCGGGCAACCCAAGAATTCGCTCACCAAGAATATTCTTCATAACTTCTGTTGTGCCGCCTTCGATGCTGTTGGCACGGCTGCGCAAAAATGCTTTTGGCACAGAATCAAAACTCATCGCAGTTTCTGGTCGAATCATTTCATAACTGCCATAAAGCATTCCGTTTGCACCGAGAAGCCCGACGCAAAACTCGTACGTATCTTTGTTCAACTCGGCGCTCGCGACCTTGCCGATTGAACCCTCTGGTCCTGGAGTGCCAATTCGACGATTCTGTCCGGCGCGAATATTTGTCAAGCGTAAAACCTCGGCTTTGATCCAAAGTTTCATCAACTCATCTTTAGTTGCCGATGATTGCATCTCTGGTGACAGAGACTCCCAAATTTTCAAAGCCTCGCGAATCGGGCCTGTTGCTTTACGCGGAATTGCACCACCGATTGCAACTCGCTCGTTCATCAGAGTCGTCAAACTCACGCGCCAGCCGTCACCCGTGCCACCCAAAGTTTCTGCAACCGGCACTCGAACATCAGTGAAATAAACTTCATTGAATTCGGCTTCGCCGGTCATTTGTCGCAATGGTCGCACTTCTACTCCAGCGGCTTTCATGTCAACAATTACTGCAGTTAGACCCGCGTGTTTTACTGCTTGCGGATCTGTGCGCACGACCAACAACCCGAACTTTGAGAGATGCGCGAGAGTTGTCCAAACTTTTTGCCCGTTGATAATCCATTCGTCGCCATCGCGCACACCTTTTGCCGACAGTCCTGCGAAGTCTGAGCCAGAGCCTGGCTCAGAAAACAGCTGACACCAGATTTCTTCACCTGTAAAAAGTGATCGTAAATACTTTGCCTTCTGCGCCTCGGTGCCCCACTGAATGATTGTTGGGGCACACATGCCGTAACCGATTGGATTTCGCGCATAACTCGACGGCCCGTTCGCCGCTGCGATTGCTTCATTAACAATTTTCTGATACTTAGGCGAGGCCCCTAAACCACCGTTACCAACTTCAAAATGCACCCAAGCTAAGCCTGCATCAAATTGCGCACCCAAAAACTCGATGGCCTTCGTTTTATTCGGTGGATACTTCGCAATCAGAGAATCGACCAAGGCGCTGATCTCGGCTTCGGTCACGATGTTTTCGGTTTCTATGGCAACCATGATTCTCCCAACTTATCTGTCTGATACAAAGTTTCTGAAGTTGGCAGATGGTTATCAAAACCGACTAGTTTTCAAATATGTTTCCGGGGGCAATCGCTGCTGATGCACCTAATCGACCAGCTGTCGTCATGGCATCGACTGGCCAAGTAATCACCTTCAAAGAACTAGATGAGGCTGCCAATCGACTGAGTCAAGTTTTGCGCACTGCTGGTCTTAACCCCGGTGATCACGTTGCGTTTTGTATCGAGAATCACCCTCGTTATTTCGAGATCTTGTGGGGTTGCCATTATGCGGGCCTTATATATACGGCATGTTCATCGAGGCTGACGACTGACGAACTCAATTACATAATCAATGACTGCGGAGCAAAGGCGTTCATCACAAGCAAACACAAAGCCGACCAAGCCGCCGAGGTAGCCAGCACAACACCTAATGTTTCATTGCGTCTGATGCTCGACGGAAAAATAGATGGCTACGACTCTTACGAAGACACAGTTTCAAAAGCATCTGCGACTGAGTTGGCGAACCGCGTCGACGGCGTTGACATGCTTTATTCAAGTGGCACGACTGGCAGACCAAAAGGAATCAAACTCGGTCTTGCAATGACCCCCCTGGGCACCCCAACTTCACTAAGCGGATTGTGTTCGATGTTGTTCGCGATCGACAAAGATGCGATATATCTTTCGCCGGCTCCGCTTTATCATGCCGCACCCCTGCGCTTCACAATGACGACGCATCGACTTGGCGGTACTGCAATCATCATGGAGCATTTTGATGCTGAAGAATATTTAAAGTTGATCGCCAAACATAAAGTCACACACTCACAACTTGTGCCCACAATGTTCGTGCGAATGCTGAAACTCGACGAAAAGGTTCGCCGACAGTTCGACACTTCAAGTCTGAAGTGCGCAATTCACGCAGCGGCACCATGCCCGGTTGAAGTTAAAAAGAAAATGATCGACTGGTGGGGGCCAGTTATTCACGAGTACTACGCGGGCAGCGAAGGCAACGGTTTTGTCTATTGCAATTCTGAACAATGGCTTGCCCACCCCGGCACAGTCGGCGTGGCACTTAATGCAACCGTTCATGTCTGCGGTGAAGATGGTGAAGAGTTGCCACTAAACGAATCTGGCACCGTCTATTTCGAAAGCAACGTCAATTTCGAATATCACAACGACCCGGAGAAGACGAAGAGTTCGCGCGATCCGCTTGGACGCGGGTGGACAACCCTCGGTGACGTTGGCTATCTCGACAAAGATAATTTTCTGTATCTGACTGACCGCAAAGCGTTCATGATTATTTCAGGTGGAGTAAACATCTATCCACAAGAGTCAGAAAACATTCTGATCAATCACCCAAAGGTTGTTGACGTCGCCGTCTTCGGTGTACCAAATGAAGAGTTTGGCGAAGAAGTTAAAGCAGTCGTTCAGCCAGTCACGATGCCGAAAAATTCGCAAGAAGCCCTCGAGCTAGAAACTGAATTGAAAGCTTTTTGTCGCGCCTCTCTTGCAGATCTCAAGTGTCCACGCTCTATCGATTTTCGCCCTGAACTACCGCGACATCCGACGGGCAAACTTTATAAGCGCTTGCTTAAAGACGAATATTGGAAAAATGCAGGTCGCGCAATTTGATTGTGCGTGAACCCAAGTTTTCGCCTAGTGAAACATCCTTTTCTCAAACATAATTCGCCTATCGCCTTCGCTCATCGCGGTGGCGCCAGCGATGCACCTGAAAATACGATGCCGGCTTTTCAGCGCGCGATCGATCTCGGATACATATATATAGAGACTGATGTGCATGCCACCAAAGATGGCGTGTTGCTCGCGTTTCATGACGACGACCTGTCGCGAACTTGCGGAAGACCCGGTCTGATCAGCGAACTCAACTACGACGATGTCAAAAATGCTCGAGTCAACGGCACCGAACCGATACCGCTACTCGAAGAGTTAGTAACCACTTGGCCAAACGCCCACATCAACATTGATTGCAAATCAGATCAAGCACTGAAGCCGCTAACCGAGCGCATTGCCCGCGGAGATCTGTTTGATCGAATTTGCGTTGGTTCGTTTAGTGACAAACGCCTCAATAGTTTGCGTGATCAGTTTGGAGAAGATTTATGCACATCTATGGGCCCAAGAGACGTCACCAAATTGCGTTTAGGCAGTTGGGTTCGCCGCTCGGGCAGCTTTAGAAATATTCACGCTGCACAAGTGCCGGTTAGCCAGGGGCCTTTGACGATTGTGGATAGGTCGTTTATTCAGGCGGCCCATAACGCCGAGATTCAAGTGCATGTTTGGACAATCGACGACGAAGACGAGATGGTTCGGCTTTTAGATCTGGGCGTTGATGGCATAATGACCGACCGGCCTGAGTCTTTAAAAAAAGTATTACTTTCGCGTAATGCCTGGCACGGCAACTGAGATATTGTTAGCACTATGAGAGTAGATGCAAACTTCTTCTGCACAGTTCCAATGGATGACGCCGGAAAGGTCGCGCCTAAAGACCGGCGCTATGGCAACGACAGCGTCATCGAGTGCTACAAGAATCTTGTCGCTTGGGCCAAGACTGCCGACGAAGTCGGAATCGACACAATGTGGCTTACCGAACACCACTTTCAATACGAGGGCTACGAAGTTTTACCGAATCTAATTTTATTTGGCCAACATCTGACGAGTGTTACAAAAAATCTTCGCCTTGGTCAGATGTTCAATGTGTTGCCACAATGGCACCCTTTGCGTCTCGCTGAAGATTTCGCGATAGCCGACATCGTCACGGGTGGTCGAATGGAGTTCGGTGTTGGCCGTGGCACCGTGCCGCGCGAAGCATGGAGTCTTGGCACTGTTGTTGCCTCAGGCGACAATGCGATGAGTGCTGAGCACGATCGCATTAACCGCGAAGTTTTCGAAGAAAGCATGGAAGTCATAAAACTCGCTTGGTATAACGAGCGCTTCTCGTATCGCGGTAAACACTTTGTGTTTCCTCCAGACGAAATACCAGACCGCGGCAGTTATGTAGACGACTTGACTTTGATACCCAAACCACTTCGTCACATAGACGTCTATCAACCGGTGACTTCGCCCGAAACAATTGAATATGTGCCGAGAGTCGGTCATAAAGCAATTTATTGGCTGCAAAACGCTGATAGCCAAAAACAGAAATGGGACCGCTACGCCCAGATTCGCGAAGAAATAGGAAACCCAGTTTCACCTGGTGAAGATCGAACCCTGGTGATGAACATTCACGTTGCCAAGACTCGCGAGAAAGCAATGATCAAAGGCAAGCCTGGTCACGACGAGTTCGCAAACTTTCTATCGCCATACGGTCGCTTTTCTTCGTATCGCAACCCAGATGGCAGCAAAGTTGCTTTCAACCACTGCCCTACTGTGCAAGAGTCAATCGATCAAAAGATACAGATCATCGGCTCAATCGATGACGCCGTTGACACTCTAGGTTTTTGGCGCGATTTACTCGATCTCAAAAATATTTGCTTCTTCTTTGACTACCCGGGTCTGACGCGCGAAGAAATGTCAGAGCAAATGCATCTTGTCGTCGAAGAAGTTTTTCCAAAACTTGGCGAAAAAGTTGAACGACGACCTCTGCCAAACCTTCAGCCACTAATTTAAACATCAGACGTCATCGCGAGCAGACAGAAATGTTGCTGCAGAATTGCAAAATTGAAGGCATTCAAAAGCTCCAAAGTGTTCGAATCGTCGGCGATCTAGTTACTGAGATTGCTACTGACCTTGTTGCGTTCGATAAAGAACAAGTTATTGATGCGAGCGGGTCACTACTGACCTGTTCACTTGCTGAGCCGCACGCACATCTCGACAAAGCTTTTTTGGCAGAGCGTATTCATAACCCAACTGGTGACCTGATGGGTGCGATCATGGCGATGGAAACGTCACGAGATCAAATAACAGTCGCCGACACCATTGAGCGAGCCGAACGAGCCGTGCGACTTATGGCGTCAAACGGAGTCACAGCAATTCGCACTCATGCAGACGTAACCGAGTGGAACAATCTCGATGCTGTTGAGGCCTTAGTCGAGGTTCGAAACCGCACAAGTTCTCTTGTAGATCTGCAGATCAGCGCGTTGTTGGGCTGGCCGCTATCGGGTGAAGCAGGCAGAGAAAATCGTGACCGTGGACGACGCGCGATCGAAATGGGTGCAAATATTTTAGGTGGTTGTCCACATCTTGATGTAGACCCACAAGGTGCCAACATCGCTCTCATTGAGCTCGCTGGAGAACTTAACTGCGATCTTGATTTACACACCGACGAACACACGGATTCAAATCGACTCTCACTAGAAGACCTTGCAAATCGAGTGATTAGTACTGGGTTAAAACAGGCTGTCGTAGCCAGCCACTGTGTCAGTTTGGGCATGCAAACTGCGTCAGTTCAGAAACGAGTTTCTGAACAGGTTGCTGAAGCCAGAATCAGCGTTATCGCTTTGCCGCATACGAACCTGTTTCTGCAAGGCCGAGACTTCGCAACTGCTATGCCGCGTGGTCTAACGGCAGTCTCTAACCTTCGCAAGGCAGGTGTCAAAGTTGCCTTTGGGGCCGACAACTTGCAAGACCCTTTTAATCCAATTGGTCGAGGTGACCCGCTCGAAAGTGCAGGGCTAGCAATACTCACCGCACATTTGCTGCCAAATGATGCTTTTGATTCTGTATCGACAGTCGCCCGACAAGTGATGGGGCTTGCAGACTCGGGCCCAAAAATCGGGGCAACTGCAAATTTGATGCTGACCGCAGCAGGTTCTACACGAGAAGCAATCGCCAATATGTCGCCCCGAAACTTAGTTTTATATAAAGGTCAAATCACCCATTCGTTTTTGGCTGCTGGCAACTAATCAACTATTCTCTGAATGTGGCTGGGGCGCTCGGGTTCAAAAACGTCGGCATGACGTTTCCTGACGGCACGAAAGCACTTGGTGGGGTTACATTCGACGTCAACCCAGGTGAATTCATAACTGTTGTCGGTCCATCTGGTTGCGGCAAATCGACGTTGTTGCGCATTGCATCGAACCTAGAAACCGAAACCGAAGGCAAGTGCGAAGTTGACCGCAACAGCATTGGTTATGTTTTTCAAGATGCAACACTTCTGCCGTGGCGAAATGTTCGAAAAAATATCGAGATAATCGCCGAATTGCATGGAATTGAAAAATCGCAGCGAACAAAACTCGCGCAAGATGCGATCGATTTGGTCGGTCTAACTGGTTTCGAAGACAAATATCCTCGACAATTATCTGGTGGCATGCGTATGCGCGCTTCGCTCGCCCGGTCTCTCGTAATGAAGCCACGCGTGTTCTTGTTTGACGAACCATTCGGTGCGCTCGACGAGATCACTCGTGAACGACTGAACGACGAACTGCTGCGACTTTTCCAAATTGAAGGTTTCGCTGGTTTGTTTATCACTCACTCGATTGCCGAGGCTGTATACATGTCAACAAAAGTTTTGGTGATGTCGGCACGACCTGGTCAGATCGTTGGCAGTTTTGATATTCCATTTAGTTATCCACGCGCGCACTCATTGCGATATGAGCCGAAGTTTGCCGAAATCTGTGGTGAAGTCTCTCTAGCGCTTCGCGGGGCACTGGTATGAACGCATCAAACAGCATCAAAGTGACTAACACGATCGATCAGTCGGTGCCGCCAAGTTTGCGTGTCGACGATGCGCCGCGCGAAACGAGTGACCGAAATCTGGTAAGCGATTTTGCGGGTCCGATCGTTGTCTTTGCACTCTTCATTGGTATTTGGTATCTGCTTTCAACGCGTCTCTTACCGCCACAAAAACGGTTCTTATTGCCAACTCCACATCGAGTAGTTCAAGAAGGCTTTCTAACTTGGTCTGTTGGCGAACAGCGTGGCTTAAAGCCAATTCTGCGATCGCTTTGGGACTCAATCAAAATTGCCGTAATTGGTCTGTTCATCACAATTCTGATTGGCACAACTCTTGCAACTTTGATGGCCACTCGCCGATGGATGGAGCGGGCTACTTGGCCATACCTCGTCGCACTGCAATCAGCCCCAATTTTGGCGATGACACCACTCATTCGAGCTTTGATCGACGGCATCACTTTGCAGAGAATTCTCGTTGTCGTCCTGATCGCATTTTTTCCGATCGTCAACAACACATTGTTCGGTCTTCTCTCAGTTGATAAGAGTCAACATGAGTTGTTTACATTGCACGGCGCCAGCAAATTCACCCGGCTTCGCAAATTGCAGTTTCCGGCGGCAATGCCAAATATCTTTGTGGGTCTCCGTATTTCGGCCGGTCTTTCAGTAATCGGTGCCGTAGTTGGAGACTTTTATTTTCGCCAAGGTGGCGTTGTTGGTATTGGCGCACAAATCGATATCTACCGTGGGCGGCTTTGGGGTGCCGAGCTGATCGCTGCAATCATCTTGGCCAGTGTTTTCGGTTTAGTCGTGTTTATCTTGTTCGGGCTGCTCTCAAAAGTAGCCATTGGCAAGTGGCACACGACAACAAGAGGTCGGTGACGATTTCTTGACGAAAAATAAAACGAAAGATAATGCAAAGTAAAGCAAAGTAATAGATAATTGGTTGCAATTTAATCCAGCCCCAGACAACAACAGGAGAAACAAATGCGAAGAAAAGCAATTGCACTCTTCGGTGCGTTGTGCTTAGTCACCCTTGCCGCTTGCGGTAGTGACGACGACACAGCAACTGAAGAAGTAACAGAAGAAACCGAGGCTGCACCAGCCGAAGAGACGACCTCAGAGGCCGTTTCTCTCGCTGGCATCTGCCCAGACACAATCACCTTCCAAACTGACTGGAACCCAGAATCAGAACACGGGTTCTTGTACAACATGATTGGCGAAGGTTACGAAGTTGACGCCGCTGGCCTTCGGGCAACCGGACCACTCGTATCGAAGGGTCAAGACACTGGTGTCAAGATTCAAGTTCGCGCTGGTGGACCAGCCGTTGGTTTCAGCTCACCAACATCGTTGATGTACCAAGACCCAGAGATCTTTTTGGGTTTTGTTAGCACCGACGGCGCTGTACAAGATTCGGGCGAATTCCCAACTATGACTGTTGTGGCACCGTTCAATATCAATCCGCAAATCATCATGTGGGACCCAGCAACTTACCCAGACGTCAAAGCAATTGCCGACCTTAAGGCAACTGGCGCAAAGGTTCGTTACTTCGGTGGTGCTGCATATATGGAGTACTTCACAGCAAACGGCATTCTTGATGCAAAACAAGTTGACGGCAACTACGACGGCACACCTGCCAACTTCGTAGCTGACGGCGGCAAGGCTGCACAGCAAGGCTTCGCAACTTCAGAGCCTTACTACTATGAGAATGTGCTCACAGACTGGGCAAAGCCAGTTGCTTACCAGACAGTTCACGACGCAGGTTGGACAGCATATGCTCAATCGCTTGGTGGCTTGCCTGCAACAATCGAGGCAAACAAAGACTGCTTGAAGCTTCTTGTGCCAATGATTCAGCAATCACAAGTTGACTACGTAACAGATCCTGCTCGCGCCAACGCGTTGATCCTTGATCTTGTTACTCAGTACAACAATGGTTGGCTGTATGACGCTGGTCAGGCTGCAGCAGCAGTTGAATTAGGTCTCGCTAACAACCTCATCGCCAATAGCCCAGACGGAACATTGGGCAGCTTTGATCTTGATCGCGTAACCAAGTTCATCGAGATTGCGGTACCGACCTACACAAAGATTGGTGCAAAGATGAAAGAAGGCATTACAGCCGCTGACATCGTCACCAACGAATTCATTGATCCAACCATTGCATTGCCGTAACGATCAATAGTTAGAAATTGATACCTCGGGGGGCGTTCGCGCCCCCCGAGTGTCATTTACAGCCTTAATTTATTTTCAACCTCGCGCAATTTTTTGCGCAACTACACTTTGAGACGTGTCTTTGGCCTTGAAGTCTCGAAACGACGCTCTTTGGTTTTGTTTCGTGCTTCTGGTAGAAATCTTCGGACTTTCGGTCGCTCTCGGTGGACCATGGATTGAAGTCTCATACTTCCTCTTAGTAGTAGTCAGTCAAACAATCGCCGGCGCCTACATCTGGGCTCATCTACGCAAACACGAGCAGCAACTACCTATTCCTGAACTCTTAGCCATGGGTTTCGCCATCGGCAGTTCGAGTGCGGCCATCTCACAACTAATACTGCGAGATTTACTCGGCATTCGACTGATGATCTCGCCATACGTACCCATCATCGCCGTCGTCATTTGGCTGTTTGTCAAGCGCTCTCCGAAACTCGGCGTCGAAATCACCCACACCGACTCAACAACCCTGCTCTGGCTTCTCTTCCCGGCCCCCCTCGCACTAACTCAATATTCGTATCCAACATTTGTGTTTTTTGTAATCCCATTTTTCATTTTTGCTGTCTTTGTTGGTACTAAAAAGCTCGAATTGATATTTTTCTCTCGAATTGCGCTGCCGTTCATATCTATTTTTTCTTATATTCTGGGTACTTTCATTAATTTCACCTCAAACAACGGAACCGGAATAAGTCGGATAATTGCTGATGACTCGAGATTCGACCTTGCTCACGCGATCGGAACTGCGAAATGGGGTATCAATGCAAACATAGAGTTTGCAAATCAGACATATAGCTATTACAAAATTTCTTATTTATGGCTTGGGCCCATTTTTGCCTCGAAGGGAGTCAAAGCAATTGATCTTTTTGACTTTTCAATCTCAGTTGTCTTACTTGCTCTGATTGGGCTCGCGCTTTGGTCATTAAGTTTTCGTATCACGGCAAAATCAAAAGTATCTCACCTAGCGACGGTTGTTGTGTTTATTCTAACTGCTTTACCAGATCCGATACAGATCAACCTGAGAGTTCTTCATCTTCTTGGACTTATATACCTCTTGACTGTCGCTTCACTACTTTTAGCAACGCAAAAAACGAATTCAATTTTAGGTTTTTTGACTTTGACTTTTAGCGGATTTATTGTTGCTGGAACCAGGTTCTCATATGTCTACCAACTTATTCCAATTATTTTAGTTACACGTTTACGGTCACGAGTTACTCTCAAAAATCTGTTGAAGCCAATAAACGCATTTCTTTTTTATGCAATAGGAATTTTCATCGCGCTGCTCTTATTCTCATACAAAAACGGATCAACGCTTTATAATCAAGAGGTCGTATCCGCTAGCGCTTGGCCAATAAAATCGACTGACTCTATTAAGTTTTTAATTGTTTCCACCGTCGCATCATCTCTACCAATTTTGCTGCTGTATTTGTTCAGTAAAGACAGCCGTGGATTTAGATTTTTCATATTTTTATCTTTAATGACACTCTTTTTTTCTCAAATTTTTGTACCACATTTGTTTGTCCGAGATTCTGATTTTCTGATTTCATTTTTGTTGATTACGTCGCCACTTGTTGCAAATGCGATAGTTATTTCAATAGAGAAACTTCCGATAGGTAAGGCAATCCGCTTTTATTTGATATGTCTCGTTTTTCTAGGTGTGCTATCTAGATTCCTATACGACCGATTTAACCGACCACCGACCAACAGTCGGAAATTAGATTTCGGATTACATAGGTTGGTAAATAATGATTTGTCGTTAAATTATGCATATTCTTTGGCTGCATTCACACTAGCCGCAAGCGTCTACTTGTTTCTTGGCATTCAACGAACTAAAACTTTCTACCCAATAATAACCACAACTTTCTTTTGTTTAAGTTGTGGTGTCTTTTTAGGAACAGCCATTAATCCGATAGTGGACAGCATTATCCACGACGAAAAACTGATTGATCGTAAAATTCCGTTGATGGTCGAGCGCTGGGATGATCAGGATCGACTTGATGCGTTGTTATTTGCAAAAGCGAGTAGCTTCGGTGACGACATTTTCGCTTCAAATTTTGGTCTCTTTGAAGATACCGGCAATTACGACGACTACCGAGTTCAAATAGCACTTGAACGTAGACTTTATTTAGTCGGTCGCTATTCGTACCTCTACAATAATTTTCCGTCAATTTTTAATCACTATGATCAGCCCAAAACAAGATTGTCCGACAGTGATCGTTTCAGCCAAGAGTTATCACGTCGTTTCGAAACATCAATTGATTTTCCAAGTCGGCCTACTGCTGACCATTTACAGAACATGCTCAATCAGAATGTGAAGTGGTTTGTGGTGGATTTGGAGCGGACGGAGTTGCGGGATTGGGAGCCGTGGGCAACGACGAGGTTTATTAATGACAAAGTTGCGATACTTGAACTAGCTACCGATATTGAGGGCTAAAGAACGCACTTACTGCGAGTGCGCGAAAGACTATCGACCGAAGTTGAAAGTTGAGACTTCGGCGAGGGCTTCGGAAAAGTTCTCGACGGCAGAAGCAAACATGCGGGCGCCTAGTTCGGCAGTTGCAAGAGTCGGATCGCCGATGTGACCCTCGACAAAAAAGTCATTTGAAAGCCAGCCGAAACTTACTGCCCCACCGAATCGCACATGCTTGTTGAGAGAAATTTTCTCAGGCACACGTCGCACTGCTTTAGACATGTCAACTAGATCTGGGCGCAGGTGCAACATCACCGATGTTTCATCTGTGCCACCGTGAATGCCCATGCCGAGTTCACTTGCGGCTGATGCGCCGCCTTGGTCAGGTGGCATTGACGGATGCGCTGTGAACGTCTGCAGACCATAGTTCAATCGCAATTCACGATTGACAACATTCAACAGAGCCGAGTTTCCGCCGTGACCGTTTAGAAACACGAGTTTCTGAGCGTTAGTTCTTGAAACGCATCTACCGATGTCATCTAAAACACTGAGCATCGTTGTTGCCGAAAGCCAAATCGTGCCTGGGGCCCACGCATGCTCATTTGACTTTGTATACGTCAAAGTTGGCAATAGCCAAACATCAAGTTTTTCGCCTACTCGCTCAACTGTTGCTTCGGCCACAGCGGTAGCGACAATTTCATCAGTATTCAGCGGCAAGTGCGGCCCATGTTGCTCGATTGCGCCAAGAGGCTGTACGAAAATCGATCTAGACGTGACCTTGCTTAGTACATCAGGTCCGCGTAGATCGCCTAGGCGTCGAATCGAATTAGACATGACAAATACCCTACCTAAGTGGCAATATAGAGCGTGGCAACTGCAGAAATTTCAAAACGATTCGATGCGATAATCGTCGGCGGAGGTCATAACGGTCTCGTCTGCGCGGCCTATCTTGCCAAAGCAGGTCAGCGCGTTGTAGTCATTGAGGCTCGTAGCGAAGTCGGTGGCACCGCATCAAGCGAAGTTTTCTCTGGAGTAACCGTCAACATCTGCAATTGCGATCACCTTACATTTCGAACAACTGGCGTAAGCGAAGATCTCGATCTAGCCAAACACGGCCTCAAATATCTAGATGTCGACCCAACGCAACTCGCAACTTCGTGGAGCGATCGTCGAATTTGGCCGCACTTTCGCGACGTCGACAAGACGTTAAGTGTCATAAAACATTTCTTCAAAGATGAAGTCGATGGCTATCGCGCCTACTTGCGCGACGCGATGCCGATCGCCGAGATGATCATTGAAGCAGCCAGTCAACCCCCGACTCGCCGATCATTAATTGGCAAAGTTATTTCACGCCGTGGCCGTGGCGTTACCACTATGTTGCGTTGGAGCAAACTCTCGTCGGCGCAAGTTCTTCGAAAATACTTCAAATCAGAATTGCTCATCGGCCCAGCACTAGTCACGGGCCCAACAGTTTGGGGTGTTTCGCCACACACACCAGGCACAGGCCTCGGTGCACTCACGTACGCGATGCGTCATGTTTCAAAAGTGGGTAGGCCAATTGGTGGCAGTGGCATGGTGCCGATCTCATTGCGACGCAGCATCGAGTCAAATTTAGGTGTTGTTGTGACAAGCACAAAAGTCGCGCAAATTCTTTGCGAAGGATCTCGAGTGCGCGGTGTCACCATCAGCGACGGCACTGAAATTCTCGCCGACTGTGTCGTGTCTGCATGCAACCCACACGACACGTTCTTAAAGTGGTTGAAAAATCCTCCAGCAAGTGCCAAGTCAATGATCGACAAATGGCGGGCAACCCCGCACTACGAGGGCTACGAATCAAAAATTGATGCACGCATTACAGCCAAACCGCAATACACAAACCTTGATACAAAATTGTTCAATGATCTTGGTGTCGAACCACTCTCGCCGACAATGATCGTTACGCCCACGACAGAAGAATTGCACCGCGGCTTTGAATTGATTTCACGTGGCGAAATTCTTGACCAGCCAGCAATGCTCGTTAATTTGCCGTCAATTCTTGATTCGTCAATGGCTAACTCAACCGACCAAGTATTTAGTCTTGAGGCTCTGTTCACACCGTTTTCGTTCAAGGGTGGTTGGTCAAGCAATGCCGAGCCTTATCGCTGGCTAGAGAAATATTCGCAACTAGTTGAACCGGGTTTTATGAACTCAATTGCCGACTGGCGATGCATGACACCAGCCCACTACGAATCAGAATTTTTCTTGCCCAAAGGACACGCCACAAGTTTTAGCGGCGGCCCACTTGCGGCACTTCTCAATTCGCAACCAGAACTAACTCGTTATCGCACACCAATCAAGGGGCTTTATCTGACAGGTGCGGCGACGTTTCCGGGCGCGGGTGTCTGGGGCGCAAGCGGCAAAAACGCAGCCTTGACTATTTTGGCCGAATAACTAAATCAGCGCGAGAAAAACTTTGTGACGATCAGGCGTCGCGAACGTTGAAGGCCCGCTTTGCCACGGGTTCTTTGTCGCTCCACGGAAAGTTGATCCATTCGTCGGTCATCTTCCAGACATATTCGCACTTGACGATTGAATGAGGCTTTTCATAAAGCACCGCAATGCGCGACTCTTTCACTTGGCCATGACAGAAATCGTTGACAAGTTTTAAAGTGTGGCCAGTATCAGCAACATCATCAACGATCAAAATTCTTGAGTCTTTGAGGTCAACCAAATTTGGTACCGGTGGCAAAACAATCGGTATCGGCAGTCGCTCGTCAACACCTGTGTAGAACTCGACATTCAAGGTGTAGGTATTTTTCACTGAGAGCGCATAACCGAGTGCACCTGCGGCCATCAAGCCCCCGCGTGCAATTGCCAAAATGATGTCAGGCTCATAGCCATCTTTGGCTACCTTCATCGCCAATTCGCGACTCGCGACACCAAAGGACTCCCAAGTCATAATCTCGCGTGCTTGTGTCAAAACCGAAACTCCTTTTTCTGTAAAAACTGATTATAGAACACAGTCACCGTTGGCGACGATTATTCGCAGCAGATATTCGTTTACGATTTATAAAACGCCGACAAAACATCAAAATAGTTCGGCCAACTCTTACTCACGACTTCGGGGTTGTTGATAACCACACCATCAACTTCACGCTGAATCAGCGCAAATGCCATCGCTAAACGGTGGTCATGATGAGTCTCAAGGTTTGCACCGTGCAGAACACCAGGCTGAATAACCATGCCATCTTGAGTTTCGCTGACGTTTGCCCCCAGTTTGCGCAGCTCGCCAATCAAATCTCCGATTCGATCGCTCTCTTTGTCGCGAATGAAACCTACCCCATTGATTTGAGTTGGTGTTTCGGCAAACATTGCTACAACAGCCAAAGTGGGCACGCAGTCGCTGATTTGCGACATATTCACTTCAACGCCACGCAGAGGTCTTTCTCTGTCGCGATTAAGACTCAACCCATCACGGCTTTCAGATACATCGCAGCCCATGCGCGCCAGCAAATCAATAAATTCAACGTCGCCTTGCAAACTGTTACGCGACAAACCGGCGATTGTCACTGACCCGCCACTTATTGCCACCGCACCAAGTGGATAACTTGCCGACGAAGCATCTGGCTCGACGGTGAAATTAGTGCCTTGATATTCACCCGGATTAACCCAGATTTGATTGTCAGAAAAATCGGTGTTTGCACCAAAGGCCCGCATCACTCCGACTGTCATTTCGATGTAACCGCGAGACACGACGTCTTGGCTGAGCACAATCTCGAGCCCCGATGGCAATCGCGGCGCAATCATCATCAAGGCGCTGGTGAACTGACTTGACATGTTCGCCCTCACGGCGACTTTTGCTTGCCATTGGGCACCCCGAGAAACCCGTACGGGCAAAAATCCGTCATTACTAATCGACGACACATGAGCGCCTAGATCGCGAAGCGCCGAGTGCAAGTCGTGCATTGGTCTTGTTTGTAACGGTTCGTCACCATCAATCGTTGTGACACCAGCGCGCAAACTACAAAGGGCAGTCAGAAACCGTGATGTTGTGCCCGCTAATTTTGCATTCAGTCGCAACTCGCGAATACTTTCAAGAACGAGATTTCCTGAGATTCGAAATTTGTCGCTATCGCGTTCAACACCAACGCCCAGAATTCGCAAAGCATCGATCATCGCTTCGGTGTCGTCACCTGGCGCGCAATTCGAAATGACAGATTCAGAATTGGCAAGCGCCGCACAGATAAGTGCGCGATTCGCAATCGACTTTGACCCTGGCACCGAAACTAAGTTGCTGCTACCTCGAGTTGTCATACCACGGTCTGAATACTTGGACGAAACTTGCGCGCCATTAAACCCCCGCGAAACATCTCAGCGCTGGCTTTATCGATTATCAGAACGAGAATTCCGCGATCACCTTCAACTGAATGAGAAACTTCAAAGTTCGCGATGTTCACGCCCAGATCAGCAGCCAATGTGAATATTTCAGCCGCTGCGCCAGAACGGTCAGGTATTGGCACTCGCACTTCACAGACATCCATAAGTTCATGAACCCGACCCGGCAAATTCGCTCGCGCGTTGCGCGCTGTTGACAAGCGTGTCAACAAAGCCTGGTTGTCTTGCGATTCGACTATTCCGCGCATTTCGGTTAGACCAGAAATCATTCCGTCTAATGCATCCAAAATTGCCGCTCGATTTTCGCGACAGATATCAATCCAAATCTGTGGCAAACCAGAAGCAACTCGGGTCATGTCGCGAAAACCGCCGGCAGCCAAACGCAACACAGCTACATGCTCTTCTGCAGTTATGTGCGCTAATCCCATCAGAGTCGCCGCAGTTAAGTGTGGCAAGTGACTTACCACGGCGACTAACCGATCATGGCGTTGTGCGTCAAGCACAACAATTTCAGCGCCGAGTGTGCGAATGATCTTTGCCAAACTTTCGAAACTTGCGTCAGAAGATTCAGCCGTAGGCGTCAGCACCCAAACGGCGCCTTCAAACAAAGCGTCGTCGGCGCCATCAAGGCCGGCTAATTCACTGCCAGCCATCGGGTGTCCACCAATAAATCGTGCGTCCGAAACTGCATTAACAACCGAAGACTTGACGCCGCCAACATCTGTGACAATGCCAGTTGTCTTCGACAGTGCCAATACGACTTGCTCAGGTACCGAACTTACTGGCGTGGCCACAAAACTAACTTCGGCTTGGGGATCAATACCGACAGCGCTAATCACGCCTCGCGCCAACGCCAACTGTTCAACGTCACTGCTGGTGTCGCTACCCGAGACGCTAAAGCCGTGTTTGGCCAACGCCAAAGCCAGTGAGCCACCAATTAAACCAAGACCGAGAACGTTCGCGCGTCGTGTAGTCACCGTCAAATTCTACCTGTGGGTCAATTTTTAGTGGCCTGATTTAACTCAACAACTTCGCTCGTCGTCAGGTGTCGCCATTTACCTGGGGCCAAAGTGCGATCAATTAGCGGACCAATGCGCACGCGAACCAAACGCTCAACTGGGTGGCCAACCGCGTCACACATTCGACGAACCTGACGATTGCGTCCTTCGTGAATCACAATTCTGAGAACACCAGTCTGCAACTGCCCCACGTCGGCAGGCGACGTAACGCCATCATCTAGTTCGACGCCATCTCGCAACTTTTTTAAGGCAGATTCGCTGACACCATTCTGGCCACACTGCACATGTGCCAAATATTCTTTTTCGATTCCGAAACTCGGGTGAGTCAATCGATGCCCTAGTTCGCCGTCATTGGTCAAGATCAACAGTCCCTCGGTGTCTGCATCTAAGCGTCCAACCGGAAAGACCCGAGGTTCAAATGGCACAAGTTCGATAACGGTTTGTCTGCCGTGAGTGTCCTTTGCGGTGGTTATCACATCGACAGGTTTGTTCAACAAATAGTAGACGAGCCCAGGCGCAACACCAATCGCGATGCCATCAACTTCGACTTTGTCGGTTTGCGTTTTTACTCGTCGACCCAAAATCGCAATCTCGCCGTTAACCCTGACACGCCCGTCTTCAATAAGAATTTCGCACTCACGCCGTGAACCCCATCCGACACGTGCTAAAACTTTTTGTAGACGCTCACCTTCGTCATTTTCGATTTCACCTGATGCACCAAATGCAGTTTCACCAGACATCGATAGTCGATTTTTGTTTTATTGCTCGGGCGTTGTTGGGTCTTCGGGCACGACTTGCAAACTACGTTCGAGGGTTTCAACAACACTCGCGTCCGGAACAAAATCTGCAATGCTCGGCAAATCGTCAAGCGAGGCAATGCCGAGTCGTTCTAAAAACAACGGCGTGGTGCCGAAGAGAACCGCCTGCCCCGGGCCATCATCGCGTTGAACTTCGGTGATGTAACCGCGTGCTTGAAGAGTGCGCATCACGGCTTCTGGATCAACACCTCGAATGGCTGCGATTTGTGAGCGTGATAGTGGCTGTTTATAAGCAATGACAGCCAATGTCTCGAGCGCCGCTGACGACACTCGTGCTTGTTGACCGTCTAAGACAAAACGTTCGACATATGGTGCTAGATCTGGGTGCGACTGAAAACGAAAGCCGCCCGCAACTTTTACGAGTTGAAATCCGTGTCCTGCACTTTCATAAGTTGTCGACAAACGTTCGCACAAAGACTCGACGGTTGCCTGCGAAATCTCAAGAAGTTGCGCTAAGAGCGCAGGCGCAACAGGCTCCATTGCGACCATAAGAATCGCTTCAAGCGCACGCACTGTTTCTGGGTCTAAATTTGATTCGTCTTTGCTCATCTGTTATCCCTCGTA
>JBIKVV010000078.1:0-3147 GCA_044356655.1 Ilumatobacteraceae bacterium
GAACTTGCGTTGCTCGAAAAAGAATTGCGCAAATAACGAATTTTGTCTAGCTAGATCTTTCGCAAATAGCGAATGAACATGAATCCGTTGTCTTCAAGAATGTGCGCAACTTCATAGTCGCTGTGCAATGGTGGTGCCCCATTCGCTAATCGGGGGCTGTCAGCACCTGTAACCATTGGGCTGATCGTTAGATTAATTTCGTCAACCAAGTTGGCCGCGAACATTGATGCGTTTAGAGTTGGTCCGCCTTCAAGTTGAACGAACGAACCCGGCAGTTGACTCATCGCTAGATGCAAATCAACATTTCCTTTGCCCGCCCGAACTATTTCAAGATCGGATTCGGTGTCTGGTTGTTTTGCATCTTCTGGCATAATCAAAAAGCCAACGCCACTCTTAAATAAGTTGGTATTTAGGTCCATTTTTCCGGTGCGGGTAACGACACCCACTCGCAAGCCTTTTTTTGAAGGCACTTCATACATTTCTTCACGGATCGTGCCGGCTCCAACCACAATTGTTTCGGCTGCAGAGCGCAATGCGATAAGCACATCTCGATCTGCGGGGTTCGAGAGCAGGGTTGACTTGCCTTCGACAACCGTTGAGCCATCGATGCTTATGACCATGCATAAACCAATAGATGGGCGGCCACTTGAATGCCGAGCGCGCGGTGCGCCGTAGATTTCAAGCAGGTTTAAAGTGTCACTATTAGTGGGCAATAACTGGCGCACAACCGACAGCCTATGAGGCGAGCCCAGTCGATAATTGTTTGTGTGCTTGTTTGAGGCAAGATATTGCTATGGCTACCGAAAAAATTGCGTTTCGAACTTGCCCTCTTTGCGAGGCGGGATGCGGTTTGGCGGTCACCGTAAAAGACGATCAGGTGACCCATATTCGTGGCGATATGCAAGATGTTTTCTCAAAAGGTTTTATTTGCCCAAAGGGCAGCACGTTAAAACAACTTCACTATGACCCAGATCGATTGTTGACGCCGTTGATCAAACGCGACGGCGTGCATGTGCCTGCTACGTGGGATGAAGCGTGGCAAGTTATCGACAAAGGTTTGAATCGCGTGATTGAAAATTTTGGTCGCGAATCAATCGCCACATATTTAGGCAACCCAGGCGCGCACAATTTATCGTCGATGACTTTTAATCGAGTGTTGTTGCAAGCAATCGGCTCGCGACAAAGATTCAGTGCTTCGACAGTCGATCAGATTCCGAAACAAGTTTCGTCAGGTTTGATGTTTGGTTCGCCAAGTTCGGTGCCAGTGCCAGATCTAGATCGCACTCAGTACTTGCTTGTACTTGGGGCAAATCCATATGAATCGAATGGCAGTCTGTGTACTGCACCAGATTTCCCTGGTCGCATTGAGGCAATGCAGGCACGCGGCGGAAAACTAGTTGTAGTCGACCCACGAAAAAGCCGCACAGCCCAGCAAGCCGACGAATGGTTGGCAATTCGACCAGGCACCGATGCGTTACTACTGGCAGCGATTGCCAACACGCTTGCAAGTGATGGCTTGCAACTAGTCAAACAACGACTTGGCAACTATTTGAATGGTCTTGAAGAGCTTGTTGGGGCACTCGCGCCGTTTAGCGCTGCGGCCGTCGCCGTACCGACAGGCATTGACGAGCAAACAATTTTGCGAATTGCCCGAGAGTTGCGCGACGCGAGTTGTGCGGCTGTTTACGGGCGAATCGGCACGTGCACAACTGCGTTCGGTACGACGGCGTCGTGGCTCGTAGATGTAGTCAATGTGTTTACGGGCAACCTTGATCGAATCGGTGGGGCGATGTTTCCGTTGCCGGTCGCAGGCAGCGGCAATACGCACGGCGAACCGGGCAAAGGCAAGGGTTTTCGCATCGGCCGCGGGCACTCAAGAGTGAGCAAATACCCCGAAGCGCTCGGTGAATATCCGGCTGCGGCAATGGCTGAAGAAATTGAAACACCAGGCCCGGGCCAGATACGAGCGATGGTGGTCGTTGGTGGAAACCCAATTTTGTCGACGCCAAATAGTGAGCGGCTTGCAAAGTCGTTCGCTGAACTTGACTTCATGGTCAGCGTTGACATGTATTTGAACGAAACTTCAAAATTTGCTGACGTAATTTTGCCACCGCCATCACAATTGCAACGCAGTCACTATGACTTGGCGTTGTTGACATTTGCTGTGCGCAATGTTGCAAATTACAGCGAGCCAGTCTTGCCACTTGGATCAAATGATCTAGACGAGTGGCAAATTTTGGCCAAGCTTTCGGCAATTGTTTCAGGACTTGGCGCCGATGCTGATTTCAATCTGATCGATGATCTTGCAATCACAGGTGTCGTGCAAAGTGCCGTCAAAGATTCATCATCAAGTGTTTTCGGCAGAGATGTTCAGCAACTAGTCGACGAACTTTCTCAAACCGGGCGACGCGGACCCGATCGCATTCTCGACTTTCTGTTGCGCACCGGCCCATTTGGCGATGGCTTTGGTGCAGCACCCCAAGGTTTGACTTTGGATAAATTGATTGCAGCGCCACATGGCATCGACTTTGGTGCGCTTGAACCGCGATTGCCAGAAGTATTGCGAACACCTTCGGGCAAAATCGAACTTGCCCCGGCACAACTAATCGAAGATCTGTCGCGGCTTTCGCTTTTGCTCGCAGTGCGCGTTGACGATTCGCAGTTGACGCTTGTTGGTCGTCGACATTTACGTTCGAACAATTCATGGATGCACAACATTGAAGTTCTTGTCAAGGGCAAAGATCGGTGCACACTACAAATTCACCCAACCGACGCCTCGCGACTTGGTGTTGCTGGTGAATCAAAAGTTCGTGTCACTAGTCGAGTAGGCAGCATCGATGCGCCACTCGAAATCACAGATTCAGTTCGAGTTGGTGTTGTGAGTTTGCCGCACGGCTGGGGGCACTCAATGCCCGGAACCAACACACGAGTTGCCGCTTCGCGCGCTGGTGTTAACTCAAATATTTTGACCGATGAGAGAGAAATTGATCCGCTCTCTGGAAACAGCGTTTTAAACGGAATACCAGTTTCGGTTACACGAATTTCATAATCAGACAGTTGCGCACAGGCAATCCACAGAAGAATCCCGTAATTCACATGGCTGTCCACTTCCAATCCACAGGGTGGTATCCGTATGCTTCGGACTGG
>JBIKVV010000041.1:0-10919 GCA_044356655.1 Ilumatobacteraceae bacterium
AGTGCGTCTTTGGCGTTTGTTTTACCTTCGCATACAGCCGCAACCTGCTCGGTGATCGGCATCTCAACTTTGCATCGTTGCGCAAGTTGCAACACCGACAACGAAGAACGAACACCTTCAGCAACCATCGACATTGATTCGGTGATCGACTCGATTGTTTCACCACGTCCGAGTCGCACACCCACTGCCGTGTTGCGACTTTTTGCCGACGCGCAAGTCGCCACCACATCGCCCAAGCCAGCAAGCCCCATAAACGTGTTTGGGTTCGCCCCCAACGCCACACCGAGCCGCGACATTTCGGCGAGACCACGAGTAATCAGAGTCGCTTTCGAATTGTCGCCAAACCCCATGCCTTCGACGATGCCCGCCGCGATCGCAATCACGTTCTTTACGACCCCCGCAATTTCACAACCGACTACATCTGGGTTTGTATAGACACGCAACGTCGGCAACGAAACAATTTTTTGGATCATCTTGCCCACCTGCTCATCGCCACACGCGACAACAGTCGCCGCCGGCTGCCCTGCCAAAATTTCTTGCGCCAAGTTTGGTCCGGTTAAAACCGCGACTGGGTTACGCGGCATCAATTCTTGGGCCACCTCGCTCATCCGCTTCAAAGTTTCTCGCTCTAAACCTTTTGCCAAACTCACAATCGGCACATCGGCGGCGACATATTTGGCAACAGCAGCAGCGACATCGCGAAATCCGTTTGACGGCACGGCCATCATCACAATCGATGCGTTCGCCACAACATCTTGCAACACCGACGAGCACTGCAAATTTTCAGCCAAACTCACACCAGGTAAATAGGCAGTGTTTTTATGTTGCGCCGAAATTTGTTCGGCCAACTCGCTACGACGCGCCCACAAAATTGTTGCCTGATTTTTAACAACCGCATTTGCAACTGTGGTGCCCCACGAACCAGCTCCGACGACCGCAATATGCCTTTCCACGCCTACAAGAGTATGCGGGCAAAGCCTCATAAACCGTAGGCTTCGCAGGTGCCTTCACATCGGTCCGCACTCGATAACTCGGCTGTTGCCGTTGTAATTCCGGTCAAGGCGTTTCATCAGGCCAAAGAGCGCTTGTCTGACTTATTGACTCCTGGCGAAAGAATCGTCTTGGCAAAATACTGCGCTGACCGCGTTATCGACGCAGCACGCAACTTCGACATTTTCGTTGTCTGTGACGATCCAGATGTGGCGCAGTGGGCTCGCGATCACAAAACAAAAATAGTTTGGCAACCCGAAATTGGCCTAAACGCCGCCGTGCGCGAGGGCGTCAAGTTCGCCGCAACTCAAAACAAGCAAATCGCAATCGTCAGCCACAGCGATTTGCCGCTGGCAACCGAGTTCGAACACCTGATCAGCAACCAAAGTGCCGAAACACTGCTCTCATCGGTCACCCTTGTGCCCGACCGCCACGAAGACGGCACCAACGTCATGGTCGTACCCACAAATTTTGACTTCGAATTCAGTTATGGCAAAAACAGCTTCACGGCGCACCAAAAAATGGCAAAAAAATACGGACTTTCAGTGCGAATTTTGCACGACACAAGCCTCGCGGTCGATATCGACACTGCAGATGACTTGGCAGTTGCTCAGCAACTTGAAAACTAGCTCGAGACTTTCGCACCAAACTCGCGCGGTGAATTCACGGCATAAAAGAAAGAAGAGGGGCCGAAGCCCCTCTTCTTACGGTATTCCGAACCAACTTGCTTGAAGTGGCTTAAGGCCTTATTTCTTTTTCTTAGCCTTACGACGCTTCTTTGCAGGTGCCTTCTTTGCGGCCTTCTTGGCCTTCTTGCGCTTTTTTGCTGCCATTTTATTTCTCCTTGTTGTTTGTTATTACTTGTCTAGCGGTTTGGATTCAGAGCAGCTTTGAGTGTTGAACTCGAGCTGAACTTCATCGCTGTTGATGCTTTCACCTGCACGGGAGCCCCAGTTTGAGGATTCCTGCCGATGCGAGCCTTTCGCTTCGAGGTGCTGAACGAGCCGAAACCCGGCCAAGCAACCTTGTCGCCTTGCATAGCGGATGAGACGACGAGGTCAAAGAATTCTGCAATCGTGCGTTCGGCATCTGCCTTCGACACTCCTGCTTTCTGTGACACTGCGTCAATCAATTCTGCTTTAGTCATTTCTATTACCTTGCTTTCTTCGGTTACGGATTACCGTTGAACATCTATTTGAGTAGGTTTGAAAACAAATTGCAAGCACCACACGCGATTTCGAACTTTCCGCGAGACCCGATCCAAAATTTCGATTGAACGCAAAATTTTCAAAAATATAATCACGTAAAACGAATTTTTCAGTCGAATATTCTCGTCGCCGCATGTGTCGCTACAAATAACTGTCGAATTGCGACATCTCGCCAAACCCTTATGACATATAGGTTTGCGAGCGACAACTGATCACAAAATTAGATTTCAGTATTAAAAAATGCCTTGTGGATAAACCTTGCGGCGAGATTGCGACTCGAATCACGAAGGCGACTTCTGCCCATCAGAAAATTCGCCTGACCAGATAAATCTTTGACCCCAAAAAGAAATTTTAAATAAATTTTTAAAAATCCCGTAAATTCGCCCTCTCAAGAGCACTTTTGACTCTTCCCATCCACCATCGCCCAAGACGAAGAAGCAACACTTAATTTCGTTGTCCACTTCAAAATCAATTTCTGAAAAAACAAACGAGCAATTCGTCGACCTGTTTGCGACACCAGTCGGTTCGCGTGTCGTGCTCGACACTTCTGTTTTGATCGCCGACCCAAATTGTCTGACTAGTTTTCCAAACTGCGCGATTGTTATTCCGTTGACAGTGATCGAAGAACTTGACGGTTTAAAAACACGAATGGACGATGTCGGCCGAGCAGCGCGTAGCGCACTTCGTGCAATCGAAGACTTGCGTCGCAAAGCCGGAGGCTCGCTCAAAGAACCGACCCCGATTATTGGCACCGAACCGGGGTCGACAATTCAAATCGAGGTTAATGGCATTCAAAAACACCTACTCATTGAGCACGGGCTAGACCCCGCGGTGCCAGACAACCGCATAATCGGCGCCGCCTTGGGCCAGGCAACGGTTTCACCAACCTGCATTGTCTCAAACGACGCTGCGCTGCGAATCAAAGCCGCCCATATGGGTCTAACCGCTCTCGAACATCGCCCTGTCAACGGCGGTCGCTCCGAAAAGCCGATGGGTTGGTCGACGTTCGACACCTCGGTTGAACTGATCGACAGCCTCTATAAATCTGAGGGCGTCGAAAAATCAGATGTTGAAGGCGCTGCTGGCCTCTACGAAAATAACTTTGCGATCTTGCGTTGTGGCTCTCAGTCTGCGCTCACCCGTTGCCGTGACAACGAGCTGCGTTTAATGCAGCAAAACGCCCCCGAAGCCTGGGGGTTGCGTGCTCGCAATAAAGAACAAAGATTCGCCCTCGAACTTTTGCTCGACCCACAAATCACAGTCGTGGCACTTGACGGTCGTGCGGGCACCGGAAAAACAGTTCTGGCGATTGCCGCGGGTCTCGAACAAGTCGTCGAACAACATCGTTATGAACGCTTGGCTGTTTACCGACCGCTCGTACCAGTCGGTCGCGCCGATGTCGGTTTTCTTCCGGGTGGTCTCGAAGAAAAACTCGACCCATGGATGTCAGCAATTCACGACGCAGTTGTCGCGCTCACAGATCATCGTTCGAGCCAAGATGCACGCGGGTTGATCGACGATCTAATCGCCCGCGGTCAATTGACCCTTGAGTCGGTCACTTTCTTGCGTGGGCGCAGCCTGCAAGCCCAGATAGTCGTAGTCGACGAGGCACAAAATCTCGAGCCGACAACGTTGAAAACGATCTTGACCCGCATCGGTGACGGCACCAAAGTCGTGTTTACTGGTGACACAAGCCAAATTGACGCCCCATATATGGGAGAGAGCAACAACGCACTCGCCGTCTTGGTACAAGCCTTCGCAGGTCAAAGTTGTTTCGGCCACATCACGCTCGAGTCTTGCGAGCGCAGCGAAGTCGCCAGCCTTGCTGCTGAACTTCTCTAAAAATCTACTCAACGTAGTTACAAGTTTGTAGTTAAAAATTTTCTCAAGCAAAGTTTCTGCTTCATTTCAACACAAAAATAATGTACGTTTCATGTCATATACCTCTGAGGCATATCCCGGTGAGATAAATCTCGAAACTTTGCGAGCACTCGCTCAACTTGCGAAGTGGCGTGACCAATCAAATTGCGTCGGCAAGCGCAGTTTATTTTTTGCGCCAAACTCTGAACGCCCGCAAGCCCGAATTCGACGCGAAGCCAAAGCCGGCCGATTGTGCAAATGCTGCCCCGCATTAAACGACTGTCGCCAGTTCGCTCGAGAAAACCACGAGTATGGGTTTTGGGGTGGCGAAAACGAAGAACAACGTCACCTAGCGGGATACAAAGTGATCGCTCCGATTGGTATCCGCGCAAAAGTCATTCGTCCACCACAAGAAGACAACCAGCGCCACTACTAGATTTCGCTAACGCCAAGTTCAACCATCGCGGCGTGTCATGATTGAAGACATGCCTTCGTCACCTAAAGACCCAGATGCACTCGTCACTTCTTTTTTTGAGTTGATCCAAGGGCACCACCTGACTGCTGCTCTCGACATGATGTCGCAAGACTGCGAATACGACAATGTGCCAATAACCAAGGTCTTTGGTCGCGCCGCAATTGAGCAAACACTCGGTGGTTTTCTCGCCGAATGCTCGGCTTACGAGTGGATAATTCACCATCAAGTGGCCAGCGGCGACCTTGAGCACGGTGTCGTCATGAATGAGCGCACCGACAGATTTCAAATCGATGGTCGCTGGGTTGAACTCGATGTCGCTGGCTTGTTCGTCGTCAGCGAATCAAAAATTGCTCTGTGGCGAGACTATTTCGATCGTGAGAACTTCGCCAAAGCACTCGCTAATAAATAGACCAAGTCGTTTCTCCGTAATATTCGCAACATCGGTCGGTTAAGTTTTTCTTCATGCAATCGGTTATCGAAAACAAGATGCTCAGCGATATTCGCTTTGCTGTTGTCGATACCGAAACCACCGGCTTATCAGGCACCAACGACTACGTTTTGCAACTCGGCGTCGTCATCTCGCGACACGACGGCACAATCGAAGAACAGTTCGAGACATTCGTCAAACGCTTCTTTTGGAAACCCGGGCGACTCGGCGCATATAAGGTGCACGGCATCAAGCGCTCTGATTTGCGTCGTGGCATCAGCCCCGACGAAATGGTCGCCACGCTCAAAAACTATTTGCGTGACACAATCTTCGTTGCGCACAACGCCAAATTTGATATCGGCTTTCTCAACGGCGAAGCGTCTCGCCTAAAAACTGAAATCGTCTATAACGGCCCGCTTGATACCTTAAAAATGTCTCGTGCATTAGACCCAAAGCGAGTCAATTCACACAAACTCAAAGATGTCACCACTCGCTATGGAGTCGCAGTCACCCGCCCTCATGACGCACTCGCAGATGCCTTGGGCACCGCACTGGTTCTGCCGCACTTACTGCGTGCGCACAACGTCACGACAGTCGAGCAATTAACTGCGCACTTCGGGGCTTAAATCAATATCGCTTAGCGGCGCGACTATGCCGTTTTCTTATACCGAGTCAAAACGCTTTGTGCTGTTTGGCTAGCCAGTTGCTTATATTCGACTGGCTTCAAAACTTTCACACCGTTGCCGGCTCGCAACAACAAACGCCCGAGCCAATGCTTTGACGTAATCGACATGATCAGATCAACGCTGCCGTCTTTGTTATCGACACGCGACACATACGGATACGACTCGACAATCCATCTGGATTGTTTTTGCACGCGCAATGTGACCTGTTGCAAACTCTCCGAAAACCACGGCAATTCGTCGTCGCGAACCTCGCGCAACTGATCAAATATTTGTGTCCCAACCAATTTTTCAATGCGATCAACTCTAAACACACGATCTTCGCCCGAAAGATGATCGTCAGCCGCAACGTACCAACGACCTGCGTCTTCAAAGACTTTTCGCGGCGTAATTGTTCGAGTGGTGCGTTTCAGCGACGCGGGTGAGAAATATTCAATTTCATGCCGCTCGCCGGTCTCAACTGCAGTCAATAACTCTTTAACAAAACGAGTTTTCGGCAACTGAACTTTGATCGTCTCTGCACCTGCCGGCATTAGCGGCGCGAGTTTCGCCAGCGCTGATGCCAATGGGCCTTTCTTGTTTGCCCCAGGCAATTGCAATGCCGTCTGGGCCATTACCGAAACGGCAAACAATTCAGCGGTGCTCAACTTGAGTGGTCGCGAAAACACCAGTGGCACTTCGGCAATCACCATTCCGTCGTCCATATATACGTCAATCAATGCATCTGGTGTATATGGCGGCACCCCGCAAACTGCAGCCATCTGCAAGTCTTCGACCAGTTCGGCTTCGCTGAGATTGAACTGCCTAGCCATCGTTGAGATCTTGACGCGTTGTCGCTGCATTATCCACGGCAACATCACCAATAAGCCGCTCACCCGTTGAGCCGCACTTCGTGGGCCTCGCCGTGCTGGCTGCGCTGACTTTGCCGACCGCGCCGACTTTGCCGAGCGTTTTGAACTCGCCGCAGATTTCTTGGCTGGCTTGCTCGATTGCTTTTTCGCCACAGACTTTTTGGCAACTCGCTTTTTTACAGCTTGTTTTTTCACTGGACGTTTTTCAGTTGCCATCACTTACCTGCCGCAAGATTTTCGAGCCACTGCACAACTTGATCGCGCACCGACTGGGGCTCTAGAACTTCTGCGCTTTCAACCATCGCAAAAAGCCACAACCTGAACCCGTCAAGGTTGGCGCAAGGTATTGCAAACTCGACACTGCCGTCATCGCGATCACGAATCACAGAACTTTCACCGAACTCGCGCCGAACACCTGCGGCTAACGAAGCATCAACCAACACAACTGCTGTTGTCACTTCGCTATCTCCTGCAGCCAACATTTGCTTTTCGGTCGGCACTGCCGCCGCTACATCAAAATCAACCGGCGTTTTAAAAGCGCGTGCGTCACCTGCCAAAACCATGCCTTCAATTCGATCAACGCGAAAAACTCGCTTGTCTCGACGCAGGTGATCAAAGCCGATGATGTACCAAAAACCATTTCGCGACAGCATGCCATACGGGTCAACTTGTCGCTTCTCACCTTTGTAATCAAAATTCAGTGTCTTTCGTTTCATCACTGCGTCGGTGATCACGCTCATGTTTTTGTCGACTAACCCGATATTCACGCTCATTGACGCTTTGCCGAGAATTCTTTCTCCCCCGAGTTTCCAAAGCGCTTCTTCGCCGTGCTGAGCACCCAGGTGGACAGTCGCCACTGCAAGTTGCAGCGCAGCGCGTTCTTCTTCGGTCAGCCTCAAATCGCTGAGTTCATAATTTGATCGATTTACCCAATAGGTCACTTCACCGGCTGCATCACCACCAAGAGTTTTTGTCTCAATCGGAATTCCCATTTCGCGCAACGCGGCTTTGTCACGCTCAAATGCTGCGCGTGCCGCTTCATCGCTGTCGGGATATTGTTTGCCCAGCTCTTGGCGCACTTGTCGCAAAGTCAACGGCTTCGCTCGGTCGACGAGCAACGCCAGCAGATTCATCATTCTCTCTGCTTGCGAAATTTTCACCGCTGTGAATCCAGTTGGCATATGAACAGCGTAGGCGCAGAGACTTGCCCCACCGAGCAACTGAATTTCTGGTTGACTACCTAAAACTTGGTCGCAGTTAGCTCTTTGACTTCAACTGGCGATACTTGTCGATCAGGCTTTTTGTCGAAGCGTCATTAACTACCGAACTACTTTGGTTGATCTGCTGGTTGATTTCAATCGACAAAGTCTTACCCAACTCAACGCCCCACTGATCAAAACTGTTTATCTGGGCAATTATTCCGTGCACGAAAACGCGGTGCTCATACAACGCAATCAACGCACCAAGAGTTCTCGGGGTCAATGATTTTGCCAAATAAGTGGTCGATGGACGACTGCCTTTCATCTTTCGGTGCGGTGCGATTGCTGAGTCGTTTACTTCGGTTTGGGTTTCGCCAAACGCCAGCGCTTTGGCTTGAGCAAACATATTGGCCACTAGTGCGTCGTGCGAAACCAGATCAACGTTCGTCAACTGCGCGAATCCGATGAAGTCGACCGGCACAACCTGTGTGCCTTGATGCAACATTTGCATGAATGCATGCTGAGAGTTCGTGCCCACGCCACCCCAAACCACCGGTGACGTCGCAATATCGGCTGGCGTGCCGTCGTGCCGCACCGATTTGCCGTTGCTTTCCATCATCAACTGCTGCAAGTAACTCGGCAAAAGCCTCAACGCCGAGGCATACGGCAAAACCGCCTGGCTCGAGTGGCGACGAGTGCCAAAGTTGAACACATCAATTAATCCCAGAATCAATGCGATGTTGTCTTCGGGTTTAGATGTTTGCATCTGTTCGTCGACACTTCGCATTCCGGCCAAAAACTCTTTGAATACCTCAAAACCAAAAGCAATTATCGGAGCCAAACTCATCGCCGAAGCAATCGAATATCTTCCGCCTACCCAGGGCCAAATCTGAAACGAGTTCGTCGCATTTATGTCACTCGAGCGAGCCTGCAACAAGTTCGCCGAAACCACCACAAAGTGCTCAGCAAGTACGTCGCTTTCAAGCCCGACCCCCAGGCCAGTTGCAAGCCACTGTTTTGCAATGCGAGCGTTCGCCAGAGTTTCGGCAGTCTTGAACGACTTTGAACAAACAACGAACAGAGTCTCTTCTGGCTTGCACCGCGCCAGAGCAGCGTTAATTTCTGTTGAGTCGATATTGGCAACAAACAAGCACTCGATCTCTGGTTTGCGGCCCGCACTCAGCACGTCGAATATGAGAGCAGGGCCGAGATCGCTTCCGCCGATGCCGATGTTGACAATTTTCTTAAACTTTTTTTCGCTTCGCACTTTCTCAGAAAAACTCTGAACCTTTTCAAGCTCGTCGTGTACTTGCTTGATGATGTCCTGGCCGTTGAGTTCTAGTTTGGCTATCTTTGGCGAGCGCAAAGCCGTATGCAGCGCAGCTTGATTCTCGGTGAAGTTAACTTGCTCACCGCCGCGCAATTCGGCAAATTTCGCGACAACTCCTGATTGCTCAGCCAGGGTCAACAAAGTTTTCAACGCTTGCGCATCAATTAGTTGCTTCGAAAAGTCGACGACAATCTCAGACTCGCCATCACTCAGAGTTTTAGTCATGGCTTTCACTCTGAATTCGTCGTGCTCAAAAAGAGCCTTTAACGAGGTGTCTTTGATTCGCTCGGAATCAGCCAAAACTTGTTGCCACAACTTAGAAAGGTCGTTAGCCATTGATTTAAGGCTACTGACTAGGGTGAATAGCCGTGCCAAAGTCATCTGAACGCTCGGGCATCGCCTATGCACTCGGCGCTTACATCACTTGGGGATTTCTCACAATTTATTGGAAGTTCTTAAACGACTTCAACGCATTCGAACTAATCGGTTGGCGCATCGTGACGTCTGCAGTTGTTCTTCTCGCAATCTTGGCGTTCAACAAACAAATCCGCAACTTGATCGGTGCGCTTCAAGACAAGCGAACTCGCAAAACTATTGGACTCGCCAGCATCATGCTCTCAATCAACTGGACAACATATGTCTGGGCGGTTGTCCACGATCACGTACTTGAAACCGCACTTGGCTATTTCATCGCGCCAGTCTTCACGATGCTGCTCGGCTTCATCATTTTGCGTGAGCCGGTTCGTGCTTCACATCGCATCATCATTTTGCTAACCACTGTTGCAATCGCAATCTTGACCTATTCGTATGGCCAGCCACCGTGGCGTGCTCTGCTCATTGCAACTTCATGGAGCATCTATGGCTACCTTAAAAAACAAGTAAAGCTGACAAGCCTCGAAAGTCTGTCAGGCGAAGTAATCGTGTTGCTGCTTCCGGCTATTGGCTTGGTCACACTCACCTTCAGTCGCACCGATTCGGTGCCCAATATGGCAACAGGCATCGAATGGGTTTTGGTGTTGCTGACCGGTCTCATGACCGCAATCCCGTTGCTCATGTTCGGCGCCGCATCGCGGCGTGTACGCCTTAGCGTGCTCGGCCCGATGCAATTTCTCGTGCCGACATTCAACTTTCTGTTGGGTTGGCTTGTCTACAGCGAAGAACTCAATGCACTTCGATTAGTTGGTTTTGCATTCGTTTGGGTTGGTCTTGCAATCTTCTTTGCCGACTCTTACAAGTCGACAAAAACTAGAGACTAGACAGCGGCCGAAACTTTAAAAGCCGCGCCTGCGAGCAAAAGTTTCATCGACCGAACCAGTTCGGCGGTGCGCTTCGAGTCTCGGTAGACCATGTTGAATCGCGCCAACCCTGCCAGTACAACCATCAACATGTCTTCAAGTGACCGTGCTGAAATTTCTGGGTTAACTTCTCCGCGTTCAACGGCAGATTCAGCGATTGTTAGCAGAATTCGACCGATTTGATTGCCTATCGGTAGCACGGCCTTCATTAATTCAGGATGTCGATGCGCTTCGGCCGAAACGCTCAGCACAAACGAGACGACCGCGGGTTCTCGCCGTGTCAATGTCGCCAGCGCGTCGACCATGCTCGAGATGTTTTCAGTTATCTCGCAATCGGCACTAACCGAATCTTGAATCGTCTTGCACACGAGGCTCTGCACATCCATAAAGACGGCAACATACATATCAACTTTCGACGGAAAGTAGTGATAAATCGCCGCCGTAGTTATGCCGGCAGCCTTTGCAAGGCTTTTATTGGTTGTCGCGTCAAAACCTTCTGTCGCAAAACTACGTCGGGCTTCGACCAACAAGCGACTACGCGTGTCGGCGCCTTCGCAGCCGATCGGTCGACCTAATTTTGACATGTGCCAACGATAGGTCG
>JBIKVV010000042.1:0-10832 GCA_044356655.1 Ilumatobacteraceae bacterium
CAAGGCCGCAAAATTCTTGGCATTCAAACAGTTAAGCCAGAGGTGTTTTAATGAAAACTTTCTTTTCGGGTTTTGGGCGGCTCTATCGTGGCGAGACAACGTTCGACTTCATCGGTAAGCGCATTTTTGGTCTCACAGTTTCGCTAATAATTGTTCTCGCTGGGGCAGTTTCGTTGGTTTTTCAAGGTCTTGAACTCGGCATTGACTTTCGCGGTGGCGTCGCATGGGAAGTACCTGCCGGTTCTCTGACCGATCAAGATGCGCGAGATGTTCTTGGTGCCAACAATGTTGAGGCATCAAACGCCAAGATTCAATTCTTGACAGGCAGCGAATTGCAAGTGATGCGAGTTCAAGTTGGCGATCAACCTGAAGCAGTTCGCCTTGCCGTACAGCAATCTTTTGCTGAATTAGCCAAAGTTGAAATCGAAGAGGTGAGCGTTGCTTCAGTTAGTTCGTCTTGGGGTCGCAGCATCACTGAAAAAGCAATTCGAGCCCTGATTGCGTTCTTTGTAATTGTTTCTCTTTATATCTCTTGGCGTCTTGAATGGAAGATGGCAATTGCTGCATTTGTCGCGATGGTTCATGACGTTTTGATAAGTGTTGGCGTGTATTCGCTGTTTGGGTTTGAAGTAACACCCGCGACAGTTGTTGCTTTCTTGACGATCTTGGGTTATTCGTTGTACGACACCGTGGTTGTTTTCGATCGAGTTCAAGAAAATGCAGAAAAGTTCGCCACATCACGTCAATCGTTTGCCAACATCGCCAACATTTCGACCAATGAAGTTCTCGCGCGGTCGCTCAACACGACGCTCTCATCGGCGTTACCCGTAATCTCGTTGTTGGTCGTCGGCTCTTTCATGCTCGGGGCAAAGAGTCTTGAAGAATTTGCGGTTGCGCTTTTAGTAGGCATGCTGGCAGGCACTTACTCATCGATTTTTGTGGCAGTTCCGCTCTTAGATCTGCTTAAGCGCGATGAACCGAAATACCGTCCTTTCAAGGGGCAGGTTGCAACTGGTGGCGCACTGTCAGAGCTCATGGGCTTGGGTGAAAAGTTTAAATTGGCTGCTGATTCATCTGGCACAAGCGAACTGGCTTCAGAATCAAACCAATCGGCAACCAGCAACACCGAAAAACGAGTTACTGCTGTTTTGACGCACCCACCGCGACCCCGAAAAAAACGCCGTTAGCACTACGCTTTAGACATGGCCACCTCATCGAGGGTGCTGCCGTGGCGGCGCCAAAATACAACGATTGCCGAAGAGCTTTCGCCGCTGCTGACCGCCTATAAGTCGAGACATCCAAAGGGATCGGTTTCGCTGATTAATACAGCCTACGAAATGGCTCGATCAGCACATGCGAATCAAAATCGTTCGAGCGGTGAGCTGTACATCAATCATCCAATTGCTGTTGCCCGAATTGTTGCCGACATCGGTCTTGACGAAGTTTCGATAGTCGCTGCTTTGTTGCACGACGCCGTTGAAGACACCGAGATAACTATTTCTGATGTTGAAAGCAATTTCGGAAGCGAAGTATCGGCAATTGTTGATGGTGTAACGAAACTTGAGCGCCTCCAGTTTGATTCAAAAGAAGCACAGCAGGCTGCGACGATGCGCAAGATGTTGGTGGCGATGGCGCGCGATTTACGCGTATTGATGATCAAGCTTGCAGATCGCTTGCACAACATGCGCACTATCGCCGCGGTACCTCACGAAAAGCAACAAAGGGTTGCCCAAGAGACTCTCGACATTTATGCACCGCTTGCTCATCGTCTTGGTATGCAAGAGATTAAACAGCAACTTGAAGATTTGGCATTTGCTGCGCTGTATCCAAAGCGATATGCCGAACTTGATCATCTTGTTGCAACTCGGGCACCCGAGAGAAATGTTTATTTGGCAAAGACCATCGGCCAAGTTCAACAATGGCTCAAAGAAGTGAAGATTAACGCCGAACTTACGGCGCGCGGTAAACATCTCTGGAGCATCTACGAAAAAATGGTGCAAAAAGGTCGCGAATTTGATGACATCTACGACTTGCTGGCGATTCGCATCGTCGTACAATCAGAAAAAGATTGCTACACGGTGCTTGGGGCCATTCACGGACATTGGAAACCGATAGTGGGTCGATTTAAAGATTACATAGCGATGCCGAAATTTAATTTGTATCAATCTCTGCATACGACCGTGGTTGGGCCTGGCGGTAAGCCAATTGAGGTGCAGATTCGCACACAAGAAATGCATCAGCGAGCAGAGTGGGGCGTGGCTTCGCACTGGGCGTATAAAGACACAGTTACTGAAGGCGACATCGACTGGCTCAATCGAATCATCGACTGGCAAAGTGAGGTTTCAGACCCGAGTCAATTCTTGGAGATTTTGAAAACAGACCTTGAGCAAGATGAGTTGTTCGTTTTCACGCCAAAGGGTCGCGTTATCACTCTGCCAGTTTTGTCGACTCCGGTTGATTTTGCATACGCGGTTCATACAGAAGTGGGGCATAGTTGCATGGGTGCCCGAGTAAATGGTCGTCTGGTGCCACTTGATTACAAACTTGCATCGGGTGATACTTGCGAAGTTCTCGTTTCTCAAGGTGAAACGAGCGAACCTACTGAAGACTGGCTCGAGTTCGTAGCTTCACCTAAGGCCCGCAGCAAGATCAAACAGTGGTTGACACGTGAACGTCATGAAGACCTGGTTGAAAATGGGCGAGACGAACTTGTTGAGCGTCTTCGTCAGGCGGGTTTACCTGCTCAAAAGATTCTCTCCTCACAGGTTTTGCAAGACGAAGTTACTTTGCTCAGTTTTGAGAGCGTCAACGAATTTTTCGCTGCAATTGGTGATCAACGGGTTGACGCTGTAGCAACAGTTGAACGCATGTCGAAACGAATGCGTGATGGACTGCAGCCCGATCAGTTGTCAATGTCGTCTGTTGGTGGCGGTATCTCGAATGTCAACCAAAAAAATGGTGTGCACATTGAAGGCATGCCCGATGTGTTGGTTCGGCTTTCACGTTGCTGCACACCAGTTCCGCCCGATGAAGTGATGGGTTTTGTGACCAAAGGTCGTGGCGTGACAGTGCATCGCGCCGACTGTGCGAATGCCACGGCCCTTGCCGAAGATTCAGCGCGAGTTGTAGATGTTGAGTGGTCGTCCGATGGGTCGAGCACAATGTTTGTTGCCGCAGTTGAAGTCAAGGCGTTAGATCGTTCTCGTCTGCTGCGCGATGTTGCCAATGCACTTTCAGACGAGCACGTAAATATCGTGGCATGCACAACCCATACGGGCTCTGACAGAGTGGCGCGAATGCGGTTTGAGTTTGAATTTGCAGACCCTAGTCACTTGCAATCGGTTTTGCGGGTGATAAAGCGAATCGATGGTGTTTACGATGCGAATCGGGTGCTGCCTGTGGTCGCATCGGTCTCGCTAGATGCAGAAGATATCGCGCACCCGTCGGCGTCTAGATAATGATTCGCTTGTGCCGCCAAAGCGTCTAGCCTTCACGCGTGCCTGAATTCAAGACTTCGCCCGGTACACGCGACATATTGGCGCCTCATTCGGCGCGTTGGCGGGCATTTCAAGAGGTTTTTGCTCGCACTGTCGAGGCAGCTGGTTATAGCTACATAATTCCACCAATGTTTGAAGATCTAGACGTCTTTTTGCGACTTGGCGAAGCGACAGAAGTAGTAACAAAAGAAATGTATGACTTTCACGACAAGGGTGGTCGCCATGTTGCTTTGCGACCTGAGCAGACGGCGAGTGTTTGTCGAGCATTTGTCGAACACCGCCCGACGACTCCGTGGAAGGTTTGGTATTCGGGTCCGAATTTTCGCTACGAGAAACCCCAGCAGGGCCGATATCGACAGTTTGATCAAGTTGGTGTCGAGGCACTCGGCGCCGATGATCCGTTGCTAGATGCAGAAGTAATCGCCTTGGCTGCGAAATTTTATGCAGATCTCGGTTTGAGAAAAGTGCATTTGTCAATCAACACACTCGGAGACGAAGGTGACCGAGAGAAATATTCGCAACAGTTGTCTAGCTACCTAACGGCAAACGAAAAAAGCCTTACTGCAGAAAGTCGCGCGACTTTAGAGCGAAATCCATTGCGCGTGCTTGATTCAAAGCGCGAACCAGATCAGAAAGTTATCGCGGGCGCTCCTGCTATTCGAGATTCGATAAGTGCGACCGCAAACGAGCATTTTGAGGCAGTTTTGCAGTCACTCGATGCGTTGAACATTAAATACGAGATCAACAATCGCCTGGTGCGCGGCCTCGATTATTACCGTCGCACGACATTTGAGTTCACTTCAACGGCACTCGAAGCCGCACACACAGCTATCGGCGGAGGCGGACGTTACGACGGTCTAGTTGAAGCTCTCGGTGGGCCGGCGACTCCTGGCATTGGCTTCGCGTTGGGGCTAGATAGAACTCTTCTCGCATGTGACGCTGAGCAAGTCTTTGATGCACCCCAAACAGCGGTCGATGTCTTTGTTGTTGACACAGTCGACGGTCGTCACGCTCACGAACTGTGTCATCTATTGCGAAGCAACGGCTTTCGCGCAGACCGCGCATATGACTTGCGAAGTATGAAGGCGCAAATGAAATCGGCTGACAGAAGCGGTGCAAAAATTGCATTAATAATTGGCAGCGAAGAAGTTGAGAAATCGAGCATAATGTTACGGCCCATGGGCTCGGGTGAGCAGTATTCAATCGCTCGAAAAGATTTGCTTGGCGAAGTTCGCAAAGCACTAGACACAAAATGAAAGCACAAAGTCAATGAACAAACAAACAAATAGCACAGCGTTGAGATCTCATTTGTGCGGAGACATGCGTGTCGAAAACATCGGCCAGAAAGTCACTTTGTGCGGCTGGGTTGGTCGACGAAGAGAACACGGCGAGCATCTTGCATTTTTAGACCTGCGCGACTTCAGCGGAATCGTGCAATGTGTGGTCGATAATTCGGTCGATGTTCGAAGTGAATGGGTGCTGAGAATTACCGGCACTGTGCAGGCGCGCCCAGCGGGCACAGTCAACGACAATATTCCGACCGGCAAGGTTGAATTGGCAGACTGCACAATCGAAGTTCTGAATAACGCCGAACCACCGCCGTTTCCGATCGACCAACGCGGTGACGACGTCGACGAAAATGTTCGCCTCAAGTATCGCTACTTAGATATTCGCCGAGAGCGAATGCAAAAGAACTTGCGCTTGAGAGCATCAGTCAACTCGGCGATCCGTAAGTCGATGGAGTCGCAAGGTTTTACCGAGATAGAGACACCATTGCTGATGCCGAGCACACCAGAAGGTGCCAGAGAATTTTTGGTACCTTCTCGCAATGAACCTGGCTCGTTTTATGCTCTGCCCCAATCACCGCAATTATGGAAGCAGTTGCTGATGGTCGCTGGTATCGATCGTTATTACCAAATTGCAAAATGTCTGCGCGACGAAGACCTGCGTGCTGATCGTCAATATGAATTCATGCAACTTGATGCTGAGATGAGTTTTGTCAATAAAGACGATGTGATGGCGATGATTTCGACTGCGGTCATTGCGGCCGCAAAAGCCGCGACCGGCTCAGAGCCACCACCGATCGAACGTATGACATGGCATGATGCGATGAATCACTACGGCATCGACAAGCCCGATTTGCGATTCGAAATGAAGTTGATCGAAATGACCGAAGTTTTCGCAAAAACTGAGTTCAAAGCCTTCGCTTCGGCAGAGTCGATCAAAGCGATCTGTGTGCGCGCGGCTGAATTTCCGCAGCAGGCCGCATCGGGCCGCAACAAACTAGATACTTTAACCGATAAAGCGAAAAAGATCGGCGCAAAAGGTCTCGTCTGGATAAAAGTCGCCGAGGGTTTTGTGCTTGATTCACCAGTCGCAAAATTTTTGTCTGAGTCTGAACAATCTCAATTGATCTCACTTACTAAAGCTGAAGTGGGTGACTTGATTTTGATGGTTGCCGATACTTGGTCGACGACATGCTCGGTATTAGGTCAATTGCGCAACGATCTTGGTCGACCACCGGTGCACGAGGGCCCATATAGATATGTGTGGGTGGTTGATTTTCCGATGTTCGTTGGCATCAACCCAACTACAAAGATGCCGCAACCAGGTCATCACCCGTTTTGTCACCCGCATCATGAAGACGTAGATCGCCTCGAGAGTGATCCGCTCTCAGTGCGAGCATTGGCCTACGACTTGGTATTGAACGGCTGGGAGTTGGGCTCTGGTTCAATTCGAATTCACGAACCAGATTTGCAGCGCCGGGTGTTTAGACAACTTGGCATTAGCGACGAAGATGCCGACAATCGGTTTGGCTTCTTTTTGCAACCGTTTAAATACGGTGCGCCACCACATGGTGGTTTCGCGTTCGGCATTGATCGACTTGTGGCGATCTTGGCAGGAGAAGACAATATTCGTGAAGTTATTGCATTTCCGAAAACACAGTCGGGTTCTGATCCAATGACAAATGCGCCTACGACTGTAAACCCAAATCAACTCAACGAATTAGGCATCAGGCTTTTGCCACCTGCGGCAAAATGACGAGCGATTTGTTCAGCGCTGCGGCGACTGAACGCTTGAAGTCGCAGGCTCCACTTGCGGCAAGGTTGCGACCGCGAACGCTTGATGATGTTGTCGGTCAGCGACACCTTGTAGCAAGAAATTCGCCGTTGCGTTTGCTGATTGAAGGCGATCGACTTTCTTCGGTAATTTTCTGGGGACCGCCGGGCACGGGCAAAACGACGCTTGCCGAAGTAGTTGCGTTGACTACCAATCGGCACTTTGAACGCCTTTCAGCAGTCAGTGCCGGTGTAAAAGATGTACGCGAGGTCATCGAGCGGGCAAGTGAACGGCTTGGCCAGTTTGGTCGGGGGACAATCGTATTTATTGACGAGATTCATCGCTTTTCGACATCTCAGCAAGACGCACTTTTGCCTTCGGTCGAATCGGGAGTCATAACTTTGATCGGCGCAACCACAGAGAATCCTTATTTCGAAATCAATGCGCCACTGCGAAGTCGATCAACGTTGTTTCGCCTTGAGCCTTTGCTCGTTAGCGATGTCAAAGAATTGTTGCAACGCGGTGTTGTGGCAGAGTCTGTTGTTGCCGACGAAGAAGCACTAGAGACTCTGGCGCAACGGTGTGGTGGTGACGCGCGACAGGCATTGACTGCTCTCGAAGTTGCGTGTGCGCTCTCGCATGAGAACGACAGACATGTCACGCTGAGTCATGTCGACGCGGCGTTGGGTGTAAGTGCGCTGCGTTATGGCAGAGACGATCACTACGACGTTGTATCTGCGTTTATAAAAAGCATTCGCGGATCAAATGCACAGGCTGGTTTGTTTTGGCTCGCGCGAATGCTTGAGTCGGGCGATGATGCGAGATTCATCGCTCGACGACTAGTTATTTTGGCGAGTGAAGATATTGGCATGGCCGATCCGAATGCTTTGGTTGTTGCGGTTGCAGCGGCGACAGCACTTGAGCATGTTGGTCTACCTGAAGCTCAACTTAATTTGGCGCAAGCGGTCGTTTATTTGGCCACGGCACCAAAGAGCAATCGAGTTGCTCTCGGCATTTGGTCAGCACGCGAAGATATACAGCGTGGCGTGAACAGCGAAGTGCCCGCACATCTTCGAGACGGCCACTATGAAGGTGCTCGCGAGTTCGGCCATGGCGTTGGTTATATGTATCCCCATGACGACCCAAGAGGTTTCGTCGAACAGCAATACATGCCCGACTCAAAGCCTGGGTCTCCTGAGATACGCGGTAATTATTATCAGCCTTCAAATCACGGTAGCGAGCGTGAAATTGCCGAGAAAATGAATAGCGTAAACACAAATGATTAAACGATTTTTCTGGATACTTCTTGGTGCTGCGCTTGCGGTTTTCGGCGTGAACTATTTAAAGAAGAAAGCTGCCGAGAACCCAGAACAGTTTTCAACTGATGCTCTGATCGAAAAATTCATTGAAATATTCGACGTCATCAAAGAAAGCGTGCAAAGCCTGTGGCAAGGGTTCGCTGGCGGGCAATCACTTAATGACCATGAACTTGAGAAGATTTTTGCTGATAAACCCGATTTTGATTCTGAGTTCGACTCAACAATTAAGCCGTCCGACGTCTCGCTGAATTAAACCTGACGCCCTGCGTCAAAGGGTGAATAGTAGGCTTGTGCTTTATGGTGGCTGAAATTCGCACTGCGAACGAACTAAGAAAGGCTTTTACTGGCTTTTTTGAGCAACGCGGCCATACGAAAGTCGAATCAGCAAGTTTGATACCGCACGATCCGACAATTTTGTTCACCGTGGCGGGCATGGTGCCGTTCAAGCCTTACTTCGTTGGCGATGAAGTGGCGCCTTATAAACGAGCAGTGAGTGTTCAGAAATGTGCGCGCGCCGGTGGCAAGCACAACGATTTGGATGACGTTGGTCGAACCAAGCGACACTGCGTATTTTTTGAAATGCTCGGTAACTTTAGTTTCGGCGACTACTTCAAAACTGATGCAATTCCATGGAGTTGGGAGTTAGTAACTGAGGTCTTTGGCTTTGATGGCGATCAACTTTGGATAACCGTTCACGAAAGTGACGACGAGGCCGAACAGATTTGGCACGATCAAGTTGGCGTGCCGATGAATCGAATTCAGCGCCTCGGTGATGCCGACAATTTTTGGCAGATGGGCGAGACCGGCCCGTGCGGACCATGTTCTGAAATTCATATCGACCGAGGTCCTTCTTTCGGACCAGACGGCGGACCGTTGAATGACCCGAAGGGTGATCGATTTTTAGAATTCTGGAACCTCGTGTTCATGCAATTCAACCAAGACAAAGATGGCAGCCGAACCGCATTGCCCAAACCATCTATCGATACGGGTGCGGGCCTTGAGCGAATCTTGGCTTTGAAGCAGGGTAAAGATTCGATTTGGGAGACAGACGTCTTGTTTCCGCTGATCGAGCAAGCGCAGTCTGCAACATCGGCTAAATATCTAATTGGTGACTACGAAGATAAATCAAGTTTTTCATTGCGCGTGCTTGCCGAGCATGCACGATCGGCGACGATGCTTGTCAATGACGGCGTGTTTCCGAGCAATGAAGGTCGCGGATATGTCCTACGCCGAATTTTTAGGCGCGCGGTACGTCATGCTTATTTGCTCGGCACAGACAAGTTGGTGATGCCCAAATTGGTTGAGACAGCAGTTGAAATCATGCAAGAAGCGCACCCCACTCTAAAAACGAACAAAGACTTCATTCTTGGGGTGCTGACAAAAGAAGAAGAGAGTTTCAGACAAACCCTTAAAAATGGTTTGAACTTGCTAGAAAACGAGTTTTCGGCGATAAAGACTTCGAAAAAAAAGTCGACTTTGAGTGGTAAGAGTGCATTTGTTTTGCACGACACATACGGATTTCCGCTTGAACTTACCCAAGAGATTGCAGGCGAGCGAAACATCAATGTTGACATCACAGAATTTGAAACCGAGATGCATGCGCAACGCACGCGAGCAAAAGCGGCGCGCAAGGGTGCGGCATCTGCCGACGAAACACTCGCTCAGTATCGCCAACTGCTCGACACCCACGGCCAAACCAATTTCGTGGGTTATGAATCAGACTCGTGCACTGCCAAGGTGTTGTCGCTAGTTGCCATAGATGATTCGAGTGTTGAGGTCTTTTTGGATGCAACTCCGTTTTATGCAGAAAGCGGAGGACAAGTCGGCGACCAAGGCACAATTCGCTGCCCGAGCGGCGAAATCAAGGTGACAGATACGGTCTTTGCGTTGCCTGGTTTGCGCAAACATATCGGTGTGCTTTCTGGCGAAGTAGTTGCGGGCGTTGAAGTCACCGCGGCGATCGATGTCGATTTGCGTAATTCGACCCGAAAAAATCACACGGCGACTCATATTTTGCATTACGCACTGAGAAAAGTGTTAGGTGACCATGTGAAGCAGGCAGGTTCACTAGTCTCAGCCGAACGATTGCGATTTGACTTTAGTCATTACGCGCCGCTTTCAAATGTCGAGATTGAACAGATAGAGCGCATCGCCAATGCGCAGGTTCTGACCAACTCTGATGTCAAAAATTATGAGACTTCGAAAGAAAAAGCGACCCAAGCTGGCGCGATCGCATTTTTTGGTGACAAGTATGGTGATATGGTTCGTGTTTTAGAAGCCGGAGACTCAATCGAGTTGTGCGGCGGCACTCACGCGGCAGCCACTGGCGATATCGGTTTGATCAAAATAGTCGAAGAAGGCTCGATTGGGTCAAATCTGCGCCGAATTGAGGCAGTGACCGGGCAAAATGCTGTCGACTATGTGATTTCAACTGCGCGCACGATTCAGAAACTCAATGAACTGCTAGACACAAATTCTGCAGCGCTTGTCGAATCGATGTCAAGAAAAATCGCTGAGGTCAAAGAGTTAAATGATGAACTTAAGTCGCTGCGATCAGCGGCGGCCCGTGGTCGAGCAGCTGAATTTGTCAGCAAAAATAAAGACGGTGTCGTTGTCCAGCGAGTTGACGGTCTTTCACCAAGCGATCTGAGAGAGTTGGCGTTGGCGATTCGGGCCAACAAAGAAATTAAAGCCGTAGTGCTTGGTGGCGTGACTTCAACTGGTGGTGTTGCGTTGGTCGCAGCAACCGGTGCGGGCGTGGCGATACCTGCAGGCGACCTGATTAGTCAGGCTGCAAAAATGGTTGGCGGCGGAGGCGGCGGCAAGGGTGACATTGCGACTGCAGGTGGCAAAAATGCGGCCGCTCTTGACGAGGCATTGCTCGCCGCGGCACAAGCATCCAGCAAAATTGTCTAAACCGTCAATGCGCAGCCTGGGCATCGATCTTGGTACGCGA
>JBIKVV010000013.1:0-39713 GCA_044356655.1 Ilumatobacteraceae bacterium
GCAAGCAGAATCGCATCGGCAAACAAAAGTTCGAGGGGCAGATTGCCAAAGCGTTCATGAAGGGCGAGCCATCCGGCAACACATCCGGGCACAGTTACCGAATTGAAGTTCGCAGTCATTGGCACGTATGTAAAACCTTGTTGTCGCAGTTGTTCTGGGTTGATGCCAGAGCCGGCGCGTCCAGCGGCGTTAAGCGAGTGCACTTGACCATCGACGTGCACTAACGCGAATAGATCGCCGCCCATGCCACAAAGATGCGGTGCGACAACCGCCATTGTTGCACTCGTTGCAATTGCAGCATCAACCGCATTGCCGTTTTGCTCGAGAATGCGTACGCCTGCTTTGGTCGCTAACGCATCTGCGCTCGAGATCATCTCAACACCTTAAATGGTGGCGAGTGTTGGTACGCGTGAATAGAAGGTAGTGGTGCTTTTAAGTTGTCCGACTAGGTCGGACTTTGTTTAGCGCTTCTTTTTTGCTGCTGGCTTGGCAGGAGCAACAGGCTTGCGCACTGTCACGATTTTTGGTGGCTTTGCAACACCGAGTGCGACGTCTTTGAAGCCCTTGAGTGCGGTGATTTTGGCAACAGTTTTTGCCTTCACTTGCACTTGCTCACCAGTTGCCGGGTTACGAGCCATGCGGGCTGGTCGGTACTTCTTCGCGAATTTCGCGAAACCCGAAATGTTGACGACGTCACCCTTGGCAACTGCGGCCAAGATTACGTCAATTGTGCCTTCGACGACAGCAGTTGCTGTCTTTTTGTCGACGTCGGCGTGGATAGCTACTGCTTGGATGAGGTCACGTTTTTTCATATCCCTCAAAGGTATTAGATGGTCAAGTGATTTTGGTGGATTACCCAAATTGCCTTATTTGACGCCGAAAAATAGACCGAAAAATAGCCGAACCTATCTAAAACAGCGCATATAGCGCCGTTTTGGGCTATTTGTTTGAGGCTTCGAAGATGCTCTGGATTGCTGCATCGAGGGCACCGTTGAACTGCGATTCGGTTTGTTTGGCCGACAAACCTTCAGTGAGGGCACGCGAGAAACTGGCGATGACGCCGGGGTTTTTGGCCAGTTGTTTGTTGGCTTCTTCGCGGCTGTAGCCGCCTGAAAGCGCAACAACTCGAATTACTCGTGGATGTTTAACGAATTCGCCAAAAAAACCAGTCTCATTAGGCAACGTGAGTTTGAGCATTACGTTTTGATCGCCGTTGAGAGAATTTAACTGACCGAGAATTTCGGCTTTCAGAATTACTTCAGCGGGGCTCTTTTCTGGGCTCTTAATGTCGACCTCTGGCTCGATGATTGGCACAAGACCTGCGTCGACTATTTCTTTGCCGATTTCAAATTGCTGCTTTACGACATCGCTGATACCAGTTTGGTTAGCAAGTTTTATAACTGAGCGCATTTTTGTACCGAACACACCGTGAGATTTTGCGCTTTCAAGTCGTGTGCCCAATTCTGGGATCGGTTTCATAGTTTGTGCGCCGTTGGCGTCGTCAGCCAAACCATTGTCAATTTTTAAGAATGGCAGAATTTGTTTGTTTTGCCAAAGAAACTCAGCGGTTCCTTTGCCGTCAATTGTGCGGTTCATCGTCATCTCAAAAAGAATCGCACCCAAGATTCGCTCACTGGTGAAAACTGGGCTGCTGATAATTCGCGTCCGCATCGCGTGAATGAGGTCAAACATCTCAGCATCGTTTTTATACTCTGACTCTTCGACGCCATAAAGTTTGAGCGCCTTTGGCGTGCTGCCACCGCTCTGATCAAGTGCGGCGATAAAACCTTTGCCCGCCTTTGCTTTCTGAAGCTGGTCTGCGTTTACTTTTGTGGCCATAATGCGTGTCCTTTGAGCGATTGGCTAAATATTAACGCAGTTTAGACAAGTGTTATAAATACGGGTTGACCAACACTCGACCGCGCATTTTGCCCGCCAAGATTTTGTCGAGTTGCTCGCTCAAGTCGTTGAGGCCGATGATCTCGACATTCTGTGTTTCGAGCCAAGTCGGTTTCAGGTCGGTGGCGATGCGCTGCCACATTGCCTTGCGCGGTTCGATTGGCGTTTGCACACTGTCGATGCCAAGCAAGTTGACACCGCGTAAAATGAATGGCATCACAGTTGTTGAAATGCCTGTGCCGCCGGTGAGCCCACTTGCAGCGACGCTGCATCCATATTTGAGAGTGCGAAAAATGTAGGCAAGTGTTGCGCCACCAACACAGTCAACTGCACCTGCCCAGCGTTCGCGCTCGAGTGGCTTTGGCGACTCAGCTGAAGTTTCGGCGCGATCAATAATTTCGCTGGCACCAATTTGTTTGAGCCACTCGGCAGTTTCTGGTTTGCCAGTGCTGGCAACAACTTCGTAGCCACGCATAGCGAGCATGCCGACTGCAACCGAACCCACACCGCCGGTTGCGCCAGTGACAAGAACTGGGCCAGAACCCGGTTTGAGTCCTGCTTTTTCAAGAGCGTCAATAGAAAGCGCAGCCGTATAACCCGCGGTGCCGATCATCATTGCGGTGCGTGAGTCGAGACCTGCGGGCATGGGCACAAGCCATGAAGACTGCATTCGCGCGTATTGCGAAAAACCGCCGTGATGTGCGACGCCGATGTCGTAACCGTGGCCGATAACGCTCGTGCCGACTTTGAAGTTTGCGTTCGATGACTCGACAACCTTGCCGGCAAGATCGACGCCGCCAATCAGCGGATCAATGCGCGCAATACGCCCAGATTCGGTGCTGGCCAAACCGTCTTTGAAATTGATGCCTGAGTATTCGACTTGAATCAGCACATCACCGTCGCCGAGTTGGTCGATTGGCATGTCGATAATTTTGCGCGCCCAACCTGACTCGGTTTTGCTGACTGTGAATGCTCGACTTGTTTTTGGTGTGTTGAGTGTGTTCATAGTTTCTTCTCTTTTCTGTTTAGTAGTTGCTTACTTCTTCAAGAGTTCACGGATATTGGTTATGTGACTTTGTGTCAATGATGAGTCAGATAGCACCAGCATTGAGTTCGTATAAGTCCATAGTTCGTCGTGAACTTCGACGAGTTCGTTGAACGCTTTAGTCGGGTTGGCAAGAGTTTTTAGATCTGCAATTTTGTAAACGCAGATATTGAAAGCAGATTGTGCGTCGACTGAAGTTGCTGCCTTATTAACAACATCTGCCCACTTGTGTTCAAACTTGAGCACCGCTTGAGGGTTGTCGAATTCGGTCATCGCCTCTGAGGTTTCGCTGAAAATTAGACCCAGTGTTTGGTTAGCTATTTTGCCGCGCAGATTTTGTAATTCGTTGTTTAGTGCTTGAGCAATATCTGCTGGTTTGTATTGTCTCGATTTTTCGCGACGCAAACTTATGTCGCCAGACTTTGCTGCGCAAAGCCAATTCTGTGGTTGGTTGATCGATGATTGTCGAACGATTTTCAGTGGTGTTGGCGCCGTTTCGTCTACGACGAGCAACACATGGCGACTCGCAATCTTCATCGCCCGAGCGAACAGGGTGTTTGCATCGAGGTCGAGTGCAAAAGCTAATTGGGCGATGACATCGACTGTTGGCGTTGGTGTCTTTTTCGTTTTTGAATTTGTATTACGAGCCCGCTCGAGGGCGACAACATATGGCTGAGAGATCTTCGCCCGATGGGCGAGTTCGCGAGTCGACCAACCCAGTTGGTTGCGCTTGCTATTTAGCAGGCTGGCAAAACCGACCGAGTCGAACTGCATCAAATTGTTGGTCGTCGCCGGTTTGCGTGCGCTCATAAGTGATAACTATAGTAATCGGCAATGATTCAGAGCAAATTAGTCGCTAATTCGCCATGGCCGTTTTTTATGTTGGCAGTTGCGGGCGGTTGGTGGTTGTTGATGCAGCATCATCTTTCGATGGGTGGTTCTGTTCATTCGCACGCGCCTTCAAATGTTTTTTTGATGTGGGTATTGATGACCTTGGTGATGATGTCAACGACGGCTGTGCCGGTTTTGCAGTCACTTCATAGCATTACGCAGAATGCAACGCAATTGATTTGGTGGGCTTTTGTTTTCGGCTATTCGGTCATTTGGTTTGGCTTCGCACTTGTCGCATCGTCGCTGCAACTGATGATCGGCGAAATCAACTTGTTAGATGCACACACAGGCTTGAACAAGTCATTGAGCTCTGGTTTGTTAATAACCGCTGGCCTGTATCAATTTTCTTCACTCAAGCAACGTTGTCAATCTGAGTGTCTTGCACCGATGCAGTTTTTTCTGCGTCATTGGCGCGACGGCGTCAGTGGGGGACTAAAAATGGGGCTGCGTCACGGTGTTACTTGTGTTGGCTGTTGTTGGGCTTTGATGCTGCTCGCATTCGTCGGCGGCCTGACAAATATTTGGTTCATGGTGTTGAGCGCCGCAGTGATGGCAGTCGAAAAGTTTCCCGTGATTGGGCGTCGGCTAACTACACCGCTTGGTGTTTTGATAATCGTTTGGGGTATCGCAGTTTTTGTGAGCCTGTTTTCTGGTGCTGGTGGCGCGCACAATCATTTAAATCCGTAACAAAATTAAAAAAACGAAAGGAAATAAATTTATGGGCACAGAGAATTGGTCAATCGAGGGCGAATTAATTTTGAACTGCAACTGCACGGTGTTTTGCCCGTGCGTTGTTTCACTTGGCACACATCCGCCTACAGAGGGTTACTGTCAGGCGTGGCTGGGTGTGCGTATCGATAAAGGCAAATCAGGGTTGACATTTTTGTCAGGGTTGAACGTGGCGATGCTGCTAGATATTCCGGGCAAAATGGAGCGCGGCAACTGGACAACCGCTCTATGGATTGACGAGCGCGCAACCGATGAACAATTCGAGAAGATCGAAAACATTTTCACTGGTGCAAGTCGTGGCACAACAGGATTATTCAAGTTGCTCGTCGGTGAATATCTTGGCGCGTCACGGTCACCGATTAGTTATGTCACCGAAGGTCAAAAGCGATCGTTGAGTGTCGGCAAGTTCATTCAGGGTGCTGTAGAGCCAATTGGTGGCGCGCGCGAAAACGAAGAGGTGAGCGTGGTAAATACGCAATATTGGATGGGCCCAGAAGTCGTTGTGGCCAAGGCGGCACAAGGTCGAGTGCGTGCGTTCGGCCGAGTATGGAACTTCGAAGGTCGCAGCGCTGAAATTTGTCAGATCAAGTGGGTCGGCCCATGACGATGATCTACACACCTACAATTCAGCCGCCAAAAAATGCGCCACAATTAGCGATTACGCGTCGCACTCGTTCGACACCGTTTTCAAGTCGTGTTGAAGATTTCGGCGTGCAGGCGTACACGATTTATAACCACATGTTGTTGCCGACCCGCATTCGTGGGGTCGAAGAAGATTATTTTCATCTCCGTAGCAAAGTTCAACTGTGGGATGTTTCTTGTCAGCGTCAGGTTGAAATGCGTGGCCCAGATGCCGCACGACTTGCACAATTGATGACGGTGCGCGATTTGCGCAAACTCGAAATCGGTCGATGTGCGCTCGCGCCGGTTTGTGACCAAGATGGTTTTTTGCTTAACGACCCAGTTGCAATTCGAGTCGCTGAAGATCGATTTTGGTTTTCGATTTCAGACCTAGATATTTTGCTCTGGGCACAAGGCATCGCACTCGGCATGAAGCTTGATGTGCAGATTTTTGAACCAGAGATTTGGCCGCTCGCCGTGCAGGGACCAAAAGCCGAAGATGTCGTTGTTGCCGTTTTTGGTGAGGCAGTTCGAAAAACCAAGTTTTTCAGGTTCGACAATCTCGAATTTCGCGGACATAATTTTTTGGTCGCACGCAGTGGCTGGAGTGCCCAAGGTGGTTTCGAAATTTATGTCGACGACGCTGTAATCGGATTGCAACTTTATGATGCGTTGGCCGAAGCGGGCAAGCAGTTTGATATTGGCCCGGGTTGCCCGAATTTGATCGAGCGCATCGAGGCAGGCTTGATGACTTACGGTTCTGACATCACTCGCGCAGACACACCACTCGAAGCGGCAATGGAACAATATGTTTCGCTCGATGCCGACATTGAAGCAATTGGTTTAGATGCGATTCGTGCGGTTGCCAAGCGGGGCATTGATCGTCGTGTTTGTGGTTTAACAATTGATGGACCAAAAGTTTTGGCGAATCGCAACCCGTGGGCAGTCAAAGTGAACGGCAAGCAAATTGGTTCGGTCACTTCGGCTGTTTGGTCGCCACGACTCGAAACGAATGTTTCGCTTGGTCAACTCGCTATTGACTACACCCCAGTCGGCACCCAAGTGATTGTTCAAACCCCCGACGGCGAATTCACCGCAAAGGTTTCACAAGTTCCGTTTCTGTGACACCGCACGACGAGTGTCACAATGCCACAATGTCACTTTCGTGTTTCAATTTGCTCGGCGCGGTGCGGTATTAATGACATCACAATAGAGTTATAACGACAATGCTCAATAAACCGATCAGGGTTGGTTTGCTTGCCTATGGGGCGATTGGTTACGAACACAATCTGGCGGTTCAAAATACCAAAGGTTTAGTTTTAACTGCTGTTTGTGATTCGAAGCCTGAGCGAATCGCTGCGGCTCGCGAACTCGCGACCGACTTTGTTGGCTTCAGCGACGCAACCGAGATGCTTGACTCGGGCTTGCTTGACTTAGTTGTAATTTCAACACCGCCAAACAGTCACTTTCGCTGGGCAAAAGAATCTCTAGAGCGCAACATCAATGTTGTTCTTGAAAAGCCAATGGCGCTCACTGCCAACGAGTGTGACGAATTGATCAAATTGGCCGAAGACAAAAAATTGCTACTCGTTGTGTATCAAAATCGTCGCTTTGATGCGGATTTTGTAACTATGCGATCTCTCATTGCATCCGGAGTAATTGGCGAGGTTTATCAACTCGACACTTTTGTCGGCGGCTACTCGCGTCCGTGCGATTATTGGCACTCAGATGCGTCGGTTTCTGGTGGCGCAATTTTTGATTGGGGAAGTCATTTCATTGACCAAATTTTGAACTTAATTTCTGATGATGTCGCCCACGTGAGTGGACAAAATCAAAAGCGAGTTTGGACGCACGCAACAAACGCCGATCATGCTCAAGTAACAATTACTTTCAAGACTGGCAAGCAAGCCACATTTGTTCACTCAGATCTCGCAGCTGCAAGAAAGCCAAAGTTTTATGTGCTCGGCACACTTGGTGCCATCGTCGGCGACTGGAACCCGATGGCTGAGCCTGCTGTAGCCGATCTTCCGGCTATTTTGAAATTGCATCGTCAAGATGGCACATCACAAACAGTTGAACTCGAAAAACAAGATGAATTCGAATTTCATAAATCGATAGTTGATTATCTGACCAATGGCACACCGATGTCGGTTACCGCTTTGCAATCGCGCAACGTCGTTTCGATTATGCAAGCAGCAGAAGAATCGGCTCTCAACAACGCAATGCCAGTCGTGCCCAAATTGCGTGACAGAATCACTTCAAGTTTGGTTTAGTCATGTCGGTCAAGTGGGGTTTTCTCGGTGCTGGGTGGATTGCCAATCGGGCAACGGCGCCGGCTGTACATGCCGCAAAAAATGCCCAACTTTTTGGTGTGGCGAGTCGAGATGTTGCTCGTTCGAAAAAACTTGAGCCACAAAATGTCTACAGCTCTTACCAAGAGTTGCTAGATGATCCGCAGATTGAAGTCGTATATATAAGCCTTGGGAACCATCAGCATCTTGAATGGGTAACGAAGTCGCTTGAAGCAGGCAAACATGTGTTGTGTGAAAAGCCACTTGGTCTTAACGCGTTTGAAGTTCATCAAATGATCGAGTGTTCGAAGCGCTGTAATCGCTTATTGATAGAAGCAGTTTGGACTCGCTGGCACCCGCGATTTAGTCGCATTGTCGAATTAGTCGAATCTGGCGCGATTGGTGAAATCAAATCAATCGTGTCGCAATGGGGTTTCAAATCAGAAATGACAGAGAACTATCGGCTTGACCCATTATTGGGCGGCGGTGCGTTGCTTGATATTGGCTGCTACCAAGCAAATATGTGGGTTGCACTCACTCAAGGTGCAAGTGATTTGAAAATAAACAGTGTTGATCGAAAGATTGGCCCTACAAAAATTGATTTGACGACCGAAGTTAAAGCGATGATCAACGACAAAACAAGCGTTCAGTTGATGAGCTCATTTGAAAAAGATGTACCCCAGATATTGAAGATCGAAGGTAGTTCTGGCATTATCGCAACTGCCGCGGGTGAAGCTTTTTCAACTTGGCGCGAGCCGAGTTCGTTACGCGTGAACGATAACATCGAAAATTTTGAGCAAGTAGATGCATTCGTCGAAATGATTCAACAGGTTGGCGAGCAGATTGCAAGTGGTTCTGGTTGGGTAATGCCAACAAGTGATTCGCTTCGAACTGCACAAATACTCGACAAAATAATAGAAAGCTGAGTTGCAAAATTATGAAGATTAAGACTGTTCTTGCTCTATCAATATTTATTGCGAGTTGTTCTGGCAGTGGCCAAGGTTCAACTTCACAAAGTGTTGGCTGCTCACTCGGAGATGTAGTTCGCGACAGGGCGATCAAAATAGCCACAACTGTTGCGCCGATTACGAGCATTGTGGCAAACATTGCAGGCGGTTCGTCGGCGATAATCACGGGCATCGTGCCTGAAGGTACAAACTCGCACACCTTCGAACCACGACCAAGTGACGCGGCAACGCTCGAGTCGGCAGACATTATTTTTATTAACGGCCTTGTGCTTGAAGAGCCGACTAAAGATCTTGCCCTGGCAAATATTCGACAAGGCTCAAGTGTTTGCGAACTTGGCACCGAAACACTGCCCGAATCTGAATATATTTTTGATTTCTCGTTTCCGAAAGAGGGTGGCAAGCCCAACCCTCACTTATGGACAAACCCGCCAATGGCAAAACAGTATGCGCAAGTTGTTAGAGATGTGCTCGTGCGCCGCGACCCATCGAATGCAGCGATTTACGAGCGCAATTTTTCTGCATTCGCAATAAAGATTGATGCACTCGATGAAGCAACAAAGATTGCGACTGCGACCATCCCCGAAGATCAACGCAAACTGCTGACATATCACGACGCTTACGCCTATTTTGCGACTAATTATGGTTTCACGGTGGTGGGCGCAATTCAGCCTTCATCTTTTGATGAGCCGACCCCAAAAGATATTGCTGAACTGATTTCTCAGGTGAAAAGCCAAAAAGTAAAAGCGATTTTTGGTAGCGAAGTGTTTCCGTCAACCGTGCTCGAACAAATTGGTGTCGAAACTGACGTGCGATATGTTGATGTTTTGCGCGATGATGACTTGCTTGGCGAACCAGGAGACTCAGAACACTCATGGCTAGGTTTAATGAGGTTTAATTTTGTGACAATCGTTGAGGCGCTCGGCGGTGACGCTTCAGCGTTGAAGTCTCTTGATGTTCGAGACGTTGTCAAAGATGAGGCAAAGTATCCTCAGTAAAACCGACAGCCCATTGATTGTTTGCGAACATGTTTCGTGCACCTATGGCAACGCGTCGGTTGTCGAAGATGTTTATTTGACGATTAATCGGGGAGAGTTCGTAGGCATTGTCGGCCCGTCTGGTTCTGGCAAAACAACTTTATTGAAGGCAATAATTGGCTCACAACCAGTTGCCCATGGTTCTATAACTATTGATCCTCGCTTGACGATTGGTTATGTGCCGCAAGTCGAAACAGTTGATTGGTACTTTCCGGTCACAGTCGAAGAAGTAATTGTGATGACTCGTACAAAAACTAAGTGGTGGCCAAGAATTACATCAAAAGAGCGCGCCGATGTTCGAGAAGTGCTTGAAAAACTTGGCATCGCTGAGGTTGCGGGCCGACACATTCGAGAACTTTCTGGTGGGCAGCAACAGCGTGTGTTTCTTGCAAGGGCGATGTTTTGTCAGCCCGATGTTTTAATTTTGGACGAACCAACCTCGGGTGTAGATGTTCGAACACGTCACGAAATTTTGCACCTGCTTGCAGATCTTCACCAAGAGGGTCTGACCATTGTGTTGACAACGCATGACCTAAATGGTTTGGCAGCCCACTTGCCTCGAGTTGTCTGTTTCAAAAAGACTGTGATTGCCGACGGAAGTCCGCGCGAAGTGCTTACGTCAGAGGTTCTTGAAGTCACTTATGGCGCGCCAATGGAAGTGCTTGAGCATGGCGGTATGCCGCTGGTAGTTGATCACGGTCGAGTTGCAATGCGCGGAGAAGGCAAATGATTTTTGCATTTGATTTGTTCGAGCCATATGAGTTTCAGTTCTTTCGAAACGGCTTGATTGTTGCAACAATCGCTGGGGCGTTGTGTGGCTTGCTCGGAGTTTTTGTAATTCTGCGTGGCATGAGTTATATCGGACACGGTTTGTCGCACGCAGTTTTTGGTGGCGCGGCAGCAAGTGCAGTAATGAAAGTGAACTATTTTTTGGGTGCCGGCATTTGGGGTGTCGTGTCAGGTTTGTTAATTGCCAGAGTCGCACGAAGACGTGTGATTGGTGCAGATGCTGCAATTGGCGTCGTCACGACGGCTTCGTTCGCACTTGGTCTGGCATTGATGAATCGATACGGCCAAGCCTCGAAGAGCATCGAGGCAGTGTTGTTTGGCAGTGTGCTTGGTGTGAAAGTGGCAGATATCTACGCCGTTTCGCTCGTTGCCTTTTTGGGTCTTGCAGTAGTCGTGCTCGGTTATCGCAAGTTGCTTTTTTCGACTTTCGATAGAGATGTTGCCCAAGTCAGCAATGTTCGAGTCTCGCTCGTTGAGGCTGTGTTGTTGGCGATGATCTCGCTGACAATTCTGGTAACGATGCGCGTGATTGGCACGTTGCTGATTTCGGCGCTGTTGGTGATTCCGGCTGCGTCGGCACGAATGACGACAAATAGTTTTTCAAGACTTTTGTGGGTTTCGCCAATTATTGGCGCAGTAACTTGCTTTTTTGGCATGAACTTGAGCTATCACTTAGACACCTCGGCGAGTGCAACAATTATTTTGTTAGACGCGATTATTTTCATTGTTGTTTACGCGATTGCTGGCACTCGAAACCGTGCCAAGATGGCGTCGCTCGGCCATCTCTAATTTGCGCGCTAGTTAGCTAGTTCGAAAATCCCACACGGCGCCTTCTGGCGTGTCGCGAACTTCAACATTTAGCGCGGCTAATCGGTCGCGAATGATGTCTGATAAATCGAATCGTTTGTCGGCCCGCACCTGAGCGCGCAAATCAAGAAGTACCTGCACAAAAGGCCCGAGTACATCGCGCGGGTCGCGTAAGCCACCTGTTGCTGCACCCGCTAATCGCGTGATCATGCTGCGCAAGACCGCGCGAGCATGGTTAGTTGCGTCACTTTGCAATGTGTCACCCGACCAACCAACGATCGCATCGTCTAACTCGAGTGCTGCGCGTGCTGCGCCGTCGGCATCTGCGTTGGCAAGCGCAGTGGCAAAAACTTGATTTAAGCGATCAGTTGCTTCGCGAAGATTATTGTCAAAAACCGTCGGCGACTGAGTCGCACCCACAGACACAGACTCAGATGGGCGATTATCGGTTTTGACTTTTGCAGTAGGTGCCGCTGTCGACTGCGGGTCGCGCAAACGATCGATCGAAAAAGTTTCGCCCGATGCAATTTGTGTCGATTCGCCACGAACTCGAATTGTTACAACGCCTTTGCCGACGACAGTTACGTTCTGTGCGTCGAGGTCGATGACCATGCCAGTGTGTTCGTCAACACCGAGGACATAAACATCTGCAGGTAATTCGCGCTCGAGCATCGACAATCGGCGTTCTCCCATATAACAAAACCGTGTGTCGTGGTGACCGCCCTCAGCATTGTTGTAATGCGGAATTAAGGCAACGTTGACACCGATCTCGCCGAGAATATTGAGACCGTCGAGCCAACGCGGATCTTCGCCAACTTTGTAAATTTCATAAACAGGTAAGGTGAATCCCCCGAGTGTCAGCGCGGCTGCCGACGCAAACGTCACAATTCCGCCGTCGCGAAGTTTCTTGCTCAGCAGACCAGCAAGTGGGGTGCCAGACCACTGTCGCAACGCATAAGTTGGCGAACCTGGCCCCGCAAAAACATAGTCAGCGTCGGCAACTTTTTGCAGACCACGCTCGACGCTTAAAGAATCAGCACCAATTATTTCGGTGAGTCCTGCAACCTCAAGACCGAGGTTGATGCTTGTTTGAAAGTATTCGACAGCTTTTGTTGCGAGTTCTGGTGCATTTTCTTGAAACCCGTAAGGTGTGTCAAGCAAAACTGCGCGAGCAGATTTTTGAAGTTTGCCAGCAAGCATTCGATGTGTAGTCACCATCGTCGGCGCAGTTTCGCCTGAACCCATTACGGCAAGAATGTGTGGCGTTGTCATCAGAAGAATCCGTCGGTTATGGCTGCATGCACGACTTGGGCAAATCGCTCAGGGTGTTGGGCATGCAAGTCATGATCAGCGGGGCTAAACCATTCAACCCGCACCTTGGGCACTAATTGCTCGGCGAGTTGAATTGCACTGCGTTTTGAGTCGTTGAACACACTGTTCGCGCCTTCAGCCGGGACAAACATCACGGGCACAGAAATTTGGCTATATATATGTGTCGGAAGATGCTCCCATAGTCCGCGCAAGATCATCATGTGACGCTCAAGATTTAACCAAGGTCGCAATGTACCGTCAGGCATGTGCTCCATGCAGGCGAGCGCACCATTGATGCCGGTCTCGGGCCAATCTTGGTGACTGCGCTGCAAATATTTTCGAAAGTCATCAATGCGGGTGCCAGCTATCGCGGGTGGTCGTAATGCTTGAGCGCAATCATCCCAATTTGAAAAATGATTTTGCAGTTCAAGAAAGCCGCCGTCAACACAGACAACACCGCGCACCAACTCGGGCTCAGTGTATGCGAGTTCGAGCACAACATTGCCGCCCCATGACTGACCACACACGACTGGCGCAACAAAGTTATGTTTTTGAATTTCGCGCAAAAGCCCGGCTAGATCTTTAGTCACGGTTTGCATGTCGTAACCCGTATCGGGTTTTTCACTCAGGCCGTGACCGCGAAGATCAACCGCGGTGACGAGATGGCCGAGCGACGACAAGGCGAGTGCGGCGCCTTCCCACAACATTGCGTTAGATGCCAAGCCGTGCACGAGCACGATGGGTGTTTGCTTATGAGTTTCTGGTTTACCCCAAGTAACAGTTCGCAGGCAAACATTGTTTGAAGTGTCAACAAGTTTGCTTTCTACCGCGTCGTTATTCACTAAGCCAAATTTACCTTTTTGCGTTTCGCAAGTTGAGTTAACAGTTATCAGAGTATTCTGCAGAAGTGAGTAAATTGTGATTGAATCAGTTTTGTTAGTGAATTCTGTTGCTACGGCGGTGATGACTGGCGTCATCTGGTTCGTGCAATGGGTTCATTATCCGCTGTTGGCGACTGTGCCGATTGATCGTGCAGTCGAGACTGCAGTCGAGCATCAGCGACGCACGGGTCAAGTGTTGGCCTTGCCGATGGCTGCTGAAGGTGCAACAACTTTGTGGTTGCTCTTCAGTCGCCCCGATGCGGTGAGTTTGGCTTTGCCATGGCTCGGCGCAGTGTTGTTGGCAGTTGCGCTTGGCAGCACAGTGTTTTTGTCGGTGCCGCTGCATTCGAAGATGGCGACAAACCCAACTGTCGAAGTTGGTCGACGACTAGTTGTGACTAATTGGCCGCGAACAATCGCCTGGAGTGCGCGTGCAGTTGTTTGCGTTGCGATGTTGCTGCAAGTCGTGCGTGCGTAAAGAGCAGCGATGAGTTATTCAGAAGTTTGCCCTCAGCCCGTGCGCCGCGCGGTGATGAAACAAGGTTGGTATGACCTCGCATATATTCACTTTCGCTACAGCGTCGACGAGGTTGCGCGAATTTTGCCAGACGGACTCGAAGTCGATGTTTGCGACGGCTCGGCGTGGGTTGGGCTGATTCCTTTTTCGATGCGCGGCATTGGTGTGCCGGGTTTGCCAGGTGTGCCATATCTCGGTTCGTTTGCCGAAATTAATGTGCGCACGTACGTGCGTCGCAATGGTGTGCCTGGTGTTTGGTTTTGTTCGTTGGATATAAATCGGTTGTTGCCGACGATCGTCGCGCGCACGACCTATACGCTGCCGTATTGTTTTGGTCGAGCCAGCAATAAGCGAGTGGGCGACGAGTTGCACACAATGGTCGAGCGACGTTGGCCCCGTGCGGGCAGTGAGGCAAGTGCGCAAAGCACGAATGGAACACCCGATCTAAATCGCGGCACCAAAAAACCGCACACGAACATTCGTTTGAAAATCGGTGAGCAAATTATTTCGCCGTCACCGCTTGAAGTTTTTCTCAGTGCGCGGTGGGGGCTTTATACGACAACTCGTGGTGGCAGGTTGCGTTATGCGCCGATCTCGCACGAGCCTTGGCGCTTACAGCGCGCAGAAATTATCTCCCTAGATGATTCGCTGATTGAAGCCGCGGGTTTTGCCGCACCGACAGTTGCTGTCAACGGCGAACCGCACGTGATGTTCTCTTCTGGCTTGCCTGTTCGCGTCGGATTGCCAAAACGCGTTAGCTAGGTGCCAACTAGGCGCTATCTGGTTCTATCTAGGCGGTAGTCAGCTTTTTGTTGTGCCCGGACGATAGTTATCGCGATCGGCTGCCGCCCGCAGAGAAGTCATCCCGTAAACAAATGCGCCAGTCATCACGATTATAAAAATCACGCTGCCAAAGCCGAAGAGTGCCGCAAGAGACATATTTACTTCTCGTTGCTCTTGCCGGCCAACATGAACGCGCCGAGTGCAAGAATCGACGGCACCCAAACACCGACGTAAACGCCATTAAGGCGATCTTCAATTGAGTCGCTCTGGAAGTAGAGCCAGACGCTCAACACGAGGCTTGCCGCCGCGGCAAGAAGTGTGGTGACTCGCAAAACTGTTTCTGGTTTCATTTGATCAATTCCTCCGATGGCTAATCATAGACCACGATTGACTTTTAGTCGTGTCAGAATGTTGTTAGTTATGGCAACTTTAAGCCTGTTTGGTGAGCCGCGAGAGTTGTTGCCTTTTGATGGAAGTGCAATTTTGCACAATCGAATTTTTGACGAAACGTTTTCTTGTGAGGCGTTTGATTTGTTGCGAGAAAGCACTCCGTGGGAGCAGCCCGAGATCGTAATGTTTGGCAAGAAGTATCCGCAGGCGGGCTTTTCGACTTGGCACACCGACACGGGTGTGAGTTACGTGTATTCGGGCATCAAACGCGTTGCTCACCCGATGACTGAAATTTTGCACGAGTTTCGTCGGCGCTGCGAGACGGTGGCGGGGGCAAAATTTAACTCAGTGTTGGTCAATCTTTACCGAGATGGCCGCGACAGTGTGAGTTGGCATTCAGATAACGAAGCGATCAACGGTCGCGAGCCGACAATTGCGTCGGTGAGTTTGGGTGCGACGCGGCGTTTTGACTTGCGACATCGTGAAACAAAAGAAACTGTGAAAGTTGATTTAGAAGATGGATCTTTGCTCGTGATGTCGGGGCTCTCGCAGCAATGTTGGGTGCATCAGATTGCCAAAACGGCAAAGCCTGTCGGCTCGCGCATTAATTTGACTTTTCGGTTGGTGCAATCGGTCTAGATAATTGCGCAGTGTGGGCTGCGATGGTTCGATGTTCGACGAGTTAGTTTGCTGCGCCGACAGTTTGTGTGCGCAGAGTGATGTCGTTGCACGACTCGCAAACACTTTGCGGAATTACACCAAGTTTCATCAAGAAACTAAACATGATGCAGCCGAGGCAAACCGCAAAAACTGACTCAAGAGTTGCGGCAAAGATCAGTGCGGCGATGACGAGATTTGCCGCGAGTGAATAGTCGAGCAATGAAAAGGTGAGTGCTGTCGCGGCGAAGGTTAATCCGATTGTTTGGGCGAATCTTTTCGGTGGGCCAGGCACGAATTTGTGATTGAAATTTAATTTTGGAGTGATGATGCGTGTCACGAGTAGTGCGAGTGGGCTGAATGCGGGGCCGGCTACTACGCGCGCGGCAAAGCCATAGGTGAGTGCGAGAAGTATGAGTGTCGAGTTGGTGAACAGAAATGCCGCGCTGATTATTACGACACCACCGGCGACAAGTCGTGCCGAAGTTTCGTTTGCTGGATTCGGAAATGGATAATGCTTTGTCATGTGCCCCAGCCTACCCCTAAACCCGACTAATTTAGTCAGGTATTATTCTTGCGCGGTTGTGGGAGGCAGAGAGGGTTGGCGAGTTAGTTGGGGTGCACGTGGGCGGCGTGGGAGGCGGCGTGGATGTGGTCGACAGTGAGACCGCAACATCCACCGATTAGTTGTGCGCCGAGTTTGACCCATTCGGCAAAAAACTTCTCTAATCGGTCTGGTGCGATCACGTCGACGAACCGCCAGTCGGGCATTTCGAAGTAGCCCGAGTCTGGGTAGGCCGACAATGGACCAGAAAAGTTTTTGCGAATTGCCGAGAGAGTCTCGCCGATGATCTCGGCGCCTGTGTGCATGACGCCGGCAACATCAACACCAGTTTTTGGAATCAACTTTGTGATCTCTTCAAGTGGAAACTCGTTGTGTTGATCAAAACTGATAGCGCGACCGTCTTTTGCACGACGGGCGCTCATGCCGAACCAAACTGGCAGACCAGTTTCAAGTGCGGCTTTCAAAACAAGCGGCACACGAGTTGGTTCGTACATCATTTCGAGCATGATGTGATCGACGCCAGAAGATTTCAAAATACCTGCGAGTTCACCAAATGCGTGTGCGAGTTCTCCGCTTGAAGGCACTTGGGCCTGATCAACTTTTGCAGTGCCAGCAGCCACGGGCAGCATGTGCGAGAGCGAGCCAGCTACAGCAATTTTGCGGCTTGGTGACTTTGCAGTTGCCAAATCTCGTGCACGCAAAGCCGCCTCGACTGCAATGCGGTTGATCTCTTCGACGCGATCAGCAAAACCAGCAGGCGTGAGCATTAAACGTGAAGACGCAAAAGTGTTGGCTGTAATTACGTCGGCACCTGCGTCAATGTAATCGAGGTGCACCTGAGTAAGTAGCTCGCTGTTGTTGAGCGATGCTGGCCCGCACCATGCTGCTGGATCCATTTGCGCACCGCGCCGTTGAAGTTCCGTGCCGGTACCGCCGTCAAGCACGACTATTTCACCCGCATCAAGGCGCCGCTTAATGTCTGGGTAGCTCATCGTCATCACAGACTAATCGTCTTGGTGGGATGTTTAGTTATTGCTCGGTTTAAGATAAGTGAATGGTGATTGATGAATTGAAGGCTGCGCTTGGAGAAAAAGTATCGGTCAACGCAACGATTCGTGAGCACCACTCAAAAGACGAAAGTTTTCATACGCCGAATTTGCCCGAGGCTGTTGTATTTGCCACGTGCACTCAAGATGTAGCCACGACATTGAAAATTTGCAATGAATATAGAACACCAGTTGTTGCATGGGGTGCTGGTACATCGCTTGAAGGCAACAGCACGCCAGTGCGTGGCGGTATATCGCTAGATCTCTCGCAAATGGACAAAATTTTGCGCGTCAGCAGTGAAGATTTGGATTGCACGATCCAGCCAGGTGTACGACGCAAACAATTGAACGAGCATCTCTCGCGTTATGGTTTGTTTTTTCCGGTTGATCCGGGTGCTGATGCAACTTTAGGGGGCATGGCTTCTACGGGGGCGTCGGGCACGACGACAGTCAAATACGGTGCAATGAAACAACTTGTGATGAGCCTCACCGTTGTGACTGCCAACGGAGAGATAATTACGACGTCGCGTCGAGCGCGAAAAACATCAGCAGGTTATGACTTGACGCACTTGTTCGTTGGCTCAGAGGGAACTCTCGGTGTGATCACTGAGTTAACTCTGCGCGTGTTTGGCATCCCCGAGGTGATTGCTGCGGCGACCATGCAGTTTGACAGTGTGCGCGAAGCAATCGACGGAGTAATTGAAGCGATTCAACTAAATGTTGGCGTGGCTCGCATCGAGTTAGTTGACCGCGAGGCCGTAGTTGCCGTAAATCGATATTCAGGCACAGATTTGCCGCACAAAGATTTGTTGTTACTTGAGTTTCATGGCTCGGCTGAATCGACAGCAATAGATATTGCCGCGGCCCGTGAAGTGCTTGAGCGTCACGGGGGTCAAGGCTTTAAACAAACAACTGACGACGCCGAGCGCCGTAAATTGTGGCAAGCGCGACACGATGCGGGTTTGGCGTGTCGGGCACATCAAACTGGCGGACGAATTTTTTCGACTGATGTTTGTGTGCCGATTTCACGTTTGTCCGAGTGCATTGAGCAGACACAAAAAGATTTGGCGGCATCAAAGATTTATGGGCCATTAGTTGGCCATGTTGGTGACGGAAACTTTCATGTTTTGTTGACGGCAGATCCGAACGATCATGAGGCAATCGAGCGTCTTGAACAATTTCATACCCGATTGGTGCATCGAGCACTAAGTCTTGAAGGCACATGCACTGGCGAACACGGCATCGGTGTTGGCAAAATCGACTATTTGATTAGCGAACTCGGCTCAGAGGCTGTGAATGTAATGGCGATGATCAAAGCGGCGCTTGACCCGAATTGCATAATGAACCCGGGCAAAGTGATAGCCGAAACTGTTAGTTAGTCGTTGGGTCGTAGAATAGTTTTATGAGCAAAACAGATTTTGTGATGTACAGCACACAGTGGTGCGGTTACTGCAAGCGACTGAAGTCGATGCTGAATGCGGACGGAATCACGTTTACTGAAATTGATCTCGAGCAAGATCCAGATGCAGCGGCGATCGTCGAACGCGTGAATAACGGCAATCAGACCGTGCCGACGCTTGTATTTTCTGACGGCGAGGCGATGACTAACCCGTCGGTGGCGAAAGTGAAAGAGAAGTTGAGCGCGCTCGCGGCAAGTTAATTTGTTGCGCGATTGAGTGCTTGAGAAAAGTCTGGTGAGTTAGTTTCTGCGAGGGCCAGGGATAACAACTGGACCTGTGTCGTCATTTACGCGAATTACGTCAATCTTGTGTTCGTAAATTGAACTCAATGTTTCTGGCGTAAGAGTTTCACGCGGAGTACCCGAAGCGGCGTGTCGGCCGTTCTGGAGCAAAATCACGCGATCGGCAAACGACATCGCAACATTGAGGTCGTGAAATACCGCGATCACGGTGCGACCCTCATCAACAAGCGAGCGCACGATGTGCATGAGTTTTTCTTGTTGACCAATATCTAGAACTGCGGTTGGTTCGTCGAGTAGCAGCAACTGAGTGTCTTGAGCAAGAATTCGTGCCATTGAAACTCTGGCTTGCTCGCCAATTGAAAGAGTGCGGTACAAACGATTGCGCATTTCGGCCACACCGAGACGCTGCATCGCACTTTCGATGAGATCTACGTCATCTGCGCCAAGTTTTGGCCCACGACCCATTTCGACGACTTCGGCAACCGTATAAGGAAACGAAACCGTAACGCGTTGCGGCAGAACTGCACGCAAGTCAGCCAACTCGCGATGGTTTATCTCGGCCACTGGTTTATCGCCGAAAAAGACATTGCCAGTTTCTGATTGCAAGTCACCAGCCAAAACACTTAGCAATGTCGACTTACCGGCACCGTTCGGGCCAAGAATCGCAATGAGCTCGCCCTTGTTGGCGTGCAGTGAAATGTCGCACAAAATTTCTTTGCGTGATCGAACAACTGAAATGTTTTCGCACTTGATCACGGGAGTTTTGTTGTGATTTATTTCGTGACTCACGACCAGGTGCTTTCACTTGTGCGCATTTTGCGCAACAGCCACAAGAAGAACGGCGCACCGATTAGCGCTGTGAGTACACCGAGTGGCAGTTCAGCGGGTGCGAGCAATGTTCGTGCAGCGAGGTCGGCGAGCAAAGTAACAATTGCACCGAGCAGAGCTGATGACCACAACAAGTCACGATGCTTTGGCCCGAGCACGAGACGCAAGATGTGGGGCACGATTAGTCCGACGAAAGCGATAATGCCGGTTGCTGCAACTGCACTCGACGCGAGTAAGCCGACGATTGCAATTGTTTGCAGGCGAACACGCTCGACTGGCACGCCGACATGCGCTGCCGAACGATCGCCGAGTGCCATGAGGTCGAGCGTGCGCGCGAATTTTGTGCTGAGTGCGATGCCGATGATCGCAAGTGGCAAAACCACCGCGACTGCTCGCCACGTTGCGAGACCCAACGAGCCGAGGCTCCAAAATGTGACGGTGCGAATCTGATCGTCGTCAGCGATAAAAACGGCAAGACCAATTAGCGCACCAGATAACGCGTTGATTGCGATGCCGGTCAAAATAAGTGTGACGACATCTGTTTTGCCATCAACGCGAGATAGACCGTAAACAATTGCAGTTGCGAGAGTGCCACCAATGAATGCAAAAACTTGCACACCGAGTGTGATTTTGCTTAGGCCCAGAGTGATCGCGATGACTGCACCAACCGCTGCACCGCCAGAAACGCCAACTGTTGCGGGTTCGGCGAGCGGATTACGAAAGACGCCTTGCATTACGACGCCCGCGACAGCAAGTGATGCGCCGACGACGATCGCTAAGGCAACTCGCGGAAGTCGAACATTCCAAAAAACGGCGTGGCTAACCGAGTTTGCATCAGACGTTGCTGCTGGACCTTGAAACAAAACTGTGAATACTTCGCCAAATTTTATTGTGTAGGCACCAGTAGTTAGTGCGTTGATTACGACGATCACGAGGGCGATCGTGAGAACGATTGCAACTGTTCTCGGATTAAGTCGGCGCAATTCGCTCATGTGTTGGGGCTCATTTTTCTGTCGTCAAAACTTTGAAGGCTTGCGCCAAGCGAATGATCAATTCACCAGTTCGAGGCCCAAAAGAGAATAACAAGTCGTCATCGATTGAGACCACTGAACGCGATTTTGCCGCTGGTGTTTGCGCAATACCCGGAAGCTCGAGAAGCCCATCAATGCCGCCAACAGATGCCAAACCGCGAGTCGTAACGACGATGATTTCAGGGTTGGCGTTGACGATTGCCTCACTAGTTAGTGGCGTAAAGGCAGCAAGTTTTAGGTCGGTGCCTACATCGATGCCGCCTGCAGAGCGGATCATTTCGTCAGCGCCAGATTCTTTACCGCCAAGTAAAAATACCGATGCCGTGCCACGAACATAAATGAACGCAACCCGCGGACTTGCAGTTGCAGAGTCGAGCGTGTTGAGAGCTTCATTGATGTCGTTCTGCGTTGTGTCGAGAAGTTTTGCACCAAAAGTGGCAGCACCAAGCGCGTCGGCGATCAACTTGATGCGTGAAGCAATGTCTGAGAGTTTCCAAACTTCTGGGGCGAGCACGATAGGCACACCTGCGCCGCGCAATTGTTGGATCGCCTCTGGCGGACCTGAACGCGTGTCGCCGATAACGAGTGTCGGCTTAAGTTCGAGCACGCTTTCGGCGCTGATGTCATGACCGCTGCTGACTTTTGGTATTGACTCGAGTGCGGCAAGCGTTGTCGTTGCATCGCGGCCAATAATGTTGTCGGCAAAACCAAGTGAGATGACGATTTCAGCGATTGCTTCGTTGAGCACGATAATGCGCGACGAGTTGGTGATTGTGACTTCAACATTGTCGGCGGAGGTTACTTTCGCGGGCAAATCTGATTTGCCGTCGCCGATGATCGGCAGTTCGAAGTCTTGGGCAGAAATCAATACAGGACGAGTTGAATCAAATGCGGTCGATGACTCGGTTGTTAACACCTCTGTTGAAGACACGGATTGTGATGTCGTTTCTGTCGTTGCAGAGTTTGTCGAGCAAGCCGAAATCGGCACGATAAAAAGTGATGAGGCCACCAGAGCAAGTGTCGCGTTTCGTGTGACCATAGCCATTTCAATCTACTAGTGACACTCAGATTGGTAGAATTCGCAGAGTGAAATTTTCAAGCATTGTGCTGTCAGTTTTGATATCGACGACGGCGATTGCAAGTTGCTCGAACGATCAAGCAACGACTGAGACATTTGTTACGACAACTTTTGACACGGCCACAGAAGGCGCATCAACTGTTGCGCCGACGGCGGTCGCAACAACATTTGCTCCTGTGGCTTCAAGTGCAACAACGACCAATGCTGTTGTAAGCACCACGAGTGTCGCAAAATCAACTGCAACTAGTGCTTCGAATTCAAGCGCTGGCAGTGGCGCACCGACGTCAACTATCGGCACTGCGAGTCGACCGAAACTCTCGGTCAGCCAAGTAAATAACCTCAATCCAAATGGGACAACAGTCACAGTGCGCGGCACTGGTTACGACGTGAATAAGGGCGTTTATGTAATTGTCTGCACTCAGGCTGCGCCCGGTCCGCAAGCGACTTGCATCGGCGGGGTAAATATTGATGGATCATCAGCGAGTTCGGTTTGGGTGTCGTCGAATCCGCCGAACTATGCCATTGGTCTCACGACACCGTTTTCACCTGATGGATCATTTACTGTTGATCTCGTAGTCGTCGCAAAAAGTGGAGCGTTGGATTGCACCGTTCTTAAATGTGGTGTGGTCACTCGTTCAGATCATTTGCGATATACAGATCGAACACAAGACGTTTTTGTGCCGATCACGTTTTCGAACTAATAATCTCTATCAACCCCCATAGTTAGAAAGATAAATCGAGATTCAAATGTCTAAATTTAAATTCGCTTCACGTTCGGTAATTTCAGTCGCAGTTGTTTCAATGTTGCTTACAGCGTTGCCTGCGCAAGTTTCGGCAGCGGTTGGTGTGAGCGTGAACAAGTCAGCAAAACTCACCGATCTCGAGGTAGTTTCAATCAAATTGGCCAATGTGCCCGCAGGTCAGGGTGTTTATGTGTCGCAGTGCTTTAAGCCAACATTGGGTCAGCGGGCTGCGACTGGTTTGGTCTGCAATGGCAGTGTTACCGAGACAGGCACAATGATTTGGGCAACTACAGATGGGCAGCGCGGTTCGCAGTCGGCGACTGGCGAACTGGTTCTGATGATGCGTTCGCGCTTCACAAAAGTTGATGCAAATGGTGCGAGCAAGACTTACGACTGTGGTGTGGCGAACTGTTCGCTGTTCATTTATCGGGATCACCGAGGCATCACAGACACGGCACTTGACACAATTGTGCCGCTCAAATTTTTGCCACGTCAGACTGTTGCTGTTGCAAAACTTGGCCTGAAGCGTGACGGCGCGAGTTATAAGGCGGGCGACAGTGTTTCGATTAGTGCAGACAAGTTGAAAACTTCGAAGGGTCAAGCAATATTCGTTACTTCGGACGAAACACGCTCGATTTGCACGACTACGGGTACGACCAGTTTTACAATCAAGTTTCGTAAGCCGGGCAAATGCCAAGTCACTCTGTTTGCCGAAGGTTCGGCAAAGCTTGATCAGATGATCGAGGTCTTGACGTACATCGTCAAGTAGTCGGCATCGTTAGATAGGCATAGTCAGATAGCCCGCTCGCGGGTTATTTAGTTAGCGAACACTGCGCCACACAAGTGCGCTGCCACGTTTATTAGTTGAGGGGGCCGGTGATGAGTTCGGCGGCGCGACGCATCGAAAGTGACTTGGCGAGATCGTCGACGAGTTTCATTTCATCAGCCAGCACTTTGTCGGGGCCAGGGCCACTGACAACTTTGCGCACCTCGGCATGAACATTCATTAGCGCCGGAGATGCAGTTAATGGTGCACGAAAATCAATCGCCCGAGTTGCAGTGAGAATTTCAATAGCCAAAATGCGACGCAGATTGTTGATCGCGAGGCGAAGTTTGCGCGCGGCATTCCATCCCATTGAAACGTGATCTTCTTGCATTGCACTCGACGGAATTGAATCGACACTTGCTGGTACGGCAAGTCGTTTATTTTCTGAAACCATGCTGGCTTGCGTATATTGAGCGATCATCAGACCAGAATCGACACCAGCATTGAACGCCAAGAAAGCAGGAAGCCCCATTGATCGATTCACATCGAGCATTCGGTCGGTGCGTCGCTCGCTAATAGAGCCAAGATCGCATGCGGCGATTGCCAAGAAATCGAGCACGTAGCCGACTGGTGCGCCGTGGAAGTTGCCGTTTGAGCGAATCTCGCCAGTCTTGGTGACAACTGGGTTATCGATCATCGCAGCAAGTTCGCGATGAGCAACATTCGACGCATGAGTAAGCGTGTCGCGTACGGCACCGGCAACTTGTGGTGCGCAACGAAGCGAATAGGCATCTTGAACGCGAGTGTCGTCGAAGCGATGTGACGCCACGAGAGGAGAATTCTTAAGAAGCGTGAAAATGTTGGCAGCACTCGCCACCTGACCGGGGTGACTGCGAAGCGGTTCGTGCATTTCTGGTGCGAAAACTTGGTCTGTGCCAAGAAGAGCCTCGACACTAAGCGCTGTCGCAATATCTGCAAGAGTGCAAAGTTCATGAAGATCGGTGATTGCCAAGAGCAACATGCCGAGCATGCCATCGGTGCCATTGATGAGTGCCAAGCCTTCTTTTTCGCGCAACAAAATTGGTTTGATGTTGTTTTCGTTGAGCACATCAATCGACGGTCGGCGGCGACCTGATTTGTCGAAGACTTCACCTTCACCCATGAGTGCCAAAGCGCAATGCGACAACGGTGCAAGATCGCCACTGCAACCGAGTGAGCCGTACTCATAGACAACAGGCGTGATCGATGCATTGAGCATCGCGCCCATTGTTTCGGCGACAACTGGTCGAACTCCGGTTGCTCCGCTGCAAAGAGTGCGAAGTCGCAGCAATTGCATTGCACGCACCACTTCGGTTTCGACGACATCACCCATGCCTGCCGCATGTGAACGAATCAGCGATTGTTGCAGAGCAACTCGATCGCTTGTGGCGATGTGTTTTGTTGAAAGTGCACCAAAACCAGTTGAGATGCCATAAACAGGCTGATCAGACTTGGCGAGATCTTCAACAATTTTGCTTGATCGCGCGATGGCTTCTAACGCACTTGGGGTAATTTCGACTTCAGCACTCTCGCGGGATACTTTGACGACCGATTCGCGGTCAAGACCCGAAGTATTAATCAAAACTTTCGCATTTGTCACGAGAGAACTCTAGTTCTCGCGCACACTTTTAAAAAAAGTTAGACCGACTTGCTGTAAACGGGTTGATCGTATGGCTTGAACGTGAATCGGCGTATGAGTTCGAGATAGCCGCCTTTGTAGAGCGATTCAATTTTTTCGGCACGTTCGTATGCACCGGTGCGCTTGGCAACTTCGGGCACTTCATACCACGGTGCTGAAGGTTCGTCGTGGTGGGCTATGTGCAGGTTGTTGTTGAGCATGAGTAAGCCCATTAGCCGACCAGCATCGATCATTGCGGTTCGGGTTGATTCGTTGTCGAGAGTTTTGTGTTCGGCAAACGATCGCATCATGTTTAGCGAGTGTGAGCCAAAGACGCCACCGATTAGATATTCGACCATTGACATGCCTGCCAAATTGTTGACGATAAAGACAATTGCAAAAAGTGCAGGGACGTGCAGCATCCATGCGGCGCGGGCGTTGCCGACATTGCGCACGGCGCGCGAAGCGTCAGCAATGAAATATTGAACTGCACTAACGACTGACCAAACGGTCAAACGAAAAGCAAGAGTGCGATTAGCCCAGTAGATAGAGCGAAAGAAGCGACCCGAGGTTTGCCACTTTTCGGGCATTGCGTAGTAGCTCTCGGTGTCGAGTTGCGGGTGGGTGAGTGTTGTGTTGTGATGGCTGATGTGGTCGCGTTTGAACGACAAAAATGGAACCCACATAGTTACCGAGAGTGAAGCGAGTGCTGCGTTAAGTTTTGAATTGCGAAACGGGTGGCCGTGCACGAGTTCGTGTTGCAAACTTAAGTGCCATGCGCCGAACCAAGTTAGAAGTGCAAAAGTCGCCCACCACGGCAACTGCTTGTGTGTGAAAACAGATGCGAACCAACCGACGTAGACGAGAACGGCAATTATCAACGTGCGCCAGTCGCCAGAAGACTTCAAGAATGAGCGCGCACTTGCTTTGCTTGTCACACTTGCAGGATTGACGGTTTTCGGCACTCTTCAAATTTTATCGCAAAGAACCTGCTGCAAGTTGCCCGCGCACAAAAACGGCATCGACAAGTTTCACACCTGGGCGGTAGGCCAAGTAAATGTGACTTCGTGAATTAAGAATCGCAAAGTCAGCTTGCGAGCCAACCGCCAAGTTGCCGATATCAGAACGACGCAATGCGGCCGCACCGCCAGCGGTTGCTGACCAGACTGCCTCATCGCAAGTCATTTTCATGTTGAGCACTGCCAATGAGATAACCAGGGGCATTGAAGTCGTATATGACGAACCCGGATTGCAGTCAGAGGCGAGTGCGACTGTCACGCCAGCATCTATTAGTCGTCTCGCATCAGGAAACTGAGAGCGAGTGCATAATTCGGCAGTTGGCAACAGAGTTGCAACGGTCTTGCCTTTGCTGTCGGCAAGAGCGCTGATGTCAGTCGCATCAAGATGTGTGCAGTGATCGCACGACGCGACGCCAAGTTCGACACCCAATTGCACCCCACCGCCATGTTGCAACTGATTGGCGTGAATTCGCAGCCCGAGACCTGCTTTAGCGCCTGCCTGCAGAATGACTCGCGCATGATAGACCTCGAAAGCACCACGATCGCAAAACACATCGATCCATTTCGCGTGTGGTGCACAATTTTTAAGCATCTCGCCACAAATTAGATCGACATATTCGTTGATTTGAGATTCGGCAGGCACAACATGGGCGCCGAGGAAAGTTGTTTCTGAGGTAATTGCATTTGCAACTTGTAGTGAACGAATTTCATCGATAACTGAAAGTCCGTATCCAGATTTTGTCTCAAGGGTCGTCGTGCCCGTGTGCAGTGCTTCGTTGGCGAGTCGGCGAGCATTTGCAACGAGTGCATCGTTATTGCTGTTGCGTGTTGCGGCAACGGTTGTGCGAATGCCGCCCGCCGAATATGGCTTGCCTGACATGCGTGCTTCAAACTCTTCAGCTCGGTCGCCGCCGAAAACCAGGTGGGTGTGACTATCTACAAAGCCTGGGATGATCGCTCGACCGTTGAGATCGAATGCGCGCGACTTATATTCACGTGGCAAGTTTGCAACCTCACCTGCGAATGCAATTTTATTGTCGTCGCCAACTACCAGTGCTGCGTTTTCGATTATTCCGAGTTTGCCGCGCTCAAGAGTTATGTCGTTTGTGACGAGAGTAGAGATGCCTTTGAGAGCAAGCACTACGAACCAAACTTCGCGACGAGGTCCTTAACTCTGATGACGAAGTCATGGTGATGAAATTTGTCGAATGAGTCCCAAGTTGTGAAAGTCTTCGAGTCTTTGACTTTGTCCATAAACAACAGACCGTCAAGATGGTCGACTTCGTGTTGATAGGTGCACGCTGTCATGCCGCGAATGATCTGATCGATCTTGTTGCCGGTGCGATCGAAAGCCTCAACGCGAATTGATGTATGTCGCCATACATTGCCCCGAAAACCTGGAACTGAAAGACATCCTTCATTGTTTTCAAACATGTCGTCGTCAAGTGGTGTGAGCACCGGGTTGATCAATATCGTCAAGGGCACTTGCGGCTTGTATGGATACCGAGGATTTTTGTTGACTTCGACTGCACAAATTCGTTGGTGTCGTAAGACTTGTGTTGCGGCGAGTCCTGCACCGTTGGCGTGACGCATCGTCTCGACCAAGTCGTCAATGAAAGTTTGAATTTCGGGTGATTTAATTTCGCTTGGTTCAACTTCGCTGGCACGAATGCGCAACTCTGGGTGACCGATTGTGGCTATTGGCAAAATTGTCATGCAGTAAGTGTAATTAGAGAACGGCTTCGATCGCTGTGCGCAGACTCTCGCTAATGTTTGGCAGAGTGCGATGCTTGAAATTGCTGACAATTTGCTCGCCACCAACCCAAACATCGCTGACATCAGAACTTGTCGCACTGTGAACAAGATGGGCGGCACCGTTTGCAGGGTCGAAAGTCGCAAGACGCACAGAATTAGTCGCAATGCTGACGAAGTCTGCTGGTGCTCCGGCGACAAAGCCATGTTTTTTGCTGCCAAGCGAACTTGCGCCGTTGATTGTCGCTGCCGAAAGCAAATCGCTGCTGCGATGAACACCGCGTTTGTTTGTGATCAGTCGTTGGTTCATTTCGACGGCTCGAGCCTCTTCGAACATGTCAATCACGGCGTGTGAATCAGTGCCCAAACAAAGAGGCGAACCCGCGCTGACGAGACTTTCAGACGGACCAATGCCATCGGCGAGGTCACGCTCGGTTGTTGGGCAAAAGCACGCAAAAGATTTGCTCTGGCCGAGCAATGCGATATCGGCACTTTGCAGATGTGTGGCGTGCACGGCCGTGGTGAACGAACCAAGAAGTTGGGCGTCGTTTAATAGTTGTGTTGGGGTTCGACCTGTTGCTTCACGACATGCATCGTTTTCTGCTGGTTGTTCAGAAACATGAATGTGCACGACCCGACCGTTTCGGTGTTTTGCGATGAATGCAAGTTCTGCTTCGTGCACTGCGCGAACGCTGTGTGGTGCAAGACCGATCGTGTGCGTTGCTGACGACGTACCGAGTGCATCGACGCGTGCGAGCCAGTTTTCGACTGAACCGTCGCTAAATCGACTTTGTTCGGCGGCGAGTTGTTGGTCTTTCAAGCCGCCGTGCAAATAGGCGACATCAAGCAGCGTTAGGCGAATACCAGCACGACGAGCGGCTTCGATCAAAACTTTGCCCATCTCATTTGGGTCAGCATATTTTTCGCCACCTTGTTGGTGGTGAACATAGTGAAACTCACCAACTGTAGTGATGCCCGCTAGCGCCATCTCAGAAAAAGTTGCGGTGGCGAGCGCCAAATAGTTTTCAGGTGTCAAACGATTGGCGATTTGATACATCAATGTGCGCCATGACCAGAAATCACCTAGGCCGGCACCGCTGTGAGTGCGACCGCGCAGTGCGCGATGAAACGCGTGACTATGTGCGTTGACAAAGCCGGGCATGACTACGCCCGTGATGCGCGAATCTTTGGAGTTCGGCGCAGAATTTGCGTCAATCGACACGAATAATCCCTTGTCAATTGTGATGCGTACATTTGAGCCACAACTTTCGCCACCTAACCAAGCGTGTTCGGCAAAAAATGATTTCATTGTTCGCGCATTGGCAAACGGACCCCGCGCTTTTCGGCGACATCGATTGCTAAGTCGTAGCCGGCATCTGCATGTCGGATAACACCCATGCCAGGGTCGCTCAACAAAACGCGCGAGAGTTTTTCTGCTGCTAGATCGGTGCCGTCGGCAACACAAACCATGCCAGCGTGAATGCTGCGGCCGATGCCAACGCCACCACCGTGATGAATGCTGACCCAAGTTGCACCACTGGCAGTGTTAACGAGCGCGTTGAGCAGAGGCCAGTCGGCGATTGCATCTGAACCATCAAGCATCGCCTCGGTTTCGCGATAGGGGGATGCAACCGAACCCGAATCTAAGTGATCGCGACCAATGACGATTGGTGCGCTTAGTTCTCCGCGCTTGACCATCTCATTGAAACGCAAACCAAGACGATGTCGCTCGCCATAACCGAGCCAACAAATTCGTGCAGGCAAACCTTGAAATGCGACTTGTTCGCTGGCAAGGCGCATCCATTTGACGAGGTCTTCATTGTCAGGAAACTCTTCGAGCACCGCGCGGTCTGTTGCGGCGATGTCGCGTGGGTCGCCCGAAAGAGCAACCCAACGAAAAGGACCTTTGCCCTCGCAAAACAACGGACGAATATATGCGGGCAAGAAACCTGGGTAATCAAAAGCGCGGTCGTAACCACCGAGTTGGGCTTCGCGACGCAGCGAGTTGCCGTAGTCAAAAACTTCGGCACCGGCGTCTAAAAAGCCAACCATTGCGCGACAGTGTGCCGCCATTGCTGAACGCGATCGATCGATGTAGTGCTCTGGGTTTGTTGCACGGAGTTTTTCGGCGGCCTCGAACGTTAAGTCGTTGGGCACGTAGCTCATTGGGTCGTGAGCGCTTGTCTGATCGGTGACGATGTCGGCAGCAAAACCTTGTGCCAATAATTTTGGAAACATGTCGGCGGCATTACCGACGACACCAACCGAAAGTTTTTTGCGCGCTTTTTTGGCTGCTTCGCATCGAGCAACCGCATCTTCGAGCGAGTCGGCGACTTCGTCGAGATAGCGAGTTTCAACGCGGCGTTGCACACGAGTTGGGTCGACATCGATGCACAACGCGACACCGTCATTCATTGTGATCGCAAGTGGTTGTGCGCCACCCATGCCGCCCAGACCAGCAGTGAGAGTTATCGTGCCGGCGAGTGTGCCTTTAAATTTTCTGCGAGCGATTTCGGCGAAACACTCGTAGGTGCCTTGCAAGATGCCTTGGGTGCCGATGTATATCCACGAGCCGGCGGTCATTTGGCCATACATAGTGAGACCGAGATTTTCGAGACGCCTGAATTCATCCCAAGTGGCCCATTCACCGACCAGATTCGAATTCGCCAACAGTACGCGTGGCGCCCATTCGTGTGTGCGAAATACGCCGACTGGTTTGCCCGATTGCACCAACATTGTTTCGTCGGGCTTCATGGTTTGCATCGTGCGCATCATCGCATCGAATGCTGGCCAACTGCGCGCGGCGCGACCGGTGCCGCCATAGACAACAAGGTCATCGGGACGTTCTGCAACTTCAGGATCTAAATTGTTTTGCAACATTCGATATGGCGCTTCAATTTGCCAATTCGCACAATTCAATTGCGTGCCGCGCGGCGACCTTACGACTCTCGGACCAGACATAGTTACATTCTCACATACTGCCCCTTTTCTATGCCAATCAACTTGGCATGATTTTTGACAATGAGAAGAAATTTGTGCGATTACGAATAGTCTGTTTACGTGGTCGGACGGCAAAACTGTATGGTGTGCGGAGCTTTGAAGTGCTCAAAAGTGATTTCTGTTACGAATGCACCCAAACTTCATGTGATTTCATCTGAGACGAGACTAAGTAGCGAACTTTTCGGCACTATCGACTTGGTCCAATGCGATGAATGTGGACACATTTTCAATTGCTCGCCGTCAGATGGCGAGATTGAATCAAGCCACGACTTATTTTTGACGAATACACCGATCAGTGAGACGATGATCTCGCGCCACGAGCAAACTGTGGATTTTTTGACATCTGGCGTGGAAAGAAAGATTCGTGTACTTGATGTCGGCGCAGGTTCAGGTGCTTTGGCAGCCGCATTTGCAAAACGCGGACATGAGGTGACAGTGGTCGAGCCCTCTTCAAAAATTGATGGGCAAGCGCTTGCACGATTTGGAGTAGATGTAATTAAGGACTTTTGGCCGACGGTCAGACTTGAGGGTCAGAAATTTGATTTGATTTTGTGTGTTCAGGTACTTGAACACATCGGCGATCCGTGTGCGTTCATGTCGTCTTTGCAATCAAGCCTTGACGAAGAGGGCAAAATCTATCTTGAGGTGCCGTCTGGCGATTGGGTATTTAAACACGGATCTTTAACAGATATTCATTATCCGCATTTGAATTACTACTCGGCTCAAGTGATCGAACGGATTTTTCAAAAAGCTTGGATCAAACCAATCACGAAGCGTGACCTTCTAAATGGAAGAGATATCGGGTTTGTCTTAGTCAAAACCAAAGGTGAAGCAAAATTACCTCTTGAGAAACAATCTGTTACCGACTTTTCACCGTCGCTAGAAAAGGTTCATTTAAACGCAAAGATACGAATTGCTGAATTGTCATCTAATAAGAAGGTTGTTGTTTATGGAGCCAATGCTGGGTCGCAGGCTATGTTTGGGTTTTTTCCGCAAATCAAACCTGAGTTCATAATTGACGACACACCTTCGTATGAGGGTGCATTTAGCTATAGCTCTGAAGCGCGATTTAAAATCGTAAAACCTACAGCTGAAGTTTTGCGCAGTATTGAAACAGTTTTAATCGCGGCATACATTCATGACAAAGTTATTTCGGAGAAGATTAGAGCCGCTGGTTTCGTAGGAGACATTTATTCACTTCGACCACCGAGTGATAACTCAGGTGCTGTTCGGTCGCTTTTCGCAGCTTAGACGGTTAGTTGTTGAGAGTGATGTGGGCGAGGGTGCCGTTATTGAGGTGAATTTTGCAGTTGCTTGCGTCGAGAAATGCGTCTTGATGGTGCAAAATAAATGATTCGTCGTCGACAGTTATTACAGCTGTTTGAGAAACTGCAACAAGCATTTCGCATTTTGTCAATTCGCCAGGGCGATCGACAAAAGTCATTTTTCCGGATGCCTTGCCGCGCATGGTCATCAAGTTGAGATCGACGATTGGTCCGTTGACAAGTTTTGCGGTCGTCGGGATGTCGCCCGCGAATTCGGCGACTTCACCCGGGCGGCAGACAACAGTTTCGCCACCGACATTTAAAATCATTTCACCACCCGAAATGATTAAAAGTTGCCGATGGATATTTTCGAAGTGTGAAAAGTCGCAGTCTTCGATGACTGGCGCAATCGCAACCCGCCATGTCCATCCCGCAACGCCAGGTGTTTGGCTGGCAATCTCATAACTTGTGCCACGCCCATTGGGCCACGGCGCCTGAAAGTGATCAGCAAATTTTTGTAATGGCATAAAACAAAACTAGTGGCTCGTAAATATCGAGGGCAGGCCACCAGTGTGAATGAACACAACATTCGCATTAGATCCGAATTCGTTTTTTGCATCGAGCCCAAGCAGGCCTGAAAAACCTTTTGCACTATAAACAGCATCAAGAACCCAAGCACCGCGATGTGCCGCCCACTTCGCGGCGTCGCTGGCTGCCTGAGTTGCAACTGCGTAGTCGCTGCCCATGTAATTGGGGTCGATGACTACGTCGTCATCAGTTGCTCGCGATGTTTCGTTGAGCAATGTCAAAGTTTCGTTCGCTAAGTCTTTGATGCTTCGCGAACTAAGTGCCATACCTTTAGCAACACCAATGCCAATAATTTTCGGAAGTTGCTTTAGATGATCGCGTGCCCGCGCGCGAGCAAGACCCGCGACCAGGCCAGCGTGTGTGCCGCCGCTTGAAGTAGTGAAAACAATTGCATCAGCGGTGAAGTTTTGTGTCGAGCACTGCGCGATGATTTCGTCGAAGGCGAGCGCGTATCCGACTGCACCGATGGCAGTGCTACCCCCAATCGGAATTGAATGCGGTTTTTCGCCACGCTCAACAAGTTGTTGAGTGAGTTGTATGCGAAACTCTTCGAGACCCGCCCAATTTGTGTCAGCCAGACCAGTGTGATGCAGCGTTGCGCCAAACATTTGAGACAAGAGTTGATTGCCTTCAAGTCGATTTGGTTTTTTGCCTGAGAGAACCAAATGTGTTGGCAAGCCGAGCCGCGCACCGGCCGCAACTGTCATGCGACAATGATTTGACTGTGCTGCACCAACCGTGACGAGAGACTTCGCGCCATTTTGAATTGCATCACCGCATAAAAATTCGAGTTTGCGCGCTTTGTTGCCACCGGCGCCTAGCCCCGTGAGGTCGTCGCGCTTGACCCATAACCTCGAGCCGCTAGAGAGTTTGCTGCCATCTTCTAGTGGCGTCGGCAAAGTTGCCAGCGTGATGCGATTTAATTTTTGTTGCGCCATGCAACGCCTTCTGGCCAACGACCAACGCCACCGTCTTGCAACAACATTCCGCTGAGTGTGCGCTCTGTGTGTTGCGATCGCCAAAGCAACATTTCTTGGGCGAGTGGCAACACGCGTTGTGGGTCGTCAAATGTCGTTCGCCAAGTGGGGTCGAGCGCCAAATCAAATGCGAGCCAACTGCCATCGCCGAACTGCACGTAGGCCGCTTCTTGAGTGCGCAGCACAGTTAAATGTTGGCGCTCGAGTCGGCGGTCGCGTGGCCAATTGTTGGCGGCGACTTTTTCGGAGCCGTCTATATATATGTGTCGCCAGTCGTATTCATAAGTTGCCGCAGTTCGCCAGCGCGCTGGCTTTTTGCCGTGCAAAAAGTCGGTGAGTGGCTGGCCGTCACACTGCAACGGCACAGGTTCGCCGATGGCCTCGGCGATTGTTGGCATAATGTCGACATTCTCGGTGAACTCAGTGATTGTCTCGCCATGAGTTTGTGGATTACTTGGGTCGCGAACGATGCCTATCGTGCGATAACTGACGTCAAAATAACCGAGTTTCTCTTTTAATCCATGATCGCCAAGTTGATCACCGTGGTCAGCAGTGATGATGATCAAAGTATTATGCCAGTCACCGCGTTCGCGAAGTTTTGCAAACACTCGACCCATGTGATGATCAACTTCGCCGATCATGCCGTAATACTGCGCACGCATCTCGCGCAAACCTGACTCGGTTTTCGGTGCTGCTGTGCCCTCTAGGTTCATCGCGGCTTCATAAAATGGATGGCGAGTTTCACTCGCAGTTATCGGCAAGTCAACTTCAGCAGGCGAGTACTGTTTCGCCCACTTGCCGGCTGCAGCATATGGTGGGTGAGGTCGCAGATAACTGAGATGAGTGAACCAAGGTTTTTTGGTCTCTTGAGTTTCGAGCCATTTAAAAAATTCGTCAGTCAAGAACGTCGAGATGCTTAAGTCTTCGTGCCGGTCGGGCTCGGTACTTAGTGCTTTGTTGTAGTCACCTTTAAGGTCAAAGCCGTTTTGTTTTAAGTGCTCAAGCCACGGTGGATAAGGCTCTGACAAATTCAGAATTCGATCAAAGCCTGGCAATACCTCTTGGTACGTCGACAGTCGTTGGTCATTTGCTGAAGTAGTTGTGCGCGGATCAACACCTTGGTCGGTGTAACCAAAAATTGTTGGCTCATAGCCAGCACGAAGTGCCATGCGGGCGACATTGTCGAAGCGATCATCGAGTGGTGTGCCATTAGCGACTACTCGATGGTTCATTTGATAAGTGCCTGTGTACAAACTTGCTCGACCAGGTGAGCACGGTGCCGCTTGGCTGAAATGATTGGCTAGTCGTACGCCGTCGCGCGCGATTTCGTCGAGGTTTGGCGTGCGAACAACTTTGTGTCCGGCACAAGAGAGGCAGTCGCCGCGAAACTGGTCAAGCGTGATTAACAGTACATTTGGCTTCACATCTCGCAGATTACTACTGAGGTGAGATTTAGTCTTGTGCTCTCGCGATCTCGCAGGCTCGTGGTGAAGCTTTGATGACTTTGTTTTTGGCCTCGATCGGTGATTTGTTGATGCCTTTGCGCCAGGCATCTAAAAACTTCCATGGCCAAATTTCGCCTTGCAGAACTTTGTATTCACTTTGTGGGCAAATTCGTGACATGCCGAGATGGGTGTGACACTTGGTTATGCGGGCATTACCCGATGAACCCATGACGCCAATCCATTGACCAGGTTCGACGCGGTCATCACGCTTAACTTTGACCCGACCGAGATGAGAAAAATAATATCGCACTCGGTCGTCGCCGTGAAGCGTGATCGTTAGCCCGCCACGAGTGCCAGGTGCGTCGACTTCTTCGAGCCATTGATCTTTTGTTTCAACATCAACCACAACGCCAGAAGTTGGCGCGAGAACTCGCGCATAACAGCCGTGCACGTCTGTTGCTGGATAGTTCAAATGGTCTCGTGAATAGGTCACCGGAACTTTTGAAAATGGAAACACATATTTGAGTTCGCGTTTGTTGGTTGAGTCGTCAGAAGTGGCGTTTGCGGCTGACGAGGCGACAATGAAACTTGTTAAAACTAAGGCGACCAGTCGACGAAGCACTGTGCTCTACGTTCTCGTTGGCTACTTATCTTTAGACAAAACTTCTGATGCGCGTTGCACCAGCAACTCGCGTTCGTGATCAGAAAGTGGGCGAGAGGTTCTGACGTTAAGTTCGACACGATCGCTGTCGCCAGCGGCTTGAATGTCATCGACGAACAGAACTGTTGTGAGACCCTTAGTGCCCGCTAAATCACGCATTGTGTTTGAAACCGTGTTGAAACTCGCGCCACTTGAAGAAATATTCATCTCGAGTTTTGTCGTTACAGGTTCTTGGCTGAGGTTGCGAACACTTGCTAAAGCGCTGTGAGGGATGTGAACCGTACTGACGCCGTCGCGCAAGCGAGTGGTGACCATGCCGACGTGTTCGACAAAACCGTGGACAGGTTTTTGCCAGCCGAGTTCAGCCTCGATCTCATCGCCGACGCCATAGCGATCTTCGAGCAAAACTGCGAGACCAGTTAAATAGTCATTGACGCGGTGCTGACCTCCGACGGCTAGACCTGCACCAAGAAAGCCGGCGCTCGACAAAAAGAATGCTGCGTTTAAATCGAGAATATTGAAAACAGCGATCAGGGCGATTATCCACGCACCAAGACTGACGAAGTGATGCAACATTCGGGTTGCTGCATCAATTCGCTGACGACGACGATGCTCACTGCCTTCGACAGTTTCGGCGCCAACTCGACGCACGCTGTTGCGCCACCAATTTGCGGCATTGGCTGAAGTGCGGTCAGCTATGCGTCTAACAGTGGCACGCAAAATTGCGTACGAAATTCGTGTGAAAACAAAACAGCCAATTACTACAAGAATTGCAATTACTGGGCGTGTTAAAAATCTTGTTAGTCCGGATGCTTCTTCAGTTTGTTTTGCAGAAATGACGATCGAAGAAAGTGTTGTAAACATCTCTATCTAGTGTGCCTCACTTTTCTGCGGGTCACGCACCACTAAGGTTAAAACCGTGAAACTAACGAGAATCTCGGTGATATTTCTGTTCGTTGCTGTTTCTGGCTGTGGTGCGCAATCGGCGTCGCAATACGCAACCGAGACTTCGGTTGCTTCCGAAGCCTCGGGGCTTGAAGTGACTGAAACCACCGTTGACGATGTATCAACTACTACTTCAACTGAGACAACGATCGAAACAACGACAACGACGATCGAGACAACGACAACGACAACTACGGTTCCGCCGACGACAACAACGGTTCTCGACACGCTTTGCGTGAAACTGACGCAATGCCAGTTTGCAAACTTGGTGGGTGTTGATTTCTCAAGATTGCAACTTGATTTTCAGAACTTCAGTGTGGCGAGTTTGACGGGCGCGAGTTTCGCGGGGGCGAATTTAGCGAAGTCGTTGTTTACTAGGGCTGATTTGTCGAATGTAAATTTCTCTGGAGCAAATCTCTCAGGTGTTGATTTTACGGCCGCAATTATGACTGGCGCCAACATGGAAGGCGCAAATTTGACCGACGCAATTTTCTGTGACGTCGACCTAAAAACTTTGACTGGAACTACCGAATCGCAACTTGGCAAAGCCAAGAAATTCAAATCAAAAGGCAAAATTTACTGCCCGTAGGTTCGCAATAATTTTTTTCGTTAGTTCTACCTAACAATTATTTTGTGTCAGTCATACCTGACATCGTGCCAAGTATTACGACAGTTTCGTGTCGATTATTCGGCTTCGTTGAGAGATGTCAGGTTATGTTTTTCTTAGATGATTAAGAGAGGCAAAAAATGAGTCCAGAACAAATCTCACAACAGGTTGCAATTGCGACAAATAGTGAGAGCACATGGACTCGAGGCATTACGGCGATGATGCTCGCAGCAATTGCAATGTCAACTGTGGTTCTCGGAGTAGTAGCGATTGTGACGATGTCGAGATCTGAGTCTGTAGCTGCAGGTTCAGCAGAACTTCCGACAACCATTTCGGTTGAACTCAGTGAATTCAAAATAGTCATGTCAACAGCGGCGGTTAAGCCTGGTGACATTACGTTTCAAATTATAAATAGTGGTTCTGTGGCGCACAATTTTGCTGTTCCGTTATTAAAACTCAAGACCGAAATGTTGAACCCCGGACAGTCAGCAACTGTTGTGGCGAGTGCAGTTGCCGTTGGCACCTATGAAGTTGTTTGTGAAGTTGCGGGTCATCCAGAGGCTGGAATGAAAACCACATTGTCGGTTTCGGTTGATGCATCAACCACAGACCATTCGGCGATGGCTGCTGGCGATCATTCGACCGAGGCGACGATGACTTGGCAGCAAATGGACGTGATGATGGAAGAAGTTGCTTTGAAGTTTCCGGCTAAGACAGAAGGTGTCGGAAACTTGGAGTTGACTCCGATAATTAGTGATGACGGCTACAAAGTTTTCAATATCACTGCATCGATAATCAAATGGGAAGTCGAACCCGGCAAGTTCGTTGACGGCTGGGCTTACAACGGGCAGATTCCTGGCCCGATTTTGCGCGCAAACGTTGGCGACAAGATCAGAATTGTCCTGAAAAATGATTTGCCTGAATCGACGTCGTTGCACTTGCATGGTGTGCGAGTGCCTAATGCGATGGATGGTGTTGATCCGTACACGCAAAAACCGATTGAGCCAGGCGGCAAGTTCAATTATGAGTTCACGGCTCTTGAGCCCGCAGTTGGCATGTATCACTCGCACCACAATGCTCAAGTTCAAGTGCCAAACGGTTTGGCGGGTGCTCTATTAATAGGTGATTGGAAAGATCTCGGCATGAAAGTCGCAGGAGATCGACTGGCAGATTTAGATGGTGAAGCAGATCAAGAAGTTGTGATGGTGTTAAACGACGCGGGCACGATTGGTTTGTCGCTGAACGGCAAGTCGTTTCCGGCGACAGCGCCGTACACGATGAAAGTTGGCGAGACGATGCTCGTGCATTATTTCAACGAAGGCAACATGACTCATCCGATGCACTTACATCAGCCAGCGGGTCTAGTTGTTGCACACGATGGCGCGCCACTTGAGTATCCGTTTTGGGCTGACACTTTAAATGTTGCGCCAGGAGAACGCTGGACTGTGGCTTATACGGCCAAAGATGCAGGTGTTTGGGCTTGGCATTGCCACATTTTGACGCACGCAGAAACACCCACTGGCATGCGTTTTATGGTTACCGCTCTCATCGTCGCCGACAAGTAAAGCGAGTCTGCCTGCATTTCGCTTTGATGCGAACATCGGGTTAAGTTTGAGAGAACTTAGCTCGATGGGGGTCGATATGAGTGTTGCAATACCGGGGTCGATAAACGACGTAAATGCACAGTGGCTTGCTGATGCCACAGGGTTAGATATTAAAACTGCAGACATCGGCATCATTGGTGTTGGTGTTGGTGTGGCCAGTGCGGTTTATCGCGCAAAGCTAACTGGCAATAATTGCCCTGAAAGCGTGATCGTAAAAATGCCGGCACTTGACGAGGCCGCGGTTTTTACTTCAACAATTCTGCGAATGTACATTCGCGAAGTTCGTTTTTTCAAGACTTTGGCCAAAGAGTGCCCGGTGATTACTCCGAAGTCATATTTTGGTGAAATCAACGAAGAGACGAGTCAGTTTGCGATGGTGCTTGAAGATCTTGCAGGTCATCGCATTGTTGATCAGACAGTTGGCATAACAATCGATGACGCACGACGTGCAGTTGATGCTCTGGCGAAAATTCACGCCAAGTGGTGGGGTCGCGCTGATGGTTTGGCGGCTGATGGTACGACAATTCCGTTCAGTGATCCGATTTATCCTGCGGTGTTGCCGGTGGTTTTCGCTGAGGGTTGGGAGAAAGTTAAAAAAGAACTTGATCTCACAGAGTCGATAATGAAAGTTGGCGAAAAATTTGCCCCAGCAATCGGCGGGTTGATGTCGTCGTTGATGGATGGCGTCACGACGCTCGCACATGGCGACTTTCGCGCCGACAACATGATGTTCACGAAGAACAACGAGTTCATTCTTTACGATTTTCAGCTAATCGGCACCGGTTCGGGCGCTTACGACCTGGCGTACTTCTTGACGCAAA
>JBIKVV010000043.1:0-10488 GCA_044356655.1 Ilumatobacteraceae bacterium
TTTCCGACCGTAGCCAACCGTCCGTTGACATAAGCGCGCGATCGACCATCAAGCGGAATAACTCGCGCCAACACAACCTCAACGTCTTTGTCGACAAACCGACCCTCTACACGTGCCTCGCTAGCACCAGGTCGAATGATGCTCGCGTCTGCACGACCACCCACAAGCAAACTTATGGCCTCGACCAACATTGTCTTGCCAGCACCAGTTTCGCCAGTTAATGCGGTGAGACCACCTGTCAGAACGATTTCAAGTTTTTCGATTACGCCTAAATTTTCGATGCGCAACTCGCTGAGCACTATTCGTCACCTAGTCCAAATTTTGCACGCACGATTTGGTGAAACTTCGGTTGCTGCGTGAAGCGAACGAAGTGTGCCGCACAACTGTCGGCTTCAAAACTTACGACGTCACCTTGATCGAGACTGGCAACATGACGACCGTCAATTGCTAACTCTGCTGGCCGCGTGCCAACAACTTGCATACTCAGTGTCTCGGTTGGCCCGAGCACAAGACTTCGATCAAACAGCATGTGCGGTGAAACAGGCGTAAGCAACATTGCTTTATGTCGTGGAGAAACAACCGGACCGCGTGCAGACATCGAATATGCAGTAGACCCGGTGGGTGTTGCAACGATTACTCCGTCTGCAGAGTACCGAGCAAAAACTTCGTGATTAATAGTCACGTCAAGCCACACAGTGTGGCCTGATTGCTGTCTCTCGATCACGGCCTCGTTCAACGCACGCCAAGTTTGGCTTTTGCGTTGTGATTTCAAGGTAACCGCCAACATCATTCTTTCATCGAGAACTATCTCACTTTTTTCATCTCGATTGATCCAACGTTCGAGGCGTTCAATTAATTCTTCGGGTTCAATTTCGGTTAGATAACCCAAGGTCCCCATGTTCACACCCAAAATTGGCACGGGCGCACCACCCAGAAGTTCAACCGAGCGCAAAATAGTGCCGTCGCCCCCAAGGCTGATCAACAGATCTGCATCTTGCGCCGAACGGTCAGCGCCAAATTCGCTTAAGCCAAGTGCGGCCGCGTCGCCAAGTGGCATCCACGAATTGTGACCACTTTTGTCAAGCCACTTTTTTGCGTCACGAATGATCGGCACTACTTCGGGACGCGTATGGTGCGCCACAAAAATGATGTTTAGCGATTCACCCACATCTAACAATCTATTAACTTCAAGGCGCAACTCGGGCGCATTTAGCAACAAGCAAAAACTCACGATTGCCGTCATGCCCGTGAATCGGCGATTCGATTATCCCCGCAATCTCACAGCCCAGTTGGCGCACGAATTCAGTCATCTCATTGTTGACTCGACTATGAATCACTGAATCGACTATCACGCCAGCGCCACGATCAGACTCTGCTTTCGTGGCTTCAAACTGCGGCTTGACCAAAAGAACTAATACTCCGTCTTCTTTAATTGCGGATATCACCGCCGGCAAAACCTCGCGTGCCGAAATAAATGAAAGGTCGACTGTCGCGATATCAAAGCGTGGTCCGAAAACCTTGTCGCCTTTTTTTACAAGTCTCTTGATGTCGCGCCCATTTGTATTTTCAATGACAATCACTCGCGGGTCACGCGCCAGCCTTTCGTGCAATAGATTCTTGCCAATGTCGAGAGACACAACTTGGCGCGCACCATGTTGAAGTACACAGTCAGTGAACCCGCCAGTTGATGCACCGACATCAAGCACACGCTTGCCTGCGAGATCTAAACCAAATTCGCGAATTGCAGCCTCGAGTTTCAAACCACCACGACTCACATATTTCGGCGCAACAATCAACAACAACTCATCACTAGGGGCAACCATGTAGCCGTGAGAAATGGCGATTGCGCCGTTCACAGTTATTTTTCGTTCGTCGATCGCCAGTTGCGCTTCGACAACCGTGTCAAAAAATTTCTTGGCGACCAACCTTTGGTCGAGACGGACACGTTTCAAATTGCGATGCCTAAGTGCTTTGCCAAACCGAGCAAGTCATCAACCACAATTTCAAACTTGTGTTCGTGTTGCAATTTCTCGGCTCCGGCGCGGTCCACGACACCTGATGAAACCAAAGCGAACTTTGCGCCGATAGTTTTTGCAAATGCACCGTCAGTTGAATATCTGTCGCCCACCATCCAGCACGAACTCAAATCGCGGGTGTTCAACGCTCGTCGTACCAACTCGCCCATCGGCGCAAACGGTTTTCCCGCAATTATTGGTGCGACGCCACTCGCAGTCGCAATCGCCGCCAAGATCGAACCGCCGCCAGGTATCACACCCGTCGATGTCGGATATGTTGCATCATCGTTTGTGCCGATCAAAATCGCACCCGCACGAACCGCAGCCGATGCACGACGCATTGATTCAAAATTAAAGGTCCGATGAAACCCGACAATCACTGCGTCGATTGCAGAGTCAGTTACAAGTTGTGCTTCAGGCGACGAACCGTCATCGGTTCGACCAGCGACAATGGCGCCAACGCTTTCAACAGCCTCGACCACGCCGGGCCCACCAGCCACCAAAACGCGCTGACCTGGTTTCAACAAAGTTGCTGCTGCCCCCGAAGATGTGAGCACATCACCAACCGCTGGTATGCCCAGTGATGCAAGTGTTTCTTCTTGTTGGGCAACTTTCGCATATGAATTATTCGTCACAAACAAAACTCGATGTCCCGCCGAGCGCAAAGCTGCAATCGCCTCTACTGAGCCAGCAATCGGCTCATGCGACAACCAAATCACGCCGTCCAAATCACACAAAATTGGTGCCACCGAAGAATTTTTCATCGCGGGTTGCCGATTAACGCTGTCTCTGCCACCCTTTCAGTGTGCCTCAGTTTGAACCCTTCCGCGCACTTCGATATTCGCCGAAATATTCGCTTGGTGACGTTTGCGCACAACCATACGACGTGCAAAGCGATGCCGACCGTGAGACATACGCCCGTCGCAGCACGCACAATATCGTGCATCTCGACTTACCAGTTGGTGAAGACCCGTATCACGAGGCAGCGAAAACTCTTTCTTCATGGATTCAATCTGGCGCACTACAACTCGACGCTGAACCAAGTTTTACCCTCTACCGAATGAAATTCGTCGATACTGCCGGGCGCACTCGAGAAACTGTTGGCGCTATCGGGGCATTACAAATCGAAGAGCCAAATTCAAACGAAGTGTTGCCGCACGAACAAACAACACCAAAGGCTAAAACTGACCGTCTCGACTTGACTCGCGCGACTCAGGCAAACCTTTCACCTATTTGGGGCCTCTCGTTAACGCCTCAACTCTCAACTGCTCTTGTCGAACCTGGCGAATTACTTGGTGCGTTCACTGACGAGAACAGCGTGCAACATATCGTCGAGCGCGTCAGCAATCGTGCACGATGCGCAGTGATCAGCAAACTGATCGCTCAGCACCCAGTTGTCATTGCCGACGGCCACCATCGATACGCAATTAGTCGCACCTATCGCGACGAAAACCCGCAACTTACGGCTGCCAAGTCAACTCTTTGTTACATCAACGAACTTATTGACGAGCAGTTGAGCGTTGCTGCGATTCATCGGCTTTATTCAAATGTTGAACTCGAGTCGTTGAGCGGCCAACTTGAAAAGTTCTTCGAGATCAGTGATCTGCCAAGTCTCACGCCAGCGATTATCGCCAAGATGTCTCAAGATAATCATCTAGTTTTAATTGCAGCAAATGGCGAAGCCAAATCTTTACGTCCTAAGCCAGAGTTGTTCACGGGTGTACGCAATCTTGACAGTGTTTTCCTTGAGCACGCGCTCAGCGATCTCGAAAAAACTGTTTCATACCAACACGGCTTTGCCGAAGTGAATGCTCAACTCAGAACAAGTAATTACGCGGCAGCGATTCTGATTCGACCTGTCAGTGTCGCCGAAATTCAACGCACTGCGAGCGAAGGCACACTGATGCCACCCAAATCAACTTTCTTCACACCAAAACTACAAACGGGCCTCGTCGTCCGCCCACTGACCGTCTAACCAGTCGGCCCAAACGCCCGCACCGCCCGCACCGAATCGGTGCCGGCCTTGCCACCGCCGTTGTCCCTCCATAAATGGCCATTGCCAAAATTTTGGAACCAGGCGTTGCCGGAGGCGAGGCCACAGCAGTTGAACTCAGAGGAACTGTAATATTCGACAGCCGAAAAACTAGTGCGAAGAGATCCAGTGGCGGCACAATCCGTAGCTGTATTGCCTGTGGTTTGAGTTCGCGCATACTTACATAACTCATTTATTTCTCTATAAGAAGGCAAATACCAGTCACTTTTGCCGTTGTTTGTATAGGCCCACGCCATGCCAGCGGCATATGTATTCGTCGCGGCTAAGCCAACAGTCGTGAGCCGTGAATAGATCTGGTTGGTGTTTGCCATTCCCATTCCGATAGCAAAGCCCGCCTCTGCCGCAACGCCTTGGGCCGTGGCGTCACCCGGATAAACGCTGCCGCCCTGGCAGTTGGTAGTACTGGATGTACCGTCATTGTTGTAACATCCCGCCGCGGTCGTTGCCCAAACAATACTATTTGACTGGTCCACTGGTGCAGCTTCTAGATATTTGCATGTTGTGTTGCAGTCCGAGCCTGTTGAAGTGAAGTTTGCTGCAGAAACATAGAACACGATGCCACCACCAGGCCCCGTATTGCCGACAATACATTCGCCGCCGTTGGCACATGTTCGAACAACGGTGAGTGTGAATGTTGCGGTTGTGCTTCCTGAGGTGTTGGTTGCTGTGATTGTGTATGTCGTCGCGGTTTGTGTCACGGTTGGTGTGCCAGTGATACGACCCGTTGTCGTGCTGAAAGAAAGCCCCGCCGGCAACGTGCCGGTCAGTGAATAGCTCGCAACAGTGCCACCAGAAGACGTCACCGTGTAACCATTAATCGCTGCACTCACATTCGCTGTTTCGGTGGTCGCCGACAAAGAAATCACCGGCCTAGCAATCCGCTGCACCCAAATAGTTTGCGGCGAACCACTCAAAACCGTTTGCATGTTGCCTGCCGTATCAGAAACAGAAAACGTAGACGCCGCAGCCAAAGTAGATTCGCGCGGGTTCGTGTCACCAGGCTCAGCAGTTGACTGCACAGAAATAGTGCACACATCCTCAGCAGACTGAGTAATCGAATTGATTCGCGAAATACGCGTAAACACAAAATCAACACCCTCAGAACTTGACAGTGTCGAACAAACAATCGGCTCATTACCAGTAACAGTAAAAGTCAAAGTCGCCACACCCGAACTACCAGACGAACGACCCAAAGTCACAACCGGCGCCGTACGATCACCACCCACCACCGACGTAGTAGTAGTCGAAGTAGAACTAGACGTCGTCGAAGTTGAAGTAGACGAAGACGTAGAACTAGAAGTAGTCGTTGTGCTTGCGACAGTAGTTGTCGGTGTAACAGTCGTCGTTGAAACGACAGACGTAGAAGACGTCGTGACCGTCACAACTCTCACAGTCGTTGCTTTAACAAGCCGCCAACGCAACTGCTTTTTAACATTCAAAACACAAACAACCCGTTTGCCAGCAACCTTGTCGCGAGCACCCTCACGCACACAAACACCACCCAAATTCACCGACAGCCGACCAGCCGCAACCTCAGCAGACGAACCAACACCACCCAACACAACACCAGCCAACAACACAGCCACAAAACTCGAACGAAACCAAACCCTCATTGTCGCGTGACGTCCGATCTAAAAACCCAAATACACGATTGTGCAAAAATAAATGCTAGTTGCACCTAACACGACCGCGGCGAACCCAAAACACCCTCTAACCAGTCGGCCCAAACGCCCGCACCGCGCGAACATTAATCGTGTTCGACTTCTGAATACTTGCCCAAAATCCGTAGATGCGAATACCATCAGCCCAAAAATTTGTATTAGATGCCCCTTCCAACGCACTCTCGGAGGAATTCCAAAGTCTGCCTGTTTCGAATCCAGTTTTAACCACACCAATTGCAACGCCGCAGGTTGTCGCAGAATTATCAACTGGTTGATTTCCGGCATAACGGCATAACTGATTTAATTCAAGCCGCGACGGAAGGTGCCAGTCTGTTTTTCCATTTACTGAATAAGATTCTGCGAGACCCGCAGCATAAAGCGCCTTAGAAACCGACGGTGTCGCAGCATCGTGACGAGCAACAATCGCAACAGTATTCGACATGCCCATGCCGATTGCTTCTGAAGCGGTCATTTTAGCGGTCTGCCCAGTGCCCGAATAAATACTGTTTTTCTGACAATCTTGATTGCCAGTACTCGAATTAAGCGAATAACAATTCGCAGTTGTAGTCGCCCACACAATCCCAGTTGATTGTGCAACTGGGGCTGCTTCTAAATATTTGCATGCCGTGTTGCAGTCTGAGCCTGTTGATGCGAAGTTTGTTGCAGAAACATAGAACACTTTGCCGCCACCAGGCCCCGTGTCACCGATTTCACATGTGCCGCCCGTAGCGCAAGTCAACACAGTCACCCCAGTTGCCGCGTTCACACAAGCGGGCATTGTTAGATCAAAAGTTTGTGAATGCGGGGTCACATTTTGTGTTTGATGACCATCAGCAAGAAGCCAATCAGCTGCCATCACAAACACCCGCAACGTATAACTACGAGTACAAGCCAGATAAGGCACCGTCATAGTTTTAGATGTCGTGCGATACATCTGATACGAATTGAAACCTTGACCAGACGAAACCCACTGCACCGCATAAACACCAGTATCAGGAGACATATCAGCAATAGTCACCTGGGCAAAACCATCACCCGCCACAGCAGACACAACCCGCGGAGCAACCGGCACACCCGAAACCGACAAACCACTAATCGACGCGGACGCCTCAGTCGAAACCACATCAGACCCAACGCCAGCCAACACAACACCAGTCAACAACACAGCCACAAAAATTGATCGAAACAAAACCTTCACCGTCGCGGGTAATCCAATCTAAAAAACCAAATAGACGATTGTGCAAGAATAAACGATAGTTGCGGCTAACACGACCGCGGCGAACCCAAAACACCGTCTAGCCAGCCGGCCCAAACGCCCGCACCGCGAGGTGATTGCGGTTGTTATTCGCCGAGGGTGTTTAAGCGGTCAGCGACATCAGCAAATTTTGCATCGCTGCTTTGAATCTTGACGAACAAACTGCAAATCTGTGAACTACTCTTAAATTTACTAAGAGCACCGACACGGTTTTTCCGATAAGGATAACTAAAAATGCTGATTCAACACCATTCAATTAAATGACTTTTCTTAACTCCAAATTTACGGCGTTTCCAAATTGTCAAAGCAAGCGATTTACGCCACTGGCCGGGAATCTTCTTATCGTGAAATTCTGTAAACATAGAAATCACCCGATCAAAAATTGAGTACCTCGCAAGTGATTCAATGATTTCATACTCGGCACCTTCCACGTCACACTTGATTATCAAGGTCTCAAAGGGAAGATCTTTTATGAATCTTCCGATATCACAAGTTTCAACTTGATAGACATCACCACCGACGACATTGCGCTTTCTGCCATTCAACGACGAGGTACCTGTATTTTCTCTGCCTCGGTTTGAGCCGTAAAAGTTAGCAACCCCATCAAACTTTGTAGCAGCTTTTTGTATCACATTTATTGGGAAATTCGTCTGACAATCTTCGATATTGCATAACAGCTTTTCTATCGCAACAGGATCGGGCTCGAAAGCATAAACTGGCATGTACTGGGCAGCCAAAAGGGACTGTTCCCCTACATGTGCGCCTAGGTCAATGAAACACTCAGCCTTGCCAGACGCAAGTAACTCACTAAGTTGATCGGAGAGATTGTCTCGCCATAACGCTTTCGCTGATTCCAACCAATCGTCAAAACTTTTTGAGACTCCTTCTAACCCGACTTCTCGAAAAGCTCGCGCGACAAACTGGACAAAACGGAAAACGAACCTAGATCTGATTCTTCGACGAGACATAGACCAAACCCCAAGTCGAGGCAAGAGCATTGCGGACACAAAGTTTAGCCTAACAAAGTCATTGCACCGCGAGGTGATTGTGGTTGTTATTCGCCGAGGGTGTTTAAGCGGTCAGCGACATCAGCAAATTTTGCATCGCTGCTTTGAATCTTGACGAACAAACGTCGCGCACTCGCCACATCGCCGGCACGATCATAAAGATCTGCCAACACATACCATTCGCGAAGGTGATGCTCTTGCACCTTATGCGGATCACTCGTGCCGTGCGTCATCATTCTCACTGCACTCTGCAATTCGCCCTGATCGGCCAGTGCGCCGGCAGCAACTATTCGACCCTCGGCCAACAACGCAGCAGGTGGCGACAATAATTTCATTGACTCCCAGAGTTCGGTCACTTTTTCGTAGCGACGCAATGCGCGATAACAGTCTGCGAGAACCGGATGATTTACAACTTCGCCTGGCTTGATGCCACGTGCAATTTCGAGTTGATCGGCGGCGTCTTGCCAGCGACCAAGTCGATACATCGACAAACCTGCAACTTCATGAACGATTGCTAGACCAACGACTTGCGACAACAGCGGCATGCTCAATTTGCGTGCCTCAGAGTAACGGTGCGCTTCGAAAGCGTGCAGGGCTCGGGCTAGGCGCTCAATTGCGCGGTCTGCGGTTGCGCCGAGTTGCTCTTTAATTTTGTTTGCATCGCCGGCTTCAACATTTTTGATGCTGACAGTCATTAACCGATCGTCGTCATCATCACGTCTAGGCGCGCGATTTGAACTGCGGCCGCCGCTAGGTTTTCGCGTTGACCCTTCATCTTGCCATCGCTCACGAGTATGTTTTGCCGGCGGATATGGATCTTTGCCGTATCGACGGCCACCAGTTTTTCGTTTTACATCATCTGATCGGCGTTGTGCGTCGGTGCGAGTGTCGGGCCCGTCATCACGTCGCGGACGAGACGGACGATCACGATCAAAACTTCGAGCCGGACGACGCTCACGATCACGGTCATCACTTCGTGGGCCACGCGGTGCACGAGCCGGGCGATCACGATCAAAACTGCGAGCTGGACGATCCGAACTATCGCGACGAGGACGGTCACGATCAAAGCTGCGAGCCGGACGATCAGAACTATCACGACGCGGGCGATCTGGCCGGTCACGATCAAAGCTGCGAGCCGGACGATCTGATCGATCACTAGAACTACGACGCGGCGCACGATCGCGGTCGAAACTACGAGCTGGACGTGCCGGACGATCCGAACTATCACGACGCGGGCGATCAGGACGATCCGAACTATCGCGACGCGAACGATCGCGGTCGAAACTACGAGCCGGACGTGCTGGACGATCTGAACTATCGCGACGCGGGCGATCTGGTCGGTCTGAACTATCGCGACGCGGACGATCACGATCAAAGCTGCGAGCCGGACGTGCCGGACGATCAGAACTATCGCGACGAGGGCGATCTGGTCGATCTCGCCGATCTGCAGCACCTGCCGGACGGGGTGGTCTACTACCCCTTACGAATGGTTTAGCCGGACGGCCAGTTCTCTCGCCTCGATCTCTGCGAGGGCGACGCTCAGAATCAGGGTTTTCGTCGCGTGGCATGGCACATTGACGCTATCGCCAAACCAACCAATAAAGACTGATGCTGCGTATCTAATTCGTGAAGCGCATTACACCGTCTTCAAGTGGTGACTTGCGAAACATTTTCTTATCTGCCTCATAGTTCTGAGGATTAAGCCACGGCTCGACATCTCCTTGTTTTGGCATTCGATGCATAGTTCTCTTCATGTACCCAGAAGAAAAATCTGCAAGCCACTTTCTTGGCTCCATATTTTTGTCTTCTTCGCGCAAAGTCGGTGTGCAAATCGCCGTCTGCGTTTTGCGCATGTGGTTTAAAAGTCGGCAGACATATTCGCAAGTCAAGTCGGCGCGCAATGTCCAAGAAGCGTTGATATAACCAAATGACGACGCCAAATTAGGTACACCTGAATATGCACAACCCTTATATGTCCAAGTTTCGGCAAAGTTCACAGGCTGCGAATCAACGACAAACTCCATTTCACCAAGCGTCACCAGCTCAATGCCCGTCGCAGTGACAATGATGTCAGCGTCAAGATGACTCCCCGACTCGAGTTCAATGCCAGCCGCGGTAAAAGTTTTAATCGCGTCTGTAGCGACTTCAGCTTTACCCGATTTAATAGCAACGAATAAATCGCTATCTGGTACCAAACAGATTCGCTGGTCCCACGGGTTATAGACCGGAGTGAAATGTTTTTCGACATCGTAGTCAGGCCCGAGTTCTGCGCGAACCGCTTCAATCATTACTTGTTTAACTTCAGCAGGAAAGCCACGACAAAGTTTGTACAACTCTTGTTGTCTTGTGGTGTTTTCAATTCTCGTCAACGCGTAAGCGATTTTTTTCGGCCAAATTCGTCGCATTCTTTTTGCAAACGGATCAACCGACGGTCGCGAAATTACATATGTCGGCGAGCGCTGCAACATCGTGATCTTGGCAACATCTTTAGCCATGG
>JBIKVV010000079.1:0-2986 GCA_044356655.1 Ilumatobacteraceae bacterium
TCACCTGGCAAATTTGCTGAAGCGTTCAAGAAACTTGCAGCCGACGGCGCAACAGGCATCTTGATGATCGGTCTGTCACGTGAACTGTCTGCCACTATCCAGTCTGCAGAAACTGGAGCAAAAGAATCAGGCGTGAATATTCCGATTCAATTTGTTGATAGTCGCTCGGCCAGCATGGGTGAAGGCATCAATGTGCTTGTGGCTGCACAAATGCTGATTGATAATCCGCAAATCACCCTCGACGAACTGGCACGCAAAACTGCCGAATGGGCAAGTCGCACACGTGTTTTTGGTGCGCTTGACACGCTCGAGAACCTGAAGAAAGGTGGTCGTGTCAGCGGTGCTAAGGCGTTTTTCGCCTCGGCGTTGGCGATTAAGCCAATTGTTGAGGTGCGCGAAGGCAAAATCATGGAAGGCGGCAAAGAGCGCACCCGCAGCAAGGCTTTGGCTCTACTGATTGAGAAGGTTAAATCGGCTGGCCCAATCAGTAATTTGGCCGTGTTGCATGCTCAGTGCGCAGATCTCGACATGTTTCTTGAACAGCTCAAGAGCGTCTACTCAGGTGAAATCATTGTTGGTGAGGTGGGCTCGGTAATTGGTTCACATACTGGCGTCGGCACTATGGGTGTAACTTTTCACGTCAAATAACGCGTCAAAAAACTAGCTAGTCGCTGTCGAAAAAGTTTTCGCACACCGACATTCCCCGTTTCATCGGGCGCGCAGAACTAGCGTCAAAGTTCACAGATGAGCCTTGAACAAGAACAACCAATCGATGATCCAAGGCGCCTTTTGGGCGGCAGATACAGGCTCGACCGACAGATCGCACGCGGCGGAATGGCCGAGGTTTGGTTGGGTTTTGACACGTTTTTGAACCGACAAGTTGCCGTCAAAGTATTGAAACCACAATTGGTTAGCGACGCTGTTGTCGCTGAAAGATTTCGGCGCGAAGCAATTGTTTGTGCCGGTTTGAGTCATCCGAACATAGTCGCCGTTTACGACACTGTTGAAGACGATGGCAAACAAGCAGTAGTAATGCAATACGTGCAAGGAAAATCTCTTCGCGAACTTTTAGATCGTCGCAAACGCCTGGGGCCATTGTTGACAATTCATATGGGTGCAGCAATGTCGGCGGCGCTTGACGTCGCACATCGAGCAGGACTCGTGCATCGCGATGTGAAACCGGGCAATATTTTGTTGACACCTGATGGCAAATTCTTGCTCGCTGATTTCGGAATCGCCAAGGCACTTGTTACGTCTGGTGAAGACCTAACTCATGACAACATCATGATGGGCACCGCAAAATATCTTTCTCCCGAACAAGTGCGTGGCAAACCATTAGATGGTCGCGCCGATCTCTATGGTCTCGGGCTCGTGCTTTACGAATGTCTCGCTGGTCGAGTGCCATTCTTGGGTGAAACCGACGCCGACACAGCGCTAGCCCGACTGCAAAGAGAGCCAACAGATTTAGCGCACTTGCGACCATCACTTGCCCCACAACTTGTGCGCGTAATACACAAATTATTGGCGCGAAACCCTGATCACCGTTTCGCGACTGGCGAAGAAACTCGTGTTGCATTGATGCAAGCACTTAGCGCACAAAACGACTTCACTACATCAATGACCCCACCGAGTGGGGCAACGCCACCAAAACCGCTCAGGCGGGTAATGACCAGCGACGAGTCATCGGTAGCCCCAATACCTGGTCAACCAATTCTTGAAACCCCAGCAAACGCAACGCCGCCAAAAAATTTACGTGTTGCCCGGTCGCAAGGCGCGGGTTGGCAATTCTTTTCGCTTCCACCAAGCACAAAAATTTTGGGCCTAATCGCTTTGGCGATGAGTGTTGCAGTTGTGATGGTTGCAACAAGATCTAATGCACCACAACAACTTGAGACACCAGTCGCAGAAAGTGTTGTCGTTGATCAATCGCCAGTAACAATTTCAAGAATGGTCAGTTTTGACCCCAACGGTGACGACGCGCAAGAAAATGAAGCGCAGATTTGGGCACTTCGTGACGGCAACTCGAAAACCGCATGGACAACCGATTGCTATGCCAACCAATTCTTTGGCACCAAAGAATATGTAGGTGTGTTGATCGAGTTATCACGCGCCTCAACTGGTGTTCTGCAAGTCGGCATGAAAAATGGGCCATGGTCACTCGAGATTTACACGGCGAATGGCGCGGCCCCAAGCCGACTTGAGCAATGGGGCCCTCGCGCCGGCGCTGACTACAACACTCGTCGCGGCATCGCTCAATTTGTTGTGCCGAGTGAAGCACAATTCGTGTTACTCGTCCTGCGTGAAGTTGGCACGAGTGTGCAGTGCAGTGCAAAAAACCCTTATCAAGGAGTAATTCAAGACATTTCATTTAACGCTGCATAAACAATAAATTTTTTAGCGTTAGTCTGAATCTGTGATTTCTAATCCATTCACGGATCCTAGGTGGGCGAAAAAAACGGTTGCTGCGATTGATCGATGGGTTGATTTCATCAGCGACAAAACGACCCGACCAATCGCTAACTTTGTGCGACTTATTGTCTTTGGTTTGATAGCCATTGTCGCCGCAATGACAATCATCGTTCTGGCCCTAGTCGGGCTTTCTCGTGGTCTCAACGAGTTGCTTGACATCTGGCTAACTCGCAATGATGCTGTCTGGGTTTCATATTTCATTTTGTCGTTTATTTTTGTGGCGATTGGTGCATGGCTAATGCGCAGGCGCTACCCAAACAAGCAAAACTAAAACTAAGAAAGACATAACCATGACGTCTACAAACATCCACGAAGTGATCATCATTGGGTCAGGGCCAGCCGGGTTAACCGCCGCCATTTATGCGGCCCGTGCAAACTTGGCACCACTTGTCATCGAAGGCGAACCATCCAGCACATCAGACCAACCTGGTGGACAATTGATGTTGACCACCGAAGTTGAAAACTTTCCTGGGTTTCCAGAAGGAGTAATGGGCCCAGACCTGATGCTTAAGTTTCG
>JBIKVV010000080.1:0-2955 GCA_044356655.1 Ilumatobacteraceae bacterium
TCGTCGGCACTCTTCAAAAATTCGGTTGTACCAGGCACAATCGGCGCGCCACCACGAAGCGCTGCTTTGCGTGATGAAACTTTGTCACCCATTTCAACAATCGCTGCGGGCGGAGGGCCGATGAACTTGACACCCATATCAGTAATAGTTTTCGCAAAGTCTGCATTCTCGCTGAAGAACCCATAACCCGGATGCACCGCGTCTGCGCCGCTTTGTTTAATCGCATCGATGATCGCGCTCGTTTTTAAATAACTCTCGGCTGCGGTCTGACCACCCAGTGCGTAGGCCTCATCAGCAAGACGCACATGCAGCGCATTACGGTCAAGTTCGCTATAAACGGCGACAGTGGCGATGCCCATTTCGCGGGCGGTGCGAATAACCCGCACTGCAATTTCGCCACGGTTAGCGATCAGGATTTTCTTAAGCACGGGGTACTATTCTCGCCGATGACAAGCACCGATAACAACTGGCAAAAACCAACCGTGGCCGATATGCCCAATAGTTGGGTAGTGCAACGGGTTGCCGAAACGGGCAGCACAAACACCGACCTCTTTAGCGACGCCCTGCGGGGCGCTCAGCATCACTCTGCGCTGATGGCAGACAATCAGACAGCGGGCCGCGGTCGTCTTGATCGAACCTGGGAAGCCCAATCTGGGGCGAACTTGTTGGTGTCTTTGCTATTTCGAAAACCTCAAAGCGAAATCTCTCTCTGTCAGAGAATTGTCGCCGTGTCTGCGGTGCGAGCATGTCAAATATTTGTTGCAAGCGACCAGGCAAAAAGCAGCTCGATCAATTTGAAGTGGCCGAATGATTTGTTGCTAAACGAAAAGAAGTTTGGTGGCATGTTGAGCGTGGCTGATACCGAGCAAACTTTTATTGTCGTCGGCATCGGGATCAATATTTCGTGGGCACCTGACTATGCGGCAAAACTAAAAGATCTCGCATTGTCGCAGTCAATTGAACCGGTCGGCTTACTGAGCGCTTTGCTCGAGCAGATAGATGGCGTCGAAAAACTTTCTAGTCAGCAACTGCACAGCGAGTATGTTGATTTATTGTCGACACTCAATAAATTGGTACGAGTTGAGTTGACAAATGGTCAATTTGTCTCGGGACGAGCAATTGAACTTGACCCAAGTGGTCGGCTGGTGATCGAAGCAAATGATCAGAAGCATCTGATCGACACTGGTGATGTAGTGCACCTTCGTGATGTAAATCACGAGTAACTTTGAACTGCATGGCGCAAAAAAGTAAAAGTTCGAAATCGCTAGCGCATAATAAATCTGCTTTAGTTGCGGCACTTGTCGTCTTTGTTTCACTTAGCGCCGCAGGTGCCAGACAGATTGTGTCTGCAACAAACAAGCAACTAGACACTGTTCAACGCGATCTTGAAGCGACATCTGCACTCTCTGCACCAAGCGCCGGTTTTGAAAATTACCTATTGGTTGGCTCTGACTCTCGAGACGGCGCCGACCCCAGTGACTCAGACTTTGCGACGATGGGTAGCGAAGGGGATGTTTCTGGTCGGCGTAGCGACACGCTGATGGTTTTTCATTTTGACGAGGCGACCGGCGCAGGAGCACTGTTGTCGTTTCCGCGCGATCTTTGGGTGCGCATCGGTGATGGCGAGAACACCGCGCGAATTAACACTGCGTACCAAGAAGGCACCGACGTATTGGTGCGCACGATGCAGAGTAATTTCAATATTCCTATTCATCATTATTTAGAGATCAACTTTCAAGGATTCAAGGGTTTGGTTGATGCAATCGGTGGGGTACAGATTTGCGTGCAATTTCCATCCCGCGATAAAAACACGGGTTTGTACATGACCCCTGGTTGCAACACACTTGATGGCGTCGAGGCATTGGCGTTTGCGCGAAGCAGATATTTTGAAACAAAGATCGACAACGAATGGAAGATTGATGGCTCTTCAGACATTGGTCGAGGCAAACGCCAGCGCAAGTTCATTGCAGCGATGCTGAATTCGGGTTTGACTCGAGTGCTGTCTAATCCGTTTACGGTTGCGAGCGCGTTCGAAGGTGTAACTGGGGCAATCATCACCGACAGCAATCTCGACTTGGCAGAGTTTGCAAAAAAAATGCGACCAGCAGCCAAAGGCGACATCAGTCGGTTCTCACTTGATGTTTATAGCGACACGGTCGCGGGCAATTCAATTCTCAAATTGGGTGATGGCTCGGCAGCAGTATTGGCATTTTTTGGTGGACTCGGCCCAGCGCCCGAGCCAGAAGTCGGCGACTGAATCGTTGCAGTTAGCAGGCGAAATAAACTGACTGGCTTAATTAGCTATTGCGCGATTGCACAACTTTGGCGCCAAACTCTTGGGCCAAAACCGGTTGGCCAACAAAGTTGCCTTGCACGAAGTCGCATCCGAGTAGTCGCAGTCGCTGCGCCTGATCTTGAGTTGTGACCCACTCGGCAACAACTGACATATTGAGCGAGTGAGCCAACTGAATAACTGAACGAACAATCGGATCATCACCGCCTTGGTTGCCAATATCTCTGATGAATGTGCCGTCGAGTTTGAGATAGTCGGCGACGAAGTTGCGCAGATTAACCAGCGAAGAAAAACCTGTGCCAAAGTCGTCGATCGCCATTTTGACGCCGTGTCGCTTTAGCGCATTGAGGGTGCGAACAACACCGCCTTTGTCGTCAAGCAAAGTGGATTCGGTGACTTCAAGATCGATTTGATGTGGCTCTAGTTTCGCGTCGTGTAGTGCAGCCATCGTGCGTTCAACAAATGTGGCATCACCAAGTTGACGCGCCGACACATTTATATGCATTACGAATGATCCATCAATCGCACCAGCGTCGAGCCAGGCGCGCATGTCGGTGCAGGCTTGTCGCGTCACCCAGTCACCGATTGGTCCGATCAAGCCTGATTCTTCGGCAAGACTTAAAAAAATTGGTGGCGTTAGAACACCGCGATCAGGGTGTTGC
>JBIKVV010000044.1:0-10254 GCA_044356655.1 Ilumatobacteraceae bacterium
CCGTGACCACGACATTGATCAAGAACATCAAAATACCGACCGTCAAAATAAATGAGCCGATTGATGCGACCAAGTTCCAGAAGGCGAGGTTGAAGAAACCTTCACCTGCACGGGCTTCTGTCCATTGATACATACGGCGAGGCTGACCTTGAAGGCCGAGAATATGCATCGGACCAAATGTCATATTGAGTCCGATGACCATCAACCAGAAGTTCCATGATCCGATTTTTTCGTTCAGCATCTTTCCGAAAACTTTTGGCCACCAGTAATAAAAACCTGAGAAGATGCCCAACACAGCGCCACCGAACAACACATAGTGAAAGTGCGCAACGATGTAGTAAGTATCTGTCTGTTGAGTGTCAGATGGTGCAACTGCGTGGGTTACACCAGACAAACCACCGACTGTAAATAACACGATCAAGCCAATTGCAAACTTCATCGCTGTGGTGAACCACAATTTGCCACCCCACATTGTGAGAGTCCAGTTGATGATTTTCACGCCGGTTGGTACGGCAATCGCCATCGTTGTCAAAGAGAAAACTGCGACAGAAACTGGCCCGAGACCAGAGGCAAACATGTGGTGAGCCCACACACCCCAACCGACGAACCCGATTGCTGCACCAGAGAACACAACAAACGGGTAACCAAAAAGTGGTTTGCGCGAGAACACAGGCAGTACTTCAGACACAATGCCAAATGACGGCAAGATCAAAATGTAAACCTCGGGATGACCGAAAATCCAGAACAAGTGTTGCCACAACAACGGATCGGCACCAGCCGCCACATCGAAGAATTGGGCACCGAAATTACGCTGAAATGAAAGCAAGAACAACGCAACAGTGATCACCGGTACGGCAAACAAAAGTAGAAACTGAACGACAGTGATCATCCATGTGAAGATCGGCATTTTCATCAGAGTCATGCCCGGCGCGCGCATATTGAGAACCGTGATGATCAAGTTGATTGCGCCAGTTAACGATGCGATACCTGTGATCTGTAAGCCGAGCGCCCAGAAATCGACGCCATGACTTGGCGAGAATACGGGGCCAGAGTTCGGCGCATACATAAACCAACCACCGTCAGCTGCACCACCCAAAAACCACGCCAAGTTCAAGAAGATACCGCCGAATAAAAACGCCCAGAAACCAAACGCATTCAGTCGCGGAAACGCAACGTCTCGTGCGCCAATTTGTAACGGCACAAAATAGTTGGCGAAACCCGCTGCCATCGGCATTACGAACAAGAACACCATGGTGGTGGCATGCATCGTGAACATTTGGTTGTAAAGATCGGCGTTAAGAACTTTGCCGTTTGGTGCGGCAAGTTGCAATCTGATCAAGAGAGCTTCGACGCCACCCACAATGAAGAAAAACATTGCAGTTGCGGCATACATGATGCCGAGTTTCTTGTGGTCGACTGTGAACACCCATGAGCGCCAACCAGTGGTCGAAACTGGACGCTTAAGCAAACCGTAAGTCGAGGTTGGGGTGACAATTGCTGGCACTGTTGGTGCTGGTCGTTCGATGATGGCCATATTTGTGCTCTGTTTCTTGGGTTACTTCAGGGTTAAGAGATAGGCAACAAGTTTGTTGATGTCATCTTCGCTGAGTGCCAAATAAGGCATCCCGCGATATTTGCCGTTGCTGACCGCGAGATCTGCAGGGTTGGCGTACATCGGCTTTACTTCTGGTGCATTGCGCAACCAAGCGCGAAGATCTTTTTGGTTCAAACAGTCTTCAGTGACGCCAGCCAAATATTTGGCGCCGACAACATCGCTTGGTGCATTCCAGACTTCGTCGCGACACTGCTTTGACAGCAAATCAAACATCGCACCAGCAAATGTGTTGCGCGACATTAAATGTGACAAGTTGGGTGCAGCACCTGACCAAACATTTTCATCTGGTGCAGCAATTGCTGGCGTGCCATCTGCTCGAGTTAGACCATTGACTTGATGGCATCTCACGCACTGATTCAAGAACACTTCTTCGCCTTGTTTAGCCAGAGTGTCTTTCGCAGGGGCAACATACGGTGCTTGTTGGTTGGCGACCCACTTGGCAAAATCTTCTTTGCTTAGCGCCACGGCTTCCATGCGCATGTTGGCATGCGACAAACCACAGAACTCGGTGCACTGACCGGCATAAATGCCAGGCTTGTCGGCTTCGAGGCGCAAAGTGTGAATTCGACCAGGCACTGCGTCGCGCTTGCCATTCAATGCCGGAATCCAATAGGAGTGAATGACGTCGCGACTTGTCTCACGCAATAAAACCTTGGTGCCTACTGGCATAACAAGTTGACCCGAAGAAATAATCGGCTGGGTGATGCCGAATTCATTTTGAACTGGGTAGTCGTACTCCCACCACCATTGTTGACCGGTGACATTGATAATCATTTCGGTGTCGTCAGTTTTGGCGAGTTTAAAAATTGCACCGAAAGTAAACACTGAAACAACAGCAAGAATCAAAGCAGGAATAATCGTAAGTGTTATTTCAAGAGCCGGCTTGCCGTGTGTTTGTTCAGGAATTGGTTGACCGCGATCGCGATATTTGATCATGGTGTAAATCACCGCAACTGCGACGATTAAACCAATAACGCCTGCGACTGCAAAAACAGGTTGCTGTAAATCATCAATAAGCTTTGAGTTTGGTCCTTTGGGTTGCCAAGTATCTTGTGGCGCGTTCGTCGCACAACTTGCAGCAACAACCGAAATTGTGCCAACGGCAATTATCGGTTTTATGTATTTTCGTAGCACGCCTCGCACGCTAGCGATTTTGGTGGCAAGCCAATTAGCGATCTTCCTGCGACTCACGGCACAACCATCTCAATCTTTTTATCTTCGGCGCCAGCGATATATAGGAAATAAACATTCTCGGCACTTGACGGCTTGGCAATATTCAAAGTCAGACTCTGTTCAGCGCCAGGGGCAACCAACTGAGTGCAAGTTTCGTCTTTGTGCGACTTGTCTTCAGATTCGCTCTTAGCCACTTTGTCTCCACCGAGATGTGCCACGAGTCTGAACTCACCCTCGGTTGAATTGCGGAAGATGATATTGGTTGGGTTTGCTCGCCCAATTGTGATTGACTTTTGCGGCGCACTAACGCCCTCGACATTGGCAAACAACTCGCCATCTTGATAAACAACTGTTGCCGAGACGGCACTGCGCAGTGACAAAGTGCCCTCAGCGAGTTTGTCAAAATACTTTGACTCTTCAGGACCACATTCTGCGTGAGAGAAGTGACCTTCGGCGGCTGCTTCGACGAGTTCTTCACGCTCACCAGAAACTGCACTAGCCACACCACCTGCGACGATGCCAATCGCGCCGAGCACACAAATAGCGGCACCAACTGATCGTTTCATGTTTGGCTTGATTGCAAACAACGAGCCCGCTAAAAGAACCAATGCTCCGGCAACGATGAACAAAATTGCGCCAGTTGACTTTTCGACAGTCAGCATTATTCGTGAGAACGCAAAAATTATGACACCTAGACCAACTGCTGCCAAAACCGGAAATTCGATTGGATTAAGCAGGCGCTTTCGTGCCGCAGTGTTGTGGGTTAAATCAGTCGACGCTCGCTCACTCCAGGCTTGCACCATCCATTCACTGGCTGCGGCCAGCAAAACAACAATGCCGCCAAAAAAGACAATCGAAGATGTGACCAAACCCAAACCGAGAAATACAACACCGATTGCTGTAACCAATGGCCACATGCTCTGTGTAACTAATTCAGAAGTTGAAGTATTCGCGTCACGAGTGGTGCCATCGCTGGTGAACGCCGACAAGCCAGCCAACAATGCTGCAACTGCAATCAAGAAACTTATCGCCACGCCACCGAGTGCCAATTTTTCGAACAGTGCCAAAGACATAACCAGGGCGATGACCGAGAGCACGGTTACCCCGAAGAAATATTTAAAGCCAGTTGAAAACATCATCCCTACTTTTGAACGTAAACCACGAACCACAATGCTGCAAAAATTGCAGACATTGAATAGCAATAAAGTGCATGCGCCGAAACTAAGTCTCGGTCACCGGCACGACCAGCGATCGACCTAAACAACGCAAGCAACGTAAAGCCCATACACACGATGATGATTGCCAGCATTGTCGCCGTGACTGCATAGAACATCGTCATATAACTGCCGTCGCGCACGCCGATGCCCATTTGCGAATAGATCGCAAGTTGAACATTGACTAATGCGATTTCGGTGAGTAACACGACACCAAGAGCCAACGACACATGTTTTGAATCGTTGCGACGAGAAGAGTAAACGGCCCACTGAGCCATCACACAAGTAATCACGAAAGTCATCATCATTGTGTTGGTTGCAACTTCAGGGATCTTGATGCTCTCGGGCAACCAGTCGCGCAACATCTTGCCACCTTCAGTTGACTCGCGAAGCGGAGCATTTGATCTGAAGTCGAGCCAAATCGCAAGCATCGAACCGATCAACATCGCACTTACAGCAGAGAGAAAACCGGAAACTATTAATGCAGGTCGGCGCATCACGACTGTTGGTCCGGCGCCGAGAGCAGTTGCTGATGTGTTCATGTCGTTTTAACCGTTCACGCTTTCAAAAAAATCTGCAGGTGTCGCACTGCTGACCGTGCCAGAACGAAAAGACTTCGCCGCAAGTGCAAAAAACAACAGAACAACCAACGCCATCAATGCGTGCCCCGCACCAACGAGTGAGTTCCAGAGCCAGATCGGACCCGAGTAATCAAAGTTGTTGGCTACCGAAGCCGGCTGATCGGCAAAGCCGGCGATGAAATGTGGCAACGACGCCAAAACGGTTGCCAAAAAACCAAGCAAACCAAGACCAAGAACTGGCCCAGACGGAATCTCACGACCCCAAATGCGAGGCCCGAAATGAGCAATAGCGCCAATGCCGCTAAGCACTACCCCATAACAGACATAAACCAGCACGGCTTCGTCGAAAACTGTGTTTGTCAATTTGAGATTTGTGATTCTGAAAACCGCACCACCGATCATGCCGGTGAGCACCATACCGACGCCAAGAAATGCGGGCACGAATGCTGCGGTGGGTTTTGCCTTTTCGTTTTTGAGAGCCAACAAACACAACCCAAGCACAATGAAAACACCGAGAATCGAGAGGTGATTGAAAAAGAGATACGGAATCAGAGATTTGAGTACGTCGCTTGCGCTACCCGAAAAACTGACTGAATGTGACGATTGAGTGACTGCACCAATAACTGCAGTCGACATCAAACCAACGCCGATCAAAAGGCCAGGGCGAAGCGGTTGCTTGCCGCGAGTCATGGTTGCAACAATCTGAGCGAGCACACCAAGAGTTGGAATCGCAACAATAAATATTTGCGGTGTTGTGAAGGCCCAGCCAATCCAAGCGTTTACACCTTCGGTTGCACCAAATGTTGCCCGTTCATAAGCGTGATCAACGGCGACATAAATCATTGTGCCTGCCATGACTGGCAAAGTCAGCAACAGTGAAACACTTGCGACTAAAGCTGACCAAGAAAAAATCGGAGTTTGCATCAAGGTCATGCCTGCTTGGCGAGATGCCAGAACTGTGGTGGCGACCGAGGCGCTGATCAAGAGTAATCCTGCAATAACTAAACCGAGACCTACAAAAAACAGATCGACCATCTCGGCATTGCCGCCGCCTGGGCCACCATTATTTAGATACGACGAGCCGACCAAAATTACGCCGAATAGCCAAAGATAAAAACCAAGCATTGCCGAGCGAGCAAAAGCAAGTGCTCGAGCACCAACCTGCATCGGCACAACAGCAACCGCCAGACCCAACATCATCGGCGCGGCAACCGAAAAAATCAGATCAAAACGAAGTGCTGAAAACAATTGAACGATGATGTCGGCATCGACGATCGAACTTGACGGGCTGATTCTTTCAATGCCCAAGATTGCCCCTTCGATTGCCGTAGCAATAGCGAAAATTGCAGACACCGAAATGAGTAGTCGCCCGATGCGCTTGTGGTCGCTGGCTGTTAAATACGCCGCAATTGTGCCGAGGAATGTTGATCTGGTGGCTATCGACCCCGATGAACTCGTCGCCGAATGGCTTGAATCAATTGCCGTCATAACTCAGATAACGCTAACAGTTTCAGCGTTTAATAAGGAAACTTCTCTATTGCACTAAGTCGCTGAAACTAAGACATCCACCATCAAAGCGCCGAACAACAAAGTTACGTAAGTGATCGAGAACGAAAACACACGCATCGACCAAGCGTCTGTCGGACGGCGACTGAGCATCGCTGTGCCGACGACAAAACCAAAGCCAACCAACGCCGCTGTCACGCCGTAAATCAGACCCAGGTCTGAAACCGGAATCATCACAAACGACACGAGTGTCAAGATGACCGTATATATGACCATCGTGCGAATGGTCTTTTCGATCGATACAACCGAGGGCAACATCGGCACATTTGCTGCGCGATACTCGTCTGAATGGCGAATTGCCAGCGCCCAAAAGTGTGGCGGTGTCCACAAGAAAATAATGACGAACAGCCAAATCGCTGGCCAACCAACCGAATTTGTGACTGCTGCCCAACCAACAAGTGTCGGCACCGCACCCGCCGCGCCACCGATAACAATGTTTTGTTTGCTAGTGCGCTTCAACCACAACGAGTAGACAAAAACATAAAAAGCAGTTGCGCTCAACGCCAAAACTGCAGAGAGCAAATTTGCGCCAGACCACAACACGGCGAAAGCAATTGCTTCTAACACGATTGCAAAGACAAGTGCGTTGCGTGGCTTAATTAGCCCAGTGACAAGCGGACGAGTTTGTGTGCGCTTCATCAACTTGTCGATGTCACGATCGATATACATATTGATTGCATTCGCACCGCCCGCGGCCAATGAACCACCCAACAACGTGATTGCAATTAGTGACCACGCCGGCCACTCGCCTGCTGCCAAAACCATTGTTGGCACGGTCGTGATCAACAACAATTCGATGATTCTTGGCTTTGTCAGTGCGATGTAACCGCCGAGAACCGACTTTGGTGAACGGTTCGACTCGTGATTGAACAAACGCGATGGAACTACGGGTCGAACGTTGATCGGCACGCGCCAATCGTACGATGAAATTGTCAATTTCGTACGCCACACTATAGATATGAATGAATTCACCTTCGCCAGTTCGCAGCCTGGCCAGGTGCAAGAAGTTGATCAGCAAGACGAAACAAAGTCTGATCGTCCGTGGATTGTGATCGTATGGAACGACCCGATCAACTTGATGTCGTATGTGACATTCGTATTTCAAAAACTCTTTGGTTACAGCCTCGAGAAAGCCACCGAATTGATGCTTGACGTCCACCACAAAGGACGAGCGGTTGTTGCGAGTGGTTCGCGTGAGCGCGCTGAATTTGACGTATACAGGCTGCACGAACATGGGTTGTGGGCGACAATGGAACACGAGACGTTGTGAAAAAGAATGGTCCAATATTTCGGCTCAAAAACGGAAACTACAAAATTGAACTAGCCGATGATCATCGGCAGTTGTTGACCCAACTAGTCGAACAGTTGCGCGATTCGCTGACGACAACCACCGATGATGCGAATTTGCGTCGACTGTTTCCGACGGCTTACAACAACGACGCGAAAAAAGATGCTGAGTACCAAAGACTGATGCGTGACGAACTACTTGAGTCGAGGCTCGCGGCGATTGATGTAACGATAAAAGTGATCGCCCAAGACGATGAAATTAATGCCGAAGAAATCGACGCATTTGCAAGAAGCATCAACAGTTTGCGATTGGTGCTGGGCACGACTTTGGATATCGCCGAATCTGACTATGGTTCGCCAAGCGACGCGCAACAAAGTGAGAACTCTGACGGTGATGGGGCGAGCCAAGCCGACGAGTACTTGATCCAAAAAGAGCTATACGAGTACTTGGGATGGCTACTTGAATGGACTGTGGGCGCTCAAAGTAGTGGACTTTGATTTCTTTTGGATTTACAAGGTTTTTCAGTTGGTTGCGGTGATAGATTTCAGTGGTTCTCAACGGATAGTAGGTCCATGCCCCCATCGTCTAGTGGCCTAGGACACCACCCTTTCAAGGTGGCGGCACGGGTTCGAATCCCGTTGGGGGTGCGAAGGTCAGTTTCAGCGAAAGCAGAATCTGGTCCCGTGGTGAAGTTGGAGTTCACGCCGCCCTGTCAAGGCGGAGGTCGCGGGTTCAAGTCCCGTCGGGACCGCTGGGGAGTGTTCGCACTCTTCAAGGTCGGGTAGCTCAGTAGGCAGAGCATGCGCCTGAAAAGCGCAGGGTCACCGGATCGACGCCGGTCCCGACCACAATTAGAAAACTAAATAATTAATTACTCTTCGACGACGAGCGTGAGAATCCAATCGCCGGTTGTATGGCTTTCAAGATCGAAGGTGCCGAGTTGATCGGCTGTAAATTCGATCAACACTTCTTGACCAGCCGTTGCGGTTGCGGTTAGGTCATAGCCGTGCAAATGAAACTCGTCGTCTGCGTCTGGATTAAGAAGTTTGAATTGCACTGTTGAGCCAAGCGTTGCTTGGTAAGCCACAGCCGAACCTGAAGTCTGACCCATGATCACAGAAATCTCTACTACTTCGTCGGTTGCAGTGGCAGTTTCAGATGATGCCTCTTCTGAAGTTTCACCCTCAACTAATTCTGAATCTTCGCTGGCATCGGAGGTTGAATCTGAACTCGAACAACCGACCGTGCCAAACAAGAGGCAAGTAGCAATTATTGATTTGGTAAAAATCGAACGTTTGGTCATGAACCAAAAGCGTAGCCAAGATCGGGTGCGGTCAACATTGGTTGATAGGCGATTTTTGCCTCGCTAGCCATCGCTGCACAAGTGCCGCCACGGTCAACAATCACCGTGATAAATACCGGTGTAGCGCCAAAGGCTCTGACAACCTCAACCGCCTCGAAAAGTGAAGTGCCGCGAGTGACTGTGTCTTCAACGATTGCTACTCGGTCACCTGGTTGCAACGCGCCGGCGATACGACCAGTTACTCCGTGATCTTTGCTTTCTTTGCGCACGCTAAAACTACGCAACTCTCGGCCACGCGTTGCTGCAACGGCCGCGATACCAAACGCCACTGGATCGGCGCCCATTGTTAGCCCACCGATGGCGTCGATGTCTGACGGCAAAATAGCCAGAGCCACATCGCTAACCAACAGAATTCCATCACTGCGACATGCAGTCTGTTTTGAATCTAAGAACCAGTTGCTGGTGCGTCCGGACTTGAGGGTGAAAGTACCGCTCTTCAATGAGTGCCGCAAGACATGTTCGCGCAGTTTGTGACGCGAGGTTTCAAGTTGCGGTAGATCAGACATGATCAGTTTTCACGCGTCTGCAGAATTGAGTGCACCAAAAACAAGGTGCGCGCGCTTTAATGCACTATCAAGATCGAACGCTTCGTCTAGCATCTGCGCTGAAATCTTGATTCGCACATCGCTTGCCAACAGTTCTCTGAACTTTGTGCCAGTGCTGATTGCTTTTGCGGCAAGTTCTTGCACAAGGCGAAAGGCATCGTCACGCGACATGCCAGACGCAACCAACTGCAACAACACTGATTGAGAGAACACGACGCCTTGCATCAAGTTCAAGTTGTGCAACATTTGAGCGGTATCAACTTCAAGGTTGGCAACAAGTTTTGTCGCCCTCCGCAAAACGTAATAAGCAAGCATCGACGAATCAGGCAACACGATGCGTTCGGCCGATGAATGCGAAATATCGCGTTCGTGCCACAGCGCCACGTCTTGCAACCCGACTTGAAGGTTTGCGCGCAACACTCGTGACAGACCAGTGAGGGTTTCTGACGAAATTGGATTTCGCTTGTGTGGCATCGCCGAACTGCCTTTTTGTCCGACGTTAAAACCTTCGCGAACTTCGTTGACTTCAGTGCGCTGCAAATGTCGTAATTCAACGGCAATCGACTCAATAGTTGTACCAATGCTTGCGCATGCCCACAAATATTCGGCGTGTCGATCACGAGCGATAACTTGCGTCGCTGGTACGGGCGCTAAACCAAGTGCATTACCAACATATTTTTCAACCTGTGGGTCAATATTCGAATATGTTCCGACGGCACCAGAAAGTTTGCACACTGAAATTCGTTTGGTTGCAAGAACTAGTCGCTCTCGATCGCGACGTACCTGTAATGCCCACAGCGCAACTTTGGCCCCAAATGTTGTTGGCTCAGCGTGAATACCGTGTGTTCGGCCGATCATTGCAGTTGTGCGATGTTTGTTTGCCAATGTCACGAGCGCTTCATAAAAATC
>JBIKVV010000081.1:0-2864 GCA_044356655.1 Ilumatobacteraceae bacterium
GCGAGATGTCAGCAAAGGTGGCGAAGGCTGATGTGGCAAGTCGTGTGCATCCGTTAGACCCACTTGGCAAAGCCGAACTTGAGTTGCTGATCGGCGCTTTGCGTCGTGACGCCGTGATTGACCACCGACATTTGATCGCGATGATGCAAGTTGAAGAGCCATCGAAGGCTCAGTTGGCTCGTTTTCGAATTGGCGAAAATATTGATCGGGCAGCGCGAGTGACGGTTTTAGATCGCTCGACGGGCAAAGTGTCGGAAATTGTCGCTGCTATTGGCGTGGGCGACTCGTGTCGCATTGTGAGCAACAAAGTTATTGAAGGCGCAAAGGCGCCGGTGTTGAGTGTCGAGAGCGAGATGGCAATTGCCGCTGCTAAAAGTGACTCGCGAGTGATCGAAGCATTGCGAAGTCGTGGTATCACCAATCTCGACAGTGTGAAGATGGAGACTTGGCCGATCGGTGCGCAGATACCGAAGTATTTAGATGACGGTCGACGAATCATCTGGACACCGATGTGGCACCAGCCGACACCCGAAGCGAATTTTTATGCTCATCCGATATCTGGATTGCACGCGATTGTCGATATTGATTCGAACGAAGTAGTCGCAGTTGAAAACGATCAGCAGATTGCCGTGCCGCAGACGCCGGGGCCTTATCGCGAGAGTCAAACTGGGGCCAACATTTCGTTGAAGCCACTTGAGATCAAACAACCTGAGGGCATTTCGTTCACGTTTGATGGCTACAAGGTTTCGTGGGAACGATGGAACTTTCGAATCGGTTTTTGTCAGCGTGAAGGTCTCGTGATTCATGATGTTTGGTTTGATGACGCGGGCGAGATGCGCAAGATCGCACATCGTCTGTCGATCGCCGAACTTGTGATTCCGTATGGTGACCCGAGTCAAGGTGCGTATCGCAAAAACGCTTTCGACACCGGCGAATTTGGTTTGGGCAATTACACGAATTCGCTGACTTTGGGTTGTGACTGTTTGGGTGAAATTGTTTATCTTGATGCCGCTGTTGCTAAACCCGACGGAACCGTGCGCGAAATCAAAAATGCGATTTGCACTCACGAAGAAGATTTCGGAATTTTATGGAAGCATGTCGATATTGACGGCAATGTCGAGGTGCGACGCGGTCGTCGGTTTGTTGTTTCGTCAATCGTCACTATCAATAATTATGAATACGGGTACTTCTGGTATTTCTACCAAGACGGCTCAATTGAGTTTGAAGCCAAACTTACTGGCATTGTTCTGACGCTCGCTGATAATTTGGGCGCAGATCATGGTTCGGCTACTGAACTCGAGCCGGGGCTGTGGGCGCCTTATCACCAACATATTTTGTGTGCGCGACTTGATCTAGATATTGATAGTGGCGGTGATGAAATAACTGGCGTGCGTAACAGTGTGATTGAGATTGACTCGTTTGCTCACGAAATGGGGCCGAAGAATGTTTATGGCGGCGCATACGAGACAAGTGAAAAAGTTTTTCGGCGCGAGAGTGAGGCGCGGCGCGTTGTTGATCCTTTCAAGAGTCGGTTTTGGAAAATTATTAACCCGAGTCGAAAAAATCACATGGGAAAACCTGTCGGTTACAAACTTGTGTCGGGGCATACGACATACCCGTTGGCAAAACCTGAGTCGACGATTGGGCGGCGTGCTGGTTTTATGTATCACCATTTATGGGTGACGGCGAATCGGGCCGACGAGCGTTATCCGGCTGGCGATTACCCGTATCAGCATGCAGGTGGGGCGGGTTTGCCTGAGTGGACGAGTGCTGATCGAGAAATTGAAAATACCGACGTGGTGTTGTGGCATGTGTTTGGCACGAATCACATTCCGCGTGCCGAAGATTGGCCAGTTATGCCAGTTGAGCGAACCGGTTTTCATTTGAAGCCGAGCGGTTTTTTTGCGCGCAGTCCGGGCATCGATGTTGCCCCCGCCCCAAAATCTTGCCACTAAATGTTTTAGCTGGTCTACGAATCTTCTAGCATCACTTTTACACGTATATAGAATTCATTGGACACGAGGCCGTATACTTGAGAAAAACTTAGGTGCGAGAAAGCAGTTGACTTTCATCGTTGAGATTTTAGTATTCCAGTTGCAACTGTTTGGTTGTAAATAAACTTCCCCCCCGCCCAGCGCGGGAATGGAAAAGAAGTTATCTTGATTTTTTCACATCCTAGAGATTCAAGAATTTTTCTTAGGATATTCTCATCAACCCATCTGATGTGGGTCGGGTCAGAGTTGAACCCGGCTTCTTGGGGGCAGACTAAAACAATTTTTCCCCCATGCATTATGTGAGGCATGTATTGCTTGAATATCTCATCTTGAGTGTCAGTATCGATGTGCTCAAGCACATGGGAGACTAGGAGAGTATCAAAAACGATTGGTTCGTTTTTTGATTCGGCAATGAACTCATCGACAGTTAGAGACTTAAGCCCTTTGCTTTGTGCAAATTTAACCGCAAACTTGTTATGGTCCACCCCTAGAGAGCCTCTTCTCAGAACTCTGAGATTTCTTCCTATTCCTGAGCCAACCTCAAGAACTTGACCTTTACAAATAAAACGCATTTGGACAAGGTATGGGTTGACAAAAAAAAGCAATTCCTTCCACCAGGTTGACTGAAGAGATATCAGTCTCTGTGCATACTGATTATCTTCGGTACTTGTCAAATTAAGACCTGCTTTGTGTTTTAACTTTGATGTTTTGCAACAATGACATGTGTAATAATACTACTTTTTTGCGCGCAGTCCGGGCATCGATGTTGCACCCGCCCCAAAATCTTGCCACTAGCTCGCTAAGAGTGGAGTGACTAAAAAAATTATTTGGTGGCGGAGATGACGCCGAGGCACATTTCGTCAGAAGAGC
>JBIKVV010000014.1:0-36223 GCA_044356655.1 Ilumatobacteraceae bacterium
CCATTGCGCAAGATTCCCCACTGCTGCCTCCCGTAGGAGTCTGGGCCGTGTCTCAGTCCCAGTGTGGCTGACCATCCTCTCAGACCAGCTACCCGTCGTTGCCTTGGTGGGCCATTACCCCGCCAACAAGCTGATAGGCCGCGAGACCCTCTCGAATCGGAATTCCTTTCGTCAGAAAGTCATGTGACTCTCCGACGTTATTTGGTATTAGCAAACGTTTCCATTTGTTATCCCAAAATCCGAGGCAGGTTTCTCACGTGTTCCTCACCCGTTCGCCACTAATCCGTGGAGCAAGCTCCACTTCATCGTTCGACTTGCATGTGTTAAGCACGCCGCCAGCGTTCGTCCTGAGCCAGGATCAAACTCTCCGTCAAGAAATGCTCAACCATTTGTTTTAAGAAATGTTCGAGTAAATCTAGGAAAGTCCACGACGACCAGATGGAAAAAAATCTGTTTTGTTGTCGTCGTTTCCTGCCGACAATATTCAAACCGAATCGAATATTGCCGGTATTAATAATTATTTGACCAACGATCCACGAGCAAGCTCGCTTCACAATTGATCGGAATTGACGGACAATAAATAGCGACCCAACCCAATTAAGGGCGGGCCGTTTTCTATTGACCGCACTGGCGTTCAATCTTCTCTTCCGTTTTCAAGGAGCATTCACTTTGGGCACCAAACAAGCGAACCTGTTAGTCATGCCCCACCGCGAATTGGTGGCGCACCCCTGTTCAGAGTGCGGGGAGCAATACTAGCCATCAACTCCTTGAATTATCAACCTTCTAGGCAAACAAAGCAAAGAATATCCTTTGATTTATTGGGGTTTTCTAAGGTCAACTAGTGCTGGCATCTACCCTGCCGTATTCCTCAATACTGGCAAGGGTTTGGTTGAAAACTAAGGTTCTTGTGTGGCCGAAGTTGCGTTTAATCCGTTTGATCCAGAATTTCGCAAAAACCCACATCCGTTTTACGACAAATTACGAGAACTCGAACCCGTCCACATCACACCATTAGGTTTTGTTGTGTTGACTCGTTACGACGACGTTGTAAATACGCTGCGCAACAACGATTTTAGTCGTGACATAGAACTCAACGCCGACTTACCCGAGACACCAACTCGCAAATTCAAACGCGAAAACGAGCGCAGTAAATCGATGCTCAATCTCGACCCGCCTGATCACACCCGACTACGACGATTGGTTTCGAAATCGTTTACGCCAAGCGCAATCGAAAAACTGCGACCACGAATTCAACAACTCGTCGACGACTCACTTGCTAATGCCAAAAAAACCGGAAAACTTGAACTCGTCGAAGAATTAGCGTTTCCGGTGCCGTTTGTAGTGATCTCAGATTTACTAGCAATGCCCACTGATCGCGCCGATGAATTACGCGAATGGTCGCAGATCATCACCGCAACTCTTGAGCCAACCACCGGCGTCGAAGATCTCGAAAAAGGACAAGTCGCAATCAATAAAATGCGGCCATATCTCGAAGAGATCATCAGACACCGTCGCAAAAATATGGGCGACGACATGCTCTCTTCGTTGATCAGTGTCGAAGAGCAGGGCGAGAAACTCAACAACGACGAACTGATGTCATTTGTGATCTTGCTGTACATCGCCGGGCACGAAACGACTGTCAACTTGATCGGCAACTCGATGCATGCGCTACTCACCCACCCAAAGCAACTTGCAACAATGCGCGAGACTGGCTGCACACCGAATATGGTCGATGAACTATTGCGCTTCAACGGTCCTGTTCAACACACGATTCGAACGCCATTGGTCGATACCACTATCCGTGTTGATAACGAAGACATCAAGATTCCTAAAGGCTCGCTCGTGTTAGCAAGTTTGGGCGCCGGCAATCACGACCCAAGTGTGTTCACCAACCCTCACGAACTTGACTTCTCAAGAAAAAATTCGAACAAACATCTGGCATTTGCCGCAGGTGTGCACTATTGCCTAGGTGCATCACTAGCCAAACTTGAAACAGAAATTGCAGTCGGAACACTGGTTCAAACTTTTGCGAATATAGAAGTAGCGAGTGAGCCTGAATGGCGAGATCGTTTGACAATTCGTGGTGTCAGCAAATACGAACTAAACGTAAGCTGAAATTCGCGCTAGCTTGCGCGAGATTGCGTCAGCCTTTGACGTCTACGAGGTGATAACTCGTCTTGCCTTTGCGCAGCAACATCCACCGATTGTGCAACAAGGCAATTTTCGACAAATTAGTTTGGTCGTCAACTTGTTCTCCGTTTGCGCGCACACTTCGCTGAGTCAGCAACCGACGCGCTTCGCTGTTAGAAGAAGCAAGTTTGGTTTCGACCAGCACGGCTACAACATCACCGAGAGCAGCTGCGCCCATCTGCGTAACGGCAACTTCGCTGGCGATTAGATGCAAAGTCGCCGGCGTCGCTGACATTGGATTTGCGCCAAACAGAACTGCCGCAGCTTCTTCTGCTGCCTCGGCCGCCTCTTCGCCGTGAACCAATGCAGTTAACTCGCGCGCCAAACTTCGTTGCCCAATTCTTGATTCGGGGCTGCGCTTTTGCTCGGCGACGATCTCTTTGATCACTTCAATCGGATGCAACGAAAATTGCAGCAGCATTTTTTCGATATCAGCATCGGCGATTTGCACGAAATATTGACGAAACTGATACGGCGAAGTGCGACGAGCGTCAAGCCAAATTGCACCATCAGCGGTCTTGCCAAACTTTGTGCCATCTGCACGGGTCACAAGTGGCCAAGTCAAACCAAATGCCGAACGACCGAGTTTCTTGCGAATTAAATCGATGCCTGCAGTGATGTTGCCCCACTGGTCAGACCCGCCCATCTGCATTTCACAATCGTGATGCTCGGCAAGATGGCGAAAATCATTTGCCTGCAACAGCATGTAACTGAATTCGGTATATGAAAGACCATTTGCATCTGCGATTCGGCTCTTTACCGAATCTTTAGCCAACATTTGATTGACGGTGATGTGCTTGCCAACTTCGCGCAAGAAATCGAGCATTGAAAACTTTCGTGTCCAGTCAGCGTTGTCAACCAGGGTCGCTTGTGTCGGGCCCTTTTCAAAATCGAGAATTCGTTCGAGCTGCCGTTTGATTGATTGCACATTGTGCTGCAAAGTCTCAGCATCAAGCAGATTGCGCTCTTCGCTGCGACCAGATGGGTCGCCCACCATGCCGGTTGCGCCACCTGCAAGGGTGAACGGACGATGACCAAGAAGCTGCAATCTTCGCAGCGTTATTTGTCCAAGCAAGTGACCGATATGCAACGAATCAGCAGTTGGGTCAAAGCCAACATAGACACCCAATGATGATTGTGTGGCCCGAGCTGTTAAAGCTGCGCGGTCAGTGCTGTCATGAATCAACCCACGGGCACCAAACTCTTTGACGAAATCTTGCGTCGATGCCATGACGCAATATTAGGCGTTATTGCGTGTTGTTTAGTGCCGCAATTCGTGTGCGCATCACTGTTAACGCAGCACTGAGCTCGGCGCTCTGAACAGCACCAGGCACAGGGCCACTGCCACCTTTGGTGATACGGCGCGCTACACCCACACCTGGGTTGAGCAAACTGACTGCATCTGGTCCGAGCTTCTTGTCGGCAGCAACCAACTGCGAAAGTTTTACCGAATCACGAATTGATTTGCTTACGAGCGCACCAACATGGGCGTGCGCTTCACGAAATGGCGTACCGCGTGCCACGAGCCACTCAGCCAAATCTGTTGCGCCTAACAACTCAGAATCGGCAGCGCTTTTCATCGCTGGCGCATTGATCTTTGCTGTCGCAATCATGCCGGCCAGGGCTTGCAGTGCGAGTGAAACCTGGTTTACCGAATCAAACAATGGTTCTTTGTCTTCTTGTAAGTCACGGTTGTACGAAAGCGGCATCGCTTTAAGTGTTGCTAATAAACCCGTCAAATTGCCGATTAAACGCCCTGACTTACCGCGTGCAAGTTCGGCGATGTCAGCGTTCTTTTTTTGCGGCAACATCGATGAACCCGTCGAATATGTATCGTCGAGAATCGCAAAACCAAACTCTTGGGTTGTCCATAGCACCCACTCTTCGCCCAGTCGCGAAAGATGAACACCGATGAGAGCGATATTGAATAATGCTTCGGCAACGAAGTCTCGATCTGAGACTGCGTCGAGTGAATTGTTGAAGCGTCGAGAAAATCCAAGCTCTCTGGCAACAAAGTCTGCATCAAGCGGCAAAGATGAACCTGCCAGCGCACCAGCACCCAGCGGTGAAACGTCGAGTCGCTCGATTGTTTGAGTTAGGCGATCAACATCGCGCATCATCGCCCACACATGGGCGGCAAAATGATGTGCCAGCAAAACTGGTTGGGCTCGTTGCATGTGTGTATACCCCGGCAAATAGACACCATCAGCACCCCAACCCGACTCAGCGGCTCGGGTCGACAAGACATCACACAGGTCGAGAGTTAGTTTTGCAACATGGGCAAGTTCGCGCTTACACCACAATCTGAGAGCCGTTGCCACTTGATCATTGCGACTGCGACCGGTATGCAACTTTGCACCAGTGTCACCCGCAAGTTGAGTTACTCGGCGCTCAATAGCCGTGTGGATATCTTCGTCACTTGCGACAAATTCAAATTTGCCACTCGACATCTCGGTAGCGACAGTGTTCAATGCCAAGATAATTTTCTCGCTCTCTGCGAGCGTAATTATCTGTGTGTGAGCCAAACCGCGAACATGAGCTATCGAACCAACGATGTCATCGCGCCACAGTTGCTTATCAAACGAAAGGCTTTCTGTAAATCTCAATAACGACTCGGCCGGGCTCGCTTCAAAACGTCCGTGCCATAGCGGTTGATCAGTCATTGTCGATACCCGCTAGCTGTTTAATGTCTTTCGCAAGTCGCTTGGCTGAATAAGTTGAATTCGCCACACAAAACATTGTGTCATCACCGGCAACGGTACCGAGCAATCCCTGCAGACGAGATCGATCGAGTGCCGACGCCACAACATGAGCACATCCTGGTGGTGTTCGCACGACAACAATTGGTTCGTTGAACTGCACATCGGCAACCCACTCGGCGAGCACTCTCTTGAGTTGGTCTGGCGGTGAAAGTCGATCTGGTTCAAATTCTGGTATCGCATATGTCGTTTCGCCGCTCGCAGTGCGTACCTTGACAGCGCCCAAATCTTCAAGATCTCGTGACACGGTCGCCTGTGTTGCTTTGATCCCCTTCTTTTTGAGAAGCTCTCGCAACTGTGGCTGACTCGTCACGGTTTGAGAACTCACAATTTTGGCAATCAATTGTTGACGTTGAACTTTTGTACTCATATTGTGACCCCCATCAAATGTGCAAGCACACCTCGTGCGGCGTGCATTCTGTTATGTGCTTGTGAAACAACGCGACTCTGGGCGCCGTCGATAACTTCAGCAGTCACTTCGACTTCTCTGTGCGCTGGCAGACAGTGCATAAAAATTGCACCTTTATCGGCGACAGCCATGACGCTGGCGTCAACTCTAAAATTTGCAAAGTCGATCATCCGTTTTGCAGTTTCAGCCTCTTGTCCCATTGATACAAATACATCGGTGTGCACGGCATGAGCACCGATTGCCGCAATTTGCGCCGACGAATGTTGTTCTACCGAAGCAGCGCCTAACTTTGAAATGCGATTTAACTCGTCGTCATCGGCACCATAGCCCTTTGGGCAACCCAAGCGAATATGCATGCCTTCGAGCGCGCACGCCTCAACCAGTGATCTGGCGACGTTGTTGTAGTCGCCTATCCATGCGACTTTCTTTTGGTGCAGAACACCGATTTCTTGACGCATCGTTAGTACGTCAGCAATTGCTTGTAACGGATGCGACTGTTCGCTGAGCATATTGATAATCGGCACACTCGAAACTCTCGCCATACGCTGTAATACAGAATGCGCAAAAACTCGAGCAGCAATCACATGGTGATATCCGGCCATAATTCGCGTGACGTCTTCAACAGTTTCACGGTCATCAAAGCCAACTTCTTCGCCACGCGTAAAGATCGGATGACCGCCGAGTTGCACAACGGCCATCTCCATACTGTGGCGAGTACGGTTTGATGGTTTTTCAAAAATCAATGCAACACCTTTATCGGCAAGCGGTCGGCCTAGTTTCGAGATATCTGCTTGAGCAAGCGTCAAAACGGCATTCAAGTCGCGCGCCGAAAGATCGATTACGTCTAAGAAGTGGCGCACGCTCATAACACCGTCTTCATAATTGCAATTGCTTCATCAATTTCTTCTGAACTAACCGTAAACGGTGGCGCCAAACGCAATGCGTGGCTCGTTACACCGTTGACGACCAGGCCTCTTTCAAGCAGTTGTGACGCAACTTTCTTGGCATCTAACTCAGGCGCCAACTCTGCGGCTAACAACAAACCTCGTCCGCGCACATCGACGACACCACCGATAGTTCGAAGTTTCGCAGTCAACTCTGCACCTTTTTGCATCACAACTTCGGGGGCGTTCATATCGATCATCAATTGCATCGTTGCTCGTGCCGCTGCTGTGGCTAATGCAGTGCCGCTATAAGTGCTGCCATGATCACCCGGTTTGAAAACGCTTGCAATCTCTTGGCTTGCCCAAAGTGCACCAATTGGCATGCCGTTGCCCATAGCTTTAGCCAGCATCACTACGTCTGGCTTAATTTTTGCGTGCTCAAAGCCGAACCATTTGCCAGTTCGTGCAAAACCTGTTTGCACTTCATCAATCATCAACAAAATGCCTCGGTCGGTGCACATCTTTCGTGCTGCTTGCAGATATTCAACAGAGGCTGGCACAACACCACCCTCGCCCTGAATTGTCTCGAGCAAAACTGCGGCGACTGTTTCATCAAGCGCCGAATCAAGCGACGCGATGTCGTTAAATACGACATGACGAAAACCTTCGGGCATCGGGGCGAATGGTTCATGCTTTTCTGGCTGACCCGTTGCCGCTAATGCTGCAAGAGTACGCCCGTGAAAACTTCCGAGTGCGCTAACGACGACATGTTTGCCGCGGCCACCAAACTTACGCGCCAGTTTGATGCCTGCCTCATTGGCTTCAGCACCTGAGTTACAAAAAAACACTTGGCCGTATCCGGCGTTTTCACCACAGGCCTCGCTAAGCAACTTGTCGACCATCAAGGCTGTTTGAGTCGCAACTGGGTTGGCAAAAAAATTGCTGACATGCAACAACGTGTTTGCTTGTTGCGAAATCGCCGCAGCGACTATCGGATTACTGTGACCGAGCGAAGTGACTGCGATGCCACACAGAAAATCTAAATAGCGCTTACCGTTGACATCCCATAACTGCGTGCCTTGACCACGCTCGAACATAACTTGAGGTGCACCAAAGACAGGCATAAACGGACACGAGGGTCGCGCGTTCAGTAAAGCACTGGCAGTCTTGCTCTCACTGAATGCATGTGAATTTATTTTCGACATGTTTATCCCTTCGAGACCATCGTGCCGACACCAGCGTCAGTAAAGAGTTCGAGCAGCAAAACGTGAGCAATTCTTCCATCCAAAATATGCGCTTGAAACACGCCTCGCTCAATTGCCGAAACGCAACTCTCAATTTTTGGGATCATTCCGCCATCGATTGCCCCAGATCCGAGTAACGAGCGCAGTTGAGAAGTTGTTGCTTGACGCAGCAATGAGCTCGCGTCGTCTTTATTGCCACGAACACCTGCAATGTCTGTCATATAAACAAGCTTTTGGGCGCCAAGCGCTTCAGCCAATGCACCAGCAGCAGTATCAGCGTTGATGTTGTAGGCCTGACCCGAATTGTCTGTACCAATGGTCGCAACTACTGGCACTTGCGACTCGGCGAGCATTTTTTTAACAATCGTCGCATCGACTTTTGTTATCTCACCTACGAAACCCAGTGCTTCATCATGCGCAGACACGATGAACATATTCGCGTCTTGGCCTGAAACACCAACTGCAGGCGCACCGTGTTGATTAATGGCTGTAACCAACTGCGGATTAACAGTGCCCAGCAAAACCATGCTCACGATTTCCATTGTTTCGGCATCGGTGATTCGAAGACCATTATGAAAACTTGGTTTTTTACCAAGACGCTCCATCATCGCTGAAATCTGCGGTCCGCCACCGTGCACAACAACTGGCTTAATTCCGACTGCATGCAACAGTGCAATGTCTTTAGCGAAAGCAGCCAGTGCGTCGTCATTCGTCGAGCCCGCAAGTGCGTTACCGCCGTATTTGATAACTACTGTTTTGCCCGCAAATTTTTGGATATACGGCAATGCCTCGATCAACAAATTTGCAATCTGTGCAGAGTCAACCACTGATTGATCTAATGCCGTTCGCTGACCGTTCGTCACGGATACATCCCCACTTTAGAAAGACCAAAAGATTCGTCGAGGTTCAGTGCAACATTGGCGGCTTGAATCGCGCCACCCGCGGCCCCCTTTGTCAAGTTGTCAATAGCGCAAAGCACAATCACGTATCCAGTTCGCTGATCAAATCTTGCCGACAAGAGAACCGAGTTTGTGCCGAGTGTCGCTTTTGTTGATGGCGATGCGGGTCGTACTGCCACAAATAGTTCGCGAGCATACGCTCGACTCAATATCGCGAGTAGCGATGCTGTGCTTGTTTTGGTCGCATCAGTTGGTCGGGCATAGCAAGTAGCAAGAATGCCCCGACTCATTGGTGCAAGATGCGGAGTAAACAGAATCTGCGCACCGGTCACCTGCTCAATTTCTGGTGTGTGACGATGATCAAGCAAACCGTATGCAGAGAAATCTTCGTCGACAGCACAAAACGAATTGCTGTTTTTTAATGCTCGCCCAGCGCCTGATACCCCTGATGCAGCGTCGACGATTACGCCGATTGGCGAAATCACCTCTGCCTTCACTAAAGGAGCCAAGGCCAAACTTGCTGCCGTCACATAGCAACCGGGTGTTGCGATCAACTTCGCAGTTTTTAGATCTTGTCGATACAGCTCGGGCAAACCGTAAACAGCTGCCTTTAACTCAGCTGGTTGGTCGTGATCAAAGCCATACCAAGTCGGATAAAGAGTCGGGTCTTTCAATCTGAATGCAGCGCTGCAGTCGACCACCAGTCGAACTTTATTAATCAACTGCGGCACAATTTTGAGACTTGCCTCGTGAGGCAAGGCCAGAAAAACTACATCACATTTCAACGTTCTTTCTAACGAATACTCATCGAAGACCAGGTTTGGATACGCAGTCGTCAAACTTGGATACAAAGTCGATGCCAGAGCACCTGCCTGAGAGTCGCCAGTGGCATAAACAACTTCAAACTCGGGGTGGCTTGCACAAAGCCTTAAAAGTTCTGCGCCGACAAAGCCTGACGCCCCCAAAATGCCTACAGAAAACATAGATGTATGATTATACGGGCTCGTGCATAACTATGCAAGCATCAATTTGAGGGCTTTGGCGCGTGCTACGTCGCATGTTTCGCGTCGATGGCAACCCAAATAATGGTCATTCACAACGCCAAGTGACTGCATCGCGGCATACATGGTTGTTTCGCCCACAAATTTAAAGCCGAGTTTTCGTAGCGCCTTTGACATCGCTTGAGACTCTGGTGTTTTGCTCTGAATGTCACGCTGGGTCTTTGGTGCCTTCGAGGGCCTTTTAGATGACACCATAGATTGGTTCTCGGGGCAGAAGCTCCAGAAAAATTTCGCCAACGATATACCCTCGTATTGCATCTGCAGACTCGCCTTGGCATTTTGTATAGTCGCTTCGATTTTGCCCCTGTGCCTGACTATGCCGGCATTGCTCATCAGGCGCTCGATGTCTCTTTTATTGAATTTTGCCACTAATTCTGGTTCGAAGTTTTTGAATGCAATTCTGAATGCAGGTCGTTTGCGCAAGATTGTCAGCCAACTCAGACCTGATTGAAAGCCTTCGAGACAAATTTTCTCAAAAATGAGTCTGTCATCGATAACTGGCCTACCCCATTCTTCATCGTGATAACGAATGTATTCACTGTCACCTTCACACCAACTACATCGAGACATGTCATCTTTGCCAACAACGAGCGCTGAATGCTTGGTCATTGGGTCTGAAAAAATATGTGGCTAATTGCGAAGCAAAGCACCAAGTTTGGCTGCGGCATTTAGACACTTTTGTCGAATCGCCGTGACTTCGGCATCAGTCAACGTTCGATCGCTGGCTTGCAAGCACAACCTGAACGTCAAACTTCGCGAATCATTTGGTAGGCCTGCGCCACGATAAACATCGAACAATTCAAGATCTACTAACTCTGAACCGCCAGCTTGACGCAATGCCTTCATAACAGCACCTGCCGACTGACTGTTCGGCACAGTAAACGCCAAATCAAAATCACTTCGTGGAAATCGACTTACTGATTTGGCTGTCGCGATTCGCGGTGTTTCAGCAAGCAACACCGAAAGATTCAACTCAAGACATGCAACCGAAGTATTGATCTGATTTTGTGCCAACACTCTTGGGTCAATCTCGCCAACACACCCCAAAACTTGTTTGCCTCGACGCAAAATCGCACTGCGCTTTGGGTGATAACCAGGTTCAACGCTCGTCTGATCGAGTTGTGCACCAAAGCCCATCACACTAGAAATCTGACTCCACCAATCGAGTGCCAACGAACTCGTTTCACCAACGGCGACCAAGCAAAGTGACTCAAATTCGTCAGGTAAACCCTCAGCTGAGTCTTCAGAACCAGACGGATAAACATGACCTAGTTCAAATAGCAAGATCTTGCTTGCCCGATGCGAGATATTGAATGAAATCGCCCTCAAAAGACCTGGTCGAAGCGATGTGCGCAACACACTCTCTTCATAAACAAGCGGATTCGAAAGACGAATCGCGTTATCTTCTGACAAGCCAGCCTTGACCAGATCGCCTGGTGCCAAAAACGGATTCGGCATCGCTTCACTCAACCCCATGCTCAAAACCACTTCGCGAATGTCTCGACGGCGCTGCTGCAAAGGTGAGAGCCGACCATGCATCGTGGATTGCGGCACAATCTTGCCTAAGTTCTCGTAGCCATAATGTCTGGCCACTTCTTCAACGATGTCGATCTCAGTTTCGCAGTCAGGTCGCCACGAGGGCACTGCAATTTTCAAAGTAGCCGATTTGGTAGCAGAAGTTGCCTTGGTAACAAAGCCAATCTTTGCGAGCATCACCGAAATTGCCTTAACCGAGAGTTTTACTCCAAGAATTCGATTGACTTGACCGACTCGCAAACTGACGACTTTTTGCTTTGGCGGAAGAGTCTTTTCTTTGGCGTCTGCTGCCCCACTATGAACAACTAGATTTGGGCACGACTCACGCAACAACGCGGCAAATCGACTGACAGCATGGTCTACACCGTACGGATCAACCCCACGCTCAAAACGCATTGATGCCTCAGATTTAAGGCCGAGTCTCGTTGCGGTTTTAGCGATGCCTGACGACTCAAACCAAGCGGTCTCGAGCGCGACAGTTTTGGTCTGCTCGCTTATCTCAGTTGAAGCCCCACCCATGACACCGGCGAGTCCGATGGCGTTGTCTTTGGCGTCACAAATTAAAAGATCACTTGATTCGAGATCTCGAACTTGCCCATCTAAGGTCAGCAATGTTTCACCAGGGCGAGCACATCGAATTTTAAAACCGTTTTTAACTTTATCTGCATCAAAAGCATGGGTTGGTTGGTTCAACTCAAGCATCACCAAGTTGGATGCATCAACAACATTATTGATCGGTCGCATGCCGCAGTTTGCAAGCCGTTGCGCGATCCAACTCGGCGAGTCACCAACCACAACTCCCGACATGAGCGTCATGTTGTAACGGGCGCAGCGACCTTTATCAACGATTGTGACTTTCATCGAGCGCGCAGGCCCCTTTTTTGATTTGTCGCCGCTCGGCGCCACAACTTTGATGCCCAAGCGAGCGCCCAGGTCACGTGCAACACCCAAGTAGCCGTTGCAATCGGGCCGATTGCGGGTCACATCTAAATCAAACACAGAGTCTTGCTTTATGCCAAGAGCCGCAAAGACATCTGTGCCTAGTTTTAGGTTGCTAGGCAGAATCAAAATACCATCAGCGTCGGCGGTCAAACCCAATTCGGTGCCAGAGCAAAGCATGCCATGACTCTCAATGCCGAGAATTCCTCGCGCTGTGATTATTCGACCATCAGGCATCGTGGTACCGAGTGTCGCCAACGGAATGAGATCACCTGACTTCATATTGAATGCACCACACCAAACATGCAATTCTTTGCCATCACCTGCATCTACATAGACGCGGTGAACTTTTTCAGCGTCAGGATGACGCTCGGTGCGCAAAACTTTGGCTACGACAACACCTTTGACCGGCGTACCGACGGTCGTTACTGATTCGACCGCCAAACCGAGACTCGTCAACGCTTCAGCAAGTTTTTCGACATTCGTACCAAAGGCGCCAAAGTCATTGAGCCACGAGTTCAAAATCTTCATCAGAACTGCCTCAAGAATCTCAAATCGTTGGTGTACATCTCGCGAATGTCTTCAACCTTGTGGCGTTCTTTTGCCATGCGGTCAATTCCAAAGCCAAATGCAAAGCCGCTGAACTCTTCAGGATCAATGCCGCCACTAACCAACACATTCGGGTGCACCATGCCACAACCGCCGAGTTCTATCCACTCGCCATCGGCGCGACGAATATCAAACTCGGCGCTTGGCTCGGTGAATGGAAAGAAAGACGGACGAAGTCGGCTCGTGAACTCGCTACCGAAAAATGCCTTGGTGAAAGCTTCGATTGTGCCCGCTAGATGCGCGAACGTAATGCCTCTGTCGATTACGAGACCTTCAATCTGATGAAACACGGGCATGTGCGTCGCGTCTGGCGTATCGCGTCGAAAAACTCGTCCTGGCATAATCGCATAAATCGGCGGCTTCCATGATTTCATCACACGAATTTGCACCGGCGATGTGTGTGTTCGCAATAGAACCGAATTCGGCTCGCCGTATTCGAGAAACATCGTGTCAAATTCTGATCGCGCCGGATGCGACTTCGGCATGTTCAGCGCTTCAAAATTATGAAAGTCTGTTTCAACCTCTGGTCCTTCGGCGATTTGAAAACCCAAACCAATGAAAACGTCTTCGAGCCTCTGCGTCGCCTGAGTCACGATGTGGCTATGACCCCGTCGACGCTGCACCAACAATTCGGTCAGATCGAGCGACTCGCTTTCGATGCGCGCTGAGATCTCGCTGTCGGCAAACTCCCGGGTTCGAGACTCAAGTGCTGCAGCAATCTCGGTTGCCGCCGCATTAAGCAACTGACCGATTGACCGCTTATCTTCAACCGACGGCAGTTTTCCCATTTCGCTCTTAAAACAATTTAATGGGCTGTCTTTTTTATTTAGATCTGCTGAAAGCGCACGCAGCCCGGCGAGATCTGCCGTACTTTTAATCGCCAACATCGCTGACTCTTTGGCCTCATTGATCGCCGCGGTCATTGACCCAACAAGGTTTTGCTCAGACATCGTTATCTAACTTTAGTCTTCGGCGACTTCGCGACTGGGCTACTTATTGTGTTGGCGCTTAACTTCAAAGCACAACAGTGTGGCGGCCATTGCAACATTCAGGCTCTCAGAACGACCAGCATGTTCAATTGTCAACCATCCGTCAAGTTTGGTATTCATTGACAAACCATGTGCTTCATTGCCGAGCACTATCGCTACGCGTCCTGATAGGTCTGCCGCATTGAAATCGACTGACTTCTCGAGTTGATGACTCGACGAGCCCCAAGTTTTAAAACCAAGCGATGCAACGTCTTCGAGTGTTACTGATTCAAAAACTGGGATATTGAAAATTGCGCCGGCCGACGCCCGCACAACCTTTGGACTAAAAGCATCAACGGTGCCACTTGTCAGAATTACCGCGCTGGCACCCGCTGCTTCTGCTGATCGCAGAATTGTGCCTAGATTGCCTGGATCTGAAATTTTGTCGGCGACCACAACCCAAGAATCACCACCATTCTTCAAGTCTTTGATGTCATGTTCTTTTTTCAGTGCAATTGCAATTACTGGTTGAGGGGTCGCAGTTGACGCAACGCGCTCGATAACACCCGAAGCAAGATCGTTTACTGCGCTTCCTGCGCCAGAACATGCAACACCACCCGGGGCAACAAATTGCGACTCGATTTGCCAGCCGGCTCGAATTGCTTCATCGATCAGCGTGGCGCCTTCGACTACGAACGCCTTCTCTTGCGCCCGTTCAGATTTATCGTTTACAAGTCTGCGTAGTCGCTGAACTCGATTGCTCGTGAACGCGAGTGGCGAAAGACTCAGACGAGTGCGCCCTTGGCAGTTTCAACCAACTTCGCGAAAGCCTTTTCGTCATGAACAGCAAGATCAGCCAAAATTTTTCTGTCGACTGTTATGCCAGCGGCTGACAAGCCCGCGATAAAGCGGCTGTAGCTCATGTCGTGCATGCGACAGCCGGCATTGATGCGCTGAATCCACAGACTGCGGAACTCGCCCTTCTTTGCGCGACGATCACGAAACGCATACTGACCTGAGTGCAGTACTTGTTCGTTTGCCGATCGGAAAGTACGGCTGCGATCGCCGTAGTAACCCTTTGCTTTTTCAAGAATCGCCCTGTGCTTTTTGCGGGCATGAACACCACGTTTAACTCTGGCCATCTTCGTTTCCTTTCAGTAAAAGTTTGATTACAGATCTTCGACTTCTTGATTTACCGCTCTGCGAGCAGACGCTTGATTCGTTTGACGTCGCCTGTGTGTACATCGACGGTGCCATCAAGGCGACGAGTACGCTCGCTTGACTTATGCTCAAACAAGTGTTGGCGCATCGACTGCTGACGACGAAGTTTGCCTGTGCCTGTTTTCTTAAATCGCTTCTTGGCTGTCTTGGATGTTTTCATCTTTGGCATTTTGTGGCTCCGTTTCGGTTGTCGTTATTGAATTGTCTTGTTTGATCGGTGTCGGGTTTGTGGATATTGATTTCGTCGTGGCGGGCTTTGGGCTTACCGGACGTTTGGCTGCTTTTTTGTCTGGTGAGAGAACCATCGTCATATTTCGACCTTCAAGTCGAGCTGAGGTGTCAACTTTGGCAATCGGACCGAGTTGCTCGATCACGGCATCCAAAATCTTCGAACCCAACTCTGGGTGAGCCATTTCTCTTCCGCGAAACTGCAGGGTGACTTTCACCTTGTGGCCTTCGTCGAGAAACTCGAGCATGTGGCGCACCTTGGTGTCAAAGTCTCCTTTGGCAATCTTCGGCTTGAACTTGACTTCCTTCATTGTGATCTGCACCGTTTTTTTACGGGACTCTTTCAGTCGCTGCGCTTCTTCGTAGCGAAACTTGCCGTAGTCCATGATTCGACATACGGGTGGTTCTGCTAGCGGAGCAACTTCAACAAGATCTAAATCGGCCTTGCGTGATCGCTCGAGTGCATCTTCGATACTGACGACTCCAACTTGTGATCCGTCTGCATCAACGAGCCGAACCTGTTTGGCTCGAATTCTCTCGTTGTAGCGCGGCTCATTATTTGGCGGTGCTATGACTGTTCACTGCTTGACAAGCGGCTGTGCCTCCTCTTTCATATTGGATAAAACTCAAAACACGAAAGTTTGAGTTGTTGCGGCACGCGGGTCAAAGCCAGCCGTGGCGACGCCACCGCTTTCAGCTCGACCGAGACGCACTTAGCAACAAAGATCAAACTCGCGAACTTTGTAAAACTTGGTGGCAAGGTGGGAAACTAGTTTCCACTTTTGCTGTGTAATCGAAAAGATATGAACTATCTCTTTGATTACGTAAGGCATAATGGTATCGCAAATGAGTGACAACCCCACACCAGAGCAAGAAAAAGCACTCGCCGAAGCCCGAGCGCGGCTTGCTGACACACCCGCCAATGTCGTTGTAGCCAACCACGTAGTCGGTCTATACGAATTGGCCGCAATACATCTAGGCGCGAATCCACCAAGGTTTGATGATGCCCGACTCGCGATTGATGCACTCGCGGCAATAGTCGACGCGCTTGGCAGTCGTCTTGGCCAAGACCACGAAACATTCAAAGATGCGTTAGCGAATATTCGCTTGGTCTATGTCAAGTTGACAACAGAAAACAACTAGCCAACTGCTCAAACACCAAATAGTGACTCAATATTGAGTCTCGCCCCATTTAGCCACTCTTCAATCTTCATTGCAGACTTGCCCTCAGGCTGAACTTCGATAAGTGACAATGCTTTTTCGCCAGTCGCTACGCAGCAATACTTCGTATTAACTTCACAAACTTGACCGGGTTGAGTATCGATAGGGATGCCATCAATCACTTGCGCACTCAGAATCTTTATTCGGCGACCATTAATAGTTGTAAACGCACCACCAACACGAACTTGTCGAGAAATCTGATCAGCCGATTTACTCCAATCGATTTGCAAATCAATGGACTTTATCTTTTTTGCGTAACTCGCCTCACCTGCTTGGCTGACTCCGGCATCGAAACCAGCCTTGATTTTGCTCAACAACAACTTGATAGCGACTGCGTTAAGTTTTGATTTAAGCGACTCGACATCATCGTTCGTGGCAATTGTTACTTCTTGCCGCGCATAAACCTCGCCCTCGTCTAATTTTTCGACGACACGCATAATACAAACACCCGTTGTCTGATCACCAGCCAAGATTGCGCGCTCAACTGGTGCCGCACCACGCCATCGCGGAAGCAGCGAAAAATGCACATTCACCATTGGCACTCGCGATAAAACTTCGAAAGCAATCAACTCTCCAAACGCAACAACAACACCAAGAAGATCAGAATTATCTTTGGCGACACCCAAGACATCGCTGACATCGTGCGAAACGGTTAAGCCAAGATTTTGTGCCGCAATTTTCACGGGACTCGCCGAAACTTCGTTTCCTCTGCCCCGGCGCACGTCTGGTCGAGTCACTACTAATTCAACTACTACCCCACTTGCGACTAATGCTTCAAGGTGAGGCACAGCGATCTCAGGTGTGCCTAGAAATACAACACTTGAGACACCCGCACTGGGCAAAGGTGCGAGAGAACTCACGACAGTCTTAAGTGCGTTGGTTCGCTTTCAATCTTGTTTTCTTCGCGTCGACGATATTCAGCAAGCGCTTGCTTTCTCTGATCTGGCGTCATTCGTTCAAACATCAAGACGCCTTGCAGGTGATCAATCTCGTGTTGAAATAAACGTGCCAGCAACTCGTCAGCTTCAATTTGAATCGTGTTGCCATCTAAGTTTGTCGCCTCGACAAGCACCAGCTTCGGACGCAACATTTCGACATAAAGTCCTGGTATCGACAAGCATCCTTCGTCATAAACCCACTCACCACTTGATTCAACGATTTTCGGGTTGATCAATACTTGTGGTTCGTCATCAACGTCGTAAACAAACAGTTGCTTTTGCACACCGATTTGTGGTGCCGCAAGACCAATGCCAGGCGCCTGGTACATCACTTCGAACATTTCGTCAGTGAGCTTGATCAGCTTTGAATCGATATTTGTAATCTCGGCAGCGCACGTCTTTAACACGGGGTCACCGAAGGTTCTGATGTCGTAACTCACCCCACCAACACTACCTAAGCCTTCAACGCCAACGATTTATACGCGAGGCGGATCAATATGAAATGTGAGCCGAGACTTAGCCGGACGCTGCGCTGACAAAAGCACATCGGTCAATTGTTGCCAGTTTTCTGCACGGATTAATCCGTTCTCTGTGTCTTTATTCATGGTCTGCACAATCGCAGAATATTCGAGTGACTCATTCAACGAGTCAAGAAACGCCTTCGTTCCTTTGCCAGAAACTTGGGCGATTGAGCCGTAAGGCGGAAACTTCAACAACGAACGTCGGGCATCATCGCTGGCAAAATATTGATTTAAATCACCGATCTTCAGACCAACCAAAAAAGCGTTATCAGGGGTATGGGTTTGCAACAAGATTCGCTGATCCTGATTCGATCGGCCGACAAGTCTTGCCGCATGCACGACTAGCGTCGCCACAATCTCGTTGGCGCGGTATCGGGGTGCAAGTAACTCTGAATCAATGTCCAAAAACACGACTGTGTCGGCACTTTGTACCCGATGCAAAACTGCCTCAGTGCCTACAAAGACATTGCAACGCTCGTTTACTGATTCTGTTGCAGCTGTTACTTCAAAAACTGATCGATTTGCGGCGGCCTCGAGCTCTTCTCGCAATCGAGCCACGCCCGGTTTAAGCACTGCACAACTACTCGAACCGCAAACCTGACAGATCACAGGTCTTTTCTCTCCGCAACGCGGGCAATCAAGCATCGCCTTGTCTGACTGGTTTAGCGCGGCATCACATTTTTCGCATCGCAAAATATTGCGACACGATCCGCATGCCGTCAATCGAGCACGACCCTTGCTGTTCAGTACACAAACCACTCGGCGCGATTTATCGCGCAACTCGGCGATCAATTCAGATGAAATCAACGATCGGCTCCATTGCTCGTCTTTGTTGCGGTCAACTATCAAAACTTCGGGCCACTTGCCCTGCGTGTCTACAACTCGACGGTCACCTGCCCATTTGCGTGCTGCTAAAGACGCGATTGGCGACAGCAGCACACACCTCGCACCAACGCGTGATGCGCGCTCGATCGCAACATCGCGAGCATGCCAAGTTGGACTTCGCTCTTCTTGCAACAAGTCATCATGTTCGTCGACGACGACTATATTGGCGAACTTCTCGACAGGTGCCCAAACTGCGCTTCGAGTACCAATCACGACATCGACGCCACCGTAAGCCAACGCCCAGTCTTGAGGCCATTGAGCAACAGAAAAATTGTTCGCTCTCAACGCTGCAGCAAGAAGTTTCACACGATGTTGGGTCGGCATCACGACAATTGTTGGCCCATCACAAGCAACTGCACTTATGAACGGTGCCAAGTTTGTAAGTGGCGCAACGGTTATCAAACCACCGCCCAATTCTTTGACTTTCTCAAAAGCATCTGACGCATATTGAACCGCGCGTGGCATATAGCGCGCAGATGGAACACTTTTGACCAGAGTTTCTGGCGTCGCAGTCGAAATGAATGAGCGCATTCGACCCGCCCAACGCTTGGTCGCCCAAACGGCAAGGTCAACAATCTCAATAGTTGCACCTAGACCCAATACTTTGATCACGCTCTTGATTTTTTTAGCGTCAAGTCCGACGCTTGGCTCACCGATTTCAACTACCCAGCCAGCAACATTTCTTCCGTGCAGCGGCACCCGCACTCTGACGCCAACTCGCACCGTTTCGACAAGTGCCTCAGGCACCAAGTAATCAAAAATCTTGTCGACTCCTGTTACATCAGGAACGACTCGCGCTACCCGAACCGAGGGCACCGCAGTTTGAATCAGAGTTTGACTGCTGCCTTGAACTCTTTGAGCTTTGACAGCTTCTCCCAGGTGAAATTAGGCTCGCTGCGACCGAAGTGGCCATAAGCGGCGGTCTTCTGATAGATCGGTCGCTTCAGATCGAGGTCACGCAGAATCGCGGCAGGACGAAGATCGAATACTGCGCTTACGGCCGACTCAATGACAGATTCATCAACCGTGTTGGTGCCGAATGTTTCGACAAAAATGCTGATTGGTTGCGCCATGCCGATTGCATAAGCGACTTGCAACTCACATCGTTTGGCTGCACCGGATGCAACGACATGCTTGGCTACCCAACGCGCTGCATATGCTGCCGAACGATCAACTTTTGAGGGATCTTTTCCGCTGAATGCACCACCACCGTGACGACCCATACCGCCGTATGTATCGACGATGATCTTGCGGCCAGTTAAACCAGTGTCGGCGTGCGGACCACCTTTGACGAATTCACCAGTTGGGTTGACATAAACCGCATAGTCATCTTTTGCAAACTGCGCAGGTATCACCGGCCGAATAACTTGTTCGATCAAGTCTGGACGAATGACTGTGTCGCGATTGATGCCGTCGGCGTGCTGAGTAGAAATCAAAACTGTGCGCAAACGAACTGGCACACCGTTTTCGTAGTCGAAAGTGACTTGGGTCTTGCCATCTGGGCGCAAGTATGGAATTGCACCAGACTTTCGCACTTCGCTGAGCTTTTCTGCCATGCGATGAGCCAGCCAAATCGGCAACGGCATCAGGTCTTCAGTTTCGGTACATGCGTAACCAAACATCATGCCTTGGTCGCCAGCACCTTGACTGTTTAATTTGTCTTCACCACTCTTGCCAGCACGAATTTCTTCGCTGACATCGACACCTTGGGCGATGTTCGGGCTTTGTTCGTCAATGCTGACGATTACGCCGCAGGTGTTGCCGTCAAAACCATAAAGTGCGTTGTCGTAACCGATGCCTTTAATAACTTCGCGGGCAATCTTTGGAATGTCAACGTATGCGCTAGTTGTGATTTCGCCAGCAACAACACAAAGACCTGTAGTCAGCAAAGTTTCGCAAGCAACACGACCATTGGCGTCCTCTGCCAAAATTGCATCAAGAACCGCATCAGAAACCTGATCGGCCATCTTGTCGGGGTGACCCTCGGTAACACTCTCTGAAGTAAATGAATATTTTTTCATCGACGCAGACTTTTCGGCTTACTCGGCGACTTGCTCTGTTGTTGAATCTTGCATCGCATCAAGTTCTGCCTGTTTTTCAGCGGCAAGTGCTGCTTCATTCTCGGCCAAAACTTCTTCGATCGTCTTGGCGACAAGTTGAATTTTGCCAGCAGCGATTTCTTCAAAACTAATTGACAGCGGCTTTCGTGCCGTCGAACTAACTTGCGGTGGCACCATGTTGCCAAGACCGTCACCAAGTTGATTGAAATAAGAATTGATCTCGCGCGCACGTCGAGCTGAGAGTGTTACTAGAGAAAATTTCGAACCTGTGTGCCCCATTAGCGACTCAATTGCTGGGTTCATCATCGTGTCTTCGGTAGTCACTTTTGCCTCCTGGCGCTCAACACAAGGCGACCTCAATTGGCTCGGCTTGCGGCTATTGAGTATAGCCCTATATCTAACTGGGCGTGCGCTGTTTACGCTCGTAGGCAATAATCCGACTCATCTCTTCGAGCGTTGATTCGAGGTCATCGTTAATAATCACGTAATCAGCAATGGCTTTGCCGACCGGCTCTTCTTCTTCAGCTTTTCGCAGACGTTTCTCTACTTTTTGATCTGTGTCACCACGACCACGCAGCCGTGCTTTTTGTTCTTGTCTCGACGGTGGCAAGACAAACAAAAGAAGCGCAGATTCATTTAGACGCTTGACTTGCTGAGCGCCATCAACTTCGATTTCGAGAACCGTGTCTTTGCCTGCAGGTGCATTCGGCATCGGAGTGCCGTAAAGATTGCCAAGAAAGTCAGTCCACTCTAGAAATCCGTTGGCGGCGATATTGTCTTCGAATTCTTGCTTCGTAACAAATTTGTACGCATCAGACGCTTCGCCCGGTCGCTGCTCACGAGTTGTCCATGAACGACTCAGCCAAAGTTTTTCATCACGTTGTACAAGTTTTTCGACAATTGTGCTCTTACCAACACCACCAGGACCAGAAACAACAATCACTAGGCCGGCACGATTGACAATCACTTAAGTGACTCAACAATCAATGTTCGCTGGTCTTGGTTGAGAAGACCAATTTTGTGCTTGTGTGAAATATGTAATGCGTCTAATACTTGCCTGGCACGAATTTTGCCAATGTGCGAAAACGACTCGAGAACTTTGACAACATAAAGTTGATTCAACGGCAATTCGTCACTTGGTTGCATCACCAAAGTTAAAGATCGCTCACCACTCGCAATTTGCTTTAGAACTTTGTTCATCGCAACACGCAGTGCAAGCACAGCAGATATGGCAATCTCACGGGTGTTGATATCAGTAGGCGTCGTTGCCATTAATCCATTCTAGTTCTAAGGTCTCAAATCGTCTTACTTGGTGCGAGTTTTTAGACCGCCACGATGCGACGCCGATGTCACCTGCGACCAATCAGAGATCGAGTGCGAATTCGCCCACTTGTGAAGTTGGCGCAAAATTTTGATTGGTGCCCTCGGATCAGCAAATGTCGCCGTGCCCACCTGCACTGCATCAGCCCCTGCAAGCATCAATTCGGCTGCAGTTTGACCAGACATGACACCACCAGCACCCAAAATCTTGATCTGAGGTAACGCGGCTCGTACCTCATATATACATCGCACGGCAATCGGATGCAGTGCGGACCCTGATAAACCTCCACGCACATTTCCGAGTATCGGCAACCCGGTTTCAGTGTCAATCGCCATGCCGATAGCAGTATTAACCAGCGTCACCGCTTGCGCCCCAGCCGAATGAACGGCACGAGCGACATCTACCAACAACGAAGTGTTGGGGCTCAATTTTGCCCACAACGGTAAGTCGGCAGTTAAACATGACTCGACAACTTGAGCGCTCAGCATTGCGTCGTGACTGAACATTGCGTGGTTTCCACTCAAGTTAGGACAAGAAAGATTAATTTCGATTGCCGCTATATGTTCACGCACACCGGCCAGCATCTTGGCGGCTTGAGAATAATCATCGATGCTGTGACCCCAAATGCTGACAACGATTTTTGCCCCAGATTTTTGCAACAACGGCAAATCTCGTTCGATAAAACTCTCAACCCCACCACCCTGCAGCCCAACTGCATTGAGCATTCCCGAAGGTGTTGGGTGCAATCGAGGCGCCGGATTGCCAAGCCATTCAAAGTGCGCGATTGATTTTGTGACAACGGCGCCAATTTTTTTTAATGGAAAGTACGAATCAAATTCGGCGCCGTAACCGGCCGTGCCAGAAGCCGTCAAAATCGGCTCAGCAAGTTCGACTGAACCAATCGAAACTGCTTTGCGCTGCATTATCTAGCGTGAAATTCTTGAAGTGACTTGACCGTGAATGGTCGATTGCGTTGCTCGATCATGCCTTGCACTGCCGCTTGAGCCGCACTAAGTGTTGTCACCACAGAAACACGGCAGTTGTTTGCCGATTTACGAATTGCCTCACCGTCACTGCGAGTGCCATAACCATGTGGAGTATTGATCACAAGCACAATCTCACCAGCTTCGATTAGTTTCACCGCATCATCAAAGTTTTTGTCTGGGGTTTTTCGCTCAGAGAACTTGCTAACAACTCGAGTCACAACACACCCATTTTCTGTCAGATATTTTGCAGTTCCCGATGTCGCAGCGATTTGAAGGCCCAGAGAACTTAAACCTTTAACAACTTCTACGCCACCACTTTTGTCACGATCATTAAGTGAAACAAATACAAGGCCACTCTCAGGAAGGGTCGTACCTGCCGCAAACTGTGCCTTTGCAAAAGCACGAGCGAATGAATCGTCAATTCCCATTACTTCGCCTGTCGAACGCATTTCAGGGCCAAGTGCGGTGTCGACTTCGGCGAACCGATTAAACGGCAGCACTGCTTCTTTGACAGAAACATGGCCACCAGAAACTCGCTCGGGCAATAAACCCTCTTGTCGCAGTTGCGCAAGCGTCGCACCAAGCATTACTCGACTTGCAACCTTGACCAACTGCACGCCAGTTGCTTTGGCAACGAACGGAACAGTTCGACTTGCTCGTGGATTGGCCTCAATCACATAAACAGTTGACCCCGCGACAGCAAACTGCACGTTGATTAGGCCAATGACATTCAACGCATTGGCAATCTTTTTGACCGTTATTTCTATTTCTTCGACAATTTTTGGTGACAGAGTCACGGGCGGAATCGTGCATGCCGAATCGCCCGAATGCACACCGGCCTGTTCGACGTGTTCCATTACCCCACCAATCAGAATCTCTGCAGAGGCATCTCGAATCGCATCGACATCTACTTCGATTGCATCTTCTAAAAACCGATCAACTAAAACAGGTCGCTCGGCTGATAACCCACCTTCGCGTCCAAGCGAGCCTGCTTGGTCCATCTCTTGCATCGCCTTTTTAAGTTGTGTCTCATCATGAACGATCTGCATCGCCCGCCCGCCCAACACATAACTTGGCCGAACCAAAACCGGGTAGCCGATCTTCTCGGCAATCTCGACTGCCTGATCTACATTTCGCGCGGTGCCACCCGGGGGCTGAGCAATCGCGTTTGCCTCACACAAGGCACTCCACTTTTCGCGGTCTTCGGCGATGTCGATGCTGTTGCTATTTGTGCCGGCAATCAAGTCAGCAGGAATTCGCGCAGCAAGTTTCAACGGAGTCTGGCCACCCAACCCAACAATCACTTTTGGCTTCACGCCAGAAGAAACTGTTTCAGCCTCAATCACGTTTAAAACGTCTTCAAATGTGAGTGGCTCGAAATACAGTTTGTCTGACGTGTCGTAGTCAGTTGAAACTGTCTCAGGATTGCAATTGAGCATGATTGTTTCGAAACCTGCGTCACGCAATGCAAAGCTCGCGTGCACACAGCAATAATCAAACTCAATGCCCTGACCTATGCGATTGGGGCCACTACCCAAAATAATCACCGACTCTTTGGTCGTTGCATGAATCTCAGACTCATCTTCGTATGTCGAATAGTGATAAGGCGTCTGTGCCGAGAATTCGGCACTACAAGTATCAACCGCTTTATAAGTTGGTCGAACCCCTAATGCCAGCCGACTAGCCCGAACGTCTGCTTCGGTCTTCTTCCATAGCCAAGCCAATTGCGCATCGGCAAACCCCATTCGCTTGGCGCGCAACCACTCAAGTTTTGTCAGTGATGACATATCGCGCTCGGCCAAAAACTCTCGCTCTTCAACGATCGTAAGCATTTGGTCGAGAAACCACGGATCGTATTGGCAATGTTCTGCAATGATTTCAATTGTTATTTTTCTGCGAAGACACTCACCAATCTGAAAAATTCTTTCAGGTGTTGGTATCGAAATTTGCCTCAATAATTCTTCATCGCTAAGCGTCAAGTAATTTTCTTCGCCTGGGTCACAGTTCAAACCAAATCGCCCAATCTCAAGTGAGCGCAATGCTTTTTGCAGACTCTCGGTGAATGTTCGACCAATCGCCATCGCCTCGCCAACACTTTGCATTTGAGTGCCCAACACACCAGAGGTGCCAGGAAACTTCTCGAAGGCCCAACGCGGAATCTTGACTACTACATAGTCGATCGTCGGCTCAAAACTCGCCGGGGTCTTTTTGGTGATGTCGTTTGAAATCTCATCCAATGTGTAGCCAACAGCGAGTTTTGCGGCGATCTTTGCAATCGGAAAGCCCGTCGCCTTTGAAGCCAGCGCCGAACTGCGCGAAACACGTGGATTCATTTCTATGACAACCTGCTCACCCGTAGTCGGGTTGACCGCGAATTGCACGTTTGAACCACCGGTCTCGACACCAACTCGGCGGATACACGCAAACGCAGCATCGCGCATCTTTTGATATTCGACATCTGAAAGTGTCATTGCTGGTGCAACAGTTATCGAATCACCGGTATGCACACCCATTGCATCGACGTTTTCAATTGAGCAAATAATCACGCAATTGTCATTGCGGTCGCGCATTACTTCGAGTTCGTATTCTTTCCAGCCGACAATTGAAGTTTCGATCAGAACTTCTGAAATCGGGCTAGCCGCCAAGCCGTTGCTGACAACCACTTTGAACTCTTCTGGCGTGTGGGCAATACCCGTGCCGCGACCTCCCAAAATGTAGGCAGGGCGAATGATCACGGGTAACCCGATTTCTTTGAGAATTTTCTGTGCTTCTGGCAACGTATGTGCAATACCTGATCGTGGCACACTGAGACCAATCTCGATCATCGCTTCTTTGAATTTTCCGCGATCTTCAGCGGTCGCAATCGCCTCTGCATTTGCACCAATTAGTTCGGGCGTGCCTGGTACGCCAACCTTGCCGCGCGCAAAGAGCTCCATTGCTAAATTCAATGCAGTTTGTCCGCCGAGGGTTGGCAACACTGCATCAGGTTTTTCGCGCTCAATGATTTTTTCAATAAAATCAGGAGTAAGGGGCTCGATGTAAGTGCGATCGGCAAAGTCAGGATCAGTCATGATCGTCGCTGGATTCGAATTTGCCAGAATTACGCGATATCCCTCGCTGCGCAACACACGGCATGCTTGCGTACCCGAATAGTCGAACTCGCAAGCCTGACCGATGACAATTGGCCCTGACCCCAAGACAAGAATCGACTTTATGTCATCACGTCTTGGCATTACTTGGCTTCCATCCGCGAAATGAACTCGCCAAACAAATATCGACTGTCGTGCGGCCCTGGGCCTGCCTCAGGGTGATATTGCACACTGAATGCATTGGCGCCGAGCACTCGCATGCCCTCATTTGTGTTGTCGTTTAGGTTGACGTGAGTAACCTCGGCTTTAGCCGCCAGAGAATCTGCGTCAACACAAAAATTGTGGTTCTGACTGGTGATCTCGACCGTATTCGTAGCGAGATTGCGCACAGGATGATTTGCGCCGTGATGTCCGAACGGCAACTTGAATGTCTTTCCACCGAGCGCAAGAGCCATCAACTGATGCCCAAGGCAAATGCCAAACACCGGCACACCCGTACCAAATAATTCGCGAATTGTTGCCGGAGCACCGTGCACCATTTCAGGATCACCAGGACCATTCGAAAGAAAGACTCCATCTGGAGAAAGCGCCATAACTTCGGCGGCCGAAGTTGACGCTGGAACTACGTGTACTGTGGCGAACTCTGCCAAACAGTTCAGGATTGTTGTTTTGATTCCAAAATCAAAGGCAACGACTTTGAATTTGCCTGCACCATGAATGTAACTCTTTGTTGTGGTTACTTGCGCAATAAGGTTGCGGCCAGCTGTGCCTTTTTCTTTGGCTGCCGCCTGTCGCAAATCAGACTCACTCGCAGTGCCGAACGCACCGGGCATTGCGCCAGAGTCGCGTAACACGCGAGTTAATCTTCGCGTATCGATGCCCGCAATACCCGAAATCTCGTGATGTTTAAGAAACGAGTCGAGAGAATCATCACTACGCCAGTTGCTGCGTCGTCGAGCAAGTTCGCGAACAATCACTCCGCGTGCGAAAATTTTTGAAGACTCGTTATCAGCCGCACTCGTGCCGTAGTTGCCTATATGGGGTGTTGTAAATGTGATTATCTGCCCCGCATATGAGGGATCAGTCAAAATCTCTTGGTAGCCAGAAAGCCCCGTGTGAAACACAACTTCACCACGAGCAATAACTGGCGCTGAGATTTCTGAACTTTTGGCACCAATCGCTTCTCCTTCAAAAACAGAACCGTCTTGAAGCACAAGCAACGCAGGTCGAATATTTCGTGTCATCGTTGCGCTTGACCATCAATCACAGTTGTTGTCCCTTTAAATATCGTGTGTCTCACTCGACCCCGAAGCGTGCGACCAACATATGGCGTGTTAATGCTTTTGCTGGCTAGTCGCTCGGGGTCAACGCTCCAAGTTAGTTCAGGATCAAATACACAGAGGTTTGCATTTGCCCCCGCGACAACATCCAGACCATGCGTGCCATCAATTCGTGCAATTCTTGCTGGGTTCCAACTCATCAATGCAACTAAATCGCGAATTTCACATCCGCCTTCGGCCAAAACAACACCCAAAGCAGTTTCGAGACCCAACATTCCGGGAGGTGCCAGGTCAAGCGACATCTCTTTGTCGCGTCGAGGATGCGGCGCATGATCGGTAGCAATCGCATCAATCGTGCCATCTAACAAACCAGCCTTCAGCGCCTGAATATCTTCGATCGACCGCAATGGCGGATTCACTTTAAACACCGGGTTATAACTTGCGAGAAGTTCTTGGGTCAAAGACAAGTGGTGTGGCGTCACCTCGGCGGTTATCGGCAATCCGTCTCGCTTTGCGGCACGCACCAGTTCAACACTGCGCTTTGTCGAGAGATGCAAAAAATGCATCGAGGCGCCAGTAATGCGCACTAATTCGATGTCGCGAAAAACCATCAACTCTTCGGCGATCGCGGGCCAACCGGGCAAACCTAGATCTGTGCAACAACTGCACTCGTTCATCACTGCACCTTTGGTTAGCTCAGCGACTTCACAGTGCTGAGCCAACGTGACGCCCAAACCTCGGGCGTATTCAAGTGCGCGTCGCATCAACGCTGCGTCTTGCACACCGTTGCCGTCATCGGTGAACAGCGTGACACCTGCATTTGCTAATTCAGCCATCGGCGCCAGCGACTCACCCTGACGACCGAGAGTTATGCAACCACTTGGCACAACATCAACTAGCCCGGCTCTCTTGCCCTGCTCGCGCACAAAATCAATTACTGCGACAGAGTCTTGGGGCGGGTCTGTGTTCGGCATTGCGACAAGGGCCGTGTATCCACCAAGTGCGCCTGCTCGACTACCGGTTTCAATAGTTTCGGCTTCTTCTTTGCCGGGCTCTCGCAAGTGTGCGTGCAAATCAACAAATCCGCTGCTGACAATACAGCCTGAGGCGTCAAGCTGAATATCGCCCTTCAGATTTTTGCCTACTTCAGTAACGAAATCGTTTTCGACTTTCACATCTACAACTTCTTGCGAGTTTCGATTGATTACTGTGCCACCCTTGATCACGATTGACTTACTCATGCTTGGCCTCCAAGGCTTGAACCACTGCCAAGCAACTCGAACAGAACTGCCATTCGCACTGACACGCCGTTTGCTACTTGTCGATGAATCAGAGAGTTCTTTACGTCAGATGGATCAATCTGCATCTCGACACCTCGATTCATTGGACCGGGGTGCATGACTATCGCGTCAGACTTTAGAGCAAGAACTCTTTTTTGCGTCAAGCCGTATTGTTCGCTGTATTCACGAAGAGTCGGCACATGGCCTTGCGCCATGCGTTCACTTTGCAAGCGCAACATATAGAGCACATCAACTTTGTCGATGATTTCGTCTAGTTTGTGCGAGACGGTCACAGGCCAATGCGAAACATCGGGTGGCAACAAAGTTGGCGGTGCAACAAGCAGCACGCTTGCCCCGAGCAAAGTAAACGCTTGAATGTTGCTGCGCGCTACTCGCGAGTGTTTAATGTCTCCGACTATGGCAATTTTCATCCCAGAAAAGTTCTGCGCATGCGTTGCTTCGCGAATGGTGTAACAGTCGACGAGTGCCTGAGTCGGATGTTGATGTGCACCATCGCCTGCATTGATGATTGATGCAGATGTCCACTGACTTATCTGCCACGGAATACCTACCGACTTATGTCGAACCACAAAGGCATCAACACCCATGTCGGTGATCGTCGCCACGGTATCGCGCAATGATTCGCCCTTATTGACACTCGAAGTCGAAACATTGAAAGTCAGGGTGTCGGCCGAAAGTCGCTTGGCAGCAGTTTCAAAACTTAAACGGGTGCGAGTTGAATCTTCGAAAAACAAACTCGCCACAGTGCGCCCGCGAAGTGCAGGCACTTTTGGCACCGGTCGCTGATTGATCTCAGCCATGTGATCTGTCAACTGCAACAAACCAGTCAAACCTTCAAGACCAAGTTCGTCGATTGATCGCAAGTGCTTCATGACTTGACCTCTGGGCTTGGCGTTACGAACACGCCATCGCGAGTCGCTGAAACTTCATCGCCCCGATGTGTGGGCAGATTTTTGCCGACAAAGTCTGGACGAATCGGCAATTCGCGATGTCCACGGTCTATTAGAACCGCCAATTGCACTGCCCGAGGTCGCCCATAATTGTTTAATCCTTCCATTGCGGCTCTCACTGTGCGACCGGTGTACAAAACATCATCGACGACAACAACGGTCGCACCAGACAAATCAAACGGAATGTTGCTGATTGCGCCGAGCGAAACTGGACGCAGTCCGATGTCGTCGCGGTGCAGGCTGACATCAAGAGCGCCGACAGGCACTTTGACTTCTTTTTCAATATTATTGATCTGCGCAGCTATTTCTTCGGCCAACCATGTACCGCCTCGTTGCAACCCGACTATCGCCAAGCCTTCAACACCGTGATTGCGTTCGACAATTTCATGGGCAATTCGAACAATCGCACGGCGCACATCGGCCGCAGTCATCGCCTCGCGCGACGAGTTAGAACTCGCAGACTTATTCACTTTTACTCCTCCGTTCGAGCCTCACAGGACTCATTTGACGGTGAATTGGTTTTTAAACTTCGCCCGTCAATCTAGCAGCACTGACCAAAGCGGTCGTTATTTCGATTTTTGCTTAAATACCACCCACCAAGAATTGGCATACGTAATTTCAAAATCTGACTGCACCGGTGACCAAATCGCTTGCATCTGATCATCCATGTTTGCTGGCAAAACTACGTACTCGATCTCACCAACAAATGGCAAAACATCACCAGCAGCAAAAGCATCGAGACCATAAAGTACACGTTCAAACGGCACTGGGAATGCATAAATTCTTTCACGTCGCGCCAACTGGGCAGTCAACGGATGATAAGCACTGACTATTGCAGATTCTGGAACCTTGCTCAGCGCTTCTTGCGCAGCAAGCACCATCGGATGATTACTACCGTTGTATTTAAGTTCAGTAAGTGCACCTGGCAATGGCGACCACATAAACGCCGAAAAGATGCTCGCCACCAAACAAACCCCTATCAACCACTGGCGAAACTTCTGCGGAAGTCGTCCAATTGCATAAACCGTGCCAAACACGAGCACCGGCACCGCAATAAATGAGTAGTGATATTCAACGTGAAATTGATACCAAAAGGTGCTCAAGATGTTTAAGCCGATCACCAAAAACGAGATTGCGGCTACTTCGGGGAAGGGCAAAAAAATGAAACCAAATGGCAAAATCATCTGCAACAAATAGAACGGACGCGACTCAGACAATAGATGCGCAACAAGCTTGGCGGGCTCAGAGAATGTCGTCTTCAATAAACCTCGAGCGCCACCAAATGGGATCCGCCAACTATTTCTGAATGGAACACCGTTGATTCCTTTTTGTATTCCAAAAATTGCAATGATCATGTACCACAGCGATAAGACTGCGGTTAAAAGACCAATTTTGAGACTCTTTCTAAAAGCGAGCCAGATACCAAGGGGAAAAATCACAAGGGCGACGTCTTCTTTAACGCTCAGACTCAGCAAAATTGAAACGAACATTAATCGCCATCGCTGCTCGAGGGCGGCGTAAAGAGCCATTCCTACGAACAAGCCCAAGAACGAATCTGGATGAAAATTCTCAATGCCGATCCAAACAGTCGCAGGGTGAATCAGATAAACGAGCGCAAAAATTGTTGCAGCAATTTCACTTTCAAGTCGTTTGCGTGTGTACAGAAAAACCGGTATCGCACCGGCGGCAATCGCCATTGATTGAACAATGAACAAAAGCGAACTTGAACCAATCACCCAGTAAAGCGGCACCAAAAAAACCAAAATAAAACTCGTATGGTCACCGAACAAATTTCTTCCCATCAGCGTCACAAATGGGTTTTCAAATCTTGACAACAGCCAAATTCCTTGGTCGTAAAGTCCGAAGTCGTAAGCAGATGTGTTTAAACCACGATGCAGCTCAACACTCATTGCAGCCAGATAGACGAACAAAAGTGCAATCAATGAACCAGTCGCAGTTTGCCAAACCGAAATCTGCGAGGCTCGAAAGCGGAGGCTGCTCAAAAACTTTCTCGTATACCCAACCTTTTCTAACCCTTAAGCGCGCACCCGTTTAGCAATAGCCGAAAGCATGCCATTTACATATTTGCCAGACTCTTCGGTCGAAAATCTCTTTGCAAGCTCAACTGCTTCATTAATTACAACTGCAACGGGAACGTCGACTCTTTCTATTAACTCATAAATTGCCAATCGCAAAACATTGCGATCTACAGCAGGAATTCGCTGAATTGTCCACGTGTGTGAAAACTCTGAAATCAATTCATCTGTCTCTTGACGCTTAGATTCTGTACCTTTAGCTAACAAAATCACTAGGTCGTCTACGCCGAGCACTTGAGCAGCTATAACTTCTTCTACTTTTATGCTGCGCGACTCTGCTTCGTACAAAAAGTGAACTGCACGTTCACGAGCAGTGCTTCGCACGTCGTCCCCGACTTTGGCCTTACGGGGTGATGACATCAAACTCTCGTTATGTATTCGCCTGAGCGGGTGTCAACTTTGACTCGATCTCCAATGTTGACAAACAGTGGCACCTGAATAACCTTGCCAGTTTCAAGAGTTGCCGGCTTTCGTGCGCCTGAAACGCGATCGCCTTGAATGCCAGGCTCGGTTTCGGCGATATTGAGCTCGACTGTCACGGCGATTTCAACGCTGACTATTTCATCTTTGTATTGAGCAATTATCGCCTTCGAGCCTTCGACTAGAAAGTCGGATGCCTCACCCAATGCTCGCGGCGTGATGTTGATCTGCTCGTATGACTCGGTATCCATGAAAACGAAATCATCGCCTTCTTTGTACAAAAACTGCATGTCTGCGCGATCAAGAATTGCTTGTTCAACACGAACGCCAGCGTTGAAAGTTCGCTCAAGAATGTTGCCTGTTCGCAAGTTGCGAAGCTTCGTACGTACAAACGCGCCACCCTTACCAGGTTTTACGTGCTGAAAGTCAACAACAGTAAAAAGACCATTGTCAATTTCGAGGGTGATGCCGTTCTTTAGGTCGTTGGTTGTAATTGCAGGCACTGTCGATCCTTTTTGCTTGATGTAAGTATTCGGCAGCCCGACTGCGTAACGACGACTAAGTCTTCAATTCGCACGCCACCGAGCCCTTCACGATAGACGCCAGGTTCAACGGTTACTACTTCTCCGACTTCTAGAGGTTCTGCAAAACCAGTTCGCACCCACGGCATCTCATGAATTTGCAGACCCACACCATGGCCCGTGCTGTGCGTGAACTCAGTTGCAAAGCCGGCATCAGCAATGTAATCACGACAAGTTTTGTCTACGTCTTGTGCCAGTACACCAGCTTTTACTGCTGCGAGGCCGAGTAGTTGCGATTGGCTCACCACTTCATGCATCTCACTCAAAACAGGATCAACATCGCCAATTAAAAATGTGCGCGTCATGTCAGAGTGATAGCCATCGACCAAACCACCAACGTCGATCACAACACTGTCTCCAGTTTCGATGCGACGACTAACCGGGCGATGATGAGGTCGCGCAGCATTGGGGCCACTCGCCACAATCGTGTCATAACTGGTGAACTCGGCACCATGTCGCCGCATTCGATAGTCAAGTTCATCACGAATATCTCGCTCAGTTAAACCCTGCGAGAGCATCGGCACGACTTCAGCCATTGCAAAATCAGTGGCCAAAGCTGCGAGTTGCATTCGCTCAATCTCTGGTTCGGTCTTTCGGCGACGCAACTTAGGCACCACAGGCGCAATTTTTTGTAATTCGCTCGACAGTTGCTCGGTCATGTTTTCGAGTTGACTCACCGTCAACTCACCAGAATCGAAACGAACTATTTTCAACGACTTTGTTGCGTTGGTCAAAGCCTCTCGCAGTGCTATAGCGCTACGACCTTCAATAATTTCGCAACTGGCACCTGAGTTTCGAATTTGCTCACGAGCCTGATCTCCGTAACGACCATCGACTACAAGAACCATTTCATCGGGTCGCACAATCAAAGTGCCGGCAGAACCTGTGAATCCGGTAAGCCAGCGAATGTTGTTCAGATCTACGACCAGCAGTCCGCTATCGGCACTGGCACCTAAACGTTGCATCTCTGCGCGAACCAATTTGTCTCGCCCGCCTACAACGAGTGGCGACAATTTTTTGGCAGCGTCAAATGATGTAGTAGTCATAAAACTATTTCTTCTTGTCTAACAACGTTGCAACTGCGCGCACGGCGAAAACATACGAGTCGGCACCAAAACCTGCAATCGAACCAGACGCAACAGGGGCGACGACACTCTCGTGACGCCACGGCTCACGAGTAGTTGGGTTCGAAAGATGAACTTCAACAATTGGACCCGCAAAACTTGCCAGAGCATCGTGCAGACTCCACGCGAAGTGCGTCAACGCACCTGGATTAATAATGATTGCTGCGCATCGACCTCGCGCCGAGTGAATTGCCTCGACTATCTCGGCAACCCCCTGAGCACTAACTGTCTCGATCTGTAGACCCAACTGTGCCGCGGTCTCCTCGACTCGACGCATATGATCTTTCAAAGAATCAGTGCCATAGATTTCTGGCTGTCTTTGGCCCAACAGGTTTAAATTCGGCCCGCTAAGCACAAGAACTATTTGCGAATTTGACTTAGCCATGACTATTAGATTACTTCTCGTTCAGTTGCATTGCGTCGAAAGCTTGCATTAAATGGGCTTCGGCAACCCCACTAACAATTTCAATGCCCGACGGACCATCCAAGACAAATGTCAAATCCGAAACAGCTTTTTTGTCGTGATGCATCAACTCAATTAGTTCACGACGATCGATTTTTTCATCTGGCTTGACTTTGAGCCCATATGTTTCGCCGATTACCCGATAATGCTCTTCAACTCGTGGGGTTCCGATGCGCTGCATCGCATGCGCAACATGTGCGGCAAAGATCATGCCAACGGCAACTGCCTCGCCGTGAGCAAACGAGAAATTGCTCGAGCGCTCCAATGCGTGGGCCAACGTATGTCCGTAGTTGAGAAGTGCACGGCCACCACTCTCACGTTCATCTGCAGCAACTATTCTCGCTTTGATCTCAACACATCTTGCTATTCGTTCAGACATTTCAAGAGCAAGAAGATCGTCGCCTGTCAAAAAGTGATACTTCGCAACTTCACCTCGACCACAGCGCATCTCACGCTCAGGCAAAGTCTCGAGCGCATCTAGATCGCAGATCACCCCACTTGGTTGCCAGAACGCGCCTACCAAATTTTTGCCTTGTGCGATATTCACGCCGGTCTTTCCACCGATCGCTGCGTCGACCATGCCGACAAGCGAGGTTGCAACATGCACCACCGCAGTTCCACGGTGCCAACTTGCGGCTGAAAAGCCCGCTATGTCGGTGACCATACCCCCACCGACACCAATGACGACATCGTTTCTAGTCAAACCAAATTCAGCAAACTTTTCTGCGAGCATCTCGATTGTCTGCAAATTTTTATGCTCTTCGCCATCACCGATGACGATAGTCGTGCTCGGAATTTTCAACTTGGGTTGAAGCGCGACATTCTTCTGAGTGATTACAACTGCTCGCTTCGCTGATTTGGGCAGCATCGTTTCGAGTTGTTTTAATACACCATGACCAACCAAAACTGCGTATGAACGCTCGCCTAATGCAACTTCAATTTGGTGCGTCGTCACTTTTGCTCTCCTGAAATAGTAGAGAGACCACATTGTTCAATCACTTTGTCGACCACTTGTGCAACGTTCAGCGACTGCGTTGCGACTTTGTGTGTTGCAATCTGCTGATAAAAACTCTCGCGGTCAGATCGCATCTGGTTCAAAGTTCCGACTGGGTCACCGTCTAATAGCGGTCGGTGCTTGGCTCGCCCAGTTCGCCCGACCAAAGTCGATGTCGGTGCATCAAGCCAAATGACACAGCGCGCGTGTTCGACAAGTAGAGCACGATTTTTTTCGGACACTACGGCACCACCAGCAACGGCAAGAACTGTCGGTTCGTCATTCGCACAAGCGTCTATCAGCGCTTCAGTTTCGAGACGACGAAACTCAGGTTCACCTTTTTCGACAAATATCTCGCGCACCGAAAGCTTGGCATGTTTTTCAATCAATTCATCAGAATCAGCAAATCTAAGATTCAGTTTTTTAGCAAGCTCTCGGCCAACAGTGGTCTTACCCGACCCCATCAGCCCCACAAGAACGATCAAATTCAACTTATTCTCTTTGCGAAACTCTCGGCATTTCGCGCGAAGTCTTCGACGCTGTCGCCTCCGAAATTGCGTTGAGCTTCTTGTGCCAAAACCAAGGCGACCATAGTTTCGGCCACAACACCCATTGCAGGCACCGCAGTTACATCGGTGCGCTCTTTGAAACTTACGGTTTCTTGTTTGGTCACGGTGTCGACGGTCTTTAATGTTGGACGATTCAAAGTTGCCAACGGCTTCATCGCCGCACGTACAACCAGCATTTCGCCAGTTGACATGCCACCTTCGGTGCCGCCAGCCAAACTGGTTTCACGCGAGTATTTATTTGCAGACTCGTTCCAGATGATTGCATCGTGTGCATTGCTACCGCGTCGCGATGCAACTTCAAAGCCATCACCAATTTCGACACCCTTCACGGCTTGAATACTCATTATCGCTTGTGCCAATAATCCATCAAGTTTTCGATCCCAGTGCACATAACTGCCAAGACCAACAGGCATGCCGTAAGCCAACACCTCGACAATGCCGCCGAGACTGTCGCCATCTTTGGCTGCACTTTCGATC
>JBIKVV010000045.1:0-9719 GCA_044356655.1 Ilumatobacteraceae bacterium
GTGACTGCATTTCGATAAAAGCTTTGCGAGTGGGGTAGCGCACAACGGCGATGCGATCCCAATCTTCGGGTGAGTCTGCGTTGCCAACAACATCACCCGCAAAAATAATTGCGGCGCCGATGCGCGAGAGAATTGACGCTGGGTTATAGCGATCGTCGGCTTCGCGACCAGAGATCGGCTTCGAACTCGGGGAAGCGTCGTCAGAGTATTGGGCGACCTCGTGATACTTCATGAGGTTGACCATATATATAGGACCATCTTCGGCTTCGGGACGAGTGGCAAGCGAGATTGCGTAATCTTTGTCGATGTTGCCGTATTTGTGTTTGACGTTTGGATTGTCGCTCATGATTTTGCCCCCGTGACTTTCTGCCGGCGTTTTGCCCCTGCGTTTTCCCCTGCGACGAGCGTAGTTAGCGCGCCACCCACACCCCGTGTCGAAGAGGTATCCATTTAGATGCCTCTTTTTAGTTGGGGGCGCGGGGGAGTTGGCGTTCGAAAGTTGTTGCGCCGCGGAAGAATTCGAAACCTAGTTTTGTGTAAAGACCGTGTGCGCCTGTCGGATTTTGTGTGTCGACTGAAAGTGCGGCGTGGGTGAGGCCGAGGGCTTTGTATTTTGCGAGTGCGTGGGTGATGAGGTTTTTGGCGACGGCTTGATTGCGGAATTCAGAGAGCGTGCAGAGTTTGTCGATCCACCCGATTTTTTTGCCGAGGAGTTCGTCGTCAGACTCGTAGCGGTGCGTGAGGAGCAGGCCGACGATTTTGTCGGCAGGGGAGATGGCGAAGAACGAGTGCTCTGGGCGTGCGGTCGAACCAGTGACTAGTGTTTCCCAGTTTTCGTCGCTTGTCGGTGTCGAGCCCCAGTGGTCACGAAACGCGAGATCTTTGACGGCGTGGGCTTCGGCATTTCGCGAATTTGACCAGGGGATGATCGAGTAGTTTGCAGCGGGTTGAGGTGCAGGGATCGAGGCGAGATCGATGATTAGATCTTCTTCAAACCGAACGGGCTGTAATTGAAACTGGGCAAATAGTTTTGCTGCAGACTCATTTAGTTGACTGACGTGAGTGCGCAAAAATTTAGGAATTGTGCGACCTGTCGAGCGTAAGAGTTGTTCACCGTGCTTGACTGCCCAAGACATGAGCGCAGTGCCGATGCCACTTTGTCGAAATTCGGGCAGCACACCACCGAAGATGTAGCAGCGCTCTTCTTTGGTTTCGGAAGGCAAATAGATTGTGTATGCAAGGCCGACGATTTTTGAACTTACTTCGACGACCATGACGTCGTGGTCGAGTCGGCAGTTATCACCTGAGAATTCTTCTTCAAGTTCTTTTGCCGTCTGCACGATCGGAACTTGATCGTGTGTGAAGACGTTTGTAAGAAGTTCTGCGAGGGATAGTAGGTCAGCCGAAGTTGCATGGCGAAGTGAGTGTTGCAAGTGTTTTCCTTTCACTGGGAGTTAGGGGGATTGGCGGCAGCGGTCGCTGCAGTAACGAACGTTTTGCCAGTCGCGGGCCCACTTCTTTCGCCATTCGAACGGCTTGGCGCATGTTGCACAAATTTTTGGAGCGAAACCGTTTTTGGTTTTCGGCACCCGCTTTGTTTGTGACATATTTAGAGATTAGTTGTCGATTAAGTGGGTTATCATTGCGAGTAATTCAACTAGTAATTCAACTAGCAATTAGCGAAAGGCAACAAAATGGGAACATGTGGATGCGGATACACAACTGACGAACAAAAAAACTGCAACGGCACACACAAAGTTGTAGCGGCAGTAAAAGCCGACATTGCAGCAGCACTTGCGGCGAAAGGTCAGACCGAAGCCTCGGAGTATGTGAAGACGTTCAAAAAAGAGAGTTAGTTCTTACTCTGAGTCGTATGTCACGGTGAATTTTTGGTGAATACGGCAACGCGGGTGGCGCGGGTGGTTTACGTTTAGGGGGTCAATAATCCCCTAAAAAATAAAAGGACACCCCGAAATGAAAAAAGCAATTGCAGGAATTGCAGCCGCTCTCGTCATGCTCACAGCATGCGGTAGCGACGGCTCAAGCGAAGACACGGTAGTAGAAGAGACAGTTGCAGAAGCGACTGAAATGACAGAAGCAGGCGACATTGTTGCCGTTGCAAGTTCGACAGACGGTTTCAGCACACTCGTTGCTGCTTTGACCGCTGGTGGCTTGGTTGAGACATTGCAAGGCGAAGGTCCATTCACAGTGTTCGCTCCAACAGACGCAGCGTTCGCAGCATTGCCAGCAGGCTTGCTCGACAAGTTGTTGTTGCCAGAGAACAAAGATGTGCTTGTCGCAATTTTGACATACCACGTTGTTGCCGGAAAAGTAATGGCAGCAGACATCGTTGCTGGTGACGTGCCAACAGTTGAAGGTTCGACCGTAACTCTTGACACCATGTCAGGCGTGAAGGTGAACGACGCAACCGTGACAACCGCAGACGTTGCAGCAAGCAACGGTGTGATTCACGTAATTGACGCCGTAATCGTGCCGCCAACAGTAAATCTCGCATCTCTGTAAATCGGTTTTAAGAACGGGGTGTCGGGTCGAAAGACCTGGCACCCCGTTTTTTATTTGGCTGTTAGTTTTTAAGCGTGGCGAAGTTGATTGGTGTTTACGACGCGGACGCCACATTGCTGGGCGAAGTTTCTTATTGGATTGGCGCGCGATTTGGTGTGCGGCACTGCAGTTTGTGCGACATCACACACTCGTTGTTTCGTGAAAAGTCGCAGTGGCGCGAATGTCAGAGCCGACTTGAGAGTGATTTGCATGTTGCGATTGAAACATTTCATCGCAACGATCAACCCGACGATGTGCGGGTATGTATTGACGGCAAGTATCCGGCGGTTGTGATGCGGGGCGACGACGGGGTGGTTTCGATGTTTATGAACGCGAGCGAAATTGATGCGTGTGGTGCGTCGCCCGAAAAGTTTGCTGATGAGATTTCGCGGCGAATGGCGCAGTTGTAACGTGATGGCGCGCGAGGTGTTGGCTTACGGTGTGACGGCGTGGTGATGTGATGGCGCGCGAACTTGGTGGCAAACATGTAGTTGTTGTTGGCGCAACGGGTGTTCTTGGTGCGCGAATTGCGGCGCACTTGGCGGCAGCCGGCGCGCGCGTGTCGGCAATTGTGCGCGATCACACACGGCTAGATGGCGCGAGCGTATTTCAATATGCGTTGGCCGATGTCACTGACACAGCGGCCTTGCGTTTGGCGTTCGCATCAGTTGCTTTGGCGGGGCCGATTGACGGCGTGGTGAACGCAACCGGTGTTGTGGCTTTTGGTGGCATTGGTGAACTCGACGATGCGACACTTGCAAAGTTGTTTGCCGTGAATGCCACAGCGCCGATCGTGATGTTGCGCGAGAGTGCGGCACTGATTGCTGATGGCGGCTTTTTTGTGAATATCTCTGGTGTGGTGGCGACGCAACCTGTTGCGGGCATGGCTGCGTATAGTGCCTCGAAGGCTGCAGCGTGGGCGGCGATGTCTGCAGTTGCGCGCGAATTGCGTCGTCGTCAAATTGATGTGATCGATGCGCGACCACCACACACTGAAACTGGTTTGGCGTCGCGCGCGATTGCGGGTGTTGCGCCGAAGATGCCGGTTGGTCAGACGCCAGATGTTGTTGCGGCACGAATTGTGGCGGCAATCGTTGCGGGCGAACGCGATTTGCCCGTTGAGGCATTTGTTTTGCAGTAAGGCGTTTGTTTTGCAGTAAGGCGTTTGCTTTCTTAGGCACTTGCCGTGCGATAGTTTGGTGGTGTGATCTTGAGTCGCCGATCGTTAAAACTAATTAGCGCAATGTTGAGCGCAAGTGTGCTGACTCTTGTAGCGCCGATTGAACTTTCAGTCTCTAAATTGCCGGCGGCAAGCGACGTTGCGAGCGCGCAAGAAATGCCGGCGATGGCTTCTCCTCCTTGTTCTAAGAGCGGCACTGGCTGCCGTGTCGGCTCGGTTGGCCCATTCGGTGGAATAGTTTTTTATGACGCTGGCTCGCCTCAGTGGTGGGGTCAATTTCTCGAGGCCAAGACAACTTCTGTACCTGCCGCAGGGCCGTGGGGAACCGGAGTTGGTAATCCGGGAGTGGCGAATAAAGAAATTGGATGGGGCAAAACCAACAGCGTAAGCGTACTTGCGCCGAAGGGTTCTGACTTTGTACACACGCGCCTGACTTCTTATTTTGGATCTGGCGAAGAAGAGTTTTTTCTACCATCCAAAGATGAGCTCGACGCTCTTTATAATTATTGGAAATCTTCTGGGGATAAACGCTTAAATTATGCCGAAGCACCCATGTGGACATCATCCGAAGCGAGTGCGACGTTTGTCTGGTATCAGTTATTTCAAGACGGTACGCAGTTCACCGATGCCAACGGCATCATTCGTGGATTGAAGGGCAATAAAGATTACATAAAGAGCCCTGTGCACGCAGGTTCTGCCTTTAAGGCAACTGATTTTCAAGTTATAGGAGTTCGCGCGTTACCCGCAAATAGTGCGAATGCCTTCCGTGAAGCCGATGATCGGATCGTTAGCGAAGCAACTACCAATCCGCAATGCAGCAATGGTGGCGCGAATACAGTTTGCAAAGTTGGCGACATCGGGCCGGGTGGCGGAATCGTTTTTTATGACGCGGGCAAAGATGAAAATTGGGGTCGCTATCTTGAGATGGCACCGAAGTCGTGTGAAGAGGTGCGTTTGCCGTGGCGACCGGCCGGGAACACGAAAACTGTTTACACAGGTTCTGGTTCACAAAGCGCTGCCGAATTGCGCGTGTTGGCAAAGGGTCTCGGTATGGGCAAAGTTAATACGCGAGTAATTACTTTGGCACTTGGTACCGAAAAACCATATGCGGCAAAGTTTGCGGAAGATTCAACTTGTGGCGGTAAAGACGACTGGTTCTTGCCATCAAAAGATGAACTTGACATCGCGTTTAATCGTCTCGCGCAAAATCGTGTTGCGGGCAACGACACACCAGTCGGCGGTTTCAACAAGGGTTATTACTGGACATCGTCTGACTACAACAACAAAACTGCGTGGACGCAATATTTTATGGACGGCCAACAGTTTGATCGTGTGCAAACTTTAGATGGCAACAGAATTCCGCCGACTCCGTTTCGTGTGCGGCCGATTCGTGCGTTTGGCACAAACAATGTTGTTCTCGCTTGCAAAGATGGCGGCCCCTGCAATGTCGGCGACACTGGCCCTGGTGGTGGCACAGTCTTTTATGTCGCGCCAGCGTTATTACTTAAAGGCAAAATGCAATGGCGATATTTAGAGGTTCAGAATTATCCGAATTATCCGACGTTTCAAGCCGATTTATGTTCAAAAAATACGAATACAAGTAACGTAACAACTAATGACGGTTTGGGTGAGGGTCGCCGCAATAGCGAAAAGCTGCTTGTTGGATGCATCGAGAATATTCGTCAAATTGAGCCCAAGAATTCGTGGTATGTGCCATCGATTGCTGAGCTAACACTTGCATTGAATCGGTTGGGCAACCCAGATGGTGATTTTTGGACTTCAACTCAGGCATTTAGAAGAGCCGTCATGGTGAGTTGCAAAGACAAAACTTGTCAAAACATAGGTGCTGCGTCGCGAGGAAATGCGTATAACTGGTTATTGGTAAGGGCTTTTAAGTAGTTAAGTGTGCGGGGATTGCGGGCGGCTAGCGGGGCTAGTTGCGCGAGGCGTAGCCGAAGGCGAGTGATGTCGCGATTGCAACCCAAATTTGATACGGCACTAGCGCAAGACCAAGAAGTGGCGACGCGCGAAACGCGATGACAACAAGTGGCAGCGTGAGCAATGTTGCGGCGCCGAGTGTGAAACCTGATGCTTGCAGTGAATGCGGCACATAAAACAGCCATGCCCATAAAAGTGCGGCCGTAACGCTGAGTGCGAGCGAGGCGAGCCAGATGATCTGCTCTGTTCGCGAGTCGCGCGACGCGACGACAAAGCCAGCGATTATTAGAACGGCGAAGTTGTAAGGCCAGATGAGACCAAAGATGAAATCTGGTGGTTGCCACGACGGACTATTAAGCGACCGATACCAATCGGCATCAGTTGCAACCCAGCGACCAGCACCGACTGCATAAATAATGACGATGATCGTGCTGACTGTGCCGACCAAGCCGCGTGTCATGATGCCTTGAACTCTAGACGAGGCCGCGATCGAGGCGCTCGAGAATTTGTTTGGCGGTTTTTTGAACGTCGGCGATGTCTGAAAGTTTCTGCGCGGCACGCACCTGGCGAGCGATGCGCGGATTTTTCAGGAAAGTTTTTTCGTGGCGCATGTGGAAATCCCAATATAAATTTGTGAAAGGGCACGCGTCGTCGCCCGTGCGTTTTTTGCGATCGTAAGTGCAGCCGTTGCAATGATTGCTCATGCGATCGATGTATGCGCCGCCACTTGCGTAAGGCTTCGTAGCAAGCTGACCGCCGTCGGCGTAAAGCGACATGCCGAGAACGTTTGGCACCATCACCCATTCGTGGGCGTCGATGTAACTGTTCCACATCCAGTTCGTAAATTGTTGCGGATCGGTGCCCGAGATGAGTGCGAAATTGCCGAGCACCATCAGGCGTTCGATGTGGTGCGAATAGGCGCGGTCGTTGATGCCGTTGAGAACAGTGGCGACGCACTTCATTTTTGTTTTCTTCGGGTCGGTGAACAGCGGCGCGAGTGGGCGATGCGCGTTTAGTTTGTTGAGTTGCGCGTATTCGGGCATCCAACGCCAGTAGCAATTGAAAATATATTCGCGCCAACCGAGAATTTGACGGATAAAACCTTCAGCGCTGTTGATAGGCACGCGACCTTTGGCGAAGGCGTCGGCTGCGGCGTCGAGAACTTCTTTTGGCAACAACAGACCGTTGTTGAGATAAGGCGAGAGCAGCGAATGCGCGAGATGCCAGTTTGATTCGAGCATTGCGTCTTCGTGTTCGCCGAAAGTCGGAAGAATTTTGTCGACAAAATATTTGAGACGGGCGAGTGCGTCTTTGCGAGTTGTTGCCCAGAGGCCGTCAGGTTTTTTGCCCCACAAATTTTTTGGCAAGTCAGCAAGAACTTGATGATCGATTTCGTCGAGGGCGTGAAGTTTTGGTGTTGGCCAACGATCGTGACCGGTTTTGGGTGGCGGCTCGCGGTTCTCGTCGTCGAAATTAAATTTGCCGCCGACTGGTTCGGAGTTGGCGGCGCCGTCGGCGCCGGTTTTGCCGGTGGCGCTTTCCATTAAATAGCCGAAACGTTTGCGCTGCCAGCGATAGAAATCTTCGAGTTTGAGTGACTTCTTGCCGGCGACGAACGCGGCGAACTCATCGGGATGGCAAAGAAATTGATTCGACTTCACGACCTGCACGCCGAGTGCGGCGACGAGTTGGCGCGCGGTGTAACTATTTGGTTCAGACACGTATATATGTGTCGGTGCGAATTCGGCGATGTGGGCTGAGACGCCCGCGCGCATCGTGGCTGCGCGGCGATAGTCGACCTCGAAGCCCGCTTGTTGCAGTTCGATTGCGAACCGACGCATCGATGTGATTAGAAAGTGCGCGCGTTGAACATGCCACGGTCGCGATGCGATTTTGCCGGCTGATTCGATGATCAAAATGCGGTGCGTTTCTGGTTTAGCTGTTGCGAGTGCGCCGATGTTGCGGTTGAGTTGGTCGCCAAAGACCCAGATAGTTGCCAACGCTTTTTGCATCAGACCCTAAATGTAGTCTTTGGCTATGGATCGAGGGCCGGTTGTGATTGATGTCGCGAACGTCGCGACGGGTGCGACGGGTGCGACGGGTGCGACTGGTGTGACTGGTGCTGACGATGTTGCGAGTGTCGCGCTGCGTGACGTCGAGTTTTGTGTGCTCGACCTTGAAACGACCGGTGGGTCGAGTGAGTTCGAAGCGATTACCGAAATCGGCGCGGTCAAATATCGCGGAGGTGAAGAGATTGGTCGGTTCGCGACACTTGTCAACCCGCTGCGCGCAATTCCTCCTTTTATAACTGTGCTGACGGGCATCACCGACACGATGGTGGCGAACGCGCCGTCAATTGACGAGACTCTCGAGCCGCTACTTGAGTTCATCGGCGATTCTGTTTTGGTTGCACACAACGCGCGATTCGATGTCGGGTTTGTGAACGCGGCGCTCGTGCGCGCAGGGCGTGAACGTTTGTCGAATCGCGTGCTTGACACTGTTGGGTTAGCGCGACGACTTGTAGGTGCCGAAGTTGATAATTGCAAACTTGCGACTCTTGCGGCGAGTTTGGGGTTGGCGCATCAGCCGAGTCACCGTGCGATTAATGATGTGTTGGCGACTGGCGATCTGTTGCATCACTTGATCGAGCGTGCGGCGGGGTTTGGTGTTTTTGATCTCGATGATTTTGCGGCGATGGCCAAGATTGGTCGACATCCGCAGGCGGCGAAGTTAAAATTGACCGTCGATTTGCCGCGCGGGCCTGGCGTTTATTTGTTCGCCGATGCGCAAGGCGATGTGCTTTACGTTGGCAAAGCGACGAATATTCGCTCGCGAGTGCGAAGTTATTTTGGCACGGGCGACACGCGACGAAAGATCGGTTCGTTGCTGAAGTTGATGGATGCAGTGCATTATGTTGCGACGCCAGATTTGTTGACAGCCGAAGTGCTCGAGTTACGAATGATTTCAAAATTGCGACCGCGCTATAACCATGCAGGCACGAGGTCGGCGAAATATTGTTATGTGCGGTTGACACTGAGCGAAGTTTGGCCGCGGCTAGTTGTAACGAGTCGTGTGCCCGCCGGCGTCGCGGGTGTTTCGGTTGGCGCGGGTGGGCGATCGCGGGGCGCAAGTGCATCCCAAGATTTGTATCTCGGACCAATTTCGACGCGATCGATGGCGCGCGATGTGATTGATGCGATTCATTCTGTTGTGCCGCTGCGACAATGCACTGTGCGAATGGGGCGCAACTATCGTGCGCCCGAAGATGCGCCGGTTTGTTCGGCGGCGCAGTTGGGTGTGGCGTATTGTCCGTGTTCGGGCACGGCCGATGAGGCGGTTTATGGCGAAGCGGTGCAGCAAGTTGTGCGTGTGATGACGGGCGATGCGCAAGATGTGATCGATCAGTTGACAGCCAAGATGCGCAAACATTCGCAGGCGCAAAGATTTGAAGAGGCTGGCGATGTGTTGACGCGAATTGATGCGCTCGAGACTGTGTTGCGGCGTGTGCAGACCGCGCGCGAATTGGTTGGTGCGGGCAGTTTTAGTTTTGCGGATAGCGAAACGGCGATCTCATATCAGATTGAGTGCGGGTTGTTGCGCGCAACACATGTCGCCGGCGAAATGTTTCAGCCGGTTGCGCCGAAGTTGCCGCGCGATCTCAGCGAGTTTTTTGTGCCGCCAAGCCTGGGCAGCGCCACCGCCCAGACAATTTCTGCTGACCTGATCGACGAAATTCTCTGCATCGCGCGCCACGCCCGCACAAGTTCCGCCGCACACGACCCCGCCACCGCCTAACTTTGCAGGTGGCGTAAGGTTGAAGTTAGTGGCGTTGAACGCGACGTTCGGTTTGATAATCAGTGATATAGGCAGTGTGATGGAGGCGTCAAATGGGTGAGTGGGAGCAAGGTCTCGAAGCCGCACGCAACCAAGGCATTATCGACGACTCGACGCATGATCGTTTAGCGAAAATGTCGTTTGAGCGCCGGGCGACAGAGTCGAAGTTTCCGATGCGAATCGCGCTGATTGTTTTAGGCGCGAT
>JBIKVV010000082.1:0-2750 GCA_044356655.1 Ilumatobacteraceae bacterium
TTCAGGCATACGCCCAAGAAGACGAAGTCAAGCGCAAGTTCAAAATCTCGAATCGATCGTTGTTCGCCGCCCACGAAAAGAGCGTGCGAGTTTCAACTTGGTATTTTGCGCTTGTTGAATTTTCTGGCGTTCTCGCCAGCGCGCTGATGATCGGCATCGGCGGTTGGTTTGCTCACCGCGGCACGGTCACACTCGGCACTGTTGTCGCATTCGTGTTGTTGCTGTCAACTCTGTTCGACCCGGTGCAACAACTTTCGCAGCTTTACAACACGGTGCAATCTGCGGGTGCTGCATTAAGCAAACTCTTTGCAATCCTTGATGCGAAACCTGAAGTCGATGAGCATCATTCGGCAATCGACTTGCCGAAGACTGGCGAACTCAAAGTCACCGATATTTCGTTTACATATGCGGGGGCAGATTCACCAGCATTAGACGGTGTGTCAATCAAAGTCGGCGTCGGCGAAAAACTTGCGCTCGTCGGCCCGACTGGGGCAGGCAAGTCGACGTTGGCAAAATTGATGGCGCGACTTTATGATCCGCAAAGCGGCACCGTCGAATATGGTGGCGTCAATTTAACGATGGCGACGATGACGTCGTTGCGCGAACGAATTGCCGTTGTGCCGCAAGAAGGTTTCTTGTTCAACGGATCAATCCGCGACAACTTGCGTATCGCCCGCGCCGACGCAACCGACGCCGAAATCGAAGCGGCGATCGCAGCAATTGGCGCAACCGAGCACTTTGCACAATTTGCTGACGGCTTAGATACTGAAGTTCGCGAACGTGGTAGCCGATTGTCGGCAGGCGAGCGTCAGTTGGTCGCCCTTGCTCGCGCCGCACTCGTTGACCCGGCAGTGCTTGTGCTTGACGAAGCAACTTCGAATCTTGACCCTGGTACCGAAGCCGAAGTCGAGCACGCACTCGAGCGTTTGATGACTGGTCGCACAGTTATCGTCGTTGCGCACCGCTTGTCGACAGTTCAACGCGCTGACCATATCGCAGTGATAGTTGATGCAAAAGTTGCCGAATACGGCAGCCATAACGAGTTGCTCGCGCGCAACGGTCACTATGCCGAACTCGCTCGTGCCTGGCAAAAGTCGCACGCCGTCACTTCGTAAAGTTCGCAGCGCCAAATTCGGCGTGCAGATTCACAGACAAAGTTCGCGATATTGCCCTAAAACATTTAATCTAAGGGGCTACCGAAAAGCCGACTAAAAGAGTCATATTTCGGCGGGTTGGTGATACCTTAAATACGACTAAATCAGTCAAGTATTTGACCGGTTGGTTGAAACCCCGAAAACCCCCGAAATAACAAAGTACAAGGAGAAAAAATGCAACAAGATTCAGTTAAGTCTCGCAAACGATTCAGGTGGCTTTTGCTTCCGATCATTACGCTCATCGCGCCGACAACAGCAGTCGCGTCAGCGAGCGCACCCAAAACAACACGAGCAAGCATCGTTGAAGCGGCGTGGCTCGAAGCAAATCTCAATAAATCAAATGTTCGAATCATTGAAGTCAGCACTGACCCAGGCGTTTATGAAAAAGGCCATATTCCAAATGCGGTGAAATTCGTTTGGCATACAGACTTCGTTGACCCGGTGAATCGTGACATCGTCAGCAAAGCGCAATTCGAAAAACTTGCACGCAATGCCGGCATCAACAAAGACACACAAGTCGTTCTCTATGGTGACAAAAACAATTGGTTCGCCGCATGGGGCGTATGGATTTTCAAAACATACGGTCACAAAAACATCAGCATCCTCAACGGTGGACGTGACAAGTGGGTGAAAGACGGGCGAGCGCTAAACGCTGCAGTGCCGACTTTCGGTGCAGGCAACTTTGTTGCAACTGTAGCCAACACTGGTTTGCGTGCTCTTCTTGGTGATGTTGTAAAAATCGCCAAGAAAGAAGACAAGACCACAAAACTTGTCGACATTCGATCGGCCGATGAATTCAACGGCAAGATTTTTGCACCAGCAGGTTTTCAAGAACTTGCAATTCGTGCCGGACATATTCCTGGTGCGCAAAATGTTCCGTGGACAACGGCAGTCTCGCCAGACGGCACATTCCGTCCGGCTGCAGATCTCAAAGTGATCTACGACAAAGTTGGCATCAACGGCAAGAAAAAAGTTATTGTCTATTGCCGAATCGGCGAGCGTGCTGCGCACACTTGGTTTGTTCTGAGTGAGATTCTCGGCTACGAAGTCAGACTTTATGACGGCTCATGGACCGAGTACGGCAATTCAGTAGGCGTTCCAATCAGCAACCCAGCCGGCACAATCTGGGGCAAAGGTTAAATAAATGTTGTCGAAAAGAACTTCTGCTGCAGTTTTGATTCTTGTTGCAATCATTGCTGGAGCATTAGTTCTTTCGACATCGAGTGTTAGTGATTCGAGTCGCCCGATCTCCCTGTTAATTGGTGCCGCTCTTGGCTTCGTGTTTGAGCGCGGAAGATTTTGTTTCTTCTGCCTCTTTCGCGACGCGACCGAATCACGACACACACGTCCGCTGTTGTCAGTCGTAACTGCAATCGCAGTTGGTGCGATCGGCTACGCGGTGATGTTTGGTCTTTATCTTCCAAATTCAAAAGGCGAGGGGCTTCCGCCTGGCGCGCACATTGCGCCGGTCAGCCTGCCGCTAATAGTTGGTGCGGCCGCCTTCGGGCTCGGCATGGTTTTGTCGGGCGCTTGCATCAGCGGTCATCTCTACAGAATCGGTCAAGGATATTTGCGGGCGATCCCGGCGTTGATTGG
>JBIKVV010000083.1:0-2654 GCA_044356655.1 Ilumatobacteraceae bacterium
CGAAATTTGTGAGAGTGTCGCAGGTAACTCGTCGCTTTCGACGAATATTCCGCCGAGCATTAGAAACACGAGGTATAAACCATTTTGCGCGGCAAGGTTTACTTCGGCGCGAAGTCGTCCGGCAAGCGTCAAACCTATGCCTGCAAAACAAGCCGTGCCTAAAATTAGAAATAGCAATATCTGTAGCAAATTGATTTGATTTGGGTTCCAACCCAATAAAAGACCAACAGAAATCAATATCACAAGTTGTGCGATTTCAATAATGCAGATTGCCGATATTTTGGCTGCAACTAATCGACGCGTCCCGAGCGGAGTAGTACCCAGTCGTCTTAAAACTCCGTAACTGCGCTCGAAACCGGTGGCGATACCGAGACTAACCATCGCGGTAGATATAACAGCCAAACTTAAAATGCCGGGCAGTAAGAAATCTATTTTGTTCTCACCACTAGCTGACAAAAAGTCTGTTTGCGAAAAGAAGATCAAGAGCATCACCGGGATAACAACTAGTAGCAGCAATTGCTCACCGTTGCGAATCATCACGGTGAGTTCTTGACGCAACTGCGAACGGTAAATTTTCACGGCGCGCCTTGTGATTTTGACTTTTCTGCGAGGCTTCGAAAAATATCCTCGAGAGTTTGCTTCTGGCCGGTTGCGTCTTGCAATTCTCTCATTGGTGCATTGGCAAGCAACTGACCAGATTGAAACATCAAAACGTGGTCGGCGACTCGTTGTGCTTCGTCAAGTTCATGCGTAGCCATGATCACAGCACAACCATCAGATGCGAGTTGTCGCACAATGTTTCGAATCAAGTCGCGACCAAAGATGTCGACACCCGAAGTCGGCTCGTCTAAAAATGCAACCCGTGGTTTGGCCGCGAGAGCAAGGGCTAGTGATAATCGTTGCTTTTCGCCCCCAGAAAGTTTGCGCCAAGAGGTCTTTCTCTGTCGAGTTAAGTCGACGGCTTCGAGCAATTCGTTGGCGTTTGTGCGGTTGTCGTAAAGATTGCAATAATGTCGAGCGATCTCGAACACTCGCGCACTTGGGTAAACGCCACCATCTTGCAACATGACACCAATTTGTGAATTGACTTTGTCTCGATCTTTTTTGGGGTCAAACCCGAGGACGTTTACGCTGCCACCCGTGGCCGTGCGCACCCCACTGCAGACCTCCATCGTGCTTGTTTTACCGGCGCCATTTGGGCCGATTACCACGGTTACTTCGCCCGCTTTGGCGTCAAACGAAATGTTGTTGACGGCACGCAAATTTTTATAGTCAACGACAAGATTGCGCACACTGATTGCGACTTCGTGCGACTTGCTCGAGATATTCATCACCATTACAGTACGCAATTCACAGGACTTCGCCGACATCTAACGGCTAATCTGACTGTGTGATTGATGTCCGTTTACTTCGTTCAGAGCCTGATGCCGTAAAAGCAGCGATGGCTCGTCGGGCGAAGCCAGCAATCCTCGAAGAACTTGATCATGCCCAGCGACTTGATGCAAGATTGCGTGATATCACTGTTGAACGAGATGAAAATCGGGCTCAGATCAACAGTATTTCAAAAGAAGTAGCGACTGCCAGGCGAGCCAAAGATGATGCAGCAGCTGAAGCATTAATGCAGCGCAGTCGCGAACTAGGCGAGTCAGAAAAAGTTTTGGCTAGCGAGTTTGATCAGGTCAGTTCAGCACTTCGTGAAGTCTTGTTGCGTGTGCCGAATATTCCGCATCCGAATGTCAGCGAGGGTGTAAGCGATCAAGACAACAAAGTTGTTAAAGGTCCGTTGCAGATGCCACCAAAATTTGCCGATTATCAGCGGGTACCGCATTGGGAGACCGGCTTGGCGCTCGGCATTCTCGACAACGAACGAGCCACCAAAATTAGTGGCTCGATGTTCACCATGCAGCGCGGACTTGGCGCAACAATGGCTCGGGCATTATGTCAACTTGCACTTGACCGCAATGCCGATGCATTTGAAGAAATTCGACCACCTAGTTTGGTTCTGACGAGCACTTTGACAGCAACTGGTCAGTTGCCAAAGTTCGCCGATGATGCTTTTTCAATTGAGCGCGATGACTTGTGGTGCATACCCACAGCCGAAGTGCCGTTAACTAGTTTGCATGCTGGCGAGATTTTGAAAGCTGAAGAACTTCCGTTGCGATATATGGCTCACACATCTTGTTTTCGGCGCGAGGCGGGCTCGGCTGGGCGTGACACGCGCGGCATGTTGCGCACTCACGAGTTTGACAAAGTCGAAATTCTGGCAGTCACAACGCCCCAACAAGCGCCCGAAATGCTCATTGAACTTACAAATCGAGTTGAGTCAACGATCGCAGCGCTTGGTTTGCCATATCGAGTACTTGAGATTTGCACGGGCGATCTTGGTCAGTCGCACCATCGCAGTTTTGACATCGAGGTTTACGCACCTGGTTGTGATCAATGGCTCGAAGTCAGTTCGATCAGTTGGTTTAGTGATTATCAAGCGCGACGTGCAGATATTCGTTTCAAGAACTCTGGAGCCAAAGGTAGCGAAATTGCTCACACGCTTAATGCGTCAGCGTTGGCAGTGCCGCGTGTTTGGGCGGCGATTCTTGAAAACTGCCGTCAGGCCGATGGTTCGGTAGCAATACCCGAGGTATTGCAGCCCTATATGC
>JBIKVV010000003.1:0-119669 GCA_044356655.1 Ilumatobacteraceae bacterium
GTTTGAAGTTACGTCAGTTTTGCTTGTCATTGCCGTGGTCGGCACGGTGTTGCTGACTCGCAAAGCAAAGTCGAGCGTCAAATGATTTCTTTGAGTTTGACACCAACTTCATCTTGGTATTTGATTCTGTCGGCCATACTTTTTGCGATCGGCACTTTTGGGGTTCTGGTTCGGCGCAATCCGCTGGTGATGTTCATGTGCATTGAGTTAATGCTCAATGCCGTGAACCTGAGCTTTGTGGCATTGGCTCGAGAACTCAACGACATAAACGGTCAGACGATCGTACTCTTCGTGATGGTTGTGGCTGCTGCCGAAGTTGTCGTTGGTCTCGGCATCATCGTTTCAATTATGCGCAATCGATCAGCGATGACCGTTGACGATTTGGCTGAACTCAAAGGTTGATGATGCTTGATCTAATCTGGTTCATTCCGCTGTTGCCGCTTGCCGGTGCAGTCTTGAATCTTGCGTTGGGTCGCAAATTTGGCGATCCGCGTGCTGGCTGGGTTGCGACAATTGCCACCGCTGGCTCATTTCTTTTGACCGTGCTTGTTTATTTCGAAATGCTTGGACTTGACGCAGAAGAACGAAGTCATGTTGAAATTCTGTTTTCTTGGCTACCAGTTGGCTCGCTACAAGTAGATTTCGCTCTACTTGCAGACCCGCTAAGCGTGACAATGGCATTGTTCGTAACCGGTATTTCGACTTTGATTCATCTTTATGCAATTGGATACATGCACGGCGATGCCAAGTTTTCGAAGTTTTTTCTCTATTTGAATCTGTTCGTATTCAGCATGTTGATGCTTGTTCTCGGTGAGAACTTGCTGGTTACTTTCTTGGGTTGGGAAGGTGTTGGCGCGTGCAGCTATTTCTTGATTTCTTTCTGGCACACACGCAACAGCGCAGCGGTTGCAGGCAAAAAAGCATTCGTGACCAATCGCATCGGTGACTTCGGCGTAATGACCGCAATGTTTTTGGCATTCTCGGCTGTCGGTTCACTTTCTTATAGTGCGATCAACGAGGCAGCGCAAAGCGGCGAACTCGCAGCGGTGACTGCAACTGCGATTGCAATGTTGTTGTTCGTTGGTGCTTGCGGCAAAAGTGCGCAGTTGCCACTTTATTTGTGGCTACCCGACGCGATGGAAGGCCCGACGCCGGTCTCTGCGTTGATTCATGCGGCGACGATGGTTACTTCGGGTGTCTTTTTGATGACGCGCATTAATCCTGTGCTCCATATTTCTTATGACTGGGCATCGACTGTCATTGCAGTCGTTGGCGCGGCGACTGCGCTTTATGCAGCCACGATTGCTGTGGCGCAAAATGATATTAAAAAGGTTTTGGCATACAGCACTGTTTCACAACTCGGCTTCATGTTTTTGGCTATTGGTTCAGGCGCTTATGTCGCGGCGATATTTCACATGGTGACACACGCATTTTTCAAAGCGCTGCTGTTCTTAGGTTCTGGCTCTGTGATTCACGGCATGCATCACGAGCAAGATATGCGAAAAATGGGTGCTTTGCGCAAGGCGATGCCGATCACTGGCTTTACTTTCATTATTGGTTGGCTGGCAATTGCAGGCGTACCACCATTCGCAGGGTTTTGGTCGAAAGACGAAATTTTGCTCTATGTCTATGCGAATAATCCAGCATTGTATGTAGTTGGTTTAATCACTGCGTTGTTGACTGCTTATTACATGACTCGTCAGGTGATCATGGTGTTTTACGGCAAGGCGCGATGGAACGACCACAGCGAAGACCACGGCGCACACGGCGAATTTTCTCCGCATGAAAGCCCAAAAGTGATGTTGATTCCGCTTGTCGTGTTGGCGGTGCTTTCGATTTTTGGTGGCGCGATGCAGTTGCCGTTTAGCAAAAAACTTCACTTTTTAGAACACTGGTTAGCACCGGTAGTTGAAGAATCAGAAGCGTATATCGGCAAAACTTGGGCGTACCAAAACAAGTATCTGCTTCTCGTTGTGGCGATAGTTGTCGCATTAACAGGCATCTTGATTTCAATTGCCGTCTATGCGAAAGAAAAGTTCAAGGTTGTTGAGCCAAAAATTCTCGAACAAGCCTGGAAGTACGACGCGACAGTTAGTCGAGTTGTCGGTGGTCCTGGCGCCTCGGCGTTTAACTTGATCGCGTGGATTGATGCAAACATTGTCGATGGCGTTGTCAACGGAGTTGGCGAATCTATTCGCGGCGTAGCTGGATCAGCGCGACGCATTCAAAGCGGATTTGTTCGCACTTATGCGCTGCTCATCAGTCTTGGCACAGTCTTGATATTGGCTTGGTTCTTGTTGCGTGGAGTTTTGCTGTGATAGCGGCGTCAAGTGAAGTGTTGAGTTTTCCGATTCTCTCGTGGCTTGTCGTTCTGCCTTTGTTGGGTTCGATCCTTGTTGCATTGCTGGGCAAGTCGCGACCTGAGTGGGTCAAACTTGGCGCGCTCGTTTCTAGCGTGACAACTGGTGCACTTTCACTTTGGTTATTGGCTGCGTTCAAGTCTGGTGAGGCGGGTTTTCAGTTTGTTTCACAACACCTTTGGATCTCGCAGTGGGGCATTTCGTGGCATCTCGGAGTTGATGGCATCTCGCTGTTTTTGGTTGTGCTCACTGGCATTTTGTTTCCGTTAGTCATCGTCGGTATTGACCCGCACCATAACGAAACCTCTTACTTCGCTTGGATGCTTTTGCTGCAAGCCGGAGTAATGGGCTCGTTCCTTGCGCTCGACCTGTTCTTGTTTTTTGTGATGTTTGAAATCGTCTTGGTACCGATGTATTTCTTGATCGGTGGTTGGGGCTACGACCAACGCATTTATGCAGCCACGAAGTTTTTTTTGTACACAATGGCGGGGTCGGCGTTTATGCTCGTTGGCATCATCGCCACAGTTGCTCTCGCACAGCGCGACCTCGGTGTTATAACTTTCGACGTTGTCAAGATCGCAGAAGGAGCCAGTTTTTCGACCAACGCGGCTCGGTGGCTATTTGTTTCGTTTGCGATCGCATTTGCCGTCAAGGTGCCCCTGTTTCCATTTCACACTTGGTTGCCCGACGCACATACTCAGGCGCCAACTGGTGGCTCGGTGATTTTGGCCGGTGTGTTGTTGAAGATGGGCACTTATGGTTTCTTGCGCTTTGGCGTTTATCTGTTTCCGCAAGCGGCGATGTGGGCGAGACCTGTTCTGTTTACTCTGGCAGTCATCGGCATCATCTATGGTGCAATCGCTGCAACAATGCAGCGCGATTTAAAGCGACTGGTCGCTTACTCTTCGGTTGCTCACCTTGGCTTCATTGTTTTGGGCACATTTGCGCTTAGTTCACAAGCAGTAACTGGCGCGGTCATTCAGATGGTCAATCATGGTGTTTCGACTGGCGCTCTGTTCTTAATGGTGGGCATGATTTACGAACGACGTCACACACGAGAGATTGCTGAACTTCGTGGCATTCAACATGTCGCCCCAATTTTTGCGGGTGTGTTTACGGTTGTGATGCTTTCATCAGTTGGCTTGCCAGGCTTAAACGGATTCGTTGGTGAGTTTTTAATTTTGATCGGTTCATTCGAGTCGGCGCGGTGGTGGACTGTCGTGGCGACTGTCGGCGTGGTGCTGGCGGCTCTTTATCTACTGTGGGCTTATCAGCGAGTGTTTCATGGCGAACCCGATGAAGCCAATTCATCTTTCAAAGAACTCAACGCGAAAGAGGGAATGCTGATGGCTGTTTTCGTGGCGATCATTTTGTTCACGGGTATTTATCCAAAGCCGATGCTCGAGCGCATTGAGCCAAGTGTTAACTCATTTATTGAACATGTTGAAGGGCGAACAAAGTGAACGATCTATCAACGTTTGCTGGCCCAAGTATTGATTGGTTGTCGATATCTCCAGTGTTGGCGTTGTTGGCCGGGGCACTCTTATTGCTATTGGTTGGTTCGCTGACAAATGAGTGGCCGAAGCATTGGTACTCGTTAACTGCTGTTGCTACATCGATTGTGGCGATTGCTCTGTCGGTTGTTTTGTGGCTTGAAGTCAGCAATGATGGCGCGAGATTATTGATTGGTGGATCGCTGACATTAGATCATTTCGCATTGCTTGGTTCGATTGCCGTTTGTGCTGCAGTGTTATTGGTGAGTTTGATCACGAGCGATTATCTCTCGCGTGACGGCTCTAATTCTCCAGAAATCTATGCACTTTATTTGACCGCTGCGATCGGCGCAGTGGTGATGATCTCGTCCAATGATTTGGTGGTTTTGTTCTTAGGCCTTGAGACGCTCAGCCTCTCGCTCTATCTGCTGGCAGCCAGCAACCGCCAAGAGACGGCAAGCCAAGAAGCAGGATTGAAATATTTCATCTTGGGCGGCTTCGCGTCGGCGTTTTTCTTGTACGGCGTCGCTCTGACCTATGGCGTCACTGGCACTACGCGCTTGATTGATCTGAATACTGCGTTGACGTCGTACATTTCGGTGCCGCGCAATGATGTGATTTTGTTAATCGGTATTGGGATGATTCTGGTCGGTTTTGCATTCAAAGTTTCGCTCGCTCCATTTCAAATGTGGACGCCAGATGTTTATCAGGGTGCCCCAACACCGGTGACTGCGTTTATGGCATCAGTAGGCAAAGTGGCGGCTCTCGTTGCATTAATGCGAGTCTTTGTTGTTGCGTTTCCATCGCGCAGTGACGATTGGGGCGTAGTTGTGTTAGTGCTTTCTGCAGCCACGCTCGTAGTTGGTTCGGTTGTTGCGATCGTGCAGACGAACATCAAACGAATGCTTGCTTATTCTTCGATCAGTCACGCCGGCTTTATCTTGGTTGGTCTCGAGGCTGCTTCGCATCGTGACTCGGTTAATGCAGGCGATGGACTAGTTGCTGTTGGTGTTTATGTTGCTTTGTATGCCGCGCTTGTTGTTGGCACATTCGGTGTCGTCACAGTTGTTGCGCGAAATTCGAGCAGCGAAGCGAATTCGCTTGATGCTTTTAAAGGCTTGGCGAAGAATCAACCGATACTTGGCCTTGTCATGACGGTGTTTTTGTTGGCACAAGCCGGCATGCCCCTGACGAGCGGTTTTGTTGCCAAGTTCGGCGTAATTCAGTCGGCTGTTGCTGTCGGTAGCTATCAACTCGCGGTGATCGCCATGGTCTGTGCAGTTATCGCTGCTTTTGTTTATTTGCGCATCATGGTCAGCATGTGGCTCAGTGATAGCGCTACAACCGAAAAGATATCGGTGCCGATGCTTTCGCGAGTTGCAATTGGTCTTGCGGTTGCATTCACTCTTTTGATTGGCTTCTTGCCAAGTTTGATTCTTGATCTAACTTCAAATCTCGCCGAACTCGCCACCAAATAATTTTCGGCGCTCAGCGCGCGATGGCGTCTACGAATCCGTTGAATAGGTTTTGTTGGTCGGGTTCGGTGTCGGCATCGTCTTCGGGGTGCCATTGAACTCCAACGATCCATTTTTTTGTATTGTGTTCAACTGCTTCAATGGTCTGGTCTGGGGCTCGACCTGTGACGATTAAGTCTGGCGCGAGCGTGTCAATTGCTTGGTGATGATACGAGTGCGACTGCTTCGGTGAATTTGTCTTCATCGCTTTGGCGACTCTGCTATTCGGTTCAAGATTGATCTCGTGGTATTTATCCCAGTGGCTTTCGCCATCGGCGAGTACCTCGGCCAAGTGTTGGTGAAGTGTGCCGCCGAGAGCGACATTTAGAATTTGAATTCCGCGACAGATTGCTAAGACTGGTTTGTCTAGTTCGATGGCTGCGCAAATCACGGCAATTTCAAGTTCATCGTGCTCTAGTGATATGCCGTAGATCGCGTTGCTTCGAGGTTTTTGCCCATAGCGATTTGGATCGATGTCTCCGCCGCCCTGAATAACGACACCGTCAAAACGTGCGACAAGTTCGTGAGCAGCTGCAGTGGTTTGTGCAATTGGTTGTGCTTGAACAACTACGCCACCGGCTCGCGCCACGGCTTCGCTATAGCGGCGGCCAGTCGAGAAAGAGTCACCACGCACCCCTTGCGAATTTGTCGTGAGTTTTCCTGGCAACAAAATAACGGGAGTCATTTTTAACTTGTCATTTCTGAGATTTCAAATCCTGCAGATTTGATGATCGTAATAATTTCGGCGGTGTGATCGCGTCCACGCACTTCGAGAACGACTTGAACACCCGTCTCGCGTACATGAAGATTTAGTCCTTCTCGAACATGGCTAACTTCTACTATGTTTGCTCCAGATTTGGCTACAACTGTCAGAAACTCAGCAAGAGCACCAGGTCGATCAGAAACCCGAGCGAAAAGCAGTGCTCGACGGCCAGCTTTAGTTTCGTGGCGACGAACCAGATTGGGGATCAATCCGATATCTACGTTGCCTCCCGAAAGAACGATGCATGTTTTGCCTTTCTTCGCAGGTTTTATGCGAGAGTTCAACAATGCCGAGACACCAACGGCGCCGCCACCTTCGACGTACATCTTCGATCGCTCTAAGAGAATCATCATCGCATCGGCGACACTGTCTTCATCGACATCTACAAGTTCGTCGACCCAATTTTCTATCAGTGGGCGAGTAATTTCTCCTGGTTGTTTGACTGCAATGCCGTCAGCCAAAGTTGGCACTGCACCATTTGGAGCGTTGCCATAAATATACGGAGCGCAAGATGAGATTTGAACTCCGACAATTTTGACCTCTGGGCGCTGCTGCTTAATTGCTAATGCGGCACCCGCAAGCAACCCGCCACCACCAAGTGGAACGATGACGAGTGAAAGATCTGAAATGTCTTCGAGAAGTTCAAGTCCGAGGGTTCCTTGTCCAGCTACTACATCAACGTCGTCGTAAGGATGGCAAAATGCCATACCGGTTTCAAGCGCTCGCGACTTTGCCATAGCTACGGCCGTTTCGACACTTTCGCCGCCGTCAATGACGATGCCACCGTAACTTTTACAGGCTGCGACTTTTGCGAGGGATGCGCCACGCGGAATAAAAATCTCACACTTCACGCCGAAGTATTGTGCGGCGAAAGCCAAACCAGCGGCATGATTGCCGGCACTTCCGGCAACGACACCATGTTTCTTAAGATCGCCTAAGCGGTGTAATTTGTTGATGGCGCCACGAATTTTAAATGCACCGGTTCGTTGTAAATTCTCAGCTTTAAGAATTACCTGTCCGCCAAATTGCTGAGACAAATACGCCGACGGCGTTATTGGCGTATGTTCGACAACCGCCCGCCCCACTTCACGCGCAGCCCGTATCGCGCCCAGATCAATTCCCAAATTTTTGCTTGCCACAATGTCTATTCTCGCACGCGGACTTCGCTAGTAATGCAATTTATGGGATGTTGATTCGGTTTTGATGCCTATTGAAAGCCAAGTAATGACTAGAAAGTCGTTTTGAGAATGATTACTTCAGAGTTTTCGAAAGCGATCGTTGCATATGGTGACCAAGAATTTGGCAATTGTTTGGTCTTGTCGACAACAAACCAGTTGATCTTCATTTTTTCCATGTAATCGGCGGCGATCGCGTCTGGGCGCGATGCAAACCTGTGACTCATTGCAATTCTTTCAGTCATCCACTGAGGTGCAACAACTTGAAGTGTGAATATTCCCTCTCCAATAATCGGGACCGGCAATCGTTGAGTTTCGGTGAATACCGTGCCGACATTTGACCACGAGTTGCCCTCAATCAAGACTCGTCGCTGTGCGTATGCCGCAATTGCAAGATGATTGTTCTGTTCTGAGCAGTTTTTAAAGAAGCTACGAACTTCAGAACCGCACAAGAAATTTGTCGCAACTAGTTCTTCTTTGGCTGAATTAGATCGGAGCCAAAGCATTGCTGTTTGAAGCTCATAGCTCACTACTGGTGAGGATTCTTTTGAAATACTTTTACCAGATTGAAGATCAACCAAGTCTCGTGTGTAGCTGCGGACCGAATAGCCGAGACCCATTCCGAGGCTGCAGGTGACGGTTGAGATGATAAATATGTTCTTGAAATTGTTTTTAAATCTCTTAGTAAATTTCTCTAGAGTGTCAATCTTGGTTTTTGATAATTGTGTAAACAGTGCGACGAATACCAAAACCGCAATGATTGGAACAATCACTAAATATTCGCTAAAAATCAACGCACCAAATCGCTCATAATTTTTCCACTGAATCGCAGAAAACAATACTTGAAGAGAAAACCCAAGTACGACTGAACCTAGTGTGAGCAAATAGCGTGCTCGTATTGAGAACAGCCACTCTGACCATTCTCTACTAAATGAAAGCGATATTGGAATCGACAGAATTAACAGTGCGGGAAATGTAAAATAAATAGCTAATTGCCAACTGGAATTTCTATAAACGAAGAATCCAGCAACACTTGCGAGCGTGAGGCCATAAGACATATTTCTAAGTGGTTGAGGAGTCAATCGAATCACAAACGGGAAAGCTATTGCTCTTGAACTGTAGAAGGAAATCATAAACAGTAGTCCACTCCATGAAATAAGAAACCTCAAAGACATGTCAATTGTTGACGCTGAGTATTTTGACGGGGTCAGAAACAACAAGTACGCAGCGGACATAGCTAAACCCGTGCAGATGTAGATAGCTATTTCATTAAGGGACTTTCGAATAGAGAACTTTCCCTCATGAAACATCGTGCCGATTACCCAGAAAGTGATTCCAATGGCTAACGAAGTACCGTAGCCACCGTTGGAGAGTATTACGACGGTGCCAAGTGCAGCGAATAAGACCGGCGCGACCCGACGTGAAAAACTCTTTTGATTCAATAGAGCGAACACAAATGCAACGAGCCATACGAGCCAAGAAGTTGCATCAGGACTTGAGTCAGTGATTATTGCATACGGAATATTCAGTGAAACTGAGCCATAGACAATTACAACGCTGAGAAGCGCGACTTTTTTCTTGTTAGACAGCAGGTGTGAAATTGACCAAATGATTCCGCCAACACAAATCAAGTCAATTAAAGCTGATAGACCCGAGTTGAATAAAACCATGGGCATTAGCCCAGATAGGCGCGCGATCATTCCGAATACGGCAAACGAAAACCAGTGATAGCGCAATGGATTGCCAAAGATGGCAACATTTTCGTTCGGGCCCCACATCACAATTGAGTTTGACCAAGCTTCACGAGGCACTGATTCAGCACCTTGACCGAAAATAAATGGATCTGGAGCAGTTGAAGTTAACAAGAGATAGCCCAATGTCAACCCAATTACGATCCAGATGAGTAGATAACTCGTATAAGCATTTGGTAACTTCTGCGCGTTGATTTCTCTAAACGCGATGAGCAAAAATAGTATTGCGGGAATTATGAGAATTGGTGTGCTTAGGTATAGGCCAAAGAAAACTGCAAAGACAACAACTGCTGTGTCTTGCGGCGTAAAGTGCAGTCGCGAAACAATCAAAAACTTACGGCTACGTTTGAAGAATAAGGCGCTATTTAAAATCACAATTGGCAAAATGGATCCGTAGAAGCCAAAGCCAAGTGGTCTCAATAGAAGCATGGCTGTTGCACTTGTGGCTAACCCGAGTGCCAGCCCCATGCTGATGGCTTCTGGAAAATAGATCTGTCGATCAGATCTAAGCGTTGCGAGCCAGATAACTAATCCAGACGAAGATATCGCTGTCAGCACTGCAGCCGTTCGAATACTTGTGAAGAGTTCTACCTCTGATGAAATGAGAAACCCGACAACAATGACTCCGAAAGTTAAATAAGAGAGTCCTTTATTTCTGGTTAGCTTTGACAAGCGCAACTTATAGTCACTCACACTTCTGTTACTTGGTTGCACAGATTCAAATTATCAGGCGACTGATTAGGCTTTGGCTAGTTTGATCACTAGGTAAGTGTTGTTTGAAAATTCAACTGTTCCAAAATTGGACCAATTAGTTTCATTAGTTAAATCCCGGCGTAGAAGGAACCAGTCAACTCCCTGTGAAGTTAACTTTTGAGCACTTTTAAAGCTGGGATCTTTGGCAAAATCGACTGAATCGAGTACTCGGTTTACAACCCACGGCTTGATTGCTGATCCGTCACTGATACCCACATAATAGTTTCCGGCTAGAAATCTTCGGTCGACAATCGCTGTTAAAAGTGGATATCCGCCCGCATTACAGTCGTCACTTCTAAGCACTTCGTCAGTTGTGCACTTCATACTGAAGTTAAGCAAAGCATTCCAATCGGTATTCGAATTACAACTTTCAGAGACTTCCCGACAAAAGTCGTTGGTGGCAAGAATTTCTGTCTCAAAAACGTTTTGATTAATCCATTCCGAAGCTTGAATGAGATCAGGCAGATCTTCTCCTGATCGATCTTTGTAATTGGTTTCAAAACTTGGATATTCAGCAACAATGTTCTTGACGAAATTGACTGCATAGAAACTGATAGACAGTGTCATCAGTCCAGTAAGAGCGAGAATTAGAAACGGCTTCATCACCGGTTCAGAATACATTTTGTATCTGAATCGGCGAGTTAATAACAGTGCGCACCCAATCGGCAGCAATCCAACAATTGATGGCAGTGTCCGAAGGATGATTGCAGTGATTGAACCGGAGTTCAAATTTGGCACGTTTGCTGCAATCGCAGCACCAATAAGACCAGAAACGACTACTGCCAACAGGTAAGTTTTGGTTAAGTATTTGTGTTTTGCAAAGAGCTCTCGAATTAAAACTGGCGTTATGAGAACTATCAAAACCGACGAGGCTGCGTGTGTAAAGAATATCTCTACAGCGAACTCTCCCGACAAGAAAATGGCAGATAAAAATCCGGTGATCGCAGCGCCAATCGCAAAGTGTTTTAAATAGTTTTGTTCACTCGAGTAAAAATAAACGATTGCTATTACGCCAAACATCTGCAATCCATACATACCAAAAAGCAAAGCAAGAGCTGCTAACCAGCGAACGACCAATCCGTAAGCTCGGAAGTCTCCAGTTATGCCATCCACGAATGCAACTTGATCGAACAACATTCCACGGGAGCTTCCTCCGCCTCCACCGATGATGAAAAAAAAACTCGAGTAGATCGCAACCAGAACTGCTAAGACTTGGATGCTCTGATTTGTGAAGAGATTTTTTGTCTTTAGTAGTCCAAAAAGCCAGGCTGTGCCGATTGCTCCTGCGAGAACTACACCATGTGCTACTTTCGCCCCAACGACGCTAAAAGCGACCGCAGCTAAGAGCACTGAGGAATATTTGAGACTTTCTTGGTTGTATAAAATGAAAAGATAAAGAAATAAAAGAATCAGCAGAGTGCCATAAATTTGACTTGGACTTGCAATAATGCCAATTTTGAAACCACGTCCCCACGACTGAATTGTGTCAAAACAGCCAATTACTATTAGCGATCCAATAATGACATTGCGACTGAAATTAAGCTTTTCAAGAATCGCCCACGAAATTAAAGCAATACCAACAACGATCATCACTGGGACGATACGAGTATTCGAAACCCACGATGGTGCAGCGGTAATTCGATCGACCAGACCTGCCCATGCATAGGCGAACCAGTGATAGTTGGTGGATGTTTCGGCAGCGTTTATGTTGTCGCGGAATCCCCAAATTGAAAGTGTTTTTGAAATTGCTTCGTATAGGGCAAAGTCTGAATCTTCGATCCACCATCCGACTGGCCGCTTCAAAATCGAGAAAATGGAGGCCGAGAGTGCGAATAAGCCAGCAAGAATCAACCAAAGTTTTCGCCGCAGTTTGGAGGTTTGGATACTCGTAATTAAAAGAAAAGCGGCAAACGGAAGTGTCCAAAACCACTCTGGTGTCAACAATAAGAAAACAATCCCGAAAATGAATAGAGTTTCAGTAAGTTGATTTCTCGTGAGGTTAAACCTTAGGTTTTGACGAATTCGATGTTTCGCAATCACTAACACGATCAAAAAAAACGGAGTAGCCCACGCGACTCGCGAAATAGGAGTGGTTCGAAACACTTGGTCCAGAACGAGTGTCAAAAGTGAACCTAGTGCAATACCGACGCCACAGAATTCTTGCCATGAAATCTCGTTACGTTTACTTACCAGAATCAATATTGCTCCACCGCAATATATTTGAAATGCAAAAATAGCTGACGCGATAAGTGAAACGTCAAACGGAACTTCAGAAATTAGAAGCACAACGAACACCGTGAGGGCGACGACGAGTGGCATCACGAATCCATCTATGTGCGGTCCAGACGCGTTTGATGAATCAGTTGGGCTATTTGCCCTCGTAGATATACGCATAACTTGTTGTCTCAGACTCTAATCGGAATCAACAAATACAAATTGAGTCTCATACCTGCGGCGTAATTTCAGCGTGCTGCGAATTAGAGTATTGATATCGATTATGAGTTTTCTTTTCCAAAACCACGAAGGCGCTTCAAAGTCGGTCAATGTGGTTCGCTGGTTTCTAATTGTTGTCGCTGGTGTTGTTTCTTTTACTGCTTGGGCGTTTGCTTCGCCGATTGGGGCTCCGCCGGACGGTGATTTTCATTTGGCGTCAATTTGGTGCGCCCAGGGTGATCGCTTAGGAATGTGCAAAGTAGAAATAGTGAAAGATTCAAACCAAGTTGAGCTGCTAACTCCGCGTACATTTTCTCGTTATCAAAACCCATACGGTCACTTTTGCTACGTCGGAAACTCGGGCGCAAGTGCCGGTTGTACGAATATTGTTGATGAAACTTCAGTAACTGAACTTCTTGCATCTGGACGGATCTTTCCCGTCGACCAGGTTTCATCACCTTTCTATGATTTTAACTCACGATTATCTAGCCGAAATATTGAGACAAGCGCTTTCAAGATTAGGTTTGCCAATGTTTTGTTTTTTATCGGCATCGCATCGCTGCTTTTAACGATGTTTAAGAAGTATCGGGTTGCGACATCGTTGGCATTTTTAGTTGGGTTTGGCCCTTGGGGGAGTTTTTTAATCGCTTCTATTCATCCTTCTGCATGGACTATTACTTTGCTTCCGCTTTTCTTGGTTTGTCTCTTTGTTGTAATCAGAGAGAAGTCGATTGTTTTGCGCATTTTTGCCGGTTTAGCGGCTCTTTTGATCTGGTTTGTCGCGCAAGACGTGAGAGGTGATTCGCGATTCTTTATGGTGATTGCGTTATTCGCAGCAATCATATGGGGTTTAAAGATTCGACACGAGTTAACTTCACAGCCGCTGTGGCTGAAGGTTTTAGGAGTGGGGACCCTGTTCATTATGTATGTACAGCTTCTGCATCCTTTAGTGCGGAAGGTCATTGGTGCTTTTGGAGTTTCACAACTAGATAAAGTTTTTAACTTAACTACGACAAAGGTGCCGCTGACTTTAATGAACCTATTCGGTGGAAATTATGGTCTGGGCTCAAGCGATACACCGTTGTCGGACTTGGTGGTTTTTTGTGGAATTGCAAGCTTGTTTCTAATCATTTATACAACTGCACAACGGGTATCGAAACGAAACTGGCTAATAGTTTTTTTGATGTCGACACTGTTGGTGTTATTCACGCTCCGCGCCGATCTCGGCGACGTTGGTACTTCGGGTCGCTACATCTTGCCGCTCTATTTGATGTGCTTAATCACGTATCTCGCATCAGTTGAGACCAGCTTTTTGCGACCATTGATCACCTCAAGAACAATTAGTCGAATCTTGGTCTTTACTTTGACACTCGGAAACTCGATCGCCTTGCATCAAACAATGCGCAGATATATAACGGGTGTCGATGTGACCGGTTGGAACTTGAACAAAAACGCCGAATGGTGGTGGACAGTTGCTCCTTCCCCGATGACAATTTGGATGCTTGGCACGCTCGCCTTCGGAGCGACAGCGACTTTGGTGCTTCAAATGGCACGAATGCGGGTTGAGCAATGATGCAAAACAAAGTGATTCAAAGCGTCGGGGCCCTGGCGGCGATTGTTATTTCAAGTTTTATGGTCAGCCGTTTTGAAAGCGACTTTGTCAACCCAAATGATGGAGTTAAAGCACCGGTCGGAATCTGGAAAGTCGAAGATCTCAAAGCGATAGCCGATGAGTCAAGCCCGAATAATCAAGCAGCAAAGTTGGTCTATAACGAAAACGCAAAAATAGCCCAAGTTGACGTTTTGCATGATGATGTTTTTCAACTTACTTTCTTCGAGGTCGAATCATTTTCGGCATTTACAAACCTGATCACTGACGAACGATTTATTCTTGCGCACGATGGCGATTTGTTTTCCAGATGGGACGACATTTACTTGAACGGTGCGAATGGTGTTTTGGTCGGCACCGACCGTGACACTCAAGAAAAAGTCTTTTATTCGGTCACGGTTTTTTCACCAGATTTTGACACGACTTCTTCGCAAATTGTTTATTCAATTCGTAATCAGATAGAAAACAAAATTTCGCCAGACACACGCGAACGAATACCAAAAGATTTTGTATCGAAACAACTGCAGTTGTTTACCTCGGTTGATCTTGTTGACGCCACACTGATAATTGATCCAGTGGAACTACCCGAGCTCTAACTCAAATGCGCGCGCTACTAGTTGCAAATGCTGACGACGCTGATCCAGGTTTTATCGGTCAGCGCTTTGTTGAACACGGCTTTGTGGGCGAAAGATTCAAAGATCACGGCAGCAAGTTCGAATATTGCGAACGCGAAAACCCAGATCTGTGGCCGTCACTCGACGGTGCAGACCTGGTTGTGTTGCTCGGAAGTTGGTGGTCTGCGTATTGGCCAGACGTTGCCAAGAATGTGCAAGCCGAGTGCGAGCTTATTTTAGAAACACATCGGCGCGGCATTCCATTGTTTGGTGTTTGTTTTGGCGCACAAATTATGGCCACCGCTTTTGGTGGTTCGGCGCAGCGAGCACAACAACACGAAGTGGGTTGGCACAAAGTTACCGCTGAATCGCCTAATGAAGTAATTGCCGGCACCTGGTTGCAGTGGCACTACGACACTTTTACGGTGCCAGATGCTCTCGAGGTGATCGCCACCAGCCCAGCCGGGCCTCAAGCAATTCGTGCAGGTCGTTCGTTTGCAACGCAATTTCATCCTGAAGTGACTGAGCAAATAGTCACGCGATGGGCGAGCGATTCGGGTGAAGCAGAACTCGCAAAAGTCGGTTTGGTAGCTAGCGATTTAATCGCACAAACTCGCGAAGAGGTCAAGCAAAGTGCCCCTGCTGCCGCACGCCTTGTCGATTGGTTTTTGGAGTCGTCAGCCAAATAAAACCGCACCTTGCAGGGTCTTTCACAATCGCCCAAAGTGGTTCTTAGTTAAACCGATAACACTCGCGCAGACTAGTTTTACAGGGGTATGTCTACCTTTCTTCGCTCGTATTTGACTGTCGTTTGGTTTGGTGCGGCGGCTATCGCGATCGCTGGTTTGTTGTTGTGGGTCGCGTCGCTCGTGCGACCAAATCGTCCGAATCGCGAAAAATTGTTGACCTACGAAAGTGGCGTCGACCCGGTTGGTCACGGCTGGTCGCAGAGTCAAGTTCGCTACTACATTTTTGCTTTGCTGTTTGTTGTGTTTGATGTTGAAGCAGTCTTTATCTTTCCGTGGGCGACGCAACTCGAGCGATACGGCATGTTCGGTCTAGTTGAAATGGGTGTATTCGTTTTCATTTTGTTGCTCGGTTTGATTTATGCATGGCGCAAAGGTGTGTTGCGATGGGTTTAGTTGATCGTGGTCGACTGCCGAGGCCGCTAACTTCGCTTTTTAATTTAGGTCGCTCGTATTCTCTTTGGGTTTATCAATGGGGATTAGCTTGTTGCGCAATCGAAATGGGTGCAGCATTTGGTTCGCCGCGTTACGACGTGATGCGTCTCGGGGTCATTCCGTTGCCGGCCAGTCCGCGTCAAGCAGACCTCGTCGTAATTTCAGGCACAGTCACCGACAAGATGGCGCCTGTCATTCGTCGTCTATATGAGCAAATGCCTGAACCAAAATATGTAATCAGCATGGGTAGCTGTGCCAACTGTGGCGGTCCATATTGGGATAGTTACTCGGTTACAAAAGGCGTTGATCAAATTATTCCGGTCGATGTCTATGTGCCGGGCTGTCCACCTCGACCTGAGGCTTTATTAGAAGGCATTGTGCTTTTGCAACAACGAATTAAGAACGAAGACATGGGCGCGCGTTGGCGTGGCGAAGGAACAAAATCAATGGATGCAGTTTCAGATGGTGCTGAACTTGCTGAGCGCAAAGGTCAGACAGTTGTCGTCAGCAACTGATTTCTGTTTATGAGTATTACGTCCAACACTCAGCCGCGCATTACTTCTGTTGCAGAGGTGAAAGCGGCGCTCGGTGATCGACTCGTCGATTCTTTTCACAAAGAAGACTTGTGGTTGCGTGTGCGCACCGATTCATGGAAGTCATCTATGCGAACGTTACGTGACACACTCGGGTTCCATTATTTCTGCTTCCTTTCAGCAATCGACTGGATGCCTTCTCCCTACGGTCGCGGCGAAGACGACCCAACCGAGCCAGCACCCGAGCGTGATACAACTATTCGCCAGGGCTACGCGGGTGGAGAAACTCGCATGCAGGTATTTGTTCGAGTCACGAATCCGGTCACGCACGTGAGCGTCGTTGTCAAGGTTGATGTTCCAGATGACTCGCTGACCATCGAATCGATTCACGATGTGTATGCGGGCGCCAACTGGCATGAACGTGAAACTCACGAGATGTTCGGCATCAAGTTTGACGGCCATCCTGACTTGCGCAATATGTATTTGCCGATTGACTTTGAAGGTTTCCCGTTACGCAAAGATTTCCCGCTTCTTGCTCGCATGGTGAAGCCGTGGCCTGGCATTGTCGACGTAGAACCGCTACCAGGTGGCGATGACAATGAAGGTGGTGACGCGCAATGAGTCTCACCGACCGAGTGCTGGGTGATCGTCAACAACTTGCGTACATCGCCAGCCAAGCAGCCGATGCTCGTTTGAACGTTGAGTTAGAAACAGAAGGAATGACACTGAATATTGGTCCGCAACATCCTGCGACCCACGGCACGCTTCGAATCATTGCTCGTCTCGACGGTGAGCAAGTTGTGTGGGCCGAACCAGCATGCGGGTACATGCATCGCGGCTACGAAAAGCTGACAGAAGTGCGCACGTATCCGCAGGTCACGACGCTAGTCAACCGCATCGACTGGCTCGGAAGTTTCGCCAACGAGGTGCCATTCATTCTGGCTGCAGAAAAGTTGATGGAAGTCGAAGCACCACCACGCGCCCAACACATCCGTACGATTTTGTTTGAACTTTCGCGCATCGCAAATGTGTCGCTCTTTTTGGGTGACCTTGGTGTTCAGCTTGGTGCGATTACGCCGGTGTTTCTCGCGTTTCGTGATCGCGAATATGTGTTGAATTTGATCGAATCAGCAACTGGTGGACGGTTTCATCCGAACTTCGATCGCATTGGTGGATTAAAAGACGATCTTCCTGCTGGTTGGGTTGATGAGACTCGTGCAGTGATGAAAAAGCTTCGTGGATTCTGCGATCAGATTGAAGACTTGTTGTTTGGCAACGAAATTTTCCAATCACGAACTCGAGGTATCGGTGTAATTCCGCGTGAAGTTGCATTGCAATACGGTCTGTCTGGCGCAAATCTTCGCGCCAGCGGCGTCGACTGGGACTTGCGTCGCGATCACCAGTTACCGATGGCGTGGAACAAAGCTGACTGGAAGGTGTGGACACACCCGGACGGCGACAGCTTCGCCCGCTGTTGGATTCGCTTGCAAGAAACTCGTGAATCAACAAAAATCGTTGATCAGTTATTGGGCTCGATACCAGCAGGGCCAGTTATGGCTAAGGTGCCAAAAATTATCAAAGTGCCAGAAGGTGAGGCTTGGGTTTCAACTGAGAACCCACTCGGTGAGATGGGCTATTACATCGTTTCTCGTGGCGACCTTGGTCCGTTCAGAGTAAAAATTCGCTCCGCAAGTTTCAACAATATTTCGATTACTCCGTGGTTGTTGCGTGGCGTGTACGTGCCAGACATTGTGACGATTTTGGCTTCTCTCTATTTCATCCTCGGAGATATTGATAGATGAGTGCGTTGCTCGCTGAAGTCCCCTATTGGGGACAGTCATTGTTGCGCGTACTCGGCGGAATTGTCGCTGTGCTTCTGCCTGCCGGCACAATCGTTTATATCTTCTTGTTCAAGATGATGTCGTTTATGCAAAGTCGTCTCGGCCCGATGGAAGCAGGCCCCTACGGCTCAATGCAATTGTTTGCTGAAGTAGGCAAGTGGTTGCAGAAAGAAGACATCGTGCCCGAGCGCGCCGATGCTCGCATTTTCAAAATGGCACCAGTAATTGTCTTGCTGAGCACTTTCTTGCTTGTTGCCGTTGTACCTTTTGGCCCTGACGCATGGTTCACAGATTTCGAAACAGGAATCTTCTATGCGCTGGCAGTTTCATCGATTTCAGTTCTTGGTATTTTGATTGCTGGTTGGTCGAGTGCCAACAAATACTCGTTACTTGGTGGTCTTCGTGCAGCAGGTCAATTGATCGCATATGAACTGCCGATGGTTTTAGCTGTAATTGGTGTTGTTATTCAGGCAGAAACAATGAACTTGCAAAAAATAGTTGTTGCGCAAAACTCTGGCTCAATGTTTGGCATCGACACCTTTGGACACCCGTATGTAATCAGCCAGTTCATCGGATTCGTCATTTTCATGATCGCGATTCAAGCCGAACTCACTCAGGCACCATTCGACATGCCGATCGCTGAAAGCGAACTCGTCTCTGGTTATATGACCGAATATTCGGGCTTTCGCTTCTTGATTTTCTTCATCGGCGAATTCGCAACTGCTGGCGTCTTTGCGATGATTGCATCCGTATTGTTTCTTGGCGGCTGGGGCGTGCCGTTTTCGTGGTTCGGTTGGACATCAATTGACTCGATCGACAACTGGATGAACGTTGCCGGGCCTTTGATTATGTTCACCAAGATGATGTTGTTGGTGTTCATCATCATGTGGATCCGGTTTAGTTACCCTCGACTGCGTGAAGATCAACTACAGCGCTTCGCTTGGAAGGGTTTGATTCCGGTTGCGTTGCTCAATATCGCAGTTACATCAATTTTGAAGGTGGTTTTCTAATGCCAAAAGTTCCTGGATTAGTCAAAGGTCTTGGTGTAACGCTCGGCACTTTGTTTAACACTGCAACAAAAGGTTCGAACACGGTTCAATATCCGCACGAAAAAGAGACGCCGCCGATTCGGTCTCGCGGTGTAATTGCTTTGCATCAAGATAATTGCACCTCATGCATGCTGTGTTCGCGTTCGTGCCCTGACTGGTGCATTTATATCGAGGCGCACAAAGAACTAGTTCCTCCTCGTCGTGAGGGTGGCAAGCCTCGTCAAGTTAACTTGCTCGACCGATTTGATATTGACTACGCACTGTGCATGTATTGCGGTATCTGTGTTGAAGTTTGCCCTTTCGATGCTTTGTTCTGGAGCCCCGAATACGAATATTCTGAACCGAACATTGCCGACCTACTTCATGACAAAACGAAACTAAGTGAGTGGATGGAAACAGTTCCTGAAGCCCCAGCGCTTGAAGTCGGCGCCGATAAGAAGAAGAAATAGTAGAAGGACCACTAGTCGTGATCGCTCAAAACATTGGTTTTTGGATAATCGCAGTTTTGATGGTCGTGTCAGCGTTGCGTGTCGTTACAACAAACAATGTCGTGCATGCCGCGCTGTGGTTAGTTGTCGTGTTGGCTGGCGCTGCTGGCCAATATATTTTGCTCGCTGCTGAATTCGTCGCCATCACCCAAGTACTCGTATATATAGGCGCAGTAATGGTGTTGTTTTTGTTCGGCACGATGCTGACTCGTGCTCGCATCGGCGCCGAGTCAGACCTCAACAACTCATACAAGAAACTCGGCATCCCAGTTGGATTAGTGATGTTGGTGGCGATGGGTCTCGCGCTAACCCGATCATTTGGTGACGAAAAACTGCCCGAATCGGCCACGGTTGTTTCTATTCAAGAGGTCTCTGATCAGATCTTTGGTCCATATCTTTTGCCATTCTGGGCGCTTTCATTCGTCTTGTTGGCAGCAGTTGTTGGTGCAATCGTTTTAGCGAGAAAGGACTGACCAAGTGTTTGTTAATCAGTTCTTGTTTTTGGCTGCGGTGCTATTTTGCATCGGCGTATACGGAGTAATTGCTCGAAAGAATGCCGTGTTGATGTTGATGTCAATCGAGTTGATTTTGAATTCGGTGAACATCAACCTGTTGACGTTTGCGATGCGCAACGGCTCGACCGATGGTCATACCTTTGCGCTTTACATCATTGCGATCGCTGCCGCAGAAGTCGGTGTCGGTCTAGGTCTGGTTTTGCTCGTGTATCGTAATAAGAAAACCATTTCGGTTGATGAGTTGTCGGAGATGCGCGGATGAACTTGCTGGCCGCTGAAACCGAAATTCTCGCACCACTTGCAACTGGCTGGTTTCTTGAGAACGCCTGGTTAATCCCAATTATCCCGGCGATTGCTTTTGCTTTGATTATTTTGATCGGCAAGCGATTGCCCATGAAGGGCAGCGAACTCGGCGTTGCATCAATGCTCGCTTCGTTGGTGTTGTCGGCTGGAGCTGCGTATCAATGGATACAGCGAGTTAATAGTGCAACAGAAGAACAGTTTGTTGAGCCTGTCATCAGGACGTGGTCATGGTGGCAGAGCGGTGGTTTTGACTTCGGAATCGGACAACACATCGACGGACTCTCCGTCGTGGTGCTTTTTGTTGTCGCGTTTATTTCAACCCTCGTGCAGATTTATTCGCTCGAGTATCTACGTGGCGACCGTCGCTATACGCACTTTTTTGCTGCGTTGACTTTGTTCTCTGGTGGCATGTTGGCGATGGTGCTCGCCGACAACATGATTCTGTTTCTTCTCGGCTGGGAAATCATGGGATTGTGCAGTTTCATGCTGATCGGCCATTGGTGGGAAGAAGACGCCAATAGTCGCGCCGCACTAAAAGCGTTCTTCACAGTACGAACTGGTGACATGGGTCTGCTTGTTGGCATCAGCATGCTTTATTTTGCGGCAAATGATTGGACGCAAGAGAACTTGGGTCTTTCAGGGTTTTCAATTCGAGGCATTTCAGCCTGGGCACTATCCGGCGAACCGGATAGCACCGTAATCATGATCGCGGCGATTGCGCTATTCATTGCCAGCATCGGTAAGAGTGGTCAGTTTCCGTTACACACATGGTTGCCCGACGCAATGGCAGGCCCGACACCAGTTAGTTCGCTTTTGCATTCATCAACGATGGTTGTCGCGGGCGTGTTTTTAGTTGCGCGTTTGTATCCAGTTTTTTTCGTCGGCTTAGACATTCTTGGCAGTGGCGGCAACTTGATCATGTTTATTGGTGGCATCACAATTGTCATTTCGGCTGCGCTGGCATTTGTGCAAAATGACATCAAACGGGTTCTTGCATATTCAACAGTTTCGCAACTCGGTTACATGATGCTTGGCCTTGGGGCTGGGGCGTGGCTACCTGCTGTCTTCCACATTTTCACCCACGCGTTCTTCAAGGCATGTTTGTTCTTAGGCGCCGGATCAATTAGCCATAGCGCATCACATCACTCCTTTGACATGAAACGTGACATGGGCGGACTGCGCAAAGTAATGCCGATCACATTTACGACCTGGATCATCTCGACGCTTGCTCTCTGCGGTGTGTTTCCGTTCTCGGGCTTCTTTTCTAAAGATGAAATCATTGACAATGTCGGCAACAACGGTTACAACACGTTCATGATTGTTGGTCTGGTTGGTGCGTTTATGACTGCTGCCTATATGACTCGCGCAACATATCTGACTTTCTTTGGCGAGCCGCGGGGAGCTTCCGCTGGCAACTCAAGTCACGAGTCGCACGATGCGCACGGTTCACACGATGCGCACGACACCCATAACGATCACGTGAGCCACGATGAACACGCTTCACATGGCCCCCACGAGTCAGGTCTATTAATCACGGCGCCCTTGATGATTTTGTCGGTGCTCGCACTCGGCTCTGGATTTTTGAACGCAACGCCATTTGGTGAAAGTTGGGAGCGAATGAAACTGTGGGTCGAGCCACGCGCAGTCGAAGTTGTTGACGCAAACTACCCGGGCGGCCCTGGAGAATCTCTAATTGTCAATGTGCCAAGCGCCGAAGAAGGGTCGTCAAAATCTGTTTGCGGCACCGCTACGCCAGAAAACGGTGTTTGTTACGCGCCTAAGTTAGAACACGCAAAGTTCAAGTGGTCGAAGGCGATGCTTTCAATGGTCATTGTTTTTATAGGCATGGCGCTTTCATGGATTTTGAGCGTATTGCTGTTTACCAAACGCGACGCTCGGCTTGTCGGTTTAACTCAAAGAGTCAAAATTCTAGGAGTTGGCCACAAATTTTTGGTTAATAAATATTATTTAGACGATCTCTACGAGAAAGTAATCGTGCGTGGTGTTGCTTATCCAATTTCGAGTGCTGCTTATTGGTTCAATCAAAATGTTTTAGATGGCATCTTGCATTCGATCTCTAACTTGACGCGCAAACTTTCTGGCTGGGTTTATAAAAACATCGATCAGCGAGTTGTCGATGGCACGGTCAACAACTCGGCGACTTTCACCAAATCTGTTGGTACGGCCGCACAGCCAACACAATCAGGAAAAGTCAGTCAATATGGCGCTTTGCTGTTTAGCGCAGCGGCTGTAGCGGCACTAGTTCTCGTAATTATTAACACTTAACAAGTCGAAAAAGGGAGAAAAAACTATGAACATGCTGCAGGAAAACAACTGGCTGCTGAGCGTCGGCACATTCCTGCCAATGCTTGGCGTAGTGGTGTTGCTGCTCGCACCGAAGGCTTCTGATCAAATGATCAGACTCGTAGCTTTGGCGACATCAATCGCGACTCTTGCAGTTGGTGTCTACACGGCTTTTAAATTCGATTTTGACCAGGCTGAAAAATTGCAGTTTGTTGCCGACGCAAAGTGGATCTCGGTAATCAAGAGTTCGTATCTGATTGGTGTCGACGGCATCAGTCTGCCTCTTTATCTGTTGAGTATGGTCATCACTTTGCTCGTCGTGATTTATTCGCTTGACCATGTACCGAGCCCAGGCAAACCAAAAGCCTTCTTTTCTCTTTTACTTGTTTTGCAAACCGGAATGGCGGGTACATTCATCGCGCAAGATCTGATTTTGTTCTTCGTATTCTTTGAACTTGTTCTTCTTCCGATGTTTTTTATGATCGGAGTGTGGGGTGGAGAACAGCGTCAGTACGCCTCGATCAAATTCTTCTTGTACACCATGTTCGGTTCGGCGTTGATGTTGGTTGCCTTTTTGGCATTGTTCTTCAAGACAGGCGCAGAGAGTTTCAGCATTCCGTATTTGATTGAAAACGGCGGAAGCATCGCCAAAAACATTCAAATTTGGATCTTCGCCGGAATGTTCGTCGGTTTTGCGGTGAAAGTTCCTATGTTTCCGTTTCATACTTGGTTGCCAGATGCACACACGCAAGCACCGACTCAAGGCTCGGTAATTTTGGCAGCAATTTTGCTCAAACTCGGCACGTATGGTTTTGTGCGAATCGCTTTGCCGATCTTGCCAGATGCCGCGCGCGAATGGGCGCCGTACATCGGTGGTCTCGCCGTGATCGGCATTATTTACGGTGCGCTTGGTTGTCTTGCGCAAACCGATATGAAGCGTTTGATCGCGTTTTCCTCAGTCGCGCACATGGGTTTTGTGATGCTCGGCATTTCTACACTGACGAGTTTCGGTGTTAACGCAGCGATGTTCGGCATGGTGGCTCACGGTTTAATCACCGGCATGTTGTTCTTTATTGCCGGCAGCGTCAAAGAGCGATATCACACACTCGAAATCTCAAAACTTGGTGGCATGCTCACCGCGATGCCACATCTCGGTTGGATTTTCGGCTTTTGCTCAATGGCCTCGCTCGGTTTGCCTGGTTTGGCAGGTTTCTGGGGCGAGTTTCCAGCAATTCTTTCGGCTTACAATCCTGCTGAAGGTCTTAATGAAACTGTGTTCAGAGTGTTCATGGTTATCGCTGCGCTTGGCACCGTTCTCGCCGCTGCGTATTTATTGTGGATGTTCCAGCGAATCGCATTTGGTACGGCGAAAAGTGGTTCAAGTCACGACCATTCGAGCGATGATGAGCTGCACGATGTAACAACATTTGAGTGGATCGCTTGGACCCCGTTGCTTCTGGGCATTCTTGTACTTGGTATTTTGCCGAACCTGTTGTTCAGCGTGTTCGACCCTGCAGTGCAAATTACTTTGAGTGCTTTCGGGGGATAACTTGCAGACACTGAACAACCTCGCCGCGCAATGGGTTGCGCCGACGATCGATTATTTCGGTCTTGCACCAGAACTTGTTCTGGCTGGCGGTCTTTGTCTGGTGTTGATGCTCGATCTGTTTATTGACGAGCGAAAGAAGTGGATGCTCACAGCGATCTCGTCATTTACTTTGTTGGCAGCCATGGTGCCAGTCTTGATGTTGGCGCTTTCCGAAACTGAAGTTCGAACAATGTTTGATGGCAGATATGTCGTCGACAACTTCAGCCTCGTGATGAAGGCCGTATTTTTGCTCGCGGGCTATGTCGTCGTGCTTCTTTCAAGTTCACATATTGAACAGGGAGAGTATTGGCGCGGTGAATATTGGTTCTTACTGCTGACCAGTTTGCTCGGCATGTTGATGATGGCGTCCTCACGCGATCTGGTCAGCATTTTTGTTGCTCTCGAATTTCTATCCATACCGGCATACATGTTGGCCGCATGGCGCAAGCGCGATCCAAAAAGCAATGAAGCAGGCGTGAAATATTTCTTGCTCGGCGTGTTTGCATCCGCTGTAATGCTTTATGGCATGTCGCTGATGTACGGCGTTGCGAACTCGACGTTGTTGACCGAAATCGGTGCCAAGTTCACGGCGACTGGCGAATTCTCCTCAGTACACGCCCTGGCAGTTGTGTTTGTGATCGTTGGTTTTGCTTTCAAAGCTTCTGCAGTTCCGTTTCATACTTGGGCACCAGACACCTACGAAGGCGCACCGACACCAGTGACGGCTTTTCTATCTGTGGCATCAAAGGCTGCCGGTTTCGTCGCGCTGGTCGTTTTGCTCTACACGGCGTTTCCGCTGGCACAAGATATTTGGCAACCGTTTATTTGGGTGCTCTCGGCACTAACGATGACTATCGGCAATGTTTTGGCACTCAAGCAACACAACATCGTGCGAATGATCGCTTACTCGTCGATCAGCCAAGGCGGTTTTGTGTTGATGCCGCTTGCTGTGGCGGGCTTGTCTGGCTCTGGCACAACAGCCCTTCGATCTGTTGTTCTGTACATGATTATCTATGCGGCGACCAATCTTGGTGTGTTTGCAATAATTCTTGCGGTGTCGAATAAAACACGCAGCGGCGAGGTTTCTAGTTATGGCGGCTTATTCTCTTACGCTCCGGCGCTTGGCGTACTGATGACTCTGTTCTTGGCGTCGTTGGCGGGCATTCCACCATTTGGTGGCTGGATCGCCAAGTTTGTTGCCTTTCAGTCATTGATTCAATCGCAGTCAACCTGGGGCTATGCGTTAGCAATTGTGGGTGCAGTGAACTCGGTAGTTGCGTTCGGTTATTACGGCAATGTGATGCGTGAAATTTGGATGCGACCAGTGCCCGACAGTGACACCACAGCAATTTCAGTGCCGGGAAGTTTGAAGTTGGCGTTAGTTATTACTGCGGGCGCAACGCTCGTGTTTGGCATTTTGCCTGGTGTTGGTTTGCATTTTGCTGATCTGGCTGAAATCGCCGGTGCAATCATCAGATAGAGAAATTTCTGCCGCCATTGTTGCGGCGGGCGGTGCAATTTCATTCGAAAATTTCATGGAGTTGGCTCTGTATTCGCCAACAGGTTTCTATTCAACTGAAGGTCGAGCAGGCAGGCGCGGTGACTTCATCACTTCGGCTGAGGTCGGGCCCTTATTTGGAGCGGTCATTGCTAAAGCTGTTGATGCACAATGGCGACTTCTTGATTGTCCCGAGAGGTTTGATCTGGTTGAAGTCGGAGCAGGTCCGGGCACCCTCGCTCGCAGCATTTTAAGTGCCGAACTTGAATGCCGAGACGCGTTGAGGTATGTCGCGGTCGAAGTTTCTGATGCGCAACGGCGATTACACACTGTTGAGATGCACTCGCAGGCAAAGATGCCAAACTCGCCAATTGTCGGCATGATCATCGCCAATGAATTGCTAGACAACCTGCCATTTAGGTTGTTTGTGTTTGATGATGTTTGGCAAGAAGCATTTGTGGTTGAGCAAAACAAATCATTTGTTGAAGTGTTGCGCAAAGTCGACGATGCACCGTCGTGGTTGCCGCGCGTTGCACCTCATGGTGCGCGAGTGCCAGTACAGAGCGCTGCCGCGAAATGGCTAGCTGATTGTCTCAAGATATTGCATGGTGGGTCATTGACTGTTTTTGACTATTGCTCAATGAGTTCTGATGCAATCGTAAGTCCGTGGCGAGATTGGTTGCGTACATATCGGCAACACGAACTAGGCGAGCATTATCTACGTCAACCTGGGTCGCAAGACATTACGAGCCATGTGATGGTTGATCAGCTGCAGTTAGTGTGCCAACCCGATCGCATAGAAACGCAAGCCGATTGGCTAGTTCGCAACGGCATAACTGAACTGGCTGAAGAGGGTCGCAGTTATTGGCAGGCCAATGCGGCCGCACCTGATGTCAAAGCAATGAGGATGCGAAGTCGAGTTAGCGAATTTGAAGCCCTGTGCGACCCAAATGGTCTTGGCAATTTCAAAGTGCTGGAGTGGCGTAAATAGACAACTAACATTTTGCCTATCAACACAGAGTCTGTTATTACCACGGCGACTAAGACGCCAAAGTCTTCTTTGAGATGGCTGCTGACAATCAACTTCTTTGTTTATGTTGTATTACTCACTGCAAGAAGCTGGGGTAGTCACAGAATTCTTCACTATGAAGAAACAATCTCTGTCGCGAGTGCTCTTTCGCAAAGTTTTTTTGCGACCCTAAATGATTTTGCCTACGGATTGCTGGTGCCACGTATTTTGATTTTTCTTGCCGTTCAGTTACCGCTTGAATATCTGCCCATTACTTTGCTGACAATTGCCACACTCTTATGGGCGATTTTTTCAACGATCATCTTTTGGGTTGTTTATAAAAAAACTCATAGATATTTACCTGCTTTTCTGGCTTCACTGGTTCTAATCCTTGTGCCACTGCCAGAACTTGGCATGCAAGGTATTGTCTGGAACTCATTTTGGCCGATGTTTATCGCTTTGGGAGTGGTCGTCGCGTGTCGCGCGTATGGCGAGTCAACTCGTACGACATATCTGGAGGCGCTGTTCGCATTTCTGACTGCAGCATCTAACCCAGTGGCAGGGGTGCTGATGTTGTTGCTCGGCTATGACTACATCTGCCACAAAGCGTTGCGAAAAAGAATTTTGGCAATCGGAGTGGGCTTGTTTGTCGGCATGGTCTTTTCGCTCTTTGTGCAGATCAACCAAGAGCCACCGCTTCGTTATCTTGGCGAATGGACCCAAGAACTCGCCCAAACCTCAGAAACTCTCGGCCGTCTCGAAGACTCCGGCGCCGCCACAGTTCGCAAAGCCCCGCCCATTGATGTAATTGAAATTGCAAAGAGCTCACCCGCGACCATCAAATATCTGCTTACGCAGATGATGCCAGAGCCCTACGCCTCGCGCTGGATCTTGACTGACTCGTGGGCAGTAAGTCTCGCTCAAGTGCTGTTAATTCTGAGCATTCTTGGTGCATGTCCACTAATTGTGTTGAATTTAAGAAAACGACACTCCGAAAATACTTTTGTTCGAGATTCTTTCTTTAGAATCACGGTCGCACTAATTTCGATACTTGTTTTTCAATCGCTGATAATTGGCGACATAGTGCAGTCAAAACAGTATTTATTCGCTCCAGTTTCGTTTTATTGGATAGGTGTTTTTCTATTAACACCACAAAATACAAGATTTGATTTAAAGAAGACGGCCGTGTTTCACATTCTTTTCTCTTTACTAGTTGTTATTGCAATGACGAAAATTGCACAAAATTTTCGCGATCCACACGATGTGTCAGGCGAAGATGGCGCCCCCGGACGATACGAAGAAAATCAACTCTGGAGAATCGCTCTTAACAAGGCACTTGCTGAATGCCGTTCTCTAAATCCCAATGATGTAGTAGTGATTACCCAAAAAGATTCGGTAGTTGTTGACGCACCGGTAGTTATTCGCTGTAGGTTCATCACGCGATGAGTCAGGCCGTGTCGATATCAAGATTAAAAAAACCCTCGTCGGTGGGCTCTGGGTACCTGATGTTGGGTGCGGTGATCTGGCTCTTGTTGGTTGTGTCAAGTGTGCCGATGATTTTCGCACTGAAAATTGCCGCGATCTTGCTACTTCAGATCTTCACCGGAAATGAATTTTATTCGATGTTTCTCAAGAGTCGTTCGATTTCTTTAGTTGAAGCGGCATCAGTTGGCTTTTCGCTTGGCGCACTGATATGGCTACTTTTCGATCAACTGTTTATAGCTTTTTCTCTCCCACACGTTGGTTGGCTAGCTCCAGTGTTAATCGCTGCATTCGTTCGCTTGTGGGGTGGTGCTAAAACAAATCAATCACGAGAATATTCACTTCCAGACTTTGACACTGTTGCATGGATTGTTATTGCGTCGCTGGTGGGGATTAGTGGCGAATGGGTATGGCCATTTCCGTTTGCGATGCTTACAGCTTTGCTGTTGATAATACGCAAGTTAAAGAAGATTAATAAGGCTATTTACGATCGCTCGGCGATTGGGATTCTTGCAATTACTGGCGTGGCCACACTCGTAACGCGACCATCAATCTGGTGGATCACACAATCTGACACGCACTTCTATCAGGCGATTTCAACATCTGTAGCCAAGTGGGGGTTCCGTGACAGTATTTTGACTTCAGGCTATTCGCTCAAGTATCACTGGTTTCCATACGCGTGGACTGGCATGGTCAGTCGCATCAGCGACGCACCAGATTGGGTAGTTCTAACTCGAGTCGGACCACTAGTCGCAACTCTGTGCATCATCGCTTTGGTTTGGACGATCACTTTAAGGCTTATTGAAAACAGAAGCGCCGCAATAGTTGGGGTTTTCGTGTTCGCTGCATCACCAGTTTTCGGTGACTGGTCGTTGAGCATCAATTTGGCGATGTTTGGTTCTTATTCGCAACATTTTGCGACGATTTGGCTATTGCCAATTGTGTTGTGGATGATTGATGTTGCCCGTGGTGCGTTGCGCGAACCGTGGGCGTTGGTCTCGATATTTTTAGTGGGTCTGGTCGGTGGCAAAGTTTCACACGCCGCCGTCGCTCTCGTTGCTGTACTTGGCTTTGAATTAGTTCGATTTTTTCAGCAACGAGAAAATCGGCGAGATTCAATTGTCGAGGCACTTTTCGCAATCGGGACAGTTGTTGGGGTGACTTTTTGTCTGTTCGGCACAGGTGGCTCGCTAACTTGGCGACCTGCGAGCTGGGTTCCTTACCTGCAGGGCGATCTTTACGATTTTCGGGGTTTGAAGTTGATACTCGCAACAACAATCTTGCTGCTTGGCATGCTCAGTTTGACAGCAGTTGTTCTAGTTCGCGGCATGTTGAACAACAAAAAAATCAATGGTGTTTATGCTGGGATTTTATTAGCAGTTATCGCTGGTGTCATTGCAAGCAATTTCTCAAGCGGACCATCAGGACCTGTTGGACTATTTTTTGTTCACTCATCATTGATAGTTGCGTATTCATTAATCTCAATAGTTTTGTTCAAAAGCCCAGATTTGCGGTTTGTAAGTAAGTCAATGGTACGGCTACCTGTAGCACCAGTTTTCGCAGGTGCTTGTGCACTTCTCTTAACGTATTGGATTCCCGACTTGAATTCAGGTTCAGTTTCAGCAATTTTCTTGCGTACATCAAGATCTTTAACTCCCGTTGTCGCCTTCGTCTTGGTCATGGCGTTGATTTTCGTTGTTAAGAAAGTGGCGCCGATAAGCAAATTGAGTCTCTATTCAATGACTTTGATTTCATTGATTACGATCTCGCTCGGGTCATTTGTCGCAAAGTCAACAACTGAATTGCCCAAAAATTATAGAAACTTCAAAAGCGAAGGTGACTCGTTTACTGAATCATCAGATCTTCGATCATTAAGTACTTGGTTTAATGAAGATACGATAGATAGCGAAATCTATGCAACAAATTATGTTTGTGAGAGTTTTAGGTGTGATTCGGCCAACTATTCAAAGAAGTCTTTAATGTCGGCAGTTGTATTCCGGCGCTCTTTCGTGCAAGCCCCACATTTTTCATTTGCATTTAGCCGCCTCGGCGAATCAGTATCTAATGATGACTTTTTTGAGCGGCTTAGCGTGTCAATCAGTTTTGCCATGGCACCAACATCCGCAGACTTTATGATGCTTAAAAAATGGTCAGTAGATTGGTACGTCGTTGACTTAGAAGTTACTCCGTTAAATTATTGGACTGATTCGGAAGCGAAAGTTTACGAAAATAACTCGTATTTAGTGATTGATCTCAACAAAGTGAAACTTAACTAACGGTGCGCACTGCCGGCAAGAGACGCGATCGTCTTTGCTAAACCTGAAGATAGTGAATTAAATTGTCGCTGATCAATCTCAGTTTTTATTTTTGAATTGAAGTGAAGACCCATCGGTTGTATAAGAGTGCGCTCATTGACGCCCAATGAAATCAGGGGGCGACGTTTGAAAACTTCGTAACTTGTGCGGATAAGTGTTGCAACTGTGGTGCTTTGAGGCGAGGCGAAGATCTTGATGCATAGATTGTCATCGTGTTGCATAAATTCAGCAATCATTGCAGATGCATCATCTACATAAAGATAATTCCGCGCCGTCTGTAAAGGCACAAAGATGTTTAAAGGCTTCTTGGTCAAGTTAGACCTGCAAAGCTGAGAAATTAGACCCTGGCTTTTAGTCATATCTTGCCCAGGGCCATAAAGATTGGTGATTCGCCCAATTAAACAATTGATTTGCAGTTGCTTTGAGTTTTTTTTGAAAATTTCCTCGTGAGCCAATTTTCCAAACCCATAAGTGGCAATGGGTTTTGGCTGTGAGTCTTCGTCAATTACCTCGTTGGGTGGCCCCGCGTAGACGCCCCCAGCAGATGAGGCGAAAAAAACTTTCCCTACGACTCCGATGGGTTTACAAACTTTTATCGCATCAAAAAGGGTTTCGATCAGTCCAGACTCTCGATCGATCTCGCTGTTTGATGAGCCAACTATTGACCGGCCCGCGCACCAAGCAATTGACCAGTCTGCATCATTTGTCGACTTAAAAAATCTCTCGCAATTTTGTCGCAGCGACGCAATCGCCGAACTTTGATCTTGCCAATTCGTTCGAGTTTCTGGCGTCCAAATTGAATGCGTTTTAGCCAGTTCGAGTTCAAGGCTGTGGCCCAGCAAGCCGTGCCTTCCAATCACCCATGCGTGACGATTCGGATTTGTTATTTCTGGTCTTCTTTCCTTAGATCAATTCTTGGAGTGGACCGAATTATGTACAACGGTTTTCCAATTACAGTTCGAACAACGATGCCGAGGTATTCAGCCAAGATACCAAGGGCGAGAAGTATCAATCCACTAAAAAACAGAACGATCACCGTCATTGAAGTCCAACCAGCCACCGGAATGTTGTTGGCGACTCGACCGTAAAGCACGATTAAACCACCTACGATTGCCAGCATTGACGAGCCGATGCCTAAAAAAGTAACTGCCCGCAGTGGTCGTGTGCCAGAACTTAAGACAAGGCGCCAGAAATGACTCAACAGAGTTCTGAATGAATAACCACTGCGCTTTCGCAATTCTGGACGATTATCTATTTTGCAAGTCTCGATATTGTCAACTACCCATGTCAGCGCAACGTCTAGATAAACGCCATTTCCTGCGTATGCACTAACTGTGCGTGCTAGCTCTCCGTCAATGAGTCTGAAACTTGAAAATCGCTTCATCTGCTTTGGTAACAGGACTTTCATTGCAATCAATTTGGCCAGTTTCGAAAAACCGTTTCGCCAACTTTTATGCGATGAAATATCGCCAAACTCGGCATATACGAGTTCGGCCCTTGTTTCTGTTGCAACCTCTAAGAGTTTGATGATGTCGCTGGGTGCATGCTGACCGTCTTCATCCATTGTGACAACCCATTCGCATCGACTCGAAGACATGCCGGCCAACGTGGCTGCGTGCTGTCCATAGTTTCGCGACAGCCAGATTGGTTTGATCCACTCGTACTGACTTGATAACTCGTTGATCAGACTTGAAGACCCGTCTTGGCTGTAATCGTCAACGAGAATCACTTCATCAATTGAGTAGGCGTTGTCAGGTCGAGACTTCAATTCGTCGCGTACTCGGCTGATTTGACTCACCAGTGTTTTGAGTGTCAAATTGCCTTGGTAAACAGGGACGACAATTGAAATTGTTTTGGGCTTCGTGACTCCAAGTTTTGTCAGCGCGCTCATATACATAATGTAGTTCACTAAAGTGATTGAATGAGTTCTAAATTGCGCAGTCCTCTTGGGGCGCTATTTGGCGTATTGCTACTTTTGTTACTTGCCGGAGTCTCGCTGTTTGAGGCGATACGCGTGTTGATTGTATGTACGGTACAAGTTTCAACCGGAGCATTCTTCGTCTCAAACTTCTGGTTTCGCCGGAGGCTCAATCTAGAAGAAGGTATTGGTCTTGGATTTGCAGTGGGTGCAACTTTTTCAGTCGTCAGCGAACAAGTTTTTCTCACAACGGTAATTAACCAGATCGGCTGGTTGATTCCAAGCTTTATTGCCGCGGTTTACTATTTAGTCACGAAAAACAGAATTGCTCCTGACCATCACAATCAGTCAGTTGAAAAATCAAATAATTTAGTTTGGCTAGGCATAGGGGTTCTTGCGATTCTCGGACCAGAGTGGTACTGGCCAGCGATACCTGCGGTGCTCTTTGCAGTTGCACAGTTACTAACAATTAGTCAAGCGATGCAGCGCTTTTCTCTGCGATATAAGAAAGTACTGGTAAGTGTCTTAAGAGTGCTCGGTGTGATGATGCTTGGGCTGGGGGTTTACATTCGACCGTCTTCTTGGTGGATTGAAGATAGCGACTTTGGGTTTTTCGAGGCGCTCACGGTTTCATTTTCAAATTGGGGAATCACCGAAAACTCTCTTGCTGTCGGATCTTCGATTAAATACCACTGGTTTGTCTACGCATGGATGGGTGGTGTGACCAAAGCGGCCCAGCTGCCAAGTTGGGTAATGCTATCGAGAGCAGGAATTGTTATAGGGGTTGTGGCAGTTGTTTGTTTGACTTGGATTGCTATTTCATATTTCTGTCGTAGTTATATATCGCGAGTTGTTGCACTCTTAATATTTTGCTTCTTTGATTCATATCCGTCCTGGGGATCTGGTTTCAGAATTGGTCTGATTTCATCACCAAGCCAACTAATTGGCTTTGCTTGGCTGCTTGCAATTTTTGTCTTGATCATTGAGCAGCAGAAACAAAAAGTTAGATATTCGTCAATATTGTATTTGGTGTTATTTTCAGGTGCGATGTTAAGTAAAATCTCGCACGGAGTAGTCGGTCTATCTGGCCTCATGTTTCTTGCAGCAGTAGAATTAGTTTCAAAGAAGAAAATTACTTTACAGCGACTATCAGATGTCGTTGTATCACTGGTAACCGTCGTGACACTTTTTTTCGCGTTTTACTTTGGCGCTGACAATGCCACAATCTCGCCTTTAAAATTTCCCGCCGCCATCCAAGGAGAACTATCTAGTTACACCGGGGTATTTATCTTTAGTGCTTCGGTCGTTTTAGTACTTGGTTTTGTCAATTTTCAATTGGTAGCGGTGGTAGGCGGTCTCTCAAATAAATCAACACGCGGCAACTCGGTATTTTTGTTCTGTATTGGTACAGGAGTTTCTGGAGTGCTGCTCTCTTTGGTTATTGATGTCTACATGGGGGCACAATTGTATTTTCTTCACTCCGCAGCCATAGTTCTGTTGATTTTCGCAGTGTGCTCTACGACAAACGCAATAGATTCATTTGTTCAAAAACTTTTATCTGCGCGAAAATTGCTGCTTACAATTTGCGTTGGATTTCTTTCTTCGATTGTCGCATGGCTGATACCAAGTCTTGATTCGGGTAGTAAATTAGCAATTCTTTTACGGCTTTCACGCTCGGCTGTTTTGATAATCCCACTTCTTTTTGTATTGTCACTTTTGATCTCAAAGAAAAAATCAAGAGAGTTGTCAGCTGTGGTGTTGATGAGTTCACTAGGGTTCGCAAGTTTGGGAGTCGGCTTCTACGCATCAAATTGGTGGGTCACAGTAAATAAAGAGTTTGCAAGTTTTGACCGAAATGAGCAGGCGAACCTCGGAACCGCCGAATTGAATGGTGCGATGAAGTGGCTTAGAGATAGTTCTGATCACAATGATGTTTTCGCGTCGAACAACGATGGCTTCTTGTTGAGTGCACTTTCTCAACGTCGTGGGTTTATACAAAGTAAATATCTATTGCGCCGTCACACTGTATTTTCCGCTGATTGGGAAAGTGAGCTCGATGACCGCGGAGAATTATTAACCCGAGTGTTTTTGAGCCCAAGCAATGTTGAGTTGAAAGAGTTGTACAGACGTGGTGTGCGATGGCTGATCGTTGACAAGTCAAAAATTGCATCTGCAGACTTTACATTTTTAAGAGAAACAAGTTTTGAAAATGATGGATATGTAATTTTGGATTTGAAGTCCTAACATTATGAATCAGAAAAGTTCAGATTTAGTGGAAATTGATTTGCCGGAAGTGTCTATTTGTATTCCGACGTACAATGGCGAGCAGTTTATTGCGCGCACGATTCAAAGTGTTTTAAATCAGACCTTTACCAACTTCGAAGTAGTTATCTCGGATGATGGTTCAACCGACAAAACTTTGGAGATCATTCGATTGTTTAATGATCCCCGCATTGTGCGCATTTATTCCTTACCGAAAGTCGGCGCTGAAGCTAACTGGAACAACTCGGTCACTAACGCTCGGGCCAAACTGATCAAGTTGGTGTGCCAGGATGACCTGCTTTATCCGGAATGCCTCGCGACCGAGTTTGAAACGATGGCTGTAAACAAAGATGTTGCATTTTGCTTCAGCCTGCGTGACTTTGTGACACCAAAGGGTCGACTCATAAAGGGTTACCGCATCACTAATTCTGCTCAAAAAGTGGTTACAAAGAGCCAGATGCTCCGAAAGATTGTGCGAAGTGGTGGTAACCCGATTGGTGAACCTATGGCGGTCATGTTTCGAAAAGACGTATTTGAACGTGCCGGCAAGTTTCACGGAGATTATGTAATCGACTTGAATATGTGGATTGAGCTGTTAGACCATGGTTCCGCTTTGTTGATTCCCCACCGACTCTCGGCTTTTCGGATTAGCAAAACTTCATGGACATCGAGTCTGAAGAAGTCTCAATTTGGATCAGTTAGATCGCTCGCAAAGAAAGTTCGCAAAGAAAATCAAGATTCAGTTTCGTTGCTAGACCTGACTCGTGGCCAAGTCGCCGGTCTCCTAAGGGCGCCATCACGGCAGATCGCTTCACAAGTGATTTTATTTTTTGACCGGCTTTTCGGGGCGGCTCGTTAGCCACGCACCAACAATCACGATCAGCATGCCGACGATTGAAAGCATCAAGATCTTTTCATCATTAAACAAGACACCAAGAAAAGTTCCGACGATTGGCGTGAAGTAAGTAGGGATCATTGCTCTAACTGGTCCGGTGCGCTTCAACAGTGTGCCAAACAGTAAGAACGCAATACCCGAACCGAGTACCCCGAGAATTACAGTCGCGCCGATCATGTTTAAAGTGAAGGTGGTGTCAGTCATCGCGACTAGCCCCAATGGCGAAGAAATCAAGGTTGAAATTGCGACGACTCGAAGCATCAGAGTGGCCGGTGAGTAAATCGCCTGCAAAGGCCGGGCGATATTTAGGCCAACTGCATAGCAAAGGAGTGCCAGGCATAAATAGGTAATGCCTTTAAGGTCCGCAGAACTTCCTTCACGAATTGATGGCGCAGCGATCAAAGTAATGCCGATAAAACCTACGGCGACTGCGATAGTTCGTTGAATCGATGGTGCCTTGCGTACCCAAATTGCTGTGATTACTGCAACCACAACTGGCAGTGCTCCATTCATCATGCCGGCGATGCTGCTCGCCACCGTTTTTTCAGCGAGAGGAAATAAAAAGAAAGGCATTGCCATCCAGATGAAACCCAAAATTATTAGTCGAGACCAATGCTTTTGATCAATTTTATTGCGTGATCCTGGCACAAAAGATAAGGCGAGCATGCCAAAAAAAGATCGACCAAAGGGTACGAAGGTTGCCGGAGCATCACGAATGATTATGTCAATCAACAGAAATGACGAGCCCCAAGTGAGCGCCATCCCTAGGGCTAACAGCCACTCAAACCACCCGAATTGCAAGTCAGAGTCGACCCCGGCTCCACTCGGAAGTGACCCTAAGTGTCGTGAGTTTGCGAAATGTGAATTTGACATGCTTATTTACTATTCTCGCCGATAGGCGTTCAAACATAAAGTTCTTAAGTGAGGGACGAATGACTAATGAGGTTCATGCGATTGACGCGCTGTCATACGAGCAAAGAAAGTTTCCGCCATCGGCAGAGTTCAAGGCAAATGCCATCGTCTCTGATCAAAGTTTGTATCTAGAGGGTGAGCGCGACTTTGAAGGTTATTGGGCACGTCACGCTCGCGAACTGATCTCGTGGTCACAACCATTCACTAAAACACTTGAATGGGATTTGCCCTATGCCGAGTGGTTTAGTGACGGAACTTTGAATGTTTCGTATAACTGTCTTGATCGACATGTTCTCGCTGGTCGCGGTGACAAAGTTGCTTTCTATTGGGAGGGCGAGCCTGGTGACTCTCGCGTTATTACTTACTCGCAACTCTTGGATGAGGTTCAGAGATTCGCCAACGTTTTAAAGAATCTTGGCATCAAAAAAGGTGATCGGGTAAATATTTATTTGCCGATGATTCCCGAAGCGGCAGTATCAATGTTGGCATGCGCACGAATTGGCGCAGCACACAGCGTTGTGTTTGGCGGCTTTTCTTCGCAATCACTCTCAGATCGCATCAATGATGCTGAGGCGAAACTTTTGATCACCGCTGATGGCGGTTGGCGTCGCGGAGAGGTTTTTCCACTTAAATCACAAGCCGATGAAGCACTGAAGTCGACTAAGACTATTGAGCATGTTGTTGTCGTGAAACGTGGCAACAATGACGTTTCGATGACGCCGGGACGTGACGTCTGGTATCACGAAGAAATGGCTAAGGCTGACACGGTTTGCGTTGCTGAGCCGATGGAAGCAGAACACTTGCTGTTTTTGCTTTACACATCTGGCACGACGGGCAAGCCCAAAGGCATCATGCATACGACTGCCGGTTATCTGACCCATGTGACGACAACTTTCAAATATGCATTCGACCATAAACCAGAGACCGATATTTTTTGGTGTACAGCCGATGTTGGTTGGGTGACCGGTCATAGCTACATCGTTTATGGACCACTTGCTAACGGCGCGACTCAGATTATGTATGAAGGAGTGCCGAATTTTCCTGCCAACGATCGAATCTGGCAGATTATCGAGAAATATAAAGCGACGATTTTTTACACGGCTCCAACTGCAATACGCACATATATGAAGTGGGGCGCACAAGAGCCGGAAAAGCACGATTTAAGTTCTTTACGTTTGATTGGCACTGTGGGCGAGCCGATTAATCCAGAAGCATGGATTTGGTACAACGAGAATATTGGCGGCTCGCGCTGTCCGATCATCGACACTTGGTGGCAAACAGAAACCGGCGGAATGATGATCACTCCGTTACCTGGAGTCACGGTTACCAAACCTGGTTCGGCAACATTTCCTTTGCCGGGCATTGGTGCCGAACTCGTCGACGAAGAAGGGAATCGTGTTCTTTCAGGTGGGGGGTATTTGACGCTCACGACTCCGTGGCCCGGAATGTTGCGTGGCATTTGGGGAGATCAAAAGCGATATCGCGAAACATATTGGAGCAGATTTCCTAGCCGATACTTTGCTGGTGACGGCGCGAAACTCGATAGTGACGGTTATTTGTGGTTGCTGGGTCGAGTCGATGACGTAATGAACGTTTCGGGTCACCGTATCTCGACAACAGAAGTCGAGTCGGCGCTAGTTTCTCATCCGAGTGTTGCCGAAGCCGCAGTTGTCGGTGCCAATGACGCAATGACGGGTCAGGCGATTATCGCCTATGTGACGTTGCGCGGGGGGCTAGAGGTTGACGAAAAAGTTCTCCGTGAACACGTCGCCAAAGAAATTGGTCCGATTGCCAAGCCCAAGACGATCTTCTTTACACCTGATTTGCCGAAAACTCGAAGTGGCAAGATTATGCGCAGACTATTGCGCGATGTTGCTGAAGGTCGAAACATAGGTGACACGACGACCCTTGCCGACGCTTCAGTTGTTAGTGAGTTGCAGCGCCGTGCGGCAGAGACACCAACCGAAGATTAAAAAGCTCGACCGTGTTAATCGCGAAAATTAATAAACTGCAGCGGCAGATCTAGGTTCGCCGCACGTAACATTGCAATTGTTTGTTGTAGGTCGTCGCGTTTTTTTGCTGAGACTCGAAGTTGATCGCCCTGTGTCTGACCAGCGACACCTTTTGGTCCTTTTTCTTTGATCAATTTGTTGATCTCACGTGCCTTGTCGGCGGGTACACCCACCTTGATTGTCACGATTTGGCGCACGCTTTCGCCGGTTGCCTGCTCGATCTTTCCCCAGTCCAAACTTTTTAGCGAAATATCTCGCTTGACAAAACGCTCTTCGAGCAAAACTTTGAGCGCGCGCAGTCTGTCTTCGCTTGAAGTTCTCAGGGTTAAGACGAGATCTTTTTGTTCGATTTCTGAATTCGTGTCTTTGAAGTCGTAGCGATTTGCGAGTTCACGCTGAGCTTGGTCAATTGCATTTCGCAATTCTTGGCGGTCAACTTCGGATACAACGTCAAAACTTGGCATGGGGAAACGATACCCAAAAGAGATAGCGTGGCGGTGTCAGATGATGTGGGGTCGGTGCCCGAGCGGCCAAAGGGAGCAGACTGTAAATCTGCCGGCTTATGTCTACGAAGGTTCGAATCCTTCCCGGCCCACAATCGATCAAATTTTGATGCTAAGACTGTTGCCTAACGATTTGACAGTGAGCATTGCATAACGGCGACGTCAAGCCATTTGCCAAACTTTCGCGCAACTTGTTTTTCGATGCCAACTAGTTCGAAACCGCAAGATTGATGCAAGCCGCGCGACGCAGTGCTTTGTGCTTCGATTCGGGCAATGATTGAGTGAAAACCAGAAATAGTCGCCGTTTCAATCAAGTGTGATAGCAGTTGTTTGCCGATGCCGCGTCGCGCGACGTCACGACGAACATAGACAGAATTTTCGACCGTTGATCTATATCCACTGCGATCTTTGTATTCGCTGAGTGCGCCAAAGCCAAGAACTTCTCCGGCCGAATCGACGGCGATGATTGCGCAGAATGCTCCACTGCGAGCAGCAATCCATTGACGCTGCACTTCAAGTGTTCGCGGTACTAAGTCCATTGTTGAAGTTTCATTTTCGACTTCGTGGTTGTAGATCGAACGGATTGCCTCAGCATCATCGCTGGTTGCTTCTCGAATCAACAAGTTTGACATCAGCAAAACCCTATCTTTTGGGCGATACCGAGTTCCCGCTATATTGAAAGCGAAATCTGTGAGGGTGAATCCGAGCAGTTGTTCGCCCTCTTAGCTCATTCGGTAGAGCACTTCCATGGTAAGGAAGAGGTGGTGGGTTCGATTCCCACAGAGGGCTCCGTAATACAAGGCGACGTAGCTCAGTTGGTTAGAGCATCCGGCTCATAATCGGAAGGTCATCGGTTCGATTCCGATCGTCGCTACTACACGAAATAACGTGCAAAGTAGAGTGATAGATCGTATGGATCAAGAGGTCTCAGACTCACGAAGTTCATTTGTTGTTTGGCGACTTTTAAAATCTTCCGAGCGGCGCAAGCTAGTCGGAATCATGTTTTTGATTCTCGTGGGTTTGGTTCTAGAGACTTTAAGTCTCGGCATTGTCATGCCTGTGGTCGCAATCTTGACGCAAGATGATTATCAAACAAGATATAAATGGCTTACAGACACCTTGGGTTCACCGAGCCGCGAAGACTTAATCGTCATCGTGATGTTGCTGATGGTCGGCATCTATGTCGTTCGCAGCTTGTTTTTACTTTGGAGCTCGTGGGTACAAAAAGGATTTAGCGCCGCGCTCTCTGGACGTCTTTCGCAGCGACTGTTTACTATTTATCTTCGCCAACCATATTTGTTTCACCTGCAACATAATTCTTCGACCCTGATGCGCAACTCACGAAATGCGAACGTCGTGGTAACGGGCGGCATTGATCCAACTCTCGTTTTGTTAACGGACGGTTTAGTCGCAATTGCGTTGTTCACGCTGTTGATCATTGTCGAACCAGTGGGAACGATGATTACGCTCGTCGCGTTCGGAGTTGGGGCTTGGGTTTTTCAATTACTGACAAGGCGCCGCATCGAACGCTGGGGCGACCAGCGAAATTTGCACGATGGCATGATCTTGCAGCATCTTCAGCAAGGGCTAGGTGGGGCAAAGGACGTAAAAGTCTTGGGCCGCGAGCGTGAGTTTCTCGATCAGCATGACAAACATCTAAAAGAAAGTTTGCGAATCAATCGTGTTTATAGCGTCTTGCAAACCGTGCCGCGAATGTACATGGAGATTCTCACCATTGCGGGCCTTGCCGCACTTGTAATCAGCATGGTGTTGCAGAAGCAGTCGTTTACAGAGATTATTCCGACTCTCGGTCTCTTTGCGGCCGCAGCTTTCCGTGTGATGCCGTCAATCAATCGGTTGCTTGGTGCGTTGCAAACTCTTATATATAGTCGCTCGATAATCGCGTCGGTTTATGCAGACTTCAAACTTGATGCACCAGACGACATTGAGTTAATCACGAGCCAGCCGTTCAGTGATCAACTTGAACTGCAATCTGTAACTTTTCAATATCCGACTGCGAATGCTCCGTCGCTGCAAGATGTGTCACTAATAGTTCGACGCGGTGAAGCAGTCGGGTTTGTCGGACCAAGTGGTGCGGGCAAGAGCACGCTTGTCGACGTAATTTTGGGATTGTTCGCACCGACAACTGGTGCTGTAATTGTCGATGGCGAAGATATCCAGAACAATTTGCGCAATTGGCAAAATCAGATCGGCTACGTGCCGCAGTCGATCTATTTAACCGACGACACGTTGCGACGCAATGTGGCATTTGGTTTGGGAGATGAAAGCATCGATGAGAATTTGGTGCGTAACGCAATACGTCTCGCGCAACTTGAAGAGTTTGTTGATTCATTGCCAGAAAATCTAGACACAGTTGTTGGCGAACGTGGAGTTCGACTTTCAGGCGGCCAACGGCAACGTATCGGTATCGCTCGGGCGCTTTACCATAATCCAAGCATTTTGGTTTTGGACGAAGCCACGAGTTCTCTTGATACACCCACAGAACACGGAGTGATGCAGGCTGTTCAGGCGTTACAGGGTTCAAAGACAGTGATAATCGTTGCGCATCGACTCAGCACTGTTGAATATTGTGATCGGCTTTATCGCATCGAAGCATCGCGACTAACCGAAGAGGGCACATTCGACGAAGTTGTCAGTCGCGCTGCAATAAAGAAATGACGACAAACACGCAGTTAGCAACTGTTGACCTCGTAGTTGTTGGAGGTGGAATCGTCGGCTTAGCGACCGCGTACTCTGTGCTGTCACGGTTTCCAAACAAAAAAGTTGTTGTTCTCGAAAAAGAATCGACTCTTGGTGCGCATCAAACTGGCCATAACAGTGGCGTGATTCATTCTGGCTTGTATTACAAGCCCGGGTCTCAAAAGGCAAAGAATTGCCTCGATGGATACAACCGCATCCTGAAGTTTTGCGACGAGTTTGATGTGCCGCACGAAGTTTGTGGAAAAATAGTCGTTGCAACTTCAGAAGACGAACTTGGTCAACTTGAAATTTTGCGGCAGCGAGGTGAGCAAAATGGGCTCGTGGGCATTCGGCGGTTGAGTTCGAGTGAGATCAAGGAATATGAGCCACACTGTGCGGGTATCGCGGGTCTCTTGGTCTTGCAAACTGGCATTGTTGACTATTCTGCGATGACAAGTCGTTTGGCTGAGCGCATTGCAAACCTTGGTGGTCAAATATTGACCAACCAAAAAGTGACTGAAATTTCGAGTTCGACGAACAGCACAATACTCTCGACATCGACGCTTGAGTTCAGCGCGAAGTCAGTTGTTACTTGTGGCGGGTTGTTTTCTGATCGCCTGGCTATGTTGACCGAACCAAATTTGGATTTACGAATCGTTCCATTTCGTGGCGAGTATTTTGAGCTTAAAAAATCTGCAGCACATTTAGTGCGCAATCTCATTTATCCGGTTCCCGACCCCGACTTTCCGTTTTTGGGCGTTCACTTCACTCGGCGAATCGATGGGTCAATTGAGTGTGGCCCAAATGCCGTGCTGGCGTTTAAGCGCGAGGGATATCGAAAAACAGATTTTTCATTTCGCGACCTCGGTCAAACTTTGGCGTGGCCAGGCTTCCAAAAAGTCGCTCGAAAATATTGGCGTACTGGAATGGGTGAATATCACAGGTCGTTCAGTAAGAAGGCGTTTGTTAAGGCCTTACAAAAACTTGTGCCAGATATCACCACTGCCGATCTTCAACCCGTAGGGGCTGGTGTGCGAGCACAGGCGTGCAGTCGTGATGGCGGCTTATTAGATGACTTTGAAATTCGCGAGTTTGGTCGCGTGATTCATGTATGTAATGCACCCTCACCGGCGGCGACAGCCTCGTTATCAATTGGTCATTCAATTGCGTCACGAGTCGCGGCACTGTCGGACTAGCTCGCCGAGTAAATGCGTTTGCGACTAGAATTTTGGTTAGTTCATCTCGAATCGGGTAAATATGCAACAACACATCACTGACTATTCCGCTCGTCTGTCTCAGGCGTTAGCCCTTCCGGCGATTAAACAAGTTCCTGAACTTGCAGCTGCGTTCAAACGGGCTTGGGATACGAAGAAGACGATTTATCTCTGCGGCAACGGTGGCAGTGCCGGAAATGCAATTCACCTGGCTAACGACTTCTTATACGGCGCGGGCATAAACCGCGGTATTGGTTTGCGCATTGAGTCGCTTTCGGCGAATGCAGCCGTCTTGACCTGCTTGGCAAACGACATCGGCTACGAAGAGGTTTACGCCGAACAGCTTCGAGTTAAGGCGAATGCCGGTGACGTCTTAGTCGTCTTTTCAGGAAGTGGTAATTCTCCAAATGTTGTGCGCGCCCTTGAAATGGGCAACAAACTGGGCATGGAAACTTTTGCAATTCTTGGTTTTTCTGGCGGAAAGTGCAAAACTGTTGCCAAGACTCCATTGCATTTTGAGATTGACGACATGCAGATTGCCGAAGATTTGCAACTAATAATTGGTCACATGATTATGCAGTGGCTATGCAGCGACGTCAATAGCGACAAATAATTAAGCGAGTGCCGTTTTGACGATTGCTGTAGTAACTGGCGGAGCAGGGTTTATCGGCAGTCATCTAGTTGACGCACTTATTGAAGAAAACATCACGGTTCGAGTTGTTGACAATTACTCAACTGGCCGACCAGAAAACTTGTCGCACGTCTCTGGCAAAGTTGAGTTGATCGAGGCTGATTTCTCAAAGCCAGGCATTTGGCAAAAGAGTTTTCAGGGTGCAGATTTTGTCTTTCATCTCGGAGCACTCGCCGACATTGTTCCGAGCATTCAGCACCCCGAAGAGTACTTTCAAGCAAATGTTGTAGGAACGTTTAATGTTCTTGAAACTGCAAAGCACGCGCAAGTGAAACGATTTGTTTATGCGGCGTCATCTTCGTGCTACGGCATTCCAGATGTTTATCCAACTTCAGAGTTGGCAGAGATTCGGCCGCAATATCCTTACGCATTGACAAAACGACTTGGCGAAGAATTAGTTATGCATTGGGCGCAGGTTTATCAACTGCCGGCGATTGCCTTGCGGTTGTTCAATGTTTATGGACCAAGATCGCGCACTTCAGGCACCTATGGTGCTGTGTTCGGAGTTTTCTTGGCTCAGAAACTCGCCGAAAAACCATTCACGGTCGTTGGCGATGGTACACAAACTCGTGACTTCACATTTGTGACCGACGTTGCGAATGCATTTTTGACCGCTGCTAAAAGCTCGCAACGAGGCGAAATCTACAATGTCGGCAGTGGAAAGACGATTTCGGTCAATCGACTAGTTGAACTACTCGATGGTGAAGTTACCTACATTCCTAAACGGCCGGGTGAGCCAGATTGCACCTTTGCTGACATTTCAAAGATTCGTCGCGAATTGAACTGGCAACCAAAAATAGCGATTGAACAAGGCGTTGAAAGAGTGTTAGCAAATATTGACTATTGGAAATCGGCACCAGTTTGGACGCCAGCGAGCATTGCAACCGCCACTCAGGACTGGTTCAAGTATCTTGGTAGTGATGGCAAATAAAAAAATTTTCATTACCGGTGGTGCTGGTTACGTCGGTGCAATGCTTGTGCCACGACTATTAGAACTCGGAAATTCAGTCACTGTTTTAGATTTGATGTGGTACGGCGAAGATGTAATTGATGCACATCCAAATCTTGTGATGGTTAAGGGAGATATCCGCGATCAAGAATTGTTACGTAAGACAATCCCTAGTCATGATTCGGTGATTCATTTGGCCTGCATTTCAAATGACCCGAGCTTTGAAATGGATCCCAAACTTGGCGAATCAATTAATCTCGATGCGTTTCAGCCACTGGTAGAGATCAGCCGAGCAAGCGGCGTAAAACGATTTATTTACGCTTCGTCATCGTCTGTGTACGGGGTCAAGAGTGAGCCGAACGTTTCTGAGGGCATGTCGCTCGAACCGCTCACAGATTATTCACGGTTTAAAGCCGAATGCGAGAAGATTCTCGCTAATTATCAGTCTCCAGAGTTCACAACGGTGACAATCCGACCGGCAACGGTTTGTGGTTATTCACGACGCCAACGTCTAGACGTAGTCGTTAACATCTTGTCAAATTTGGCGTTTCATAAGCGCAAGATAACCGTTTTCGGTGGCAAACAATTGCGACCAAATATTCATATCGCCGACATGGTTGAAGCCTATGTCGTGTTATTGAATGCCCCAAAAGAGTTAATTGCAGGCGAAATTTTTAATGCTGGATACGAAAATCAAAGCGTTGAAGAACTCGCAAATTCAGTGCGTGATGTGATGGGTGATGATGTTGAGTTAGTTACATCTCCGACCGATGACAATCGTTCGTACCATATTTCGTCACAGAAGATATCCAAGGTTCTTGGTTTCGTACCATCGCATACGATCAAAGACGCGATAGTTGATATGAAGCAAGCACTCGAGAGCGGATTGTTGCCAAATTCGCTAACCGATGACAAATACTTCAACATCAAGCGCATGCAATCTGAAAAGTTGGCGTGATATTGAGGATTGGCCTCGATTTTGACAACACAATTGCGAACTATGACCAGGCGTTTCCTGATGTGGCGCGAATTCTTGGGTATCAAACAAAAGCAACAAACAAGCGAGACCTAAAAGTTGAACTAATTGCGAGCACCGAAGGTGAAACGGCCTGGCAGAGAGTGCAAGGCCTGACATACGGAAAGCACATTGATCAAGCGAGTTTGTATCCAGGAGTACTTGAATTCATTGTTCGTGCGAGGGCTCGTAATTGTGAAGTATTTATAATCAGCCACAAGACCCAGTTTGGGCATTTTGATGACACAAGAACTTCGTTACGTGAAGCAGCAACAGCATGGATGGCATCAAAAAGAGTCGTCGGTCAAGGGGCTGCGCAGGTTACCGAAGAACATGTTTTTTATGCTTCGACCCGTGATGAGAAAGTCGAAAAGGTAAAAGATTTAAGTCTGGACATTTTTGTTGACGATTTGATTGAAGTGTTGACTGACTCGTTGTTTCCAGAAAAGACCAGAAAAATACTGTTTGGGCCAATTACAGAACAGCCACCCGACTCAAAAATAGCAATTACGGCTTTACAGTCTTGGCGAGAAATTGGTGATGAGTTGTTTGGTCCGATTGACGCAAAAGATGTTCAAGTTGGTGTCCGAGAGTTATGGCCATATCTCAAATGCTCATCAGTTGCTCAAGTCGAGGGTCGTGGCAATAGCAAGATTTTTAAACTTGAAACTGCTGTTGGGCCTGTCGCGCTAAAGGTTTATCCCGACTCTCATGCTGACACAAGACCTCGTCGCCAAACAGAGTGGTCGGCATTGAATTTCTTGCACGCTAATAAGTTGCAGGCGCCCGCGCCTGTGGCAACCGATTCAGAACTCAATTGGTCTTTGCTCGAGTGGGTGGCTGGTGTGTCGGGTAACCAACGGGGCGAATCACACGTATATATAGCCGCAGATTTCATACGCGGGCTAAACGAAACAACGAAAAACCTGAGTCGTACATCGATGTTCGCCAACGCGACAGAATCATGCTTAGTACCTGAGTTTGTTGAACAGCAAATTAGTGGTCGGTTGATGGCACTCAAAAGTGTTGAAGATGAAGATTTGCAGTACTTCTTGACTGAGTTCCTTGAGCCTAAATTTATGGAAAAAGCTCAGCGGGCCAGAGAGTTATTGAAGAGTGCATACTCGACACAGATTGCCGAAGAGTTTTGGACATTGAGTCCATCTGACTTTGGTCTACACAACGCAATGATGACACCACAAGGTGATCTTGCTTTCTTCGACTTTGAGTATTTTGGTTGGGATGATCCGGTGAAGTTAACTGCAGACTTTTGCCATCATCCAGGTATGTCGATTTCAACTAACGCACAAAAAATATGGGTTGAACAAATGAATAAAATCTTTGGAGTTGATCCAAGTTTTATGAGTCGGCTTAGTGCGTTGTATCCGCTTTATGCCATTCGGTGGTCGTTAATTATCTTGAATGAATTCAGATCAGACAAGATTAAGAACAGACTTCATGCTCAGAGTAGAATGCAAACTGATATTAAAAGCACACAAACGGCACAGCTTGAAAAGGCAAAGTTAATGATTGAGAATTTGGAGCGGTCGATTTTTTAATGGCATTTGACGATCGTTCAAAGTTGTTGCGACGTTATGTAATTGACGCCATGCGTGGTGGTGGGCGAGGTCACCTGGGTTCGTCCATGTCGATGGTTGAAATACTTCGCGTGCTTTACGATTCGGTTCTTAAGTTTGATCCCAAAAACCCGCAAGCGGCAGATCGCGACCGATTTATTTTGAGCAAAGGGCATGGCTGCCTTGCCTTGTACGCGATATTGGCGGATCGCGGTTTCTTTCCGGTGAGCGAACTCGAGAGTTTTTGCCGACCAACTTCGCGACTCGGTGGTCACCCAGAACGTGGCAAAGTTCCTGGCGTTGAGGCGTCAACCGGGGCACTTGGCCATGGTGTGCCTATTGGTGTTGGTATTGCATTGGCGATGCGTTTGCAAAAAAAACAGAGCCGAGTTTTCGTGCTGACAGGCGATGGTGAAATCAATGAAGGCTCAAATTGGGAAGCATTAATGGCTGCCGCCAAGCACAAACTTACAAACCTCACTGTGATGGTCGACTACAACAAACTTCAGAGTTACGGACGCACAGTCGACGTTCTTGATCTTGAGCCTTTGGTTGACAAGTTTAAAAGTTTTGGTTTTGTCACACACGAGGTTGATGGACATGACGTGGCAGCACTTGAGCAGATCATGAAAAAGTTGCCATTTGCGAAAGACGCACCATCGGCAATTATCTGCCACACAATTAAAGGTAAAGGTTTTCCATTTGCTGAGGGCAACCCTGAATGGCACCACAAGTCAGGAATGACTGAAACTGACATTCAACAGATGTATGACTGCCTGATATGAGAGTTATAAAGACGTGCAATGCGGGGCTGAGCAATGCGTAAGACGGCCCTTGATTGCGTTCATAAATTGTCGAAGATTGACGAACGAGTCGTGTTTATTGGCTCCGATCTTGGGCCTGGTGTGCTCGACAAAATGAAAACTGAATTTCCGGACAGATTTTTCATGGAAGGCGTTAGCGAGCAGTACATAGTCGGTATGGCTGCTGGTATGGCGATGGAAGGTTTTATTCCATATGTAAACACGATCGCAACATTTTTGACGCGTCGTTGCTATGAGCAAGTCGCGGTTGACTTGTGCATACATGATCTGCCCGTACGGTTGATTGCCAATGGTGGTGGCGGGGTATACGCACCACTCGGACCAACCCACTTGGCGATCGAAGATATTGCGATCATGCGAGCGTTACCAAATATGGCGGTGGTTGCTCCGTGCGACGCTGATGAAATGAATCGTTTGATGATGTCAACTCTTGAGTGGCCTCATCCGATTTATATTCGACTTGGTAAAGGCGGTGACAAAATAGTCAGCGAAGAAAAAAACGGTTTCGAACTTGGCAAGTCAATCAAGATGCGGAGTGGCTCTGATGGTTTGTTCATTACTACAGGTGTGATGACTCAGCTTGCACTCGAAACAGCTGACCTCTTGAAGACCGATGGAATTGATGTTGGGGTGCTACACGTTCATACGATTAAGCCGTTTGATGATGCTGGAGTAATCGCAGCAATGAAAGACGTAAAAGCAGTTGTCACAGTTGAAGAACACATTGTTAACGGCGGTCTTGGTTCGGCTGTACTTGAATCGTGCAGTGAACTGCAGCCCGAGTTACTTTCAAAGATTGTGCGAATTGGTATTCCTGACAAGTTTGCAACCGAGTATGGAAGTCAAAACTCACTCTTAAATCATTGGGGAATCACTTCTAGTAATTTGGTGCGGGCGATGAAGAAAAAACTTGGGGGCGCATTGTGATCTTTACTTCGGATGAAGATCTTGCAATTGCGAATGAATATACAACCAATGGCTACATAATTCGTGCAAACGCTGACAAAGTTGCGTTTGAGTGGATTCAGAAGAATGCGGCGTCGGTTGCTGCTTCTGCTTTGAAAATTGAAGCGCCGAGTGATAGCGAATCATTTCTCAACGAAATTCACAAGCTAGTTGAGCCGTCGGCGCTTAACGACTTCAGACTTAAGGTCATTCAGGGACTAAATGCATTGCCCGAGTTCAGGTTGATGTATTTTCGCTTATCAAAGCCTTATCTTGAGGCAATCGTTGGCAATGAGCTAGCAATGCAGCAACGCATCAACTTGAGCATTCAAATGCCCGACGATACGAGTTCGTTGCTGCCGGTACATGCCGACACATGGTCCGGCGACTCGCCATTTGAGGTGGTGGTGTGGTTGCCTCTCGTCAACTGTTTTGGCACCAAGGCAATGTATCTATTGCCTCCGGTCGAGTCAGCAAAGTTCTCAGAAGAGTTCAGTCAACGAGGCGGCAGTAGCAGCGAGTCGATTTTTGATTCAATAAAAGATGAAGTCAAGTGGCTTGAAGTCAGAAGTGGTCAGGTTTTGGTATTTGATCAGTCGCTTCCACATGGCAATCGCGTTAACGAAGAATCTGAAACTAGATGGTCAATGAATTGTCGGTTTAAAGGTGTGTTCACTCCGTATGGTGATAAAAAACCCGGAGAATTCTTCGAGCCGATTACTTTGCGACCAGCATCTCGTCGCGGTATGAGTTACTCGCTCCCCAGAATTTCATGAAAAAATTGCGAGGATATATTTTTGCAAGGCCCTTTATGGGTGAACGGGCACCTCAACATGTGCAAAATATCGTTCTGCGAGATTATTGCGCGAAAAGAGGTCATGAACTTTTGCTTGCGGCAACTGAATATGCGATGCCAGATTCATTTATGATTCTCGAGTCGGTTCTTGACGACTTGGCGAGCGTTGATGGCATCGTGTTTTACAGTCTTTATCAATTGCCGACGCATCCGGATCAGCGAAGGTCGGTCTACTCGCGTGCTCTTGACGCAGGCAAGTCTTTGCACTTCGCGGTCGAAGGAATGTCAATTTTTAGACAAGAAGATGTTGACTCAGTGGAGCAGTGCTTGCTTGTCAAGGCCACGCTTGACCATTGCGTCGCTGAGATCGAGAGCTAGTTAGATGGGTGTGCTGCGCGAATTCGTTACGCCTCTGCACCGTGCGACGAAGCGCGACTATCTTGCGCGTATGAACGACGACAAAGTTCATTGCATGCTCAAGGCAAAGCAATATGGTGCCGAATATTGGGATGGAGATCGCCGCTATGGATACGGCGGGTATGCATATCGCGCCGGCTATTGGACGCCGGTCGCTCAAAAACTTATTGACACGTACAAACTAACGGCAGGATCAAAAGTATTAGATCTGGGTTGCGGCAAAGGGTTTTTACTTCACGAACTCTTGACCCTTGAGCCTGAACTGCATGTTCTAGGAACTGATATTTCAGAGTATGGATTGCGTCATACAACTGATTTGGTTCGACCATTCACACAAATTCATGATGCACGTGGTGAGTTTAAATGGGATGACGATGAATTTGATCTTGTTATCTCGCTGACAATGTTGCACAACCTTCGGGCGTTCGATCTTGAGCACTGCCTTCGCCAGATTCAGCGAATAGGTAAGGCTCACTATGTGACCTCCGAGAGTTATCGGACGGAACTAGAACAGTTCAATCTTCAATGTTGGGCACTGACATGCGAAACTTTCTTTGATTTTGACGAATGGCTGTGGATGTTTGAGAAGACTGGCTATGGGGGAGACTACGAATTCATATACTTTGAGTAGTCAATGTTTCTCATCACAATCGATAAAACAGGTCGCCATCTATTGACCTTTTGGTGTCTTCTTTTGATTTTGACTATGCCATGAGGGTTTTGATCATTGGCTCGACCGGAGTGATTGGTTCGCAGTTAAGTACGACACTTCAAAAAGAGGGGAATGAGGTTTTTGGCGCGTCGCGAAGTATTGATTCAAATAATCGAAACTTTATGGCAATTGATCTAGCGAACACCGCTAGCGCCATTGAAACTATAAAAAATCTGCCAAAGATGGACGCTGTAGTTATCAGCGCAGGCATGACAGGGCTACGCGAGTGCGAGACAGATCCCAATTTAAGCCGAATAGTAAATGTGACTTCGCAGGTTGAAATAGCAAAGTGGTTTGTAATTTCTGGCTGTCAGAAAGTTATTTTCTTATCATCGAATCGAGTTTTTGATGGCCGCACTGAAAATGTCAAGAGTGACGCTGAGTATTCGCCGACAACTGAATACGGCCGACAAAAGGCTCAGGCCGAAGAGCAAATCTTGAGTCTTGGTGACGCCGTGCGAGTTATACGATTTACAAAAATTATTTCTGCGAGCAGCAAACTTTTAGTTGACTGGATCGCGAAAATCAAAGTAAATAATCCGGTATACGCATTCACAGATGTAAGCATCAGCCCGATAACAAAAGAATATGCGTGTGCGGTGATTGAGAATGTGTTGCTTGGCGAGTCGGAGCCAATTGTTCAAGCATCATCGACAGACGAGATTACTTATTTTGAGATGGCGCGTTCAATCGCCGAACAACTTGATACAGATAAGAGCATTGTGCACAAACAGTCGGCCGGTGAAGTTGGCGAAAGATCTTTGTTGCATTCTTCGCTAGAATCTTCTGTGCTGACTTCAATTGAACCGATGTCATCTTTAAGTGCTGTGCGGCAAGTCTTCAAAGAAATGGTCTAAATCATGAAACATGGAACTGTATTCGTGTCTGGAACATTTAACGTCTTGCACCCAGGGCATGTTCGCCTTTTGAAATTTGCCAAAGAGAGCGGAGAAAAGCTGGTCGTAGGGGTGCTTAGCGACAAGGTTGCTGGAAAGTCGGCTCATGTTCCGGAAGAATTTCGACTTGAAGCAGTCGCGATGAACGGTCTCGTAGACGAAGCGTTTTTGATTGAAGACTCTCCGAATGATGCGATTAGAAGAATTAAACCTGCGCTTGTTGTTAAAGGCAAAGAGCATAAGAATCAAGAAAACCCAGAGCAGCAAGCCGTTGAAAGTTATGGCGGAAAACTGTTGTTCAGTTCTGGTGATGTGGTCTTTACCTCACTTGATTTAATTCGTCGGGAGATGTCTTCGCAAGATCAAAAATTGATTAACTTGCCAAGCGCATTTATGAAGCGACGTGGTGTGAAAGTTAAAGAGTTGATTCAGTTAGTCGAAAAATTAAGTGAAGCAAAAGTTGTGGTGATTGGCGACACAATCGTCGACGAATATATCTCTTGCGACCCTCTTGGCATGTCTGAAGAAGACCCAACGATTGTTGTAACTCCGGTGTCAAGCAAAAAATTTGTGGGTGGTGCAGCTATTGTCGCAGCGCATGCGGCGTCACTTGGCGCGCAAGTGAAGTACTTTTCAGTTGTCGGCAACGATGAAGCTGCGCAATTTTGTCGAGACGAACTGACAAAATTTGGCGTAGTCCATGAATTAATCGTCGATGACGCAAGGCCGACGACGCTCAAGCAACGATTTAGAAGTCGAGCAAAGACATTGTTGCGAGTTAGCCATTTGGTGCAACGATCGGTGGATGAGCCGATCCAGAAGACTCTTGTTAAGAGCGTAGAAGCGGCGTGTATTGATGCAGATCTGTTGATTTTTTCAGACTTCAACTATGGCTGTTTGCCCCAAAATGTCGTAAATGAATTAACGGCTGTTGCCGAGGCTAAGAAAATTCGAGTTGTTGCCGATAGCCAGTCTTCATCACAGATTGGCGATATTTCAAGATTCAAGAATGTTGATTTGATAACCCCGACCGAACGTGAAGCAAGAATCGCACTGCGCAACACGGAAGACGGCTTAGTTGTAATTGCGCAACAAGTTTGCGAGCGAGCCAACGCAAAGAGCGTCACATTAAAACTCGGTGAGCAAGGTGTTTTGTTGCATGGTCGATGGGGTAAAGACTGGGAAACAGATCAAATACCGGCGCTTAACTCTGCCGCCCAAGACGTCGCTGGCGCTGGCGACTGCTTATTGGTCGCAACATCTCTGGCCATGACGGTTGGCGCAAATATGTGGCAGTCGGGGTTACTTGGTTCGCTTGCGGCGGCAATTCAAGTTGGTCGAGTGGGCAACACACCAATCAAGAAAAGCGAGATACTTCGCGAGTTGTCGGAGTGAGAGCAGTACTTCTAGCTGCTGGTCTTGGTACTCGTCTCAGACCATTAACTGACAGAATCCCAAAGTGTTTGGTGCCAATCAAAGGTAAACCGTTATTAGATATTTGGTGTGAGTCGCTGCTCTCGTCTGGCGTCGAAAGAATCTTAATTAATTTGCACTACATGCACGAAGTCGTCGAGTCACATATTCAGGGCTCTGTTTATAAAAATCATGTGCAAACTGTTTTTGAGCCCGTCCTTCTCGGAACTGCGGGCACGCTGGTGACCAACAAGGAGTTTTTCAAGGGAGATGACGGAATTCTTGTGCACGCTGATAACTATTCAGAAGTCAACGTTTCTGAGTTGATAAAGATGCACATGCAGCGGCCTCCTTCGTGTTTGATGACGATGCTGGCGTTTCGAACACCGACCCCACAGACTTGCGGGATTCTTGAAGTTGACAATGAAAACATCTTGCAACAGATGTTTGAAAAGTCTGTTGAAGATCATGGCAATTTAGCCAACGGAGCGATGTATGTACTTTCGTCAGAATTAATTTCAAGCCTAAAAAGTGAGTCAGACTTCAGCAATCAAGTGATACCTCGATTTCTTCAACAAATTTTTGTAGTTGAAACCGACAGAACTTACATTGACATCGGTACGCCTGAGACTTATCAGTTAGCACAAGAGATTGCCAATGTTAAGTAGGCAAGTTAGACGACAATTGTTTCAAGTTAAAAACGGTGGTATTCCAGCCGTAGTAAAGAAAGTTTCTAAGCTACGAGCCTTTCTCACACGTGTCGATTCAGCTCTTTTTGGTCGAGCTCGACTGCAAAGAAAGATTTGCAAAGTAGCGCCAGCCGTCAAGGCGGTAGTTGCCAATCAAGTTGGGGCAACCAGCGCCGAAATTGTCGCAAATCAAGAAGCTGCAGTTATTGCCTCGCAGGCTCGAGCTCTGCGCGATTCCATGAAGATGACAAAGGCTGTGAAGCTGATTGAAGATGCTGAGAAAAGATACCCAAAGTCAGTAGAACTATTGAAAACAAAAGCACAGATTCATTTTCGAATGGGTGATTGGCGTAAGTTTGTCGAAACGTCAGTTGGCGCGAGTGCTGTTTGTGACCAAATCGCTGCGCACCAACAAATAAATGATGTAAATGTGCGGTTTTTAGGAAGCGATTGGACCGGCCCGTTGGGACATGTTGTGCAATTGTCGGCAATGATCAAGCTTGAGAAACTAAACCTGCTGTCAAAAGAAAAGCGAATCTTACTTTACGATCCTAAGTTTGTTGCAAATCTGTCCCTGTTAGATCTTTTTGATAATGACTTAATGATGGTTAAGGCAAGTCGAATTGAGATTGACAAGTTTGCATCTAAGTTTGAGGCAATCGTCGACGATGTGCCAACGTTTCGGATGAAAACAGGCGCGACAGATCAATGGTCCGCCACAGATGTTGCAAATTTTGAATGGAAACAATCAGGAAATCCAACGCTTTTAAAGCTTGATGACGAAACTGAGGTGAAGGGTTACAAAGTCTTAAAGCGGTGGGGTTTGACTGATAAAGACTGGTTTGTTGCAATTCATGTTCGCGAAGGAAGTCATCGTGATCAGGCGAGACTTCCGAACGCCGACATTATGTCGTATCTACCAATGATTAATGAGATAGTCAGTCGCGGTGGACATGTAATACGCATGGGAAGCCCATTGATGACACCCCTGCCAAAAATGAAAAATGTCATCGACTATGCACATGTTGTCGAACGAGTGGATTGGATGGACGTCTTTCTTTGGTCCAAAGCAAAATTTTTTGTTGGCACTCAGTCGGGTGGATCAGAAGCAGCAATGTGTTTTGATACGCCCACAATTCGATCAAATTTTTCGTCTTATGGTCACTGCTTTTGGTCAGACAAATCTTTCATGGTGCCAAAGCAATACAGGATTTCAAATCACGCTTTGCCATTGAATCTGCGAGATGCATTACGCTCGCCGATACCACATTGCGAGTCGACAGTTCATCAAGACTTTGAGTTTGAAGTCATTGATAACTCTGAAACTGACTTGATTAATGCCGCGAATGAAATGTTTTCAAGACTTGAGTCCCAAAATTGGACACTTACCGAACGGCAAGATACGGCTCAAGCGATTCGAGTTAGCGAAGGTGCTGTAGGCAGGTTGCCGATCTCTGACAGTTTTTTATCATCTCATCGTTCATTCATCGAATCATGATGTTCGTGAAAAGTGTTTTTTGGATTGTTGCTGGTTTGTTAGTTGCTATAACGATTCGATTGATTCGCCCAGTTCGCAACTACAGGCTTGGGCGATTGCCAAGCCATGAGATTGGGCACTATGCGACAAATGTCGAGGTCTATTTGTGCGAAAAAGACGCTGAAGTAAATAGCCACACTAAGAAGTCAGTAGATATTTGGTACCGAAATCCGGTGGCACGCGTGTCAAATCAGCAGCTTGACAAAATGTGGGCACGTACAATACGAATCTCAGATTCGCCGATAAATCGATACGCCGACGCAATTTCACGTCGACTTCCGGGTGGTACTAAGTATTCAATTCAGCACCATGATCGTGATGCATATGCATTATTCGACAAAATGCCCCCACATCTGAGTTTTACATCTGACGAGATTTTAGAAGGTGAAAAATTTTTAGACTCAGTTCGAACCCATCCTGGTCAAAAATTCATTTGCCTGGCTGTACGCGACTCTTCTTACAAGCGAGAGCAATTTGGCGATCGAGACGTTGCAAAAGACGACTACCGAAACAATAACATCGACAATTATCAAGAAGTTGCCGAACAACTCGCCAAAGATGGCTATCTGGTATTTCGAATGGGAGCAAAAGTAGAGCGCCCATTTGTTGCAGATTCACCACTTGTTATTGATTACGCCTCAAATGGTATGAGGTCTGAGTTTCTCGACATCTATCTCGGGGCAAATTGTGAGCTCTTCATATCATCAGTGCTCGGGATTGATTCAATCCCTGAGATATTTCGTCGACCGCGTCTGTTGACCAACTACATACCGATTGGCAATTTCGGCAAATATGGCCCACGTGATTTGATAATCCCAAAGCAGTATTGGCTTAAAAGCGAATCACGATTCTTGCGCTTCAGCGAAATTGTTACGTCAACAAACGGTCTTGGTTCTTGTACCAGCAGTTATGAATACGACCATGCTGGACTTGAACTTGTTGAAAATACGCCGCAAGAGATTTTGGATGCCACCTATGAATTACTCAACCGCCGTAGAGGCACTTGGACACAACTGCCAAAGAGTCAAGAATTAGTTAAAAGATTTTGGCTTTATTATTATCAATTAAATCCAAAGCCCATTCAGAGTCATGTTAAAGGCCAAGAGCCATTTATTGGGTCAAACTTTTTGCGAGATAATTTACATTGGACTATGTAAAACCCTATGATCAAAAAAATTAAACGCTTAGCTCGACTATTTTTGTCGATTCCTCTGGCACTAATTTTTTTAGTTTGCGTTCGCGTTATTCGGCCACTGTTCGTTGTGCGAATCGGAGCAATGCGTAGCGACCGTATTGGTCATTTTGTGTTAGAGACTGATCTGATGCTTCTTGAGCAGGAGTCCAGTGTTTCTCCAAAACCCAAGCGATCAGTCGACATTTGGTACGCACCCGAGCCAATTGCGAACCGAGTGGTGTACAAAATGTGGAAGCGCGTGATGCGAATTTGGCCCAATTGGTTTATGGTGCCGGTGTTTCGACTGAATAATCTGCTGCCAGGTTCTAAGGCACATCAGATACCGAACACTGCTTCGACTTGTCTAGATGTGCATAACTTGATTGATGGGGCGCCATCGCACTTGTCGTTTACGCCGACTGAAATCGAAGCAGGCAAAAAAACTTTAAGAGAGATGGGGTTACGCGAGGGAGACCGATTCGTGTGTTTTATTGTTCGCGATGCGTCTTATACAAAAGCCACTTTTCCCGAAAGAGACATGTCCTATCACGACTTTCGGAATTGCGATGTTGACGACTATGTTCTAGCGGCCGAAGCAATCGCGGATAGAGGACTTTTCGTTATACGAATGGGTTCGATAGTTGCCAAGCCACTTCGGTCATCACATCCACGAGTAATTGATTACGCAAATTCAAATTTTCGTTCTGAATTTATGGATGTTTTTCTTGGCTCTCGCTGCGAGTTCTGCGTCTCAGATGGCTTGGGCTATTACGCGATACCCGCGGCGTTTCGTCGACCGAACGCCTATGTGAATTACTCGCCATTTCATATGTTTTATTCGTCGCGTGCCTGCGACCTCGGCATTGCCAAGACTGTTAGCTCACTTAAAACGGGCAAGCGCCTGAATCTCTCGCAGATAGGCGAAAATGGCATCGCACAGTTCTCGCACACATCGCAATATAAGGATGCTGGGGTCTCGATAGATAGCAATACCCCTGAAGAAATTCGAGATCTGATGCTTGAAATGTTGGATCGCGTTGAAGGAAAGTGGACATCACAAAGTGGCGATGACGAATTACAAACTAAGTTTTGGAAAAAGTATTCTGAAGTTATAGGCGAACAGCGAGCCATTTGCCATGGCGAGATTCGCGCCAAATACGGCGCACAGTTTTTGCGCGACAATCAAGACTGGATTGTCTAGAAATCGCAAAACGGCTAAACGGTTGAGGCGTTTGCGCACTATCGTGTGAAGCGCCAAGTAATGAATTTAGGGCAGTAGCTCAGTTGGTAGAGCGCCGGTCTCCAAAACCGATGGTCGGGGGTTCAAATCCCTCCTGCCCTGCAAAGCAGCCTTGTATGACCGATAGGCTGAAAAGCCGATATGTCAATGGATCTCAACCGTCAACAGAAGCGCGCCATGCAAAAAATGGGCGAAGTTAACGATCAAGGCGCACCAATTCGCCAGGCTCGACCGACGGTTGCTGCCCAAGTTGCCAAAGAGCGAGTCGGCCCATTTCAATACATCCGCGAAGTTCGTGACGAAATGCGCAAGGTTGCCTGGCCAAAATTCCCTGAAGTTCGCCGTTATTCGATAATTGTGCTGGTTACCGTCGTAATTGTCACCGCTTTTGTGGGTGGATTAGACGCTGCATTTGGCATACTTTCAGGCTGGCTTTATAAAGATTAGGCACCGACTAAATGACTGACGACACCACCACAACCCAACTTGAGCATGACGCAACAGCCGAAGAGTCGGCTGTAGTCGATGCAACTTTTGATCTCACCGAGAATGGCGAAGGTGAAGATGAAGAAGTTGATCGCCCGTGGTTGCGCCCAGGCAAATGGTATGTCGTGCACTCACAGTCGGGCTATGAGAAAAAAGTTGACGCCAATCTCAGAGCGCGTATCGCGTCATATAACTTGACCGATCGCATTTACGAAATCGTCATCCCGATGGAAGACGTCGTTGAGTTCAAACAAGGTCGCAAGCAAACTGTGCAGAAAAAAGTTTTCCCTGGATACCTTCTCGTGCGTTGTGAAATGGACGATGAAACTTGGTTTTGCATTCGCAACACGCCAGGCGTCACTGGTTTCGTGGGTCAAAGCCAAAAAGGCAAGACACCAGCGCCACTGTCACGCAAAGAAGTTGCAACTTTCTTGTCAGCCAAAGGCGACGGCAAAGAAGCACCAAAGCGCAAGGCGCCAAAACTTGATTACGAAGTTGGCGAAGGTGTACGTGTCAAAGAAGGTCCGTTTGCAGACTTCTCGGGTCAAGTTGCAGAAATTAATGCTGACCACATGAAGTTGAAAGTGCTTGTCAATATTTTCGGTCGAGAAACCCTCGTCGAAATGGACTTCAGTCAAGTCGCGAAACTTTAGTTAGAAACTTAAAAGAAAGAACCAGTCATGGCAAAAAAAGACATAAAAGCAGTCGTCAAGATTCAGATTCCTGCGGGCAAGGCAACACCGGCTCCACCAGTCGGTACCGCACTCGGACCACACGGCATTCAGATCATGGACTTCGTCAAGCAATACAACGCAGCAACTGAGTCGCAAAGCGGCACTGTTGTGCCTGTCGAGATCACGATTTTCGAAGATCGTTCGTTCTCGTTTATTTTGAAGACACCGCCAACACCAGTTTTATTGCGTCAAAAAGCAGGCCTTGAAAAGGCCGCGAAGAACCCGGGCAAAGAAGTTGCTGGTTCGGTTACCGAAAAAGATGTTGAAGAAGTAGCCAAAATCAAGATGCCTGACTTAAATGCCAACGATCTTGAGGCTGCCAAACAACAAGTCCGCGGAACAGCCCGTTCAATGGGCCTGACAGTCGTCGGGTGAAATACGAAGTAATCAAGCAATAATCAACCCTGATTCGGAAGAACCTCATCCGGACGGGTCAACAACGAGGGAGGCGAAATGCCACAGAATAAAACCAAAACAGATAACAATCTTGATAAAAATCGCGGCAAGAACTATCGCAATGCGATAGCCACATACGACCGCGAGACATTGCACACACCGGCTGATGCCGTAGCCAAAGTGAAGTCGTTGGCCAACGCAAAGTTTGATGAAACCGTCGAACTTGCAGTGCGTTTAGGACTTGATCCACGCAAAACAGAACAGAGCGTTCGCGGCACAGTTTCGATGCCATCAGGCACCGGCAAGTCTGTGCGAATTGCCGTATTCGCAGCCGGTGAAGCAGCCAAACAAGCTCGTGACGCTGGTGCCGACATCGTTGGTAGCGATGAACTCGCCGCAGAAATTGAAAAAGGCAAAATGGATTTCGACATTGCGATCGCGACCCCAGACATGATGCCTCTCGTCGGTAAATTGGGCCGCGCACTCGGACCTCGTGGTTTGATGCCGAACCCAAAGACTGGCACAGTGACAACCGATGTCGCGCGTGCGGTGGCCGAATTCAAAGGTGGCAAAGTTGAATATCGCACAGATCGTTACGGAAACGTGCATATCCCAGTGGGCAAAGTCAGTTTCGAAGCTTCGGCTTTGGAATTGAATGTCGCTGCAGTGATCGACGAGTTAAACCGAACTCGCCCGGCTGCAGCAAAGGGTCGTTACATCAAGAAGATCTCAATGTCTTCGACAATGGGCCCAGGCGTGAAGATTGACCCGGCACTTGTTGCGGGCGAATAAACGTCTGAGAGTACTTCGGGTGTGAAGTCGATTTATTGCCCGATATCGTAAGAGATTGTTAGAAGTTAATAAGCAGCAATCACAGCAATGTGAAAGTTGCCCACCGCAGAAATTTGGTCTGAGAAATTCAATTCAGATAATGAACTAGCAATAGTTCGCCAAACGAGGTGAATGAATCTGGTCGCGATTAGTCGCGCCGGGTTGTTCCGCACTGCGTTGAGCACCTAAGCATTGTCAAACCAGAAAGTTTTAAATTCATGGCAAATGCAAGTGCAGAAAAAATTGCGGTAGTTAAAGAGGTGAGCGAGAAACTCGCCAAGTCAAACGCTGCGATCATTACTGAATATCGCGGATTGTCTGTTGGTTCGTTGGCAACTTTGCGTCGCGCACTTCGCCCACACGGTGCCGAATACAAGGTCTACAAAAATACGCTTGCTCGTTTCGCAGCGCGCGAGTCGGGCTACGCCGAACTCGAACAATTCTTGAAGGGCCCAGCGGCCATTACTTTCGTCGACGGAGACGCCTCAGCAGTTGCGAAAGTTCTCAAGACGCACGCGAAAGAAAATCCACTACTTGTGTTGATGGGTGGCGTAGTTGCCGGAAAGGCAATCAGCGCAAAAGAACTGAAGGCTCTTGCCGATCTTCCACCACGCGAAGTCATGCTCGCGCAACTTGCCGGCATGTTGCAAGCACCACTCACCAAGACGGCAAATATGTTTGCAGCGTTGCCGCGCAAGACCGCATACGCCCTCAAGGCACTTGTTGAACAGCGTGAAGCGGCATAAAGAATTAATCAAATTAATTAATTAACAAATAAAAGGAGAAATAAAAATGGCACTAACAAAAGATCAGATTCTTGATGGAATCTCAGAACTTACAGTTCTTGAACTCAAAGATCTTCTCTCGGCATTCGAAGAGAAGTTCGGCGTTACAGCAGCAGCCCCTGTGGCCGTTGCAGCAGCAGGCGGTGCAGCACCAGCAGCAGAAGCAGGCGCAGAAAAAGACGAGTTCACAGTCATCTTGAAAGATGGTGGCGCTCAGAAGATCGCCGTCATCAAGGCAGTACGTGAATTGACACAACTTGGCCTCAAAGAAGCCAAAGACCTTGTCGATGGCGCACCAAAGCCAGTACTAGAAAAGGCCAGCAAGGACGACGCCGCCAAGGCGAAAGCCAAGCTTGAAGAGGCCGGCGCAACCGTCGAACTCGCGTAATAACTCGTTCTTGGCGCCTGGGTCTTCCGGGCGTCTCGAACTTGCATTTTGGTCTTCGGGTTGGTGAGTTTCATTTATTCACCGATAGGCTCGTAGACCGCCGTGCAATGCCCTTTGAGTGATTCAAAAAACTCTCTCAATGGGCATTTCACTCTAATTTTTTTGCTTGCCAATTTCTAACCCTAGGAGTACACTCGTGGCCCTTCGTGCTGATGCACGCGAACGTTATTCGTTCGCAACACTTTCCGATGCAATGGAAATCCCGAACTTAATTGGCGTTCAACGCGAAAGTTTTGAGTGGTTTCTCACAGAAGGTTTGCGAGAGGTCTTCGAAGATATTTCTCCGGTCAAGGGTGTAAGCGATGATTTGCAGCTTGAACTGACATTTGATCCAGACGATGCTGATCTAAATCCGAAACCAAAATTCACTGAAGCCGAATGTCGCGATCGTGACATGACCTATTCGGTGCCAAAGTTTGTTAAAGCGAAGTTCTTGAATCGCCCGACAGGTGAAATTAAAGAGCAAACAGTCTTCATCGGTGATTTCCCGAAGATGACCGACAAGGGCACGTTCATCATTAATGGCACCGAGCGTGTTGTAGTTAGTCAGCTGGTGCGTTCACCAGGCGTAATCTTCGAACCAGGCGAGCGCTTTCGTTTGCGCAACTTGTCGAAGTATCAGCTTGTAAAGGGCACGATTCACCCAAGCCGCGGCGAGTGGCTCGAGTTCGACGTTGAACATAAGCCAGGCAAAGAAGTAACCGCAGGCACGCGCGTTGCACGCAAGCGTCGCATGGGCGTTTTCACGATCATTCGCGCACTCGGATACGACGAGATCAACGCTCCGGGTTTCATCGATCGTTTCGTCAATTACTTTGACTTCCTTGAAGATCAGTGGCGCCGTGAAAAAGTGATCGCTCCAACTCGCGAAGAAGCGTTGCTCGAAATTTATAAGCGTGCTCGACCAAGCGAACCGCAAAACGTCGAAGCCGCTCGTGTTTATTTTGAACAGGCTTTCTTTGGTGTGCGTTACAACTTGTCACGAGTTGGTCGCTACAAGTTAAATCGCAAACTCGGTGGTGAGTTGAAGAAGATTCAAGAGATGTTCGGCCTCAAAGTCGGACCAGAACTCGGCAAACTCGATTTGCCAACTGAAGATCAAGATGTATTGAGCCGCTGCGAAGTTTTGGCGACCATCAGTTACATGTTGCATCTCGTCAAGCAAGAGCCTGGATACCGTCTTGACGACCAAGATCACTTTGCAAACCGTCGTATTCGTTCGGTAGGCGAACTGATTCAGAACCAAGTTCGCATTGGTCTTTCACGTATGGAGCGCGTTGTTCGTGAGCGAATGACGACTCAAGATTCTGAGGCGATTTCGCCACAGACATTGATTAACGTTCGCCCAGTTGTGGCCGCAATTAAAGAGTTTTTCGGCACTTCGCAGCTGTCACAATTTATGGACCAAGTCAACCCGTTATCGGGTTTGACCCATCGTCGTCGCCTTTCAGCACTTGGACCTGGTGGTCTTAGCCGTGAGCGCGCAGGTTTCGAAGTTCGAGACGTTCACTTCTCGCACTACGGCCGCATGTGTCCAATTGAAACACCAGAAGGCCCGAACATCGGTCTGATCGGTGCGCTTTCAACGTATGCACGTGTTAATCCGTTTGGTTTCATCGAAACTCCATATCGCCGAGTGCGCGGCGGCATCGTCACCAACGAGATTAAATACATGGCAGCCGACGAAGAAGAAAATTACGTCGTTGCCCAGGCCAACACACCGATTTTGGCGGACGGTCGTTTGCGCGATGAGCGCGTTCTTGTGCGTCGATCACCACAGGCAGCAAGTTTGGAAGACCTCAAGAAGATGCTCGAAGCAGAAAGTTTCTTCGGCGCAACAACTGACATTGGTTATGTAACACCGGCAGAAGTTGACTTCATCGACGTATCGCCAAAGCAAATTGTTTCAATCGCGACCGCGTTGATTCCTTTCCTTGAGCATGACGATGCAAACCGTGCGCTGATGGGTGCAAACATGCAACGTCAGGCCGTGCCATTGATTCGTGCTGAAGCGCCATACATCGGTACTGGTGTCGAAGCTCGCGCTGCACGTGATGGCGCCGACTTGGTTTTGGCCAAAGACGACGGTGTTGTTGAGTCAATTACCGGTGCGTCAATCGTCGTTAAATACGAGAACCTTCCGAAGCGCGAACACGAACACAAGCTGTTCAAGTTCTTGCGCTCGAACCAAGACACATGCATCAATCAAGTTGTGCGTGTCAAAGAAGGACAAAAAGTTAAGAAGGGTGATCTCATCGCCGACGGTCCAAGCACCGACGAAGGTGAACTCGCACTCGGCAAGAACCTGCTCGTGGCCTTGATGCCATGGGAGGGCTACAACTTCGAAGACGCAATCATTTTGTCAGAGCGTCTTGTTAAAGAAGACGTGTTGACTTCGATTCACATTCACGAATATGAAGTTGATGCTCGTGACACAAAGCTTGGCGCAGAAGAAATCAGCCGTGACATCCCGAACTTGTCAGAAGAAATTCTGGCCGACCTCGACGACCGCGGAATCATTCGCGTTGGTGCAGAAGTTGGACCTGGCGACGTTCTTGTTGGCAAAGTAACACCTAAGGGTGAAACCGAATTGACGCCAGAAGAACGATTGCTTCGTGCGATTTTCGGTGAGAAATCGAAAGAAGTTCGTGACACTTCACTCAAGGTTCCGCACGGTGAAGGTGGCAAGGTCATCGACGTCAAGGTGCTTAAGCGCGCTGCTGAAGGCGACGACGAACCAGGTGACGAACTGCCACCAGGTGTCAACCAAATCGTCAAGATTCACGTGGCACAAAAGCGCAAAATTAGCGTCGGCGACAAACTCGCTGGTCGGCACGGCAACAAGGGTGTTATCTCCAAGATCTTGCCAGTTGAAGACATGCCATATCTCGAAGACGGCACGCCAGTTGACATCATCTTGAACCCACTTGGTGTGCCAAGCCGAATGAACATCGGTCAGGTACTCGAGGCTCACTTGGGTTATTGCGCCCGATGGGGCTGGTACGACGAGAAAAATGACAAGACTGTTGGCGCGAACCCAGTTCGTGGCACAGAGTCAAAGACTCGTCCATCTACACCACCAGCGACTTTCATTGCAACGCCTGTCTTCGACGGTGCTCATTGGGATGAAGACGATCAAGCCGGTTCACATCCGACGATTCAGTCGATTCTCAAGAACTTGAACCCAGAGTCGGTCGACGGCAAGCGAATGATTGGTACTGACGGCAAGCTTGTTTTGCGCAATGGTCGCACAGGCTTGCCATACGACAACCCGATCACGGTTGGCTACATGTACATCTTGAAACTCAACCACTTGGTTGACGACAAGATTCACGCTCGTTCAACTGGTCCATACTCGATGATCACGCAGCAACCATTGGGCGGCAAGGCTCAATTCGGTGGTCAGCGATTCGGCGAAATGGAAGTGTGGGCACTCGAGGCCTACGGCGCGGCGTATTGCTTGCAAGAATTGCTCACGATCAAGAGCGACGACGTTCTCGGACGAGTTCGCGTTTACGAAGCGATCGTGAAGGGCGACAACATTCCAGAGCCGGGCATTCCTGAGAGCTTCAAAGTGTTGATGAAAGAAATGCAAGCTCTTTGCCTTGACGTTGAAGTTATTTCGCATGAGGGCAAGCAAGTCGAGCTCACAGATCTTGACGAAGAAGTCTTCACTGCAGTGCGTGAACTTGGCATCGATATCAGCCGCAACGAACGAGGTTCAGATGCCGACGATCGCGAACGCGAGCGTCGACGAGAGAAGGCTTTCTAATGATTAACCGCAGCATTTCGGAAGGGTTGGCATGACCATGAACGATGTAGTAACTGAAGACAACAAGCGCAAGTTGGACATCAACAGCTTTCAACAATTGCGTATTGGTTTGGCAACTGCCGACGACATTCGCAACTGGTCGCGTGGCGAAGTTAAGAAGCCTGAGACGATCAACTACCGAACATTGCGCCCAGAGCGTGACGGTTTGTTCTGCGAAAAAATCTTCGGACCAACCCGCGACTGGGAATGCTATTGCGGCAAATACAAGCGAGTTCGCTTCAAGGGCATCATCTGTGAAAAGTGTGGCGTTGAAGTAACACGCTCAAAAGTGCGCCGCGAGCGCATGGGTCATATCGAACTTGCTGCACCTGTCGTGCACATTTGGTATCTGCGCGGTACTCGTAGTTGGTTGGCGTATCTTCTTGGTGGCTTAGAGTCGCGTGAAGAAATTAAGGCCAAGCAACTTGAAAAAGTTATTTACTTTGCTGCGTGGTTGGTGAGCGCTGTCGATCAAGATCGTCGCCATGTTGAGTTGCCAGATCTCGAGAAAGAATACCTCGAAGACCGTGATTTGATGATCAAGCAACGCGAAAAAGAAATCAAGTTGCGTCAAAAAGATGCTGAGGCTGAACTAAAGCAACTTGAAAAAGATGGCGCAAAAGAAAGCGATATTCGCGCTCGTCAAAAATTGATCGACAAAGACATTCAGATGATCGGCGATCGCCATACGAAAGACCTAGATCGTCTTGAGCGTGCTTTCGAAACATTCCAAAAACTTCATCCGCGAATGATCATTGACGACGAAGAACTCTGGCGTGAAATCAAAGATCGCTATGAAGACTATTTCACTGGCGGTACAGGTGCAGAAGCAATCAAAGTTTTGATCGACACGATCGACTTCGATGCCGAAGAAGTAATTTTGCGCGATGCAATCATGAACGGTCTCAACGGCAAGCCGCTGTCGACTCAGCGCAAGCAAAAAGCCATCAAACGTTTGAAGATTGTTGCTTCGTTCAACCGAAAAGATAAAGACGAGCGTTTGGTCAACAACCCCAAGGCGATGATCCTTGATGTCATTCCGGTGATTCCACCAGAGTTGCGTCCGATGGTGCAGCTTGACGGTGGTCGTTTTGCAACTTCAGACTTGAACGATCTTTATCGTCGTGTGATTAACCGCAACAACCGTCTGAGCCGTTTGCTCGAACTTGGTGCGCCAGAAATTATTGTCAACAACGAAAAGCGAATGTTGCAAGAAGCAGCAGATGCACTGTTCGACAACGGTCGTCGTGGTCGCCCTGTAAGTGGTCCAGGCAATCGTCCGCTTAAGTCACTGTCAGATGGCCTTAAAGGTAAGCAAGGTCGCTTCCGTCAGAACTTGCTCGGAAAGCGCGTTGACTACTCGGGTCGTTCAGTAATTGTGGCTGGTCCGACATTGCGTTTGCAGCAGTGCGGTTTGCCAAAGTTGATGGCACTCGAATTGTTCAAACCATTCGTGATGAAGCGACTGGCCGATCAGCAACTTGCTCAGAACATCAAGTCTGCCAAGCGCATGGTTGAGCGTCGTCGCCCACAAGTTTGGGACGTGCTCGAAGAAGTAATTAAAGAGCATCCGGTTCTGTTGAACCGTGCGCCGACATTGCACCGCTTGGGTATTCAAGCCTTTGAGCCGGTGTTGGTTGAGGGCAAGGCAATTCACTTGCACCCACTTGTTTGCACAGCGTTCAACGCTGACTTCGACGGTGACCAAATGGCTGTTCACCTTCCGCTGTCAGTTGAAGCGCAAGCAGAGGCTCGCGTGTTGATGCTTTCGGCGAACAATATTTTGTCGCCAGCATCAGGTCGACCAATTGTTACTCCCCAGCAAGACCTTGTAATCGGTGGTTTCTATTTGACTCGCGATGACGCTGGTTTGGCCGGCGAAGGTCGCGTCTTTAAGGAAATGTGGGAGATCATTCGCGCACTTGATGAAGACAGTCTCAAATTGCACTCGAAGATCAAGGTTCTTGAGAAAGATGATCAGGGCAACTCGACTTACTTTGAAACAACCGCAGGTCGCATGTTGTTCGAAGAAGTTCTGCCAGCAGATTTCTCGAAGCGATTTGGTCACATTACGGCACCAGTAAAGAAAAAAGAATTCGGCGTGATCGTAGAGCGATTGAGCGACAACTATCCAAAAGCAGTAATTGCATCGTCACTTGATGCGATCAAAAACCTTTGCTATCGCTACGCGTCGCAATCAGGTTTGACTGTCTCGGTTGATGACGTTAAGACACCAGCTGCAAAGCGGGGCATTCTTGACGGTTACGAAAAGCAAGCCGAGAAAGTTGAGACACAGTTTCGTCGCGGCATTATCACCGACGGTGAGCGTCGCAGCCAAGAAGTGCGCATTTGGACTGCTGCAACATCTGATGTTCAGCAAGCAATGGAAAAAGAGTTCAAAGAACTTCGCTTCAACCCGGTTGACATGATGATCAACTCTGGTGCTCGTGGAAACATGACCCAGATGCGTCAGATTGCAGGTATGCGTGGTCTTGTGGCTAACCCTCGTGGTGACATGATTCCTCGTCCGATTAAGAGCAACTTCCGTGAAGGCCTGCAAACTCTTGAGTACTTCATTGCAACTCCTGGTGCGCGTAAAGGTCTTGTCGACACCGCGTTGCGTACTGCTGACTCGGGTTATTTGACTCGCCGTCTGCACGACGTGGCCCAAGAACTAATCGTTCGCGAAGATGACTGCGGCACGACACTTGGTGTTTGGGTAGAAAACGTTGGGGCCGATACTGCCAATACACGCTCATACCTTGAGACGAAGTTGTTTGGTCGTGCGTTACTTAATGACATCGAGCTTTCAGACGGTTCGGTCATGCCACGCAACACGATCGTCGGAGATGAAGAGATGGCGACATTGCGCAATGACCCGAAGGTCACTCGCGTGCGTGTTCGTTCGGTTTTAACATGCGACGCCGAAGTTGGTGTTTGCGCAAAGTGTTATGGCCGTTCATTGGCAACTGGTAAAGACATCGAATTGGGTGAAGCAGTAGGTGTAATTGCTGCTCAGTCAATTGGTGAACCTGGTACTCAGTTGACGATGCGTACCTTCCACACTGGTGGTGTTGCAGGCAAAGACATCGCTGGCGGTTTGCCACGCGTTGTAGAACTTTTCGAAGCCCGCAACCCGAAAGGTTCGGCACGACTTGTGCCCGTAACTGGCGTTGTTCGAATTCTCGAAGACGAAGGCAAGGGCATTCCGATCAAGTTCATTGACGATCAAGGTCAAGAAATAGAGATCATCTTGCCAACAGGCAGCCGACCACTCGTAAAAGATGGACAAAATCTTGAAGCGGGAGACCGAATCACTGACGGTCCATTAGATCCGAAAGAACTGATGCAGATCAAGGGCATTCGCGAAACTCAGCAATATCTCGTCGAAGAAGTGCAAAGGGTTTATCGCGACCAGGGTGTAGCGATTCACGACAAGCACATCGAGTTGATCGTTCGTCAGATGACACGACGCGTAAGCGTGCAAGAACCTGGTGACACACATTTCTTGCCAGGTCATCGTGCAGACTCGAAAGACTTCCGTGACGTTAACCGCGCAATCGTTGAACAAGGAAAGAAGCCAGCCGAAGGTCGCCCAGAATTGATGGGTATCACCAAGGCATCGTTGGCAACCGAGTCTTGGTTGTCGGCAGCATCTTTTCAAGAGACGACTCGTGTTCTCACAGAAGCGGCGATTGATGGCAAGTCAGATCATTTGGTTGGTCTGAAAGAAAACATCATCATCGGTAAGTTGATCCCAGCCGGTACCGGCATGGATCGCTACAACTTGTTTGATGTCAGCGCGCCAGATTACGTGCCGATGCCTTATTACTCGAGCGATGACGAAGCCGACCCAGCCGCGTATTTGGCAGGGTTGCAAGGCAACTATGTCGCCGATGATGAGCCACTTGACGAGGTTGTCGCTGAAGCTGTCGCTGATGAAGTAGATACTGAATCGGCTGTTGAAACAGTCACTGAAACAGTTAGCGATGCGACTGCGCAAGTAGTTGAGTCTGCGCCAGATGCAGGTTTTGCAACTGATTCAGACGGCGTCACTGACACAGATATCGCTCAATAGTCAACTTTTGCGAGGAGCTTTTGCTCAAATAGAGTTGAGTCATGTCAAATTTTGACGAGTACGCATCTGACTATTCAAAGAAGTTGCGTCAGACACTTTCGGTTGCCTTAACTAGCGAGGAATATCAGGCCGAGTATAAATCAAATTTGATAAAGCGTTATGCGTCACGACGGCGAAAAATCTCGAAGATATTGGACTTTGGTTGCGGTGTTGGGCTGTCGGTGCCTTCACTTCAAAGGAATTTTCCAGACTCTGAAATTTTCTTGACCGATGTTTCTGAAGTATCGCTGAGTATTGCCCGCGAGAAATTTTCAACGGTGACGACGCTAAAGCCAGATCTTTTGATTGAAGACAAGTTCGATGTCATTTTTTTATCAACGGTGTTGCACCACATAACTGCAAGTGAACGTGTGGCTGTTATCAAGCGACTGAGATCACGGCTTTCTGAAAATGGTTGCCTATTTATTGTTGAGCACAATACTCATAATCCTTTGACACTCAGAATTGTTGCCAATTGCGACATGGACCATGATGCCGAATTGATCTCAATTAGAGACCTGAAGCGACTGCTGACCGCCGAGTGTGCGCTAAAAATTGCAGATAGTGGATTTTGCTCATTCTTCCCACAGCCTTTAAAAGCCTTGGCGAAAATTGACCGTGTTTTGAAGCCGTTGCCTCTTGGTGGTCAATATTTCATTATGGCGGTTGCCTGAAGCTCGGTATTAGTGCAAATTGACAGCAATAGACAGGCCGATTGCGGATAGTTCTAGTTGGGGTAGGTTGCCGAGACGAGGCGTTGAACCGTAGTATTCACTGTCCCGTTTTGGGGTGGTTTTGTTAGTCGGTTTTCATTTAAGCAATTTAAGAAAAGGTCGTTTGCGTGCCCACAATTCAACAGTTGATCCGCCAGGGTCGAAGCTCGAAGTCTTCGAAGACTAAGACTCCTGCGCTCAAAGGTTCACCTCAACGTCGTGGTGTATGTACTCGCGTTTTCACAACTACTCCAAAGAAGCCAAACTCAGCACTACGCAAAGTTGCCCGTGTGCGTCTGACAAGCGGTGTCGAAATCACTGCCTACATTCCGGGCGAGGGTCACAATTTGCAAGAGCACTCGATCGTGCTTGTTCGTGGTGGTCGTGTACGCGACTTGCCAGGTGTTCGTTACAAAGTTATTCGCGGCGCACTTGATGCCGCCGGTGTAAAAGATCGCAAGCAGTCTCGCAGCAGCTACGGCGCGAAGAAAAAGTAAAGGATTAATTCATGCCACGTAAAGGTCCCGTCGCTCGTCGCGAGTTCGCAGCAGATCCGGTTTATCGCTCAGCACTCGTAACTCAGATTGTCAACAAAGTGATGTTGCACGGCAAGAAGAGCATCGCCGAATCAATTGTTTATGACGCAATGAAAGTAATGGAAACAAAAATGGGTGCCGAGCCACTCACCGCAGTCAAGCGCGCAGTTGACAATGTGAAGCCGCCTCTTGAAGTTCGCAGCCGTCGTGTTGGTGGCGCAACTTACCAAGTGCCAGTCGAAGTGCGACCACGTCGTGCAACGACTCTTGCAATTCGTTGGATTGTCGAGAACGCACGTAGCCGCCGTGAAAAAACAATGGCCGAGTGCTTGGCAAGTGAACTGATGGACGCATCAAATGGTCTCGGCGCGTCAATGAAGAAGCGCGAAGACATGCAAAAGATGGCTGAGTCGAACAAAGCGTTCGCTCACTACCGCTGGTAATCAGCAGAACAAGTTAATAGGTACACCCCCATGCCATCACGCGAGTATCCACTTGATAAATATCGAAACATCGGCATCATGGCGCACATTGACGCCGGTAAAACGACAACGACTGAGCGAGTTCTTTACTACACCGGAAAGACCTACAAGATCGGCGAAGTGCACGAAGGTGCTGCCGTCATGGACTTTATGGTGCAAGAGCAAGAACGTGGCATCACCATTACTTCAGCTGCGACGACTGCAGTTTGGCGCGGACATCGCATCAATATCATCGATACGCCTGGTCACGTTGACTTCACAATTGAAGTAGAGCGCTCGCTGCGCGTACTTGACGGCGCAGTTGCAGTATTCGACTCGGTTGCAGGTGTTGAGCCACAAACCGAAACAGTTTGGCGCCAAGCCAATAAGTACAAGGTTCCGCGCATGTGCTTCATCAACAAAATGGACCGCACTGGCGCAAACTTCTACCGCACACTCGACATGATTAAAGATCGCCTGCAAGCAGTGCCGGCAGTTCTGCAGTTGCCATATGGTGGCGAAGCAAATTTCAAAGGTTTAATTGACATCGTAAAGATGAAAGCAATCGTCTGGGATGGCGACGAGAAAGACTCTGAATACCACGAAGAGGATATTCCGGCTGAATTCCTCGACAAAGCGAAAGAATTCCGCGCCGAGTTGCTTGATTTGGTTGCTTCTGAAGATGAGCAACTAATGGAGAAGTTCTTGGCCACCGATGACTTGAGCGAAGAAGACCTTCGCAGAGGCATTCGTAAGGGCACTTTGGCGTTTAGCTTCGTGCCAATTCTTTGTGGCTCGGCATTTAAAAACAAAGGTGTACAGCAAATGCTTGACGCAGTTGTTGATTACATGCCATGCCCACTCGATATTCCGCCAGCAAACGGAACAAACGTAAACGGTGACGAGACTCTGACACGTCAAGCCGATGAGAAAGCGCCGTTCTCGGCACTCGCATTCAAGATCGTGGCTGATCCATTTGGTCGCTTGACATACTTCAGGGTTTATTCGGGCACAATCACCAAGGGTGACGAGGTTTATAACTCTGTAAAAGAAAAGCGCGAGCGCGTCGGTCGTTTGTTGTTGATGCACGCAAACCAACGCGAAGACATTGAATTCGCAATGGCGGGCGACATTGTCGCTGGTCTTGGTTTCAAAGATGTAACTACTGGTGACACGCTCTGTGATCGTGGCGACCCGATCGTGCTCGAGCGAATGATTTTTCCTGAGCCGGTTATTCACGTGGCGATCGAACCAAAGACAAAGAACGACCAAGACAAACTTGGTAAGGCATTGAAGTCGTTGTCAGATGAAGACCCGACGTTTAGAGTTCGCACCGACGAAGAGACTGGTCAGACAGTTATCTCCGGAATGGGAGAGTTGCATCTTGAAATTCTCGTCGACCGAATGCAGCGCGAGTTCGCAGTTGATGCGACCGTCGGCAAGCCGCAAGTTGCATATCGCGAAACTGTTACGAAGAAGATCGAGAACATCGAATACCGACACATCAAACAAACTGGTGGTTCTGGTCAGTTCGCAGTTGTCAAAGTAACGATTGAACCAAGCGGCCCAGGTGGCGGTTATCAGTTCGAAGATGAGATCACCGGTGGTCGAATTCCGCGCGAATATATTCAGCCGGTGAACCAAGGCATTCAGTCAGCGCTAGATGCAGGCGTACTTGCTGGTTATCCAACTGTGGACGTAAAAGTTTCGTTGGTTGATGGTCAGTACCACGATGTTGACTCAAGCGAAATGGCCTTCAAGATTGCCGGCCAAATGGTGTTCCGTAAAGCTGCTCAGTTGGCCCGACCGATTCTTCTTGAGCCGATTATGGCCGTCGAAGTGGTGACCCCTGAGGACTACATGGGTGACGTAATTGGCGACCTTTCAAGCCGTCGAGGCCGCATTGAAGGCATGGAAGCTAACGGAAACGCACAAATCGTCAAGTCGCAGGTTCCGCTTTCCGAAATGTTCGGATACAGTACAGACCTGCGTTCTCGTACTCAAGGGCGTGCGACTTACACGATGCAGTTTCATTCGTATCAGCAAGTGCCCGAAGCAATATCAACCGAAATTATCAAGCGCGTGCGCGGCGAATAACCGAGCAAGCCAAAGTTTTAACAGTAACCAGCAATAACAGGAGAGAAGAACAATGAGCAAAGCGAAATTTGAGCGCAACAAGCCACACGTCAATATCGGCACGATGGGCCACATTGACCACGGCAAAACAACTTTGACTGCAGCGATTTCAAAGACGCTCGCCAGCAAGGGTCTCGCCGATTACACACCCTTCGATCAAATCGACAAGGCTCCTGAAGAAAAAGCTCGTGGTATTACGATCTCGATCGCTCACATTGAGTACAACACCGAGAACCGTCACTACGCACACGTTGACATGCCAGGTCACGCTGACTACATCAAGAACATGATCACCGGCGCTGCTCAGGTAGACGGTGCGATCTTGGTAGTGGCTGCAACTGACGGCCCGATGCCACAAACTCGTGAGCACGTGCTGCTGGCAAAGCAAGTGGGTGTGCCATACATCGTTGTTGCTCTTAACAAGTCAGACATGGTTGAAGACGAAGAAATGTTGCAACTCGTTGAAGAAGAAGTTCGCGATTTGCTCACTTCGTATGAGTTCGACGGCAAAGGTTGCCCAGTCGTTCGCGTTTCGGCGCTCAAAGCGCTTGAAGGCGATGCAGCTTGGCAAGACAAGGTCATGGAGCTCATGGCTGCATGTGACAAGTCAATTCCAGAGCCGAAGCGTGAACTTGATAAGCCATTCTTGATGCCAATTGAAGACGTGTTCACGATCACTGGTCGTGGCACCGTAGTAACTGGCAAAGTTGAGCAGGGCAAAGTGCACACAGGTGACGAAATTGAAATCGTTGGTTTGCGTGACACTCAAAAGACTGTTTGTACAGGTGTTGAAATGTTCCGCAAGTTGCTCGACGAAGGTCAAGCAGGCGACAACATTGGTGCGCTTTTGCGTGGCACCAAAAAAGAAGAAGTTGAGCGTGGCCAGGTGCTTTGCGCCCCAGGCTCAATTACTCCACACACAAACTTCGAAGGTCAGGTCTACGTATTGAAGAAAGAAGAAGGCGGACGCCACAAGCCTTTCTTCAACAACTACCGACCACAGTTCTTCTTTAGAACAACTGACGTAACTGGCACAGTTGAATTGCCAAAGGGCACCGAAATGGTTATGCCTGGCGACAACGTAACAATGACAGTTGAGCTCGGTAAAGCGATTGCGATGGACGAAGGTCTTCGCTTTGCTATTCGTGAAGGTGGCCGCACAGTTGGCGCCGGACGCGTAACAAAGATTCTTAAGTAGATCGTCGATAACTGGTAAACGCTGATGGCACAGAGCATTCGCATCCGTCTAAAGGCGTTTGACCACCAGAACATCGACGATTCTGCAAAAAAGATCGTTGAGACTGTCACTCGTACGAGTGCCACAGTGCGTGGGCCGATACCTCTGCCGACTGACAAGCATCGTTTCACAGTTATTCGTGGACCACACGTTGACAAAGACTCGCGCGAACACTTTGAGATGCGCATTCACAAGCGCTTGATCGACATTGTTGACCCGAACGCCAAGACAATCGACAGTCTTCAGCGTTTAGAGTTGCCTGCCGGCGTTGACATCGAAATCAAGATTCAAAACAGTTGATAAATCAGATCTAACGTAAAGCGTTTAGATCGATGCAATGTATTTATTGCCAGAGCCACGATCTTGAGCTGATTAACTCGTTTGCTGACTTAAGAACAATTTCATCCGACGCTAAACCGTGGCGTAAAGGCTTTGTGATGGCGCGTTGCAGGGCTTGCTTGTTTCCTCAAGCGGGAGTGACGTCAGAATGGCAAGATTCGGCTAATGAGATTTACAGTGCCTATGCAACTTATTTTCAGACCAGCGACTTCGATCAGACAGTGTTTATTGAAGGCGCAACAACTTTGCGAGGCGATCTTTTTGTTGATTCGGTTCTGGGGATTTGCAGAACAAAACTAGGTGCTCAAGTTTTAGATTTTGGTTGTGGCGCTGGCAATTTACTACGGTCATTTTCTAGTTCTCGAGCTGACTTCAACTTGTTCGGTTATGACCTAGATGATCGAGAACTTCAGAACCTTCAAACAATTAAAAACTTCAAGAAACTATTTGTTGGAGAGTTGAACACAAGTCTTAAATTTGATTTGATCTCAATGTCTCACACCCTAGAACACATAACAAACCCAAAAGAGACGCTGCGTCAAATACGTGGACTATTAAGTTCAGATGGCTACTTAGTAATCGCAGTTCCTGATTGCTCTCTTGATCCTTTTAAACTTTTGATCGCAGACCACTGCTCACACTTTTCTGTAAAGACCTTAGGTAGCTTTCTAATGAATGCAGGTTTTGACGTAGTTGAGATCAAGTCAAGACTTGAAACTAGAGAATGCTGGGCAATTTGCCGGCCAGCAAAATTTGAGCATTCTAAAATTCTTTCGATTGACGACACGACTTGGTTGCCCGAGTCTGTTGAGTGGATAAATTTAGTGCGAGATCATGCGAAGAGTTTCTCGAATGGTGGCTCTTTTGGGGTATTTGGGACTTCGATAAATGCAATTTGGTTGTTTGGTGAACTTGAGTTGGAGGTCGATTTTTTTGTTGACGAAGATGCTTCACGGCAACATACAAGACTTTTTGGAAGACCAGTTGTAAGTCCGGAAGAAGTTGTTGAAGGTTCAATTGTCTATCTACCCTTTGTGCCCGCCCTCGCTTCAAAAATAGCCACACGACTGAATAATGTGGGAATCTCGTGGGTTGTGCCTCCAGATGCCAATATGTTTGGCGCAAACTAATTGGTAAGGTGCAAAAGTCACTGCGAAAAACGTTGTCTAATGAGAATACGAAAGGGTAGAAATCAACTATGAGCGATTTCAATGAGAATTCGTCACAGTTGCCACCGCCACAGTTGCCGGTGCAATCAGATTTGCCGTTGCAAAATTATGACGAAGCAGGTCGGTCGCCGCGTCGGCGCTTTGGAGTGGTGCTTGTTGCAGCAGTATTTGGTTTATTTGGCGGAATCATCGGCACTTATGTTGCCCAAGAGGCAAATCTCGTTGACTTAGATAACTCAGATTCGACAACGCAGATAACTTCGGCACCCGTTGTCGTTGCCCAAGACGATGGTTTGTCTGACGGTTCGTTGATCGCCCAAGTTGCTGAGCGACTAGCAAATAGTGTCGTCACGATTTCGACGACAGTGGATGACGATTTTGGCGGCGGTCGTGGCGTTGGCACCGGTGTTGTGTTGACATCTGATGGCGAAATCTTGACGAATGCGCATGTGATTGAAGATGCGACTGAAGTAGTGGTTCGATTTGCCGGAGAAACTGAGCCGCGAGTAGCAAAAATTCTTGCATCAGATTTTGGCAACGATTTGGCATTGATCAAAGTTGACGTAACCGGACTAATCGCAGCAACTTTTGCTAAGCCGGGCAGCGTGCAAATTGGTGACACAGTTGTTGCGATTGGTTATGCATTGGCGCTCGACGGTGGACCGACTGTAACTTCTGGCATCGTCTCGGCATTAAAGCGAACGATTGAGACAGACTCAGGTGCATTAAATAGTTTGATTCAAACTGACGCCGCTATTTCGTCGGGCAACTCGGGTGGACCGTTGGTCAATCTCAAAGGCGAAGTTGTCGGCATCAATACAGCAGTAGCGCGAGGCGATTCTGAATCAGCAGCGAACAACATTGGATTTTCAATTTCGGTTGACGAAGTTTTAATTGTCATCGAACAGTTGCGCGAGCAGGCAAACGGGGCAGTGCGTGAAGAGGGCTTTCTCGGAGTTGGTTTGGCCGCGCGTGAAGATGGTGGACAGGGTGCAATCATCACCAACGTGCAACCAGGTTCACCAGCCGACAAGGCGGGCATTTTGATCGACGACGTTGTGCTTGCCGTAGATGGCGAGCCGATTGATGGCCAGGCAGGTTTGGTGGCGGCGATTCGAGATGCCGAACCAGGTCAAACTGTCAAAATCGAAATTTTTCGAGACGGAGAAAGGCTCGTTTTTGAGGCAACTTTGATCGCTCGTTCTGAATAATCCGTCGAAATTCTTGCGGTTATAACAACGGTCAAAAAAGCCTAAAAATAGCCAATTTTCTTGGGTTTTTCGGTTTGGGGTCGTGATTTAAGGGGGATAGAGTAAACACTTCGTTCGTGACCCTGGTTCTCAGAGTTGTAGACGAAGAGATCAATTCAAAAAATTGATGTCTGTGTGCGCCCAAGAGTTTTGTGGGTACCTCACAGCGAAAACTATAAGAGTGCTCCGTGCGGCCAAGGCCTGCGGAGCATTTGTGCGAATACACGAATTATTTCATTAAACATTTCGAGAAAAGGTTTTGGCCTTATGGCACAAAAAGCGATCGTCGGCGAAAAGGTCGGCATGACACAGGTGTGGGGAGACGACCAACGCGTCGTGCCCGTAACAGTGTTGCGCATAGAGCCAGCCCGAATTGTGCAAGTTAAAACAGGTCTGACTGATGGCTACACGGCGCTGCAAGTCACTTACGGACAACGTGATGCAAAGAAGCTAAACAAAGCAGAAGCTGGTCATTTTGCGCCAAAGAGCGGCGTACGTAACGTTGCTGCGGGTCGTCGACTTGTTGAGTTGCGACTTGATTCTGTTGAGGGTTTTGAAATTGGCCAAGAAATTAAAGTTGACACGCTTGCAGTTGGCGAGCGAGTTGACGTAACGGCTGTAAGTCGTGGTAAAGGTTTCGCCGGCACCATGAAGCGCCACAATTTCGGTGGTCAAGGTGCGAGTCACGGTAACCACAAGCACCATCGTGCACCAGGCTCGATCGGCTCATGTACATTTCCGGGTCGCGTTTTCAAAGGTTTGCGCATGTCGGGTCACATGGGTCACCAACAAGTAACAACTTTGAATCTCGAAGTTGTGCAAGCAGATCTTGAGCGCAATTTGTTGCTCGTCAAAGGTTCAGTTCCTGGTCCAAATGGTGGCGTCGTAATTATTCGTAACGCTGTCAAGGGTGCGGTCAAGGAGTAGCCATGGCAAAGATTGAAATGAAAAATGCTGCCGGCAAGAAAGCCGCTTCGGTTGAAGTTGCCGACTCGGTGTTCGGCATCACACCAAATATTCCGGTATTGCACCAAGTCGTTGTTGCCCAGCTTGCGCACCGGCGCTCGGGCACACAAAGCACCAAGACTCGTTCAGAAGTCAGAGGCGGTGGCAAAAAGCCGTTTAAGCAAAAGGGCACTGGTAATGCTCGCCAAGGTTCAATTCGTGCGCCGCACTTCAGTGGTGGTGGCGTTGCACTTGGACCAAAACCCCGTAAATATTCACAACGAACACCAAAGAAAATGGTGCAACTTGCTTTGCGTTCGGCGCTTTCAGATCGTATGAGCCAGAGCAAAGTAGTCGTTGTTGAAGAGTGGGGCTTTTCGGCACCAAGCACCAAGTCAGCGACCGCAGCCTTGAAGAGCCTCGGCGTTAACGAGCGAATTTTGGTTGTACTCGAGCGCAAAGACGAAAATGCCTGGAAGAGCTTCCGCAACTTGAAAGATGTGCAAGTGCTTAGCACCGGCGAACTCAACGCCTATGACATTTTGTGCAATGACTGGATCGTCTTTACCAAGGCGAGCCTGCCGACAATGGAGGCCGCAAAGTGAAAGACCCACGCGACATTATTTTGCGACCGGTTGTCAGCGAAAAAAGCTATTCGTTGATCGACAAGGGCACTTACACATTCGAAGTTCATCCATTGGCGACAAAACCAGAAATTCGCGATGCGGTTCAGTCAATTTGGGGCGTAAAAGTTCGTCGCGTAAATACGATCAACCGACTTGGTAAGCGTCGCATCACTCGTGGCACTAACCGCATCGGTGTTCGCGACGGTTCGAAGCATGCTCTTGTCACATTAGAAGCGGGCAATCAAATCCCGTTGTTTGAGAACTAGACAAAGGACGACTCAAGATGCCAATTCGCAAACGCCGCCCGACGAGCCCTGGCCGCCGCTTTCAAACAGTTTCAGATTTCAGCGAGATCACCAAGACGACTCCAGAAAAATCGTTGTTGTCGCCAAAGCCGTCGCGTGGCGGTCGCAACTCTGCTGGTCGAATTACATCGCGTCACCAAGGTGGCGGCCACAAGCAGCAATATCGCATGGTTGACTTCAAACGTGGCAAAGACAACTGTGTAGCAAAAGTTGCAGCAATTGAATATGACCCGAACCGCACATGCCGAATTGCGTTGTTGCATTATGCAGACGGTACGAAGTCATACATTCTTGCGCCGAAGGGTCTTGAAGTTGGCGCGAAAGTTGAGAGTGGTCCGAAGGCAGACATCATCGTCGGCAACGCTTTGCCACTTCGTTATATGCCAGTCGGTACAACCGTTCACAATATTGAGATGCGTCCTGGTCAGGGTGGCAAGATTGCTCGTTCGGCCGGCATGGCAGTGCAACTAGTTGCCAAAGAAGGACAATATGCAACTTTGCGTATGCCTTCGAGTGAAATGCGTCGAATTCCGATTGACTGTCGTGCAACTGTTGGCGAAATCGGCAACTCAGAACATGAGCAAATCAAGATTGGTAAAGCTGGTCGAAATCGCTGGAAGGGCGTTCGCCCGCAATCTCGTGGTGTTGTAATGAACCCAGTTGATCACCCACTCGGTGGTGGCGAAGGTAAAACTTCTGGTGGTCGTCCACCAGTTTCGCCATGGGGTAAGCCAGAGCGTCGTACTCGCGACAAGAACAAGTCATCTCAGCAGATGATTGTTCGTCGTCGCCGATCAGGAAAGTCAAGAGGTTAACTAAATGTCACGCAGTCTTAAAAAAGGTCCGTTTGTTGATGAACACCTTCTCAAGAAGTTGGACGAGATGAACGCGAGCGGAGACCGCAAGGTCATCAAGACATGGTCACGTCGCAGCACGATTATCCCTGACATGCTCGGACATACATTCGCAGTTCACGATGGTCGCAAGCATGTGCCGGTATACGTGACTGAATCGATGGTCGGTCACAAACTTGGCGAATTCTCACCAACTCGAACATTCAAATTTCACCAGAGCCAAGAAAAAGCAGCAGCAGCCGCAGCGGCAGCAGCATCGGGTCCAGGTAAGTCATGACCGGCCCGAAACTCAACGAAGCAACTCGCGTTGCTGGCGTATCAAGCGGTTATCGCGCGTCGGCTCGATTTGCACGTTTATCACCTTCAAAGGTTCGCGTCGTGTTGAACCTCGTTCGCGGAATGGACGTTCGCTCGGCCGACAATCTATTGCGCCTGACAGATCGCGATTCGGCACACATCGTGCGCAAGTTGCTCGCATCTGCCGTAGCCAACGCAACGAACAATTTTTCACAAAATGCAGAAGATCTTTACATCAAGGCTTGCTATGCCGACGGTGGCCCAACGTTAAAGCGCTTTCGTCCTCGCGCCAAAGGTAGTTCAGCGGCAATTTTCAAGCGCACAAGCCACATCACAATCGTGGTCGACAAATTGAGTGAGGCTGCTCTTGCAGTCCGCGAGTCGCAAAGTGAGTCGCGCGGCGGGGCACAGGCTGCACAACGCAAGAGTCGCGTTGAGGCAAGTCGTGCGCGTGCGCAAAAGTCAAAAGCCGCAGCATCTGAGAGTGAAGTTTCAGATGATGCCGAAAAAGAAGAAGCGACTGGTAACTGACATGGGACAAAAGATCAATCCGTACGGCTTTCGCTTGGGTGTTACAACCGATTGGAAGAGCAAGTGGTTCAGCACCAAAGAGTACAAGGCGTATCTCACCGAAGACTGGAAGATTCGCGACTACCTCAAAGTGCAACTTTCAGATGCTGCGGTTAGCCGCATCGAAATTGAGCGCACACGCGACAAGCTTCGAATCGATGTTCATACTGCTCGTCCGGGCATCGTTATTGGTCGTAAAGGTCAAAAAGCCGAAGAGCTTCGCGCAGGTCTCACGGCGTTAACTGGCAACAACAAAGTTCAATTGAACATCACTGAGATTCGTGACGCCGAACTTGACGCAGCACTTGTTGCTCAGGGTGTTGCTGATCAACTTGTAAACCGAATTGCGTTTCGTCGTGCGATGAAGCGCGCTGTGCAAAACGCTCAGAAGCAAGGCGTGCAAGGTATTCGAGTTCAATGTTCAGGCCGTCTCGGTGGCGCAGAAATGTGTCGTCGTGAGTGGTATCGCGAAGGACGCGTGCCCCTACACACACTTCGTGCAAACATTGACTACGGTTTCCGCGAAGCTGCAACAACTGCAGGTCGCATCGGAGTAAAAGTTTGGCTATATAAGGGCGAGATTCTTCCTTACAAGGCCCAGACTGACGATCGCATTGCTCGTGAAGCAGCAATGGCCGCTGGTGAGACATCGGGTCACTCTGATGCAGCTCGCAAAGTTGTGACTTCGGCGGGCCCTAAGGCAATCGAAGTTGATGACGTCGCAGTTGCGCCACTCGTTAAAGAAGCTGACCCAGAGTTCGAGCGTTTGTTGGATGAAGAAGAAGATATTCAGCGTCGCAGCCACGATGCTCACGAAACTCCTCACTTTAAGCGAGAGGTGTAAACAGTCATGTTAGAACCACGCAAAGTTAAGCACCGCAAACAGCATCGCGGTCGCATGAATGGTGTATCAAAAGGTGCGAACGAACTCGCATTCGGTGAATACGGCATTCAAGCACTCGAACCAGGTTGGATTACTGCTCGCCAAATCGAAGCTTCGCGAATCGCGATGACTCGACACATCAAGCGTGGCGGAAAAGTTTGGATCAATGTGTTTCCTGACAAATCAGTGACCAAGAAACCTGCTGAAACTCGCATGGGTTCGGGCAAAGGCAACCCAGAGTTGTGGGTAGCAGTAGTCAAGCCGGGTCGCGTTTTGTTCGAACTTTCATATCCGACTTCGGCGACTGCGCACCAGGCTCTTAGCCGTGCGGCGCAAAAACTGCCGATCAAAACTCGAATCATCACTCGAAACGAGGCGATCTGACATGGCACGTGAACTGACTGAACTTCGTGAAATGGACCTCGCCACTCTCGTTGATGAGTTGCGCGCGACAAAACAAGAAGCTCTTAATCTCCGCTTTCGTAATGCCACAGGTCAACTAGATGACACTGCAGCTATCACCAAGGCACGTCGTCAAATCGCTCGAATCAGCATGCTGATTCGTGAGCGAGAAATTCTTGCTGCAGAATCTGCAGGGAAGTGAGCAAAATCATGGCTGAAACAACACCAGAATCAACAGAGCGCAACCTTCGCAAGTCGCGAGAGGGCGTAGTCGTGTCGAACAAGATGAACAAGACGATCGTGATCGCGATTGTTGAGCGAATTCGACACAAAAAATACGAGAAGTTCGTAACTCGAACCAAGAAGCTTTACGCACACGATGAGGCCAATGACGCAAAAGTTGGCGACCGCGTGCGCGTCATGGAGACTCGTCCAATGTCAAAGCTCAAGCGTTGGCGTGTTGTCGAAATTTTGGAGCGTGCAAAGTGATTCAACAAGAAACCCGACTTCGCGTTGCTGACAATAGCGGCGCTCGTGAAGTGCTCGTGATCAAGGTGCTCGGCGGTACACGCCGTCGATACGCATCGATCGGCGACGTCTTCATTGGCACTGTTAAAGATGCGATTCCTGGTGCGGCTGTTAAAAAAGGTGAAGTTGTGCGCTGCGTTGTCGTGCGCGTTGCCAAAGAAAAGCGCCGTCCAGACGGCAGCTACATCAAGTTCGATGAAAACGCAGCGGTTTTAATCAAAGAAGACTTGACACCGCGCGGTACTCGAATTTTCGGCCCAGTGGGTCGAGAGTTGCGCGACAAAAAGTTTATGCGAATCATTTCGCTTGCCCCGGAGGTGTTGTGACATGAAGTTGAAAAAAGGTGACAGCGTGATTGTGATTGCCGGCAAAGACAAAGGTGCAACCGGCACGATCTCAGCCGTGCTTCCTGCGAAAAACAAAGTGATTATCGACAAGGTGAACGTTGCAAAGCGTCACACAGTGGCGCGTGGTCAGAACACCAAGAGTGAAATCGTTGAAAAGTCGATGCCGATTCATGCATCGAATGTGGCGATCAACCAAGGCGGCAAGCCTTCGAAGATTGGTTACAAAGTTGACAAAAAAGGCAACAAAGTAAGAATTGCCAAGAAAACCGGAGCAGAGATTTAATGACTGCAGCAACTAAATACATTCCGCGCATGAAGGCGCACTACCTGAACACGGTTCGTGCCGACTTGCTGAAGCAACTTGAACTTCAGAACCCGATGCAGGTGCCAACGATCGAAAAGATCGTCATCAACATGGGTGTAGGGCGTGCGACCCAGCAAGCATCTTTGCTTGATGGTGCAGTTGCAGATTTGACCGCGATTACTGGTCAAAAGCCACTCGTGACAAAGTCGCGAATTGCGATCGCATCGTTTAAATTGCGCGAGAACCAAGCGATTGGTTGCAAGGTAACCATGCGTGGAGACCGAATGTGGGAGTTCTTCGATCGCATGTTGTCGATCGCAATTCCTCGAATTCGTGACTTCCGTGGCCTATCTGGCAAGTCGTGGGATGGCAATGGCAATTACACATTCGGTTTGACCGAGCAACTTGCATTCATGGAAGTTCGCATTGAGCAAGTTGACGTGCCGCGAGGCATGGACATCACGATTGTGACGACAGCGAAGAGTGACATCGAAGGAAAAGCTCTACTTGACGCTTTTGGTTTTCCATTTCGAAAGGGCGAAGTACCAGCATCTGTTACTAAAGCCAAGAAATCGAAGAAGAAATAATTTCACGGGACTAACACGGCACTAATTAGGACAACAACATATGGCAAAAAAATCACTCAGAATCAAAGCAGAAGCAAAACCAAAATTCAAGGTACGTGGCTATACCCGCTGCCAACGTTGTGGTCGAACCCGTTCGGTTTACAAAAAATTTGGTTTGTGTCGTCTGTGCTTCCGCGAGCTTGCGCACGCGGGTGAGATTCCTGGGATCACAAAGGCAAGTTGGTAAACGCTCATGATGACTGACCCAATCGCCGACATGCTCACACGCATTCGCAACGGCAACGTTGCTATGCGACCTGAAGTGTTGATGCCGGCATCAAAACAAAAATCAGCGCTCGCCGAAGTTCTCAAGCGCGAGGGTTTTATCGCCGACTATGCAGTTGTGCAAGATCCAAACGGGTCAGGCAAGGCTCTAAAGATCACGATGAAGTACGGCACCGATCGTCAGCGCACGATTTCGGGTATCAAGCGAATTTCTACACCTGGCTTGCGTGTTTATCGCGCGGCAACCGAAGTGCCTCGTGTGCTTGGTGGCCTTGGTGTTGCAGTTTTGTCAACAAGTCACGGACTCATGACCGACCGCGAAGCGCGCAAGCGCAACGTTGGTGGCGAAGTCATGTGTTTCGTGTGGTAGCTCGAGAGTTGAACGGAGAAACAAAATGTCACGCATAGGAAAATCAGCACTCGCAGTGCCGACAGGGGTCGAAGTTACGATCTCTGGCGCAGCGGTGACGATCAAAGGGCCTAAGGGCACTTTGAAGCGCGAACTTCCGGCCGGTGTTTCAGCTCGTCGCGAAGAAAACAATTTGTTTGTTGAACGAGCAAACGACGAGCGTGACGCTAGGTCACGTCACGGTTTGGCTCGCACGCTTTTGTCGAACATGATCATCGGTGTAACCGACGGTTACAGCAAGGCTCTTGACATTCAAGGCGTTGGTTACCGCGCAGAGTCACAGGGTCCAAACAAACTGAAGTTGGCTCTCGGCTTTTCGCACCCAATCGTTTATACGGCGCCAGAAGGCGTCACTTTCGAAGTGACTGCACAGACTCAGATTGTTGTCAAAGGCAACGACAAAGAAACTGTCGGACAAGTAGCAGCAAACATTCGCAATATGCGCAAGCCTGAGCCTTACAAGGGCAAGGGTGTTCGATATTTGAACGAGCGTGTTCGTCGCAAGGCCGGCAAGACCGGCAAGAAGTAGATAAAGGACTAACTCGACTATGGCTAGCACAGCAGAAAAAAGACACTCAGGGCGCTTGCGCCGTCAGCGCCGTGTGCGCAAGAAAATTCATGGCACTGCCGAGCGTCCACGTTTGGCAGTTTTCCGCAGCAACAAACACTTGTCAGCGCAGTTGATCGATGATGATGCAGGTCGCACGATTGCTTCGGCATCGTCGCTTGAAGCTGAGTTTCGCAAATCTGGCTCTGGTGCAACGGTTGATGCCGCCAAGCGAGTTGGCAAGACGGTTGCGCAACGCGCCAAACAGGCCGGAATTACAAAAGTTGTTTATGACCGCGGTGGTTTTTTGTATCACGGTCGTATTGCAGCAGCAGCACAAGCTGCTCGAGAAGAAGGCTTGGAGTTCTAAATGAGCGATGTAAATCAAGTTCCTGCAGTTCCGGGTGCCGAAGAGACTGGTCGTCGCGATCGTCGCGATCGTCGCGAGCCTCGTGAGAAGCGAGAGCCACGTCCGCCAGCGAAAGTTGGCGAGATTGGTGATTCACGCGTTGTGCACATCAATCGTGTAGCAAAAGTTGTAAAGGGTGGTCGACGATTTTCGTTTACCGCACTTGTAGTTGTGGGTGACCGCAATGGTCGTGTTGGTTTGGGCTATGGCAAGGCGAAAGAAGTGCCATTGGCAATTCAAAAAGGCACCGAAGAAGCAAAGCGAAATATTTTTCATGTTGCTCTCGCCGGCACAACAATTACGCACGCGACGATTGGCGTCAATGGTGCAGGTCGAGTAATGCTCAAGCCTGCTGCGCCTGGTACTGGTGTTATCGCCGGTGGCGCTGCGCGAATCATTCTTGAAGAAGCCGGCATCAAAGATGTCTTGGCAAAAGTGCTTGGTTCACCAAACGCAATCAATGTTGCTCGAGCAACGATTAACGGCTTGAAGGGTCTGCAACGACCAGACGAAGTCGCGAAGCGTCGTGGTCTACCTGCAGAAGATTTCGTACCAAAAGGTATGTTGCGCGCCTACACAGAGCGTAAGAAAACTATCTCAAGCCTCGGAGCGAAATAATTATGGCAACCGCAAAAAAAGTTGCAAAGCCGGCCAAGAAAGCCGCAGCAAAAAAAGCCGTTGCTACTAAGGCAACTCGCAAAGCTCACACTGGTGCAACAGTTGTGGTCAAGCAAGTGCGCTCACAGATCGGCATCATGCCAAAGACCAAAGCAACAATGCGTGCCTTGGGTTTGCGCAAAATCGGTGATGTAAACACATTGCCAGACCGACCAGAGATTCGTGGCATGATCGCGCGCGTTCCTCACCTTATTGAAGTAAGCAAAAAAGGAGCATAAACATGCGCGTCGACGAAATCGGACCTCGCTACGGAGCACGAAAGAAGCCAAAGCGCGTCGGTCGTGGCACCGGTGGTAAAGGCGGAAAAACAGCAGGTCGTGGCACCAAGGGTCAATATGCACGTAACACGGTTGCCCGTGGTTTCGAAGGTGGACAGATGCCACTCAAGCAGCGCGTGCCGAAACTTAAAGGTTTCAATAACCCGTTTCGTGTTGAGTTCTACGCGGTCAATCTCGACGCCATCGATTCACTTGGCGTAGGCGAAGTCGACCCAGCGAAACTCGTATCTGGCGGCGTGGCTCACAAAGGTCAGATGATCAAGGTTTTGGGTCGAGGCAAAATTACGCGTGCGGTGAAAGTTTCGGCGCATGCAGTTTCGAAGTCGGCTCAAGAAGCGATTGTTGCGGCTGGCGGATCTGTAGTGATCTTGCCACCTACATATAAGGGCGTTCGACCACCAGCCAAGGGCAGTCAGTTCACCAACCGCTAGTACAGTTCGCATTGGCCTGCTTCTAGCAAAAACATCGAGGTAAAGACGTGGCAAAAATCGGCAACATTTTTAAGGTCGCAGAACTTCGTAACAAGATTTTGTTCACGCTGGCAATGTTGCTTATCTATCGACTTGGTGTTTCGTTGCGAGTGCCTGGTGTAGATGCGCAAGCCGTAAGTCAGTTGCGCGAAGCGTCAAAATCACAAGGTGCGCTTGGTTTCTTGAACTTGTTCTCGGGTGGTGCATTCGGCAGTTTTTCGATTTTTGCGCTCGGCATCATGCCGTACATTACGTCGAGCATCATCATGCAGGTGTTGACTGTCGTGATTCCGAAACTTGAGCAATGGCAACAAGAAGGCGCGACTGGCCAACGCAAAATCACTCAATGGACTCGCTATGTAGCTATTGGTATTGCGACTTTGCAAGGTGCTGGTCTTACATTTATTTTTGGACAAGGTCGCGGTTCTGCATTTTTCGGTGCGAGCACGCAGGCGCCAGATGTTGTGTTGCTTGACCCGTTCATGCCCAGAGCTCTATTGGTGATTCCGTCATTGGTTGCGGGCACGGCATTGTTGATGTGGCTTGGCGAACTTATTAGTCAACGAGGCATCGGCAACGGTATGTCGATGGTTATTTTTGCATCAGTTGTCAGCGATTTGCCTTACAGCTATTACTCGTTGTTGCAAACCCGCAAAACTTTGGTGTTTGTCATTTTGGTCGCGCTAACACTCGGGATCATTCTCGCCGTAGTGCGAGTCGAGTTGGGGCAGCGAAGATTGCCAGTGCAATTTGCAAAACGTGTCGTAGGTCGCAAAATGTATGGCGGGCAAAATACCTATATTCCGTTGAAGGTCAACCAGTCGGGTGTAGTGCCGATCATTTTCGCGAGTTCGGTTTTGTTGTTGCCAGTCTTGATGTCAAATATGTTGGGCAGCGGTGAAGGCTGGCGTGGCTCAATTGCTCGCTTTGTTGATCAGTATTTGATCAACAGCCAAAACCTTTTGTACGTCACAGTTTTTGCTTTGCTGATTATTGCATTCGCATACTTCTACAACTCAATCGCGTTCGACCCAATTAGACAAGCAGATCAGTTGCGCAAGCAGGGTGGGTTCATTCCTGGTATTCGACCTGGTCAGCAGACAGAGTCATTCTTGGCCAAGACTGTCAATCGCATTACGTTGCCTGGTGCGATGTTCGTAGCAGTAATCGCAATATTGCCTTACATAGTTTTGTGGGTCGGTAATGTGACTTCGTTTCCGTTTGCTGGCACCACGGTTTTGATCGCAGTTGGTGTTGCCTTAGAGCTGATGCGTCAGATTGACAGTCAGTTGATGCAACGCAACTATGAAGGTTTCCTTAAGCAATAATTTCGAATCATCTAACTTCGAACAAATTTTTATTAGCCACAGGATCGGAATGAAAAACTCATGAGTGCTGGAGTGAGAATAATCATGTTCGGTCGCCAGGGCGCCGGTAAGGGCACTCAAAGTGCTCGGCTTGCAAAATATTTTGATGTACCACATATTTCGACAGGCGAGATGCTGCGCAACGCTGTGAAACAAGATTCGGTCGTGGGTCGCTCGGCTAAAGCAGTTTTAGATCGCGGCGAATTAGTTGATGATGACTTGATGGTCTCGTTGGTTCAGGGTCGAATTGGTCAAGAAGATGCAAGAACTGCGGGTTTTGTACTTGATGGCTTTCCGCGCACGATTGGTCAGGCCACTGCTTTTGACGCATTGACCCAAATGCGGCCGGTGGGTTTTGTGGTTGACCTCGATGTTGCACGCGAAATTGTTGTTGGTCGGCTTTCATCGCGGCGAACTTGCGAACGGTGCGATGCGATTTATACGGCGACTGGTAAAGAGCCGAACCCATGGAAGTGCGAAAAGTGTGGCGGGGCAGTAGTTCAAAGAACTGATGATGCGCCCGCGGCGATAAACAAGCGTTTAGATGTCTATGAGACCCAGACGGCGCCGCTGATTTCTTACTATCAGGGACGGGGATCTCTGCACGTAGTTGACGGCTTGGGTTCGCCAGATCAGGTGTTTGATCGCATAAAAACAGTGGTTGAAACTGGCCTGCGCCGATAGCCTAACTAGTCGCCCTAAACGGTCTTCGGACCGTCGGGTAATAAGAGAAAAGACCAAATCCGTTCGGAGAAATTTTGCCCAAAAATAAGGAAGATGCAATCGTGCTGGAAGGCAAGATTACTGAATCCCTACCTAATGCAATGTTTCGAGTTGAGTTAGAAAACGGACACACGGTTTTAGCTCATATTTCAGGAAAGATGCGAATGAATTACATTCGAATTCTTCCTGGCGACAAAGTGCAAGTAGAGCTAACACCGTATGACCTCACCAGAGGTCGTATTACATATCGATTTAAATAAAGGCGTGCTGTGAAAGTAAGAACCAGCGTTAAAAAAATTTGCGAGAAGTGCAAGATCATTCGTCGGCACAGCCGCGTAATGGTTATCTGCGAAAACCCACGCCATAAGCAACGTCAAGGCTGAGCGAGAGAGACAAAATGGCACGTATTTCTGGAGTAGACATTCCGCGCGAGAAGCGCCTTGAAATTGGTTTGACATACATATTCGGCATCGGTCGAGTGACAGCAAAGAAACTTTGCGATGAGACCGGCGTTAATCCAAACACCCGAGTACGTGATCTCACCGACTCTGAGGTCAACAAGATTCGTATGTTCATCGAAAACAACTTGAGCGTAGAAGGTGATCGTCGTCGCAACGTGCAGACCGACATCAAGCGCAAGATCGAAATCGGCTCGTACCAGGGCACTCGACATCGTAAAGGTTTGCCAGTTCGTGGCCAGCGCACGCACACAAATGCTCGCACTCGAAAAGGCCCGAAGAAAACAGTCGCCAACAAGAAGATCGCAGTTAGGAAGTAATCATGGCTGAAGCAAAACCAGGAAGTCGCAAGCGCAAGCGCGAGCGTCGCAATGTTTCATCAGGCATTGTCCATATCAAGAGCACGTTTAACAACACGATTGTTTCAGTGACCGACACCGAAGGCAATGTAATTTCGTGGGCATCATCTGGTGGCGTCGGCTTTAGTGGTTCGCGAAAGTCGACACCATTTGCCGCACAAATGGCCGCAGAAAAAGCCGGTCGTGCAGCCATGGAGCTTGGCCTTCGTCGCGCAGAAGTGCATGTGAAGGGCCCGGGTTCGGGTCGTGATACTGCGTTGCGTCAGATTCAAAACCTTGGCATCGAAGTTTCAGGTATCAAAGACCTTTCACCGGTGCCTCACAACGGGTGCCGTCAACCAAAGAGAAAGCGACCATAAGTCATGGCTCGTTATACAGGTCCGAAAGTTCGCATCTCACGCCGTCTTGGCGTAAACATATTTGAAAATACCAAGGGTTCGAAGGCTCTCGAGCGTCGCCCGTTTCCGCCAGGTCACCACGGTCGTTCACGTCGCAAGGGTGCAGGCAGCGAGTATCTCGCGCAGATGCAAGAAAAGCAAAAGGCAAAGTTCATTTATGGCTTGCTTGAGCGTCAATTTCGCAACCTATATAAGAGGTCAGTTCGTCTGACCGGCCCTACTGGCGAAAACCTTTTGCGCCTCTTGGAATTGCGCCTTGACAACGTGGTTTATCGTGCAGGTTGGGCAGCATCACGTCCACAAGCGCGACAATTTGTGAGCCACGGCTTGGTCAAAGTCGATGGCAAGCGCGTAGATATTCCGTCATACACATTGCAAAAGGGTGAAGTCGTCACGCTGTCGACAAAAGGCAGCAACATGATCGTGATTCAGCACAACATCGACACTCTCGACCGCAAGGTTGTGGCGTGGCTTGACGTTGCCGAAGCCGGCAAGCAAGTCACAGTGCGTGAGTTGCCAGTGCGCGAGCAAATCGATGTGCCTGTGCGAGAACAATTAATAGTTGAGCTTTATTCGAAGTAACCCCAGAAAATAACGGTAAGAGGAGAAATCATGCTTGTAATCCAGCGCCCAACGGTCGAACCGATCGGCTCACCAGAGAACAACCGCCAGAAGTTTTCGGTCGGTCCACTCGAGCCAGGTCTCGGTCACACAATCGGCAACTCGTTGCGTCGAATGTTGCTGTCGTCGATACCTGGTGCGGCGATTGTTTCGGTCAAGTTCGAGTCGGCATTGCACGAATTCGACACGATCGAGGGTGTTACACAAGATGTAACTGAAATCATCCTCAACTTGAAAGACATTGTGTTGCAGTCGACCTCAAACGACCCAGTTGTTCTGAGCGTTGACGCGAAGGGCCCAATGGAACTAACCGCTGGTGACATTCAATGTCCACCAGAAGTAGAGATTCTCAATAAGTCGCAGAAGATCGCCACGCTTTCAGCCAAGGGCAAACTCGTGTTTGAACTTACAGTTGAGCAGGGCAAAGGTTATATGTCGTCCGACCGCGATGGTGCTCGCAAGACAATTGGCATCATCCCAATTGATGCGATTTTTTCGCCGATTCGTCGCGTGACTTTCGAAGTTGTGCCGACACGCGTTGAGCAGTCGACAAACTACGACAACCTGATTCTCGATATTGAGACAGACGGTTCGATTGCGCCAGTTGATGCCCTTGCATCAGCAGGTGCGACACTGCGATCACTTGTAGACCTTGTTGCCAATCTCACTGCTGAGCCAGTTGCTCTTGAGCTTGGTGAAGTTTCGGGTTACTCAAGTGGCACAGGCGACCTTGACTTGCCGATCGAAGATCTTGACTTGTCAGAGCGCCCACGCAACTGCTTGAAGCGCGGTCAGGTCAACACGATCGGTGAGTTGTTGACTCGCTCAGAAGAAGACCTGATGAATATCACGAACTTTGGTCAGAAGAGTCTCGACGAAATCAAGCAAAAGCTTGATGAGCGTGGACTTTCTCTGCGAGTTTGAGCGACTGTTTTAAAACGAATTAGATAAGGGAGACGATTCAATATGCCAGGAAGACCACGCCGCGGACCAAGTTATGGTGGCAGCTCGTCGCACGAACGATTGATGATGGCCAACTTGGCTTCATCGTTGTTCGCTGCTGAAGGCATTGTGACGACTGAGTCGAAGGCAAAGGCGCTTCGACCGATCGCCGAAAAATTGATCACTAAAGCGAAAAAAGCCCAAGGCACAAGCCCGATGCGCGTGCACCGCATTCGCCAAATTCAGAGCTACTTGCGCGACAAAGAAATGACAAACAAACTTGTCAACGTCGTCGCCCCAAGATACTTGGAGCGAAATGGTGGATACTTGCGAATCATGAAGCTTGGTCCACGCCATGGCGACAACGCCCCAATGGCGCGCATCGAACTGATCTAGCCAAACTATAAAACCGATGCGTCGGGTGCGCTTGGTTGTTGCTTACAACGGGCTACCTTTTCACGGCTTTGCAATTAACCCGAAAGTAGCGACTGTCGCTGGCACTTTGGGCGGGGCGTTGCAACAGATTTTTCAGAAGTCGATACCGCTTGTGTCGGCCGGTCGAACTGATGCCGGTGTTCATGCACTTGCCCAAGTGATTAGTTGCGACATTGCCGAAGATTGTGACTTGGTAACCCTGAGCAAACAATTGAACTCTCTTTGCGGACCAGAGATAATCGTCAAAGAGATCGCATGGGCACCGAGCGACTTTCACGCCAGATTTTCGGCTATCTGGCGGCATTATCAATATTTCGTTTACAACGCCGACTTTCCTGATCCTTTCAAGGTTGCTTCGTCTTGGCATGTGATAGCGCCGCTGAATTTGCATGCGATGCAGTTGGCATGCGACCCGATAATTGGCACCCATGATTTTTCGGCGTTTTGTCGGAGACCCAAACCAGACACAGAACCAGATCTTGAAGGCCCAGAAACCGGGGACGGCTCTGGCGAAGTCGTGCGCGAAAAGTCGTTGCGTCGTTATGTGATGCAGGCCAGTTGGCGCGAGGTCGGTGAGTCAATGTTTCGTTTTGACATTCGGGCAAACGCTTTTTGTCATCAGATGGTTCGATCGCTCGTCGGCACTTTTATCGAAATCGGGGCACGCAAGCGACCGAGCAGCGACATGATGGCGCTGATTCGCTCGGGCGATCGCGCTGAAGCCTCGCAATTAGCACCACCGCAGGGTCTGTTTTTGACCGAAGTTGGCTATCCGAGTGATCTTCTATGAGGCAATAACCCATATTTTCATGGGGCCGATTGTGATTTAGGGTGCTTCGGCCCTATCCTTACTAGGCCGTGAAAACGAGTGCGAATTGCATTCTGGCCAAGGCAATATTTTTTGAAGGAACTTTCTATGCGTACCTATTCAGCAAAAACTAGCGAAGTGCAGCGTGCCTGGCACATTATTGACGCAGAGGGTTTGGTTCTTGGTCGCCTTTGCACAGAAGTAGCAACCCTGTTGCGCGGCAAGCACAAGCCGATGTTCACACCAAGCATGGACACCGGTGACCACGTCGTAATTATTAACGCTTCGAAGATCGTGCTCACCTCGGGCAAGGCAGATAAAGAAATGGTCTATGACTACTCGGGTTATCCGGGCGGTCTTAAGTCTGAGACATACCAAAATTTGCTCGACCGAAAACCGGGTGATGCGATTCGTCGTTCAATTCGCGGCATGTTGCCAAAAGGCCCGCTGGGTCGACAGATGATTAAGAAGTTGCAGGTTTATCCAGGTGCAGAGCATCCGCATGCAGCGCAATCACCTAAAGTTTTTGAAATTGCGCACGCAAAGGCGCGCTGAGTCTTAGAAAATTCGTAAAAAAAGGAACCAACTCGTGGGAACAAAGCCATTGACACAAACAACCGGTCGTCGTAAGAACGCAGTATGTCGTGCACGACTGCGACCAGGTACTGGCGTGGTCAAGATTAATGATCGTGCGTTTGACGAATACTTTCCGTCAGAAGTGCAGCGCAACTCATCGACTGAAGCATTGAGAATTACGAACACTGAGAAGACTTATGACGTAGACGCCGACATTTTTGGTGGCGGCATTGCCGGTCAGTCAGGTGCGTTGCGCATGGCGATTGCCCGAGCGCTTGTTGAACTTGACCCAGCACAACGGTTGGCTTTGAAGAAGGCTGGTTTGTTGACTCGCGATTCTCGCCGTAAAGAAAGCAAGAAATACGGTCTCAAAAAGGCGCGCAAAGCGCCGCAGTACACGAAGCGTTAATTCGCTTTTGCAACGCATGGCATTTGCTGTGCGGGTCATAAATCTGAAATTCGCGTTCAACACTCTTTGTTACGACAGGACATTGGTGGTTTGATGTTGACATTTGGTACCGACGGAGTTCGCGGAGAATTCGGCAAAGAACTGACCGAAACTTATGCAGCCAATCTTGCTGAAGTGGCGGCACAAATATTGCAATGTAAGAAAGTTGTGATCGGTCGGGACACCCGCGAATCTGGATCAGCGCTTGAAAATGCGATAGCCGAGGCGCTGACACGAATTGGTGTCGAAGTTCAATTGATGGGTGTTGCCCCGACGCCAGCGATTGCCTTTGCTGCCCACAAGCATGGTGTTGTTGCGATCGCGATTACTGCGTCGCATAATTTATTTCAAGACAACGGAATCAAGATTTTTGCTGCGGGCGGACTCAAGCTTTCGGATGATCAGCAAGCAAGCATTGAACGCGAGATGATCGCGCGCGATACTGCGGTGCGTGATGGGGTGGCGACCAATAGCCAAATAGTTGATGAAATTTCGTCTGGTGGCGAAAAGTTTGTTGCCGAGAGACTTAATTTGCGGCCCGAACTTTTGCAAGAATACTGCGACTGGATAGTTGATTTGGTACCTCGCGACGCGTTTAAGAATCTGCATGTCGCCCTTGATTGCGCCAACGGTGCCTTTAGTTATGTGGCGCCAGAAGTATTTTCAAAACTTGGGGCAACTGTAACAACAGTCAACGCGACGCCCGATGGTCGGAACATCAATCTGCAATGTGGTGCAACGCATCCGTCTGCGTTGGTAGAGGTCGTCAAGAATGTCGGAGCAAACTTTGGTGTTGCCTTTGACGGAGATGGTGACAGATTGATTGCAGTCGACAATAAGGGACAGATTGTCGACGGCGATCACTTGCTGGCGATAAGTGCGTTAAACATGAAAACGCAAGGCACGCTGCGTGGCAACAAAGTAGTGGTGACAGTGATGACCAACATTGGTTTTCACAAAGCGATGAAGAGTGCAGGTATCGAGGTTTTAACCACACCTGTTGGTGACAGGTCAGTTTTGCTCGCGCTCGAAGAGAATTTGCTTTCGTTGGGCGGCGAACAGAGTGGACACATTATTTATCAAGACTTCGCGACAACTGGCGATGGTTTGCTTGCTGCCATAAAACTCGCGACTGTCGTTGTGGAAAGTAAAAAAACTTTGAACGAGGTTGCCGTTAATGCGATGACTAGTTTTCCTCAGGTTTTGATTAACTTGCGTATCGCCAAGCGAGTTGAAGGTGTTGATTCAATTTTTAAAAGCGAGATTGAGGCAGCCGAGAAGGCTCTCGGTGAGAGTGGTCGAGTATTGGTGCGTGCAAGTGGCACCGAGCCGATGGTGCGAGTGATGGTCGAGGCACCACAACAAGAAGTTGCTGAACAGGTTGCTGCAACATTGGCCGATGCGATTTCTGCACGACTTGGCCGATAGCGACGCGAAAGTAGACTAGAAACCATGTGCGGCATCATCTGTGTGCTCAGTCGAAAGACGCGACGAGCAACCCCGACCGCAAGCGAAATCTTGGCTCTTCTTGATGGCGCCCTTGAAGCAGGCACCAAGAGCGACATTGATCAACTTGCACAGGCGGTGACCACTGCTGACAGGCTTTTGCGCGGTGACGCTGGTCAATTGTGCATGGCTGACAATCACCAGTTGATTGCTGCGATGACATCACGAATTGATCAACTCGATGCAATCGTTATCGCTTACGAGCAATTGATCGAAAAGTCGGCAGGCCTGCAAACCGAGTCATCGCAGCATGCGCTGTACGAGATTATTCGTGCCAAAGATGCCATTTGGGAGTTGCGCAACGACCGCATTCGCACGGCAAAACTTGTTGACGCTTTGGCTGGGCAAGGTGCTTCAGAGTCGGCACGCAGCGGTTATTTTTCGATTCAGCAAGCGTTTTCAGGTTTAGACCGCCTCGAGGTTCGCGGCCGCGACTCAGCCGGCATTCATGTGCTTGTTTCAAACCACGGGCTGAAGGCGACCGATAAACAAGTTAAAGCGCTTTTGGCGAACCGCAGCGAAGACGCATTGTTTATGTCTGGTTCTGTACGCATGACAGAGAATGCGTGGTCATTTGTTTATAAAGCCGCTGCAGAAATCGGCGAACTTGGCGACAATACGCGTGTGATGCGCAACGCCGTGGTTGCTGACGCATTGCTGCGACTTTGCATTTCTCAACCAAACTCACAAGTTGCGGTTCTCGCGCACACGCGGTGGGCAAGTGTTGGCATTATTTCTGAACCCAATGCTCACCCGGTGAATAGCGAAGAACTTGAAGGTAAACATGATGATGCGTATCTAGTTGCTGCATTGAACGGTGATGTAGACAACCACGCCGACTTGCGAGTGCAATATGGATTGCGTGTCGCTGGACCGATAACAACAGACGCAAAAGTTATCCCTGCGCTGGTTTCACGCCGGTTAGCGACGACGAACAATTTGACTGACGCATTTCGTGAAACGGTTGCGCAGTTTGAAGGTTCAGTTGCGATTGCTGTTGCCAGTGCAACAGAGCCCGACAAGTTGTTGTTGGCTCTGCACGGAAGCGGACAGGGATTATGCATTGGTCTTGCTGAAGATCGATTTGTTGTCGCCAGCGAGCCGTATGGTTTGGTCGAAGAAACACTTAATTATGTACGAATGGACGGCGAGGCGCTCGCAGATCTAGATAATCCGTCAAGTAGAGGTCAAGTTGTCACTTTGTCTGGCGCAAATGCTGGAGACCTTTCGGGTGTGCAGTTGATTTCTTACGACGGGCGTGAAATTGAATTGAGCAAAGACAAAGTTTTGACTGCTGAGATAACAACACGCGACATCAATCGTGGCGAGCATAAACACTTCTTGGCCAAAGAGATTGCTGAGGCGCCAGAGAGTTTTAGAAAGACAATTCGCGGTCGGATTGTCGAGCAAAATGGCATGTTGACAACCGAATTGGGCGAAAATGTTTTGCCGAAAGCAATTTGTGAACGTCTGGCATCGGGTGAAATTGCGAAGGTTCGTGTAATCGGCCAAGGAACTGCCGCAGTCGCAGGCCAAGCATTGGCCAAGTTGTTGAATGAATTAGTTGGCATCGGCTTGAGCGCAGAAGCTCTGCTGGCAAGTGAGCTTTCGGGTTTTGGTTTGCAACTTGATATGAGCGACACGCTCGTTGTTGCGGTGAGTCAAAGTGGCACAACAACCGACACGAATCGTACGGTCGACTTAGCGCGAGCCCGTGGTGCGAGTGTTTTGGCGATTGTCAATCGTCGCGGCAGTGAACTCTCGGCAAAAGCAGATGGCGTGATGTATACGTCTGATGGTCGCGATGTTGAAATGAGCGTCGCCAGCACCAAAGCGTTCTATGCCCAAGTTGCGGCTGGCGCACTTTATGCCTGTGCAATATCGAAAGCGCTGGGCAAGTCATCTGATAGAGCGCGACACGAACTTTTGGCGGGCTTGCGCTCGATACCCGATGCGCTTGTCGAGGTTTTGACGACCCGACCCGCGATTGCTGCGGCAGCCAGGCAGTTTGCTTCATCACGCCGCTATTGGACTGTGGTTGGCAATGGCATGAATTTGATTGCGGCCCAAGAAGTGCGAATCAAATTGTCGGAGCTTTGTTATAAATCGATTTCGAGCGACTCAACTGAAGACAAAAAACACATTGACCTGTCGTGTGAGCCATTGATTTTTGTTTGTGCAACCGGATTGCTTGAGGGCAATGCATCAGATGTGGCAAAAGAGATTGCGATCTATCGTGCCCACAAAGCTCTGCCGATAGTTGTCGCCACTGCAGGCCAGACACGATTCGATGCCGCTGCTGCAGTGTTGCTTGTGCCAAATGTTGAGACACATCTGGCATTTATTTTGAGCGTGATGGTTGGACACTTGTTTGGCTACGAGGCGGCTTTGGCGATTGACGCACTTGCACGACCTTTGCGCGAAGCACGCGAAGTTGTTGAGCACGCAGTCGAGCGCGGTGGTGATGCAAACAAGTTGTTAGAAAAGATTCGTGCAGAATTAGGCGCGCCAGCGACTCGATTTACAGATGCGCTCGCGACCGGAAACTACGACGGCAATTTAGAAGCCAGCACGGCGGTGCGAATCGTGACGATGTTGCGTGACACATTGGCCAGCGACCCCGTGCAGGCGTATCAGCGCAGTTCGGGCAAAATCGCTTCGCCAGAATTGTTGCTCGATGATTTGACGAGTGCTTTGACACGTGGTGTCGATGAATTGACGCGGCCAGTTGATGCGATCAAACATCAAGCCAAGACCGTGACTGTGGGTATTTCACGTAGCGACGAAGGTTTGTTTGATCGCAAGTTGGTTAAGTCGTTGCTCGAAGCGGGTGTGGCGCGCGAGCGACTTTCGTATCGCGTTTTGAAGATTGTGGCTGATTTAGATGCTGCAGTTAGTGCGGTGACTGGTTTTACGCGGTATCAAATTGAAGGCGACATTGCGGGGGGTTCGGCGACGATAGCAATTGTTGACCGCGGCGGAATGTCAAAGAACCTGACTTCGCGAGTTGATCGCAATTCACAACTTGTAGGCACCAAACGCCGCGTAGCGAGCGACCAAGAAGTTCTTGTAGCACGAGGGCGAAGCGATAATCGAACGGTGATAATGGTGCCTGAGACCAAGGGTGGGCAGACCACTGGCATCACTTTGTTGCATGTGATGTTTCACGATCGTTTGCCAGCGACAGCGATGCGAGCGGTATTGCAGGGCTACGACCGCAGATATGACCGACTTGTTGACTGGGTTACAGAAACCGAAGGCGCTTTCAGAGAAGATCGACTTGCTGAAGTTTCGGTTGCCGACTTGTTGATCTTGCCGATCAGCGACATGGCTGATCACTGGCGCCCGACGAAGTAGGCGTGATGATTGGCTTGGGTATTGATGCAGTCAACGTGCATCGTTTTCGTGAAGCCCTAGATCGAACACCAAATTTGCGTACTCGTATTTTTACTGATGCCGAACTTGAGTCGCTCGCAAGTCGTGCCGACAGTGCACCGAGTTTGGCTGTTCGTTTTGCGGCTCGAGAGGCGACGATGAAAGCACTTGGCGTCGGGCTCGGGGCTTTTGATCTGCACGATGTTTCGATCCGCAATTCTGAAAGTGGTTCTCCTGAATTGATCGTTACAGGACGAGCAGCAGAACTCGCACAGACACGAGGTGTGAAAAGTTGGCTTGTTTCGCTTTCGCATACCGACGACACTGCTATTGCTGTTGTCGCGAGCAACTGAGCGAAAAGTTCGCTGATGAGTTCGACAAATCGATGGGCTTGGGTTGAAGTTGACCTGGCGGCCATAAAGGCGAACGTTGCAGGGCTTGTAAAACAAGCTGGGTCGTCACAACTTTGGGCGACGGTCAAGGCGAACGGTTACGGGCACGGAGCAGTTGAGGTTGCACGCGCGGCACTGAACGCAGGAGCAAGCGGTTTGTGCGTGGCGTTGGCCGATGAAGCTCACGAATTGCGCGAGGCGAAAATTGCTGCACCGATTTTGATCGTGAGCGAGCAACCTGAAGATGCCTTTGAGCAAATGTTGCGCGACGATGTGGCGGCAACCGTCTATAACGAGGCGACTATTAATAGGTATGCGGCTGTTGCCAAGCGTCTCGGAATTGTTGGCAAGGTGCATTTAAAAGTTGATACCGGAATGCATCGAGTTGGTGTGCCAGTTGATTCGGCGATAGCGCGCATTGAGCAGTTAAGTGCTCTGAGTTCTTTGCAACTCGATGGTATTTACACACACTTTGCGGCCGCCGACTTGCCGAGCCATGACGAGACTGACAAACAGCAGCAGCGATTTGACGGGATTGTTGCTGAATTAGATCGCAAAGGGTTGCGACCGAAATTTGTGCATACTTCGAATTCAGCGGCGTTGCTACGAAATCTGAACTCAAAGACTGACATCGTGCGAGTTGGTATTGCGATTTATGGAATTGCGCCGAGCAATGAAACCGAAGATATAGCCAGTCGTTTACGGCCTGCGATGTCGCTACACGCTCGAGTGAGTCATGTGCAGCGACTTGGCGCTGGCGAAGGTGTTTCGTATGGTCTGCGTACGAGATTAGAAAAATCAGCGAATATCGCCACATTGCCACTCGGTTATGCCGATGGCGTGCCACGCCGCTTGTGGCGTGTTGGCGGTGAAGTATTAATCGGTGGTAAGCGTTGCCCAATTGTTGGTGTCGTGACGATGGATCAATTAATGGTTAACTGCGGAGACCTTGAAGTGAAAATTGGTGACCGAGCAGTTTTGCTCGGCGCACAAAAAAGCGAATCTATTTCGGCAAACGAAATTGCGACTCGACTTGAAACAATTGGTTACGAAATTGTCTGCGGCGTCAGCGCGCGAATGCCACGCGTTTATGTCGAAAACAAAGCGTAGGGTTCGTGAAATTTTCACTCGGGTCTTTGGCTGATACTCAACGGTTCGCAGAAATTGTCGCTAGTCATGTGCGACCGCGAGACATGATCGTGTTGGCCGGCGAGATGGGTGCGGGCAAAACTACGTTCACGCAGTTTTTCGGTCGTGCCCTCGGAGTAACTGATTTGATTACCTCGCCGACATTCAATTTGTTGCACAACTATGGATCTGGACGGATGGCGTTGCATCATGCCGATTTATATCGCCTTGAACGAACAGGTGAACTTGAAGACTTGGGGCTTGACGAACTTCAAGACAGCGGTGGGGTAATAGCAGTTGAGTGGGGCGACATTGTTGGCGACGAGATGGGTGATGCATTGGTGTTGCGGTTTGAACACGTTGATCAAGCGAGTAGTGATGCAGCCGGCAAAACAGACGAGACGCAAGTGCGGAGCATAACTTTGTCGAGTCGCGGTGCCCAATGGGAGAGCAGGTTTCGCAAACTGACAGATGAATTAGCGTCGAAATTAACCGTGTTGGCGCGAGGCTGAGACTGATGATTATTTTGGCAATTGATACATCGACTGACGCAGTAAGCGTGGCGATCAATAACTCGAAGCAATTGCTGGCGAGCGCTCATGTGACAAGTGATCGTCGTCATGCTGAATTGCTCGCGCCGATGATTGCAAACGTTTGCGCACAAGCAGATGTTTCAATGCGTGAAGTCGATGTTGTTGCCGTAGATATTGGCCCTGGATTGTTTACCGGTATGCGTGTTGGCATTACGTCGGCAAAGACAATCTCACAAGTACTCGGCGTGCCAATTGTCGGCGTTTCAAGTTTGGATATTTTGGCGCGCTCTGTGACCACAACTGAGCGCGTCGTGTTGTCGACGATTGACGCTAGACGAGGCGAACTTTATTGGGCGATGTATCGCAACGACATTGGCTCGAGTATCGAAGTAAAACCACCTCGAGTTGGCACTCTTGACGAGTGTGTTGTCGATATTGTCGATCGCGGTCAAGAAACTTTGATTGTTGGCAATGGCGCGTTGCGTTATCGCCAAAAGTTGAGCGAGATGTTCGAAACAACCGGCTTGTCGATTGAATGGGCAAGCGAGCAACTTGCTCAGCCGAGTGCGGCAGTGTTGGCATTGATCGCCGCCGAGTTGGCATTGCTTGAGCAATGGCAGAGTGCGACCGAGCTGCAAGCACTTTATTTGCGAGCACCTGATGCCGAAATCAATTGGGAGCAGCGGGTGAAGTCATGAGCATTTTGGATCGCTTCATTCGCACGAAAGCAGTTGATCGCAACGGGGAATTGCAGATCACAGACGCTGAGCAGTCGCAAGACCTAGTGATCATGCCAATGCGACGAGCACATATTCGCAAAATAATGCCCATTGAGCAACAGGTTTATCCGCGACCATGGACGGCGCAGGTGTTCATTGAAGAACTCGAGCAAGCCCGAGTTGGCAAGCGTCACTATTTGGTTGGCACGATCGGTGACGAGTTGGTCGGCTACGGCGGACTGTTATACGTCGAAAATGATGCGCACGTAACGAATATTGCTGTTCACCCGATGTGGCGAAGTCGGGGAATTGCGACCGAGTTACTGCTTGACCTCGCGTGGGAAGCCAATCGTCGCGGTTGCGAAGCGATGACTCTCGAAGTGCGACACACGAATATTGCGGCGCAACAGTTATATCGCCGGTTTGGTTTTGTGCCAGCGGGAGTGCGCAAAAAGTATTACGAGAATCGTGACGATGCCATTGTGATGTGGTGCGCTGGTGTGCAACAGCCAGAATTTGTTGAGCGATTGCAAAAAATTGAATTGAGCCGAATGTGAACGGGTCGATTGTGAAACGTGAACTGAAAATCGATAGCGCAACGGTCGTGCTCGGCATTGAGACCAGTTGCGATGAAACTGCTGCGGCACTCGTCATGGGCGGCAATGATGTTTTGTCGTCGGTTGTTGCATCGCAGTTAGAAGTTCATGCGCGATTCGGCGGCGTTGTGCCTGAGATCGCAAGTCGTGCACATCTAGAAGCAATTACGCCGGTTATTGATGAAGCGATATCAAAATCAGGCTTGAGTTTTGATCGAGTTGATGCAGTTGCTGCAACAGTTGGGCCGGGCCTTGTTGGTGCGTTGCTAGTTGGTGTAGCGGCGGCGAAATCTTTGGCGTTGACATTAGATGTGCCATTCGTCGGCGTAAATCATCTTGAGGCGCACCTTTATGCGGCGATGCTTGATGACCCGAATGTTGAGTTTCCGATGCTGGTGTTGCTTGTTTCTGGTGGGCACACGATGTTGGTTGAAGTGCGCAAGCCTGGGGTTTATCAGATTGTCGGGCAAACTCGCGACGATGCCGCCGGTGAGGCATTCGACAAAGTTGCGCGCTATTTAGATTTGGGTTACCCAGGTGGGCCGGCGATTGACGAGCTGGCAAAAACTGGCGACGCTAAGGCGATTGATTTTCCGCGAGCGATGATGCACGACGGGCTCGACGTTTCATTTAGCGGATTAAAAACTGCTGTGATCAACTATGTCCGCAAAAATAGTGACGCCAAGACGAACGACATTGTGGCGTCGTTTCAAAGAGCAGTTGTCGACGTGCTGGTTGCCAAGACGATGCAGGCCGCAGAAAATCTCGGAGCAAAAACAGTTGCACTCGGCGGCGGAGTTGCCGCCAACTCGTTGTTGCGTAGCGAGGCAACTCGAGCGTGTGAACGTAGAGACTTTCGTTTGGTGTTACCCTCACTGGCAATGTGCACAGATAATGCGGCGATGATCGCATCAGCAGGGTGGCATCGCTTGCAGTTGAGCGGTGAATCGTCGCTTGATGCAGGGGCGTATCCGAATTTGGGTTTGACGGTGGCGAGCGTATGACCGAAGTTGTCACTGCCAAGCCGCTGCAACTAGGTGAGCGAAGTATTTGGCCGCCTGTTGTATTGGCGCCGATGGCGGGCGTGACGAATCAGCCGTTTCGCACGTTGTGTCGTGAGTTTGCGTCGGGGCTTGTCTATGTCAACGAAATGGTGATGGCGGCTGCGTTGGTTTACAAGAATCCAAAAACTGAAGCGATGATCGCGTTTGGGTCTGATGAATCGTTTCGAAGTTTGCAACTTTATGGAAGCGACCCGAAAATCATGACTGATGCGATTACGCAACTTGGTCGGCGAAATGCTGTTGATCACATTGACTTGAATTTTGGTTGCCCAGCGCCGAAAGTGACTCGTCGTGGCGGTGGTGCGGCTGTACCGCTGAAGAAAAATCTGTTGCGCGAAATCGTTAACGCGGCCGTCAAGACGGCATCTTCGTTTTGCATCCCTGTTACTTGCAAGTTTCGAATGGGCTTGAACGACGACCTGCTGACCCACATTCACACCGGCCTAATTTGCCAAGAAGCTGGTGTTGCGGCGATTGCGTTGCATGCGCGAACTGCCGAGCAGCACTATGCGCCCTATGCACGATGGGAGGCGATTACTGAGTTGAAGAATGCAGTTACGGATATTCCGGTTCTTGGTAACGGCGACATTTGGGAAGCAAGCGATGCACGCAAAATGATGAACGAGACGGGCTGTGATGGCGTAGTGATTGGTCGTGGATGTCTCGGCAAACCATGGCTATTTCGTGACATGGTGGCGATGTTCAACGGCGACGAGATACCAGCGACACCGAAACTCGGCTGGGTGCTCGAAGTTATGTTGCGACATGCGATCGCACTTGAAGCACACTTTCCGCCGGGTCGAGGCATTCGCGAATTTCGCAAACATGCAGGTTGGTATTTGACGGGATATCCGGTGGGTGGTGACCTGCGCCGACAGTTTGGTGAGATTTCGAGCATTGATCATTTGCGACAGTTAATTGAGCAATGTGACCCTGATGCATCAATTGTTGAAGGCGGCGAAAGATTTGTGCGCGGACACCACAACGGACCCATAAATATAGTTTTGCCTCACGGATTTTTAGACAGCCTGGAAGATCTGGTTGCGCCAGATGATGCGACGCTGACGCATATGAGTGGCGGCTGAAGTTGTTTGGTGAGACTGGTTACATTTAGTGACAAGTCAAATTATTTTGGCGTCGCGTTCACCGCGTCGAAAAGACATTTTAGAAAAACTCGGTTTGGTTTTTGAGATTGATCCACCAGAAATTGATGAGACGCCTCGGCATCGCGAAAACCCTTTGAGTTATGTGCAACGCATCGCAGCTGCTAAAGCCGACATAGTTGCATTGCGACACGAGCAACAGTGCGTGATCATTGCTGCTGATACGACTGTGGCGCTTGACGGTGAAATCTTTGGTCAACCGCGAGACTTGGATGAGGCGCGCAGGATGATCCAAAAATTATCGAAAAAATCTCATAGTGTGCACACTGCAGTGAGCGTGAGATGCGACGGAAAAAGCGCCAACGGACTCGACACGGCGAGCGTGACGATGCGCGAGGTGACACCCGAGCTGCTCGATTGGTATTTGGGCACCGGCGAGTCGATGGGCAAAGCGGGGGCGTATGCCGTGCAGGGGCAAGGCGCGGCGTTGGTGGCCGAGGTGCGCGGCGAAATTGACACAGTGATTGGTTTGCCGGTGTGGCTGCTGACTGAGCGGCTGGCTCAGATTGGCGTGAAATTAAAGGACTTGCAGGCACTTAGCGATTGATTTGTGTTGGAAAAATAGCCCTTTGTCAATAGCATTGGCACTCGCACCGTTCGAGTGCTAACCAGAAAAACCTAGAGAGAATAAGGAACCGATATGAACTTAAAGCCACTTGATGACCGGATTGTGGTCAAGCCAAACGAAGCCGAGAAGACAACCGCATCGGGCCTCGTAATTCCAGACACTGCCAAAGAAAAGCCGCAGGAAGGCACTGTTGTTGCCGTCGGCCCAGGCCGTTGGAGCGATGACTCTGGCAAGCACACACCACTTGATATCAAGGTTGGCGATGTTGTTCTTTACTCGAAGTACGGCGGCACAGAAGTTGCGCACAAGGGCGAAGATCTTTTGATTCTTACGAGTCGCGATGTTCTTGCGATCGTCGGCAAGTAATTATCTAATTTCAATAACTATTTCTATTTAGTACAGGGAGCCAAACATGGCAAAGATTCTTAAATTCAACGAAGAAGCACGTCGCGCACTCGAGGCTGGCGTCAACAAATTGGCTGATGCAGTCAAAGTTACGCTCGGACCAAAAGGTCGCAACGTTGTGCTCGACAAAAAGTTCGGTGCACCGACGATCACCAATGACGGTGTTTCGGTAGCCAAAGAAGTCGAACTTGAAGACCCATTCGAAAACATGGGTGCGCAACTTGTAAAAGAAGTTGCGACCAAGACAAACGACGTTGCTGGTGACGGCACGACGACAGCGACAGTTCTTGCACAAGCAATGGTTACCCATGGCATGCGCAACGTTGCTGCTGGTGCGAACCCGATGGCGCTCAAGCGCGGTATCGAAAAAGCAGTTGCTGCTGTTGTTGAATCGTTGAAGAGTCAAGCCAAAGAAGTTGACGACAAGAGCGATATTGCAAGTGTTGCCACAATTTCAGCTGGCGATGCGACGATCGGCAAAGTTATTGCCGATGCGATCGACAAAGTCGGCAAAGACGGCGTTGTAACTGTTGAAGAGTCGAACACATTCGGCATCGAGCTTGATTTCACAGAAGGTATGCAGTTTGACAAGGGTTATTTGTCGCCATATTTCGTGACTGACCAAGATCGTCAAGAAGCAGTTCTTGAAGATGCTTACATTTTGTATTACTCATCGAAGATCACAACCGTGCAGTCGATGCTGCCGGTGCTTGAGAGCGTGATGAAGACCGGTAAGCAACTTGTGATCATCGCCGAAGATGTCGAGGGCGAGGCTCTTGCAACTTTGGTTGTCAACAAGATTCGCGGCACATTCAATTCGACAGCAGTCAAGGCCCCAGGGTTTGGCGACCGTCGCAAGGCGATGTTGCAAGACATGGCAGTTTTGACTGGCGGTCAGGTCATCAGCGAAGAAGTCGGTTTGAAACTTGAGAACGTGACGCTCGATCTTTTGGGTCGTGCCAAGCGCATCATCATCACCAAAGAGACGACAACAATCGTTGACGGTGCAGGCGACAAGAACGAAGTTAAGGGTCGCATCAGTCAGATTAAGACTGAAATCGAAAACACTGACTCTGATTGGGACCGCGAGAAACTGCAAGAGCGTCTCGCAAAACTTGCTGGTGGCGTTGCCGTAATCAAAGTCGGCGCTGCAACAGAGGTCGAACTTAAAGAAAAGAAGCACCGTATTGAAGATGCTGTTTCAGCAACTCGCGCCGCAATTGAAGAGGGTGTCGTTGCTGGTGGTGGCACCGCATTGGTGCGCAGCCGTGAGAGCGTACTCAAGGTGATTAAAGGCCTCGAGGGCGACGAAGCAACCGGTGCACGCAGCGTTTATGACTCATTGACAGCACCTGCTCGCGCAATTGCTGACAATGCAGGCATTGAAGGTGCTGTTGCTGTGCAACAAGTTGAAGCCGCCAAGGGCAGTGTTGGTCTCAATGCCGCAACTGGCGAGTATGTCGACCTTGTTAAGGCCGGCATCATCGACCCAGCCAAGGTGACTCGTGCAGCGTTGCAAAACGCAGCCTCGATCGCCGCTCTTGTAATCACCATCGAATGCCTCGTTGCAGACAAGCCTGAGAAGCCAGGCTCTGCACCAGCAGGCGGCGGTGGCATGCCAGGTGGCGGAATGGGGATGATGTAAGCCATAGCTTCTTCACAAAGAGGTTTTTGGTTACATCGCACTTTCGCGTAAGCAAATTAGATTAGAGGTTCAGCATATGAACCTTCGCGTCATCAAAAAAAAATTTCGTCAAGAAGTAATTCTTGATGTTGATAGCTGTCGCAACTCAAATTTTGTAATTGCTCGAAAGCTTCTGGCGCTTTGTTTAAAAGTTTTTGGTGGCTTCGTGCTGACACTTTTTTTGGCACCAATCAGCCTCGTTCGCCCAATTGAAATTTGGCAAATGAACACTCGGCTCAGAAAGATTTCGTTCTTCATTGAAGATTTGGAGACCGGATTGCGGGACTTGCAATCTCGAGGAATGGCGGGTCGGGTCTGGATTCTTGCTTTGTATGGACTTGATTTTCCTAATAATCAATTGGCGCTTATGTATCGAAGATATATATGGATTTTAGGCAAAAAGCAAAGATTGTTAGCAGAAGTTATCCGATTTGTATGGCCGGTTATTCGAGTGCATCGAAAACGAGTGATGGACCGATCATCAAATAAGTTCGAAATTTGGAATGCGGGAAAAACTACGTTGCGGTTTTTAAATTCGGAGACTAAAGTCGGCAAAATTCTTGAAGAAGAATTAGGTCTTATTGATAATGTGCCTTTTGTTTGTTTAACAATTCCTTCAAAGAAGTACCGTGAATTAGTCGACTACAAACAAACAGAACATTTGACTAAATCTAAAGACGACTTACTCACCTCAATTCCAGATCTTGAGAGTTATGTACCAGTCATTCAAGATTTAAATTCTAAGGGCATCGCTGTTATTCGAATGGGTATACACGAAGAGTTCAAACTCCCAGAATCCCTGGGTCAAAGAGCCATTGACTACGCATTTTTGAACCGGAGCGAGTTTGGTGATGTGTGGTTATCCTCACGGTGCTTGTTTTACTTAACTGGAGGATCTGGTGCATGGTGGTTCGGTTCAATATTTGGTAAGCCTGCCGTCGCAACTGACTGCTACGAGCTCCGGGGGACTTACGGTTCGAGCGATATTTTTATACCCCAACTTTCTAGATCGATCAAAAAAAATTGCTTAAACAGTTTTGAGTGGATGATCAAAAATCAACAATGGGCCTTTGATCAAAATCGGTTAGGAATCGATTATGAGATCGTCAAAAACACATCTCGACAGATTACTGATGTGGCGACAGAGATGGTGATGCGCATTCATGGCAATTGGATCGAGACAAATGAGGACAAAGAGCTACAAAAACGTTTCCGACTTGTGCAAGAAAAGTTGCGTCCTGCTGATCGTGCGCCGGCGAGGATCGGGGCGAAGTTTTTAAGAGAACACCAGTACTTGTTGCCAGATTGATGAAAGACAACAGTTCTTTGGGAAGAGGTTTTTGGTTACATCAGATCGTTGAATATCTGATCGCTGCGGCGCTCATATTGATGAGCGCGCAGTCGAGGCATCCGTTTGTTTTAGCAGCGTACGGAATTGCGCTGCTCATAAACGTCACTGTTGTTGACGGTCCGTTTAGTGCTTACAAGTTGATTTCGCGTGGCGTTCATCGGGTTCTCGATTGGTTGTTTGTAGTCGCGTTGTTCGCGGGAACATTCGTTTTAGAAGTTGATCAGTCAACGCGTACGACACTTTTTGGTGTTGGTTTGGCGATTGTCGTGATTGCACTCACGACGAACTACACAAAGAAAGTCTTCGGCCGCAGTTAGCCAGGCGTGAGCCCAGCGTGTGCTCGGCGATAGCTCGCGTTAACGCGCCGTAGGCTGAAGCGATGAGCTTTGAAACACCAGCCCCTGACCTGAAAAAACTAATCACTGCATGGGAGTCATGGGAGCGCGGAGAAGAGCAACCAGGGCGAACTCTGGCCTCGTTGAAGACTGCTGGCATGGCTGCCATATTGCAAGAATTGGTTGCTAATGGTTGGGCGCCAGCGTCAAAGTAAAACGATGCGCATCGGCGGCTCGCAGGTAATACCGCGGCCGAGTAATTTTCGAACGATTGACCATAATCCATTTGCGAATCTCGACACGAGTGCCTTGCTGTCTCTCGACGCGGTGAGTAAGGCTATAAAAGCTTTCAAGCCTGATCAGATTTTGCGCCAGCCACTAGAGAATGCGCGTCCGTCGGCTGTATTGGTTGGACTCTTCGAATCGACAAGTGGAGTAGAAGCGATTTTGACTCGTCGGTCACAAAACCTGACGAATCATCGGGGAGAGATCTCGTTTCCTGGTGGGCGACTTGATGCTGGTGAAAGCGTGTTGCAAGCGGCATTGCGCGAGACACACGAAGAAATTGGCTTGAACCCCGAAGATGTCGAAGTTGTTGGAGAGTTGAACAGCATGGCGACAGTCGTTAGTAATTCACACATCGTGCCGATTGTTGGAAGGTATCGAACACAGCCGAAATTGCATGCTGTTAATAGCGAAGTTGACCGTGTTTTTAGCGTGCCACTGCTTGAGTTGACTCGACAAGACACTTATAGACAAGAACATTGGGTATTTAGCGACCGCGAGTTTCAGATTAACTTTTTTTATTTGGATGATGAGACGATTTGGGGCGCCACTGCCCGAATTTTGTTTCAAGTGATAATGTTGGCAGTCAAACACAAGTAACGAATTGTCGCTACGGCCCACCGATTGCGCGCACGCTTTTGAAGTAAGCAAAAGCCCACGCTTCGCAGCGAACACGAAATGTACGTCGTCGAGAAGAACAGTATTCGAGCATGTCGCGATTGAACTGCTCATCGACGTGTTGGCGCTGGGTCGAATTCCAGAAGCGGCCGTATGTCCATGAATTAACACTGCAAACACTGCCAGGTTGTGTATCGCCGCAGTTGTAGCGCACGTCAAGAAGTTTTAGATTGCGATAACCAAAATCGTGACGACGGCATGCAGCGACAAAATAAAACGATCGACCTTCTCCGCCGACTAGTGGCGCTGAACAGCCATCTGTCGACCAATCAAACCACCTGTGTTGACGGCGCCACATGAAACGTGACCGATCAAACTCGCGAAGTGGAGTATGAAACACGACAGATTCGATGAATGCGACATCGCGACTGACGTCAGGCGGTGGTGTGGTTGAAAGAGAAGAAAGGGCGGTCAGAACACTCGAGACTGCAACGAGAGAAAAGTGGGCGATGCCCATGAGGTCTCCGTTTCGCGACGCTCATTGTGGCTCGAGCGCCGAGTTAAACGAAGATGTGTGCGTTGAGTTTTATCGTGGCACTCAAAACTCTATTTATTAATTTTTCTGACAAATCGTATTACTACGCTATGGTCATTTTGAAATTCGCAACGCCAAGTTGAGTTTGCATCACAAAGTTCCCGTGGACTTATTACGCTGTTTACAGTACTGAACAGATACCAAACTACCCCCTGCTCGATCAAAGCATTTGCAGTTTCTGTGTCAGGCTTATTCGAAAAAGCAATCGTTGCCTTTCGCTTAGCTTCTGATCTTTTAACAAACATTGGTGGAACACGTGAATACTGTGATTCAAACAAAACTGAACGTTGAGTCGAAACAGATACTAAATTAATGATTTCGCCATTATTTTCACGAAGATAATTTGTTGCAACGACTTCGTAATACTGCGAATTCGCACGTATCCACGATGCTGATTGGATTACAGACTTAGCTAGTAGCGAACTATCTGGTGGACCACCGTTCATACCGTTTATGTCGATTGCGAACTGGCGTATCTGGTTAGCAAACGACTGAGTAGAAAACATGCCAAAAGTACTCGCGGAAATCAAAAGGATCAGAACTACCCAAATTTTGCTCACTTTAAGTCTGGTAATCCAACGTGAGACACCAAGCAGGGAAGCCGCGGCGACAATAAGAGCAAACTGTAAATTCTGAATTGCCAGAGGACTAATGCGGCTGGCTGTTGAGCTTGTTGGAATCATCTCATTAAAAATCTTGATGAAATTCAACAAGGCAAACAAAAGAAAAGTAAATAGATAGACAGATAGAAATAAACGGCTAATTTGCCTTGGTGTCGTCACTGAGAGATTTGTCGACAAACTTGAGAAAAGAAGAGAAAGAGAAATCGCTCCAGTCAAAAAGTAAACTATTACCACTCCTTCCGTTTTTGCAAAAAAACTCAGTACTCCAGCCACTGCTGCTCCAATTGCCAAAAATCTATTGGCTTGGTCTTTCGGCGAATAAATTGGAGCGATTAGATGTGGAACCCGTGTCAAATACAGAGTAATAATCAGTATGGAAAACCAAATCAAGTCTGAAATGTTTGAAATTTCATTTGAATATTTGATGCCGGTGTTTGCTTCGGAACTTGCGACAACAAAGAAATAGGCCAGTACTGCGCCAGCGGTTACACAGAGCGATACCTTAAATGATCTTCGCAAATTGCCGTGACTGAACATTGTGAATGCCACGTGCGATGCGAGGGCAAAGCACAATACAATTACTAGAGGTCCTTTGGTGCCCATAAGTAGGAAACCAAGCAAACAAGAACCCAAACAAATTACATGATTGCTTATCTCGTCATTTAGAAAGCTAAATATGTAGTAGCCGGCGAGAAGCAAAAACAGAGTTCCAATTTGGTTGGAAGTTGAAGCATCGTTACCGATAACTAATTGGTCCGTACTGCTCGATCCAGCAACTAATAAAAGCGCCGTGAGAGTGGCTGCAAATGTGTTTGATGATCGCCATCGGGCTATTGCCGAAAAAACAGTAAAGACGGACGATGTAATTACGAGACTTGGGACCAAAACATTGGGACCTACAAATGGCTCGAGATTGAAGGATCGTAAGATAACACCCAGCCATCCGTGCGATAACCAGTGGTATCGAAAGTCTGGCGTAAACGGGGTGAGAGATGAATTGTTAGAGGTAAGTCCGAGAGCGATTGCTTCGCCAAAATTTGTGTCACTGTCTGGTACGAAACCAGTCTGATTTTGATTAGAGAGGCCTATTTGTATGACAAATGCGAAAACTACTAGAGCAAGATAAGCAACTTGAGCAGGCACAGATTTGAATCTTTTGTAATTTTTAAGTGAAGACTGGTCAGCTTGCCTGACTAACTTTGTAGTAAAAACCCAAAGGAGTCCGAGCCCGAGAACAAGAAGGCCTACCCGATGATATCCAAGACCAATTATCGCGACTGCGGCTGCGAGTGTAGGGACTCGTTTATCTTGAGATTCTTGAAACTTGAGCTTGATAAAGCGAATACCATCGAAGGCGATTGGAAATGTCAGGACGGAGAATATCTGTGCGGTCATCCACGGAACTCTGCAAAGTAAAAACCAACTAAGCGCGGTGAATGCAACACCAGTTGCGAGTCCAGGTCCTAAGATATCCGCTACTTCTAGTTGTTTTGGTCTAAATGTGCGTACCCAAATTGACAATCCAATTGCACTTTGCCAAAGAATTACGATTACCAAGAAACACGTGGTGATCAGTGAAACTTGGAGTGGAATTCCAACAAGATATATGGCAACTACTAATAGTGATATTGCAAAAAAATCGTTTGAGCGAGTGATTTGGCGAATAGGATTCAACACGCTTAGCCTAATTTTATCAAAATTTATTTTGGCGTGCGAATTGCCTGCAACACGTGCCAAGTTTCGATGGCGCCGATCGCGGCTTCTTCGCCTTTGTTGCCAGCCCCAGGGCCAGATCGCTCGGTGGCTTGCTCGATGTTCTCGGTTGTCAAAACTGCAAAGCCAATCGGTAAACCTGTGTCATGTTGAACGCGAGCGATGCCATCAGCACACGGACCAGCAACATATTCAAAATGTGCGGTGTCACCACGAATAACGGCGCCGAGTGCAATTAGCAATTCGTAACGACCAGACAGCGCCATTGCTCGTGCAGCGACCGGAATCTCGTACGCACCTGGCACCCACGCAACGTCGACATTTTTCGCATCAACCCCACACTTGGCCAGACCGCGATGTGCACCGTCGAGCAGTGCTTGCACGATGAACTCATTGAATCGCGAGCAGACGATACCTACACGAAGTGCTGTGTTTTCGGTTTTTATTGCGTCGAAACTAAAGGTTGTCATTTTTTCTCCATGTCGTTGAAAAAGTGGCCGAGTCGGTCACGCTTGGTTGCCAAATATGACGAATTTTCTGGGGTGCTCTCGGTAATTATCGACACACGTTCGACAACACTCAAGCCGTAGCCCGCTATGCCACCATACTTTGCAGGATTATTTGTCATCAGTCGCAACTCTCTCGCGCCGAGATCGGCGAGAATTTGCGCACCGATGCCATATTCGCGGCTATCAACCGGCAAACCGAGTTCGAGATTTGCATCAACGGTGTCGAGGCCTTCATCTTGTAAAGAATAAGCGCGAATTTTATGTCCGATGCCGATGCCGCGGCCTTCGTGTCCGCGAAGATAAACGATCACGCCACGACCTTGCTCTTGAACCGCTTTCATTGCCGTGGCAAGTTGTGGGCCGCAATCGCAACGGCGACTGCCGAACACATCACCAGTCAGACATTCGCTGTGCACACGCGTGAGCACAGGTTCTGGCGTGGTCAAATCGCCAAGCACAAACGCCAGGTGCTCGATGCCGTCAATCGTGCTGCGATATGCGACGCAGTCAAAGTTGCCCCACTCAGTTGGCACGTTTGCCGAGCCCATGCGCTCGACGAGTCGTTCGTGATGGCGCCGATATTCGATCAAGCGAGCAATCGACGAAATCAACAAGCCGTGTTGCTTCGCAAATTTCTTTAATTCAGGCAGACGAGACATCGTGCCGTCGTCGTTTTGAATCTCGCAAATAACACCCGCAGGCTCGCAACCTGCAAGGCGTGCGAGATCAACTGATGCCTCGGTATGGCCGGCTCGCTTGAGCACGCCGCCTTCACGCGCACGCAACGGAAAAATATGACCTGGTCGAGCAAATGCTGCGTGCGCAGTTTTGGGATCAGCAAGTGCGCGCAATGTGGCCGCGCGATCAGCAGCCGAGATGCCAGTTGTTGTGCCCTCTAATAGATCTACTGAAATCGTGAATGCAGTGCGGTGGCTTTCGGTGTTGTTATCGACCATCAGCGGTAGACGAAGATCGTCGCATCGCTCGCCAGTTAGCGGGGCGACGATCACGCCAGATGTGTGACGCACGATAAACGCGATTTTTTCTGGTGTGGCAAATTGTGCAGCCATGATTAGGTCGCCTTCGTTTTCGCGGTCTTCATCATCGACCATAATCACGAGTTCGCCACGCGAGATCGCAGCGATGATGTCTTCAATGGGCGCTAAGTCTGGATCGTTGCCCGGTTTAAGAGTTGTCTGATTTGACTTGCTCATTTTTGCGTCTCCTGCTTTGTTGAATTTGGTTCGAGAATGATTTCGAGATCGTCGCCAAGTTGCTGTGAGGCGACGATTTTTCCGCGCCAGAGTTGTGCCATGGTCGAGATGCCATTGTTTTCAAAAATTGGCAGCGAATCGTTGCCACCGGTCAGTGCCGGCGCCAGGTGAAACACATATTGATTGATCAAATTTTCGCGGTGAAATGCAGCAGCGATGGTTGGTCCCCCTTCGATAAGTAGTTGTAAAACATCTTGACTGCCGAGTTCGTCTAGCAAATCAACAAGTTCGCCGCGCCATTGAGTGCACGGGTTGACGCGTGCTGATTTTGAAACTTCGCCAAGAACTATGCGTCGCGGTGAATCACCTTCAATGTCGCGCACTGTTAATTGCGGATCGTCGACACGCACCGTATTAGCACCAACAAGCACGGCGTCGCTTTCGGCACGAAGTTGTTGCACACGCTTGCGTGCCGTTTCGCCAGTGATCCACATGCTGGTGCCGTCAGGTGCGGCTGTGCGCCCATCCAGAGTCATAGCCATTTTTAAAACAACAAATGGTCGCTTTGTTGTGCGGTGATGAAGATAGGCCTTGAGTTGTGAAGCAACTTCATTGGCAAGCACGCCAACTTCGATAGTGATGCCTGCTTCGCGAAGGCAAGCGACGCCGCTGCCAGATACTTTTTCGTCGGGGTCTGTAATGCCGACAACTACACGCGTGATGCCGGCGCTAATGATTGCTTGCGTGCACGGACCAGTGCGACCAGTGTGATTGCACGGTTCAAGTGTCGAATAGAGCGTGGCGCCCCGCGCGAGTTTGCCGGCGCTGGTGAGAGCATTAATTTCGGCGTGGGGCCCGCCTGCGCGGCTTGTTGATCCTTCGAAAATTTCGCCCGTTTGAGCAACGACAACTGCACCAACCCACGGGTTCGGGCGCGAAATCAGGCGCGCGCGATTTGCCGCGTTGATCGCAATCTGCATCGCCTGTTGATCGTTCACTTGCATCGCTTTCGTCTCGCGAACGACGTGCAGGGTCAGCCAACGGCTCGACGCACAACGCCAAGGCGTGCGCGTATAACCGCTTCTTGCTTCCATCCGGACTTTACCGTCGGCCCTGGAGTCACACCAGATCAGTCTCACGATTGCTCGTGAGAGTCGCGGGCTTTAACCGCCGATAGGGAATTTCACCCAACCCTGCAAGAAGTTCTATTTAGTTGTATTTCTAGGATATTGGCAGATCGAGCACAGTTCCACTATGCGAATACGGGTGTTTGTCTGGCTGTGATTTACTGCGGGCTTCGGCGCTCGACTCAGCGAGGCCAATGGCGACGATTGATCCGAGCACGGTGACGGTGCCCAAAATTTGAATTGCGGTGACGGTTTCACTCATAAACAAAATGCCGATAAAAATTGTGACGACTGCTTCAAAAGTTTCGACCATTGAAGTGACGCCAGGGCCGATGCGTTTGATGCCTGCAAAAAATAGTGCGGTTGCAACGATTGTGATTAAAAAAGCCATCGCAAAAACCAACAGCCAACCTTGTTGATTGATCGGAAACTCTGGGTCGAGTGAACTTGGGCCGATCAATGAGACGACAGTGAAGGTGACTGCTGCGCCAGTAAGCGCAATCGTCAGCATCGTTAGTGGATCAGATTTTTTAGAGATATTGCCCGCAGCAACAACATAGATTGCGTGCGTTATCGCTGAGAAAAATGTGATCACTACGCCCGCTGTGTTGCCGTCGCCGACTTGACCCGCAGTAAGCCATACGCCCGTGAGAGTAGTAAAAAGGCAAATCGTGATCACGCGATTTGGTTTGTGCTTGTAGATGATCCACGAAAGAATGACGGCGAGCGCAGGGTAGATGTAAAAAATCACGACGACGAGACCTGAGTCAAGATCTTGTAGCGCCACGAAGTAGAGAAGTGGCGAAACAAAAAAACCAAACGCGCCAAGAAAGAAAATCTTTAGTGCATCTGCGGTGTTGGGCAAATTTTTGAATCCCATGCGCACGAGACGAAACGCGATCAGCAATGCTGCAGAGATGACGAAGCGTGCAGTTAAAAAACCCATCGGGTTGGCGCCGTTGCGTTCAAGGTTTTCGGCAAACCAAGGGCCAGTGCCGTAGCCACCGCCAGCGAGCATGATGAAAATTACGCCGAACATACGCGGCTTGCTGTTGATGGCGTTGCGGAGTTTGACTCTCATTTAATTTGTTGGCCGTCGTTTTTTGACGCTGCGCGTAATGCTGATGCCGACGATTGCTAGACCAGAGATCATGATTGCAAAAACAAGATATTGCAAAGAGCCGCCGCGTTCGCCGGCGTCTTCGGGTTCTTTACCGCAACCTGGTTTAGGCAAAAAACCGATGCATTCGGATGGCTCGTTTTCGAGGTCGTAAACAGCCGGAGTGCTCGTGTCGGGGCTTGTTGCGTTTGAGGCGAGTGGTGATTGCAAAATTGTCAGAGTTGCAACGGCTACTGCCAGTAAAGCGATTCGTTTCACCCGTATATCGTGCCATCTCAAGGTGAGATTACGACGTATATCAACTATTGTTAGGCGTCGTCATGAGCAGCACCAGCGCACAATCAACACTGCCTGCGCAGGTGGTTTTGGTTGTCGATTTTGGGGCACAATACGCGCAGTTGATCGCGCGGCGTGTTCGCGAGGCCAAGGTTTATTCAGAGATTGTTGCGCACACGATTACGGCCGCTGAAGTAAAGAAGCGTAAACCTGCGGCAATTATTTTGTCGGGTGGGCCAAAGAGTGTTCACGTTGACTTTGCGCCAAAACTTGATGCTGAGATTTACGACCTAGGAATTCCGATTTTTGGAATTTGTTATGGCGTGCAGTTAATCGCCCAACAACTTGGCGGTGAAGTTGCCCGCGGCGGCAAAGGAGAATATGGTCGAGCGACACTGCGGCGCATTTCGGGTGCGAATTCGACTTTGCTGACAGATGCAATAGTTGAACATTCGCGCGATCTAAATGTTTGGATGAGCCACTTCGATGCGGTGACACGAGTGCCCGAAGGTTTTGTTGCGACTGCGGCCACGCCTGATGCACCAATGGCGGTCATCGAATGCGCTTCGCGAAAGATTTGGGGTGTGCAGTTTCACCCTGAAGTAATGCACACCCAACAGGGCACCGAAGTTTTGCAGCAATTCATATTGCAACTTGCTGGGTGCAAGCCGACTTGGACAATGGACTCGGTGATCGACACGCAAATTGAGGCAATACGTGAGCAAGTCGGAAGCGAGAGAGTTGTATGTGGTTTGTCAGGCGGTGTTGATTCGGCAGTTGCTGCGGCACTCGTGCATCGCGCAATCGGCAAACAACTGACCTGTGTTTATGTTGACACTGGCTTAATGCGCAAAAATGAAAGTGCACAAATCGTTGAAACTTTTCATCGTGCGATGGGCATCGAACTCGTACATGTCGACGCTGGTTCGCGGTTTTTTGAGCGTCTTGCCGGTGTGACTGAACCCGAAGCAAAGCGCAAAACAATTGGCGAGTTGTTCGTGCGTGTTTTCGAAGAAAACACCGGCGGATTAACGGACGCGAAGTTTTTGGTGCAGGGCACGCTGTATCCAGATGTGATTGAGAGTGGCGGCCAAGATGGCACGGCGAGTGTGATCAAGAGTCATCACAATGTGGGCGGTTTGCCAGAAGACATGACGCTCAAGCTTGTTGAACCGTTGCGGGCTTTGTTCAAAGACGAGGTGCGAGCACTCGGTGCGCAACTGGGTTTGCCAGATGAAATTATTTGGCGACAGCCGTTTCCGGGGCCGGGCTTGGGTGTGCGAATTATTGGCGAAGTTACGCCCGACAAAGTGGCGATTTTGCAAAATGCCGATGCGATTGTGCGCGAAGAAGTTCGTGCAGCCGGGCTCGAACGCGAAATTTGGCAGGCGTTCGCGGTGCTCGCAGATATCAGGTCTGTGGGTGTGATGGGCGATGAACGCACTTATGGTCGGCCGATAATCGTGCGTGCCGTGACTAGTGAAGATGCGATGACGGCAGATTGGGCGCGATTGCCTTACGACTTACTCGAGAAGATTTCGTCGCGGGTGATCAACGAAGTCGCTGGCGTCAATCGTGTTGTTTATGACGTGACTTCGAAGCCGCCCGGCACAATCGAGTGGGAGTAAAGGCGTAGCTTTTACGAACTCACTCGATCTTGTTGCGAGTGGGAGTAAAGGCGCATTTTTTGGCGGTTTTGGGGCGGAAATTGAGGGTTTGGGGTGGTGGTAGACTGATCGCATCATGACCCGTGGCGCCGTTGGGCGTTTTCGTAGGACGGTGTCACCTCTAACTGGTGCCATCTGTTGCGTTTCCCTCGTTTTGGGGCTGGCCCCTGCGACGGCTGGCGCGACGGCGACTGGCGCGGGATTGGCTGGGGCTGGCCCGAATGTTCAGTTGGCGACGGCTGGCGCGACGGCGACTGGCGCGGGCTTGGCAGGGGTTAGCGCGAACCGGTGGGTGCAGACATCTGACCAAAAACAGCGTGAAGTTGAGGCAATTCTTGACGAACTTGACCGTCTCGAAGAGCAGATGGATCAATTGGCCGAAGACTATGCCGAAGCGCTGAACGACGGCATCGAGCTCGATAAACAAATCGCCGCGACCGAAGGTCGAATTAAAGCCAAAGAGATTGAACTCGCCGCGATGCAGGCACAATTACAAAATGTCGCGTTGAAAACATTTGTCGGCAAATCAGTTTCAAATAGTTTGGCAAGCATTTTGAGTTCGACAGGCACTCTTTCTGATGCAGTTCGTCGATCGTATTTAACATCTGTAGCCCTAAACACCGGCGTAAGTGGTCTAGATGAATTGCAGGGCATCATCGAAGACATTGCTCGTGAACGCAAACAGCTTGAGTCTCAGCGCACTCGTGCAGGTGGCATCGCCGATTATGCGAAGAAGCGACTTGCTGCTGCTGAGGCGAGTGCAAATGTTTATACAGCGCGACAGGCCCAAGCGTTGCGTGATCTTGGCGACTTATTGCGCAATGAGCAAAGTCGTCGCGCCAAAGCAGCGCTTGAAGACGCAGAACGGCTTGCAAAAGAATTTTTGAAGACTAAGTATTCGAATATTCCTGCACCGTCGTCAGCGGCTGGTACCGCGGTAAAAGCAGCGCTTTC
>JBIKVV010000015.1:0-33827 GCA_044356655.1 Ilumatobacteraceae bacterium
TCAACATTTGCAAAGCTGCGCGTCGTATATACGGTCACGATATTGATCCGATGTTGCGCGGCGTAATTTCGAAAATGAGTGAGCAAGCTCAAAAACTTTTTGCGGCGACTATGGAGGCTTTTGAAGAAAGCGATTCTGCGAAAGCAGCTGCAATTGACGATATGGACTCATACCTAGACAGCCTTCATCGCCAATTTATTCAGCAAATTTTTGAGTCTCACTCAAAGTCAAAGATCGATTTGCAAGTCGCAGTTCAACTAGCAGTTGTTGCACGTTTCTATGAGCGCATTGGCGACCATGCCGTTAATGTGAGTGAAAAGACCAGATTTATCGTCTCGGGTTGGGTTCGAGAGCGTGGGGGCATTGATCGTTATAAGGCTCGTGTCGGCGATCGAACCGGCGAAATTTTTCTCCCACGAACTGAAAGTTAAGTTCAGAGACCCTTTGTGGACTTGATTTTTTTCTTGTCTGGAGTATCAGTAACTGCAGTATTCGCATATTTGGTTTCGAAGCGTTCATCAAAAAACTTGAGTGCTGCGATTAGAAGCGAGTCCAGAGTAAATACAACCCGCTCTGAAGATCAGCTTGAGAATTTGGTTGAAGCTCTTGATCTTTTACCGATAGGTGTTGTAATCATTGATTCAAAAACTGGTCGCAGATTGCGCAATAACGCAGCGGCAGCAATGACTGGCGTGAGATATGTAGACATTTTGGTCGATCAAGCCGTCGATGAAATGGTCAAGACAATAGCCACAACAAAGTCAAGTGAGCGCATTCTTGAAGCAGTGGCGGGCACAACTCGTTTCTTTAAGATTCGCGGTCAAGCTATTGATCAGCAAAAAGCAATTGTGACCATTGAAGACATCACCGAAAAGTCACGAATTGACACCGTGCAGACTGACTTTGTGGCGAATTTGAGTCACGAACTCAAAACACCAATTGGCGCCGTGGCGGCACTTGCTGATTCGCTTAGCGGAGAAACTGAAACCGAGGTTGTGTGGCGACTTGCTGAGCGAATCGTCACTGAATCTCACCGCATGTCGCGCATTGTGGATGACCTTTTAGATTTGTCAAGAGTTGAATTTGGCGGAACCGAAGAATGGTCAGATATTGATCTCGGCTCGGTGTTAGTCGAGGTTGTTGGCACCAACCAACATGCCGCTAAGCGACAAGGTTTGGGTTTGTCGTTAACTGGATCAGCAGAACTATTAGTCCGTGGTGATCGAGCTCATTTAGTTTCGGTATTTTCAAATCTTGTCGACAATGCGATCAAGTACAGCGAGGCCGGTGGCGTAGTTTTGGTTGAAGGCGTGACTCAAGGCGATGAAATCGTCGTAACAGTGACTGATCATGGCATCGGTATCGCCGAGCGTGACCAGAAGCGAATTTTTGAGCGCTTCTATCGAGTCGACAAAGCGCGAAGTCGGGCGACTGGTGGCACTGGTCTGGGTTTGTCAATCGTGCGACACATCGTTCTAGAACATGGAGGTTCGATAGATGTGCGGTCCGAAGAAGGCACTGGCTCAACTTTCATGGTTCGTTTACCGCGCGTGATTAGAAAAACCAAAGAAGCATTCTCAGACGAAACGCGAGCAATGGCATGAGTATCAGTAATTCGCTTCCGACAATTTTGGTGGTCGACGACGAAGAATCATTTATCGAGGCACTTCAAGTTGGTTTGAAGCGTGAAGGCTTTCGAATCGAAGTAGCCCGTGATGGCGCAGAAGCATTAGCGGTGTTCGATGCTGTGAAACCCGATGCAGTTCTTTTAGACGTGATGCTTCCAAAAGTAAGTGGCACAGATGTGTGTCGCGAAATTCGTAAGAAGAGTTCTGTTCCGATAATTATGGTTTCAGCGAAAGGTTCAGAGATCGATACTGTTGTCGGCCTTGAAGTTGGTGCAGATGACTATATTGTCAAGCCATATCGCCTTCGTGAACTGGTTGCGCGATTGCGCGCTGCGCTTCGCCGAGGTGAACTGTCGAAATCTGAAAATGATTTGACGGGTGTTGGCACAGTTGCAATTGGGGCGGTGTCGATTGACCCAGAACAACACGTAGTGACTATTCGTGGCGAGGTAACAAAATTGCCACTAAAAGAGTTCGAGTTGCTATATATGTTGATGGCAAACGCTGGTCGAGTGATGACCAGAGAGACGCTTATCGATCGGGTTTGGGGCACTGATTACTTTGGCGATACCAAAACCCTTGATGTTCATATCAAGAGGTTGCGCGCAAAGATTGAAAAAGAGCCTGCTGATCCGCAGTTGGTCGTGACCATCCGTGGGCTTGGCTATAAATACGAGAAAATAGGCGCATAGCTCTTTCAAAGTCAGGTCTTGCCCCGGCGTCGCCGCTGCGTCGCCTTGGTCGTGTGCACTCGCTCATTGCATGTGGTGAGGCAGCTTTCGCAATTGCTTTAGCAGACTCGCTGTTTTTATCGATAAGCCCTGATGCCGCTCGAAGTCGCGTGCTGTTATTTTTAGCAGTGAGTCTGGCTCCATTCGCTATTGTCGCACCATTTATCGGACCGGTAATCGACAGAATTCCGGGTGGCAGACGGATAACTGTTTTCATTGTCGCGTTTTTGCGTTGCGTAACGGTGGTCTTGATGACTTCTCGGCTTAATTCAAATTCGCTTTTTGCTCTTGCGTTTATCTCACTTGTTTTGGCGCGCACCTACAGCGTTAGCAAAACCGCGATAGTTCCGACACTCGTGAAAAATGATGATGAGTTAGTTTCTGCTAACTCGAAGTTGGGTCTGCTCTCGGGTGTTATGGGTTTTGCTGCGGCAGTACCCGCTGGTCTACTGCAGTTGATTGATGCAAGGGCAACGCTTGTGATGTCAGCAGCGATGTTTGGTTTGGCCGGACTCGCAAGTTTGCGGTTGCCTCGTCATGTTGCAACAACGCCGAAAGCAGCCGAAACAAAAGAAATCGAAGAGTTGCGAGGTTTGCAAGTTAGAAGAATTGCTTTTTCAATGATGCTTCTACGCGGAATGATTGGATTCTTATTCTTTCATGTTGCTTTCTGGCTGCGTGATGAGCGAGCGGGCACTGCGTGGTTTGGACTAGCACTTGGCCTATCTTCGTTAGCAATAATGATCGGCAACTTTATTGCGCCGTTTTTGCGGCGTCAAATGTCTGAACGTGCGATGATGCTTCTTGCTTTTTTGGTGATCGGGTTAATTGGTATTTACGCCGGTGTCGTCGGTGGCATAACCGCTGGAATCATTTTAATTTCGGTAACGAATGGTATGGGTTCTGTAGGAAGACTTGCGTTTGAATCGGTTGTGCAACGCGAAGCCCCAGATGCAAATCGAGCACGCGCGTTTGTTCGTTTCGAAACTTTGAATCAACTCGCGTGGGTAGGTTTGGGTCTTGTTGCTGTAATTTTTAATTTGCCCGGAGCGCTCGGTTTCGCGGTAGTTGGTGTTGTATGTCTGACTGGGTCGGTTTACTTATTCGTAAAGCGGTCACGCTAAAGATTTATTCGTTCTATCCACAAGCCAGGGGCGGCTATTTCATTGGGCGTGGGCAGATTTCCTTCGCGAGCCCATAGGCGTGTCAGCCCAATTTCGCCCTGCCGTTCGATGACACCGGCGATGAATTTTTCGCCACGACCGACTTGATCATCAGTTAAGTAAATGCCAAAAAGTTGCTCGACGTATTGGTCTTGCGAACTTGATTCGACTCTTCTTCGACGAAAAGCCTCTGAAATCTGGGCGCCGTTGCCAAGAATTCGGTTAGCAACGGTGTCTACAACGTGATCGACGTAGCAAATTATTGCGCAAATAGTTGCATCAAGTTTGGGGGCTAATGCTTGTTGTTTGGCTGACCTTTCGTCGCCGAGCAGCAGTGTTGGGTCTCCTAAGAGTTTCTGCATCATTGCCGCTGGGTCAGTGTTGGTGACGTCAATATTTGTAAGGCGTTGACCCAGTGCGTTTGGATTCGGGTTAAAGCCTGCAACGTGTTGCTTAACCAAGTTGGTGACGGCATCACGCACAAAGTCGATGCGAAATAGGGCGTGAAATGTCAACTCTTGAATCAGAAGCCACATTTGCATGTCTTCAACTTTGATACTCCAGTCTTTGGCAAATTCTTCGCTGTTGCGCACCACAAATAAAAGTTGTGACTTAGGTTCACGCGGAAGTGGCAAGTCGTATTGACCAAATGTTCGCAGTGAGAGTTGTCCGATCATTGAACCGACCGACATACCGAGCATTGCTGGCGCCATCATTTTTGTGATGTTCGACATCATCGCATCCATGCCGTTCGATTCAGGGTCAAGATTCTCGCCGCCGATTGTCGAGTTTGAATTGCCAGAAAAGTCTGAAAAGTAAAATTTGAATGCTTCAACTGTGTGGTGAACCCAAGTTGAGCGATTTACAACGTCAACAACAGGAGGCTGAGTTGTATCACTTGTTGATAACCCGGTGACATCTCGAACATGCAAATCGGCGACAGCAGCGAGTTGTTGTATAGCAATTCGAGAAGTGGGCTCAACATTTGGCTCGGTGCTTGAGTTTGTCGCGGCCATCATTGCAAACTGTCGCGCCATGTCCCATTGCACTGGGCCGGCGCTCGACATTGCTTTGGCAATTTGCTCAAAAAATGGAAACCCTGAAGCTGAGAACTCATTGGGATCTTGAGGCATAGACAGATGATAGGCAGACCAAAAATGAATTCATCAGTTCTTGAAGAGTGGCGAATGGCTCAGTTCGCAGTCAGAGGTACACTTATTTTGATGTCATCATCGCACAACAAAGTTGAAGTCGATACTCGACTTGAGTTGACTAGTGAAGTTCTCGATGTCGGCTCTGTTTACAACTGGGCGGCTATCGAATCATGCGGTGCAGTCGTAGTTTTTTCAGGAATTGTGCGTGACAACGCTGAAGGTCGCACTGACGTAAAGTCTTTGACTTATGAGGCTTACGAAGATCAGGTCGTGCCAAAGCTTGAAATCATTGCCGATGAGATGCGCTCACGATGGAGTGATCTCGGGCGAATCGCTCTCATCCATCGTGTGGGCAAACTAGAACTTACCGAGTCATCGGTTTTGGTGGTCGTTTCGTCACCACATCGCCCTGAAGCATTTGCTGCGGCAAGGTATGGGATCGATGCATTAAAAATTAGCGTGCCGATTTGGAAACAAGAAAACTGGAAAGACGGAAGTGATTGGGGCACAAATAGCCACGAAATTTCTGATGCACGCAAAGTGAAGAGTTCAACCCTGTGATAATTTTTGCAGCGTCAACACTTGCCGTGTTTTTTGCGGCTGTTTCGATCGTCTCGGGTGTGAGCTTGGCATTGCTAGTGCTAACTCAAGACCGCTCAAGTTCTTCTAATGAAGGTATGGCCGCGTTTCATCGGCACCTTGATGCATTATCGGACGAATCGCGCGAGCACCTGCGAAGTCAGTTGCGAGAAGCCAAACAGCGACAAACGAGGGGCTAGTTAGTGGCACGCGACCTTGCAATCGACCTTGGCACCGCAAACACACTCGTATATATGCAGGGTCGGGGCATCGTTATCAACGAGCCATCGGTTATTGCTGTAAATCGACGAAGTGGCGAAGTCTTGGCAACCGGCGAAGAGGCGTGGCAGATGATCGGTCGAACGCCCGGTTATATCGTTGCTGTTCGACCACTTCGTGGCGGTGCGATAACCGACTTCGAAGTCACCGAGAAAATGATTCGGCTGTTGTTGCAGCGCGCCGGTGTCTCTAAGTTTTCTCGACCAAAGGTTTTGATTTGTGTACCTTCAGCGATCACCGAAGTAGAGCGTCGTGCGGTCACCGACGCAACTCGTCGGGCGGGTGCGGCAGATGCACAGTTGTTAGAACAACCAGTTGCGGCTGCGATTGGTGCGAATCTGCCGATTGATGAACCTGTTGGCAACATGGTGATTGACATTGGCGGGGGCACAACCGAAACTGCAGTGATAAGTCTTGGCGGCATCGTCGCGCTCGAGGCAGTGCGCGTTGGCAGTTTTGATATTGACACCGAGATTCAGTCGTTCGTTCGTCGCAAGCATGGCATTGCCATTGGCGAACGCACCGCAGAAGAAATTAAAAAGTCAATTGGCAGTGCAATGCCGATGCCTGGTGACTCAGAGGCCGAGGTTCGTGGTCGAGATTTAGTAACTGGTTTGCCTAAGACAGTTATTTTGACATCCAAAGAAATTCGTGAAGCGATTGACCCGGTAGTAACTCAAATGGTCGATTCGGTCGTGCGCTGCCTTGGTGTTGCACCACCAGAATTATCACAAGACTTTTTGAAACGCGGAATGTATTTGGTCGGCGGCGGTTCATTGTTGCGCGGCATGGCTGAGAGAATTTCGAACGAAACACGCGTGCCCGTAAATATGTCGAACGAGCCCCTTGAAGCAGTTGTGCTTGGCGCCGGTCATTGCATTGAAAATTACGCAGCGCTGCGCGGTTTGTTCATGGACTCTCGTCGCTAAAACTTATTGTTCAACGAGGCGCGTTAGTCCTTCTTGCACGACAGTGACAACTAGTTCACCGTTTGGTGAAAAAATATAACCACTGGCGATACCGCGAGCGTTTGAAGTTGAGATTGCAGTTTGGTCATAAAGCAGCCAGTCATCTGCTCTAAACGGTCGATGAAACCACATCACATGGTCGAGACTCGCCATTTGAATGTTTTGTTCTGTCCATGATCGACCGTGCGGAAGCAAAGTTGTGTCGAGTAACGACATATCGCTGGCATAAGTAACAATGCACGCATGAAGCACCGGGTCGTCGGGAAGTTTTCCATCGGCACGCATCCAAAGTTTTTGCCCTGGGCTCTTGAGGTTTTTGCGTGTTAGCGGGTCGGCATCGATATAACGCAGATCAATTGGTCGCGGACGCGTGAACCATTCACCGATTTGTTCTTTGAATGGCTCCATGCGGGTTTTGAAGTCTGGCAGTGTTTCTGGATGTGGAAGGCCTTTAGGCATTTCAATGAAGTGGTCTAGCCCTGGTTCGGAAATCTGAAAACTGGCTTGCAGATTAAAGATTGCCTTTCCGTGTTGAATTGCAATCACACGGCGAGTCGTAAAACTCTTGCCATCTCGGATGCGGTCGACTTCATAGAGAATTGGAATTGTTGGGTCGCCCGGTCGCAGAAAGTAAGCATGAAGTGAATGCACATGTCGTGATTTGTCGTCGACTGTGCGTGCGGCAGCAACGAGAGCTTGACCGGCGACTTGTCCGCCAAAAACCCGTTGACGATTTTCTTGTGGTGAGACACCACGAAAAATGTTTACTTCGATAATTTCAAGATCTAGGAGAGCCACGAGATCGTCAAGCGCAGATTGCATGGTTCTATTCTTGCATCTATACGCCGTAGAACTTGATTAATTCTCAGCGCAGATAAGATTTAGTGAGTGACGATCGTCTGGAATGCTCAACGCGTCAGCGAGGGTCTGAGCGAAATTGACTCTGCTCGACCATTAGTTCTAGCAAATGTCAAACGCCTATTAGATGAATTTCACGGCGTCAATTACTCGCCGCGTTATTACGACATTATTTTGGGCGACTGGGTCGAGCGCTACTTGCACCTTGTTTACGTAGCAACCCAACAATTGGCGACCAACAAGTCGCAAGCGCCAAAGAGTGTGGATGTTTCTGAGATTCAGCTTTTTGGTGACTCTGCAGAATTTTTTGCCAACTATCCAGAGTTACCGGATATCGCAAGTGAGGCCATCAAGTCGGTTATTTTTAACGGTCCCGAAGGTATTTCAATCTCAAAGTCGGTCGTAAACATTCGCAACTCGTTTTCAATAGGTTTTCGAGAAAAATTGGCTGCGGGAATTCTGCGATTTATCGCATCTCGAAGTTCTAACAGCGTTTTGTTTGTCAAACCGATTTCGGGAAAGGTCCGTTTCTCTTGGGTTGCGAATATGTTCGCCTGGCGTAAATGGGCAAGACATGACGACTTAGGCTTCTCATTTTTCGTTTCAGTCAACCCAGATAATGAGTGGCGAAGTAAAAATATTTTGTCGATCTCAGAAAACTCAAAACTGAGCGATGTTGCAAACTCAATTTTGCCAGTTTTCATACCAGTGTGCTTTGTCGAAGCATTTCAGTCGATTAAAGATCAAGTTAAAAAGGCGAGGCCGAAGAGATTTGAGCATGTCTATTCTGCTCAGGCTTTATGGACTCACTTTGCGTTCAAAGTTCTTGCGGCCGAGTGGTGCGAACAAGGCACCAAACTGCACTATCACCAACATGGTGGCTGGTATGGCTTAGACGAATCTCATGTTGGTGAGATTTACGAGTCGCGTGTTTCAGATTTTTACTACACCTGGGGTTGGAGTCGAGGCAGCACCAATACACGAGCATTGCCCCCGGTTCTGCCAAATTTCCGAATGCAACAGAAGCAGTTTGATTCATTGATTTGCTTTGATCAGCCTCAACAGGTCTATCGCCTGCAGTACTTTCCGTTGCCGGGCACGTTACAAACTATGTATGACCAAACCGCTGACTTTGTGCGCGCCCGAGAGAGCGCCACAGAGTTACGCATTCGCTTGTTTCCTGGCGAGTACGGTTCACAGCAAAAAGATGCGATTCTCAGAGCAAATAGCAGAGCGATTATTGATAATTCTCAAGATATTTTCTCACAATATTCAAGCAGTCGAATTGTTTTTCATAATTACTTGGGTACTTCGTGGCTTGAAACGCTCGGCAACAATATTCCGACAATTTGTTTCTATGACGTTGATGCTTATCGTTTCAGATCTGATACCAAGGCGGTGCTTGAAGACCTAGTCAACGTTGGCATTCTGCACATCTCTGGTTTGAGCGCAGCCGAAAAGGCACATGCAGTTGAAAGCGACATTGATTCATGGTGGCTAAGTGAGGAAGTGCAGATAGCGCGACGAAATTTTGTTACACAATTCGCCAATTTTTCGACAGACTGGAAACGAATTTGGCGTAAAAATTTTTTGGACGTATTAAGAGTAAGTGAATCGGCGTGAAGAAGATTGACGCAACGTTGAAATCAGTTGCGCTTGCGACAAAAGGCTTTATGCCTGAAGCCGAAGGTGATGCTTTGTACGCTGCTGCCTGTTTGGCGTGTGATGAGTTGCCAGGACTGCCGATGGTTGAAGTCGGCACTTACTGTGGTCGATCAACGGTTTGGTTGGGAGCGGCGGCAAAACGCGGCAAAACAGTTTTGTTCACGGTTGATCATCACTCGGGCAGTGAAGAAAACCAAAAGGGGTGGGAGTGGTTCGATGAGTCTTTAGTCGATGCACAAACTCAACGTCTTAATACTCTGCCGACTTTTATTCGAACGATAAAAGAAGCTCAACTTGGTGACGTTGTCGTGCCAATTGTTGCTGAGTCGCAATTGGCAAGTCGTCAACTTGATTTCGAGGTCGCTTTCTGCTTCATTGATGGCGGTCACGGCAAAGTGCCGACGCAAATCGATTACATGGGGTGGGTTCCGAAAGTCGCGAAATCGGGCTATTTAGCAATTCATGATGTTTTTGCCGACTCTCGCGATGGCGGACAGGCGCCGCACGATTTTATTTATCGACCGGCCCTTGACTCTGGCGAATTCGTAGAAGTTTTGTCTGCTGGTTCTTTGCGTGTGTTGCAAAGAGCTAAACGCAAATTGACTTAGATTTCAATAGTTTCGTCGTATCGAAAGATTCGAGACCCTGACGAAATTGAATAAAGAGAATCTGCAGCCAAAATGATCGCCGCTCCCGTGTATGCAGAAGTTTCGTTGGCTGGAAACACGATCTTGTCGGGATAAACCAAACCGGTCAAGTAAGCGCCATCTTTTGTACGGTGGTGCGAAGTTGTGTTCAACAAAAATTGTGCAGTGTCAAGATCGCCGATGGCCGAAAACGCCATTGAGCATTCGGCGGTCTCTGAGGCGGTAATCCATGGTTCGTCACTGACGCAACGCACACCGTGATCTTGCATTATGAAAGTTTCGAATTGTTCATCAAGTCGAGATTTTGCAGCCGCTCCGTTTAGTGAGCCGCTTAAAACCGGGTAGTACCAGTCCATTGCCCAACGCTCTTTTGGCTCAAAAACCTTCGGGGTGTTGCGGATTGCAAAGTCAATTTTTGCTGCGGATTCATACCATTCGGGTTTCGGCGTTTTCAGGATGTCGGCAACATTTGCGGCACAGATCAATGCGTGCCGTATTGATGAACAGCCCGTTAGTAGGGCGTAGTCCCAAGGCTTTTCGTTTTCTTCGCGCGCCCAAAGAATTGTGCCGTTTGCTAGTCGCATCTGGAGAACCCAGTTCATTGCATTTTCGAGCATTGGCCAAAATTCTTCGAGGGTTTCAATGTCGTTGTTGCAGAGCCAGTGATGCCAGAGTCCGGTGCCGACGTATGCGCAAACATTGCTGTCGAGTTTGAAGTCTTTTACGGTTTCGTCGAAGTTGTAATAGTTCGACCAAGCGCCATCGGGGCGCTGCACATTTTTTAGCCATCGGTAAGCACGGTATGCATTTTCGTGAAGGCCCATAACGTCAAGAGCCATCGCAGTTTCGACGTGATTCCATGGGTCGCAATGACCATCTTCAAACCAGGGGATCATTCCTGATTTGTGTTGCAAGCTTGCGATTGAATTGGCTGTTTGCAGAAGTTGTGCGTGTGTCAGAACTCGTTTTGTAGCCAGAGACTTTTGTTGCAGATTCATCACTTCGCCCCAACCAGTGAGCTTTTTGGCTTGGTTGCGTAAACGACATAACTCTTGCCGATAACAGGACTCAACGCCTTGTCAAGTACACGAGTAATGGTTGGTGCAGAAATTATGTCCCACTCAAGAAATTTTTTGTACATTGCGACGGCTTTGTGATCTTCACGTTGAGGGCCAACTGCGCAGCGCAACCACCAATACGGAGAGTGCAGTCCGTGGGCTTTATGTGTTGCATCAACAGTGAGACCTGCTTGCGAAATTTTTGATCGCAATTCGCTGCCGCGGTAGATACGAACGTGTCCGCCTTCGACAAACGGTGCGTGATATTCGTCGGACAGTGCCCAATTAATTTTTTCAGGAAACCAAGAAGGCACCGTTGCGGCGAGGGTGCCGCCTGGTCGAAGTATGCGAACGAATTCGCTGATTGCAGAAGTGTCGTCATGGATGTGTTCAAGAACCTCTGAAGTGACGATGCAATCAAATGTTGAGTCGTCAAATGGCAATCGGGTTGCATCGCCTCGTACCACGCCTGTGAACGACTCGGCTTTGATTTCACCTGCCTCGTACATTGCCGCGAATGTTGCGCGGGTACTTGTTACTTCTTGTTCTGCGTAGTCAAGGGCGACTACGTGTGCGCCACGACGCGCGGCTTCAAAAGCGTGTCGCCCAAAACCAGTGCCGGCGTCAAGAAAAAGATCACCAGGCTTTAAATTGAGACGGTCGAATCTGATTGTCAGCATTATCTGCCATCTCGCTTTGCGAGTTTGGCCTTGTTATGGGGCATCGAGAGCACTTCACGGTATTGGTCAACGGTTTGCTGAGCACAATGACGCCAACTCCAGCGGTTAGCGACACGCTGTCGACCAGCAAGGCCGATTTTTTCACGCAAAACTTTGTCGTCAAGACCACGGCGAATTGCGACGGCTAAAGCATCGGCGTCGGCCGGTGGGCAAGACAGAACTGTTTCGCCATCGCGACCAGTAACTTCAGGCAACGCACCGCCAGTTGTCGCAACAAGGCAGATGCCCGTGCTCATCGCTTCGATTGCGGGCAAACTAAAACCTTCGTAAAGACTTGGCACAACGGCGAGCTCGCACGATGCATATAGTTCAACGATTTGTTCGTCTGTGACGCCAGAGACATAACTAATGCAGTCTTGAAGGCCAAGAGATTCGATTAGATCTGCACTTGCGCCAGCACGAGGTTTGCCGATGATAGTCAGATGCACTTCGCGTTCGGTGCGAAGTTTTGCCAGAGCCTCTAGCAAAAACGACAGACCTTTGAGTGCGACATCAGCAGATGCGGTTGTAATCAAGTGGCCAGGTTTTCTTTTAATTGACGGAATCGGTTTGAACAAATCTGGATCAACACCAACGGGCACCAATCTCATGCGATCTTTTGAGACCCCCATGTCGGTGTGAATGTCGTTGATTGAGTTTTCGCTGACTACGACGACGCGGGGCATTTTGCTGGCGACACGACCCTGCATCCAGACGAATGAATACCAGCGACCAATTGCGCGACGCTTCCACCAAGTTGGTGTGTGGGCCATTTCAAGAGTGCGATCTTTGGTGATTGGGTGGTGCAAAGTGACAATTGTCGGGATGATTTTTTCGATTTTCAAAATTGATGTGCCGAGACATTGGTTGTCATGAACGAGATCAAAGTCGTTTATACGATCGCGCAAAACTCGGTGCGCACGCATACTGAATGAGAGTGGCTCGCCGAATGTGCCCTTGAGAAATAACGCGGCCTCAACAAAATTTGGCCACGTGTTTAACTCCCAATAGGCGGGAAATCTGCCAGGGTGTTGATCGTTGAAGATGTCGAGGCTGGGCAATTTGTGCAATTGAATGCGCGAGTCGATTACTGGGTACGGCTGACCGCTAAAAACTTCGACATGGTGACCGAGGTCGACCAGTGCTTTGGTTAGGTGGCGTGAGTAAACGCCTTGACCGCCGACATGAGGCTTGCCGCGATATGTGAGATACGCAATTCGTATCGGACCGTTGATATCAAACGGTTTAGTCATCAGGAAATCCTACCGTGACAGATTCGAGACTTTCTTTGCGCGTATTTGCAAAAAGTTATTTAGAAATCGAAAGTCGCATGAATCTCTTGAGTGGCTTTGATGGTTCAACGATGAATTGTTCAAGATTGAAACCATCTGGTGGACCAGACTGCGGTTCGACACAAATTGCATGAGATGTTTCGTCGTAGACAACCCAGTGCGAGCAATCACTGTCGATGGTCACCGTTATTGATTCATCAAAGATAATTCGCGGCTGTTTTCGCAAGCCCGTGAAGCAATCGTCGTACGGCGGTGCTGGCGGCGGAACTGTTTTTCCTGTTGGAATACTAAACGCGTCACGGACGTACATCTTTTCGAAGTCAACTTCGATTCGACATGGTCGAGCAAACCATGGATGCCAACCGACTTGACCGGGCATTTTCTGGTCTGATGACGAAAGTACAAGCTCAAAGTTGATTGCGTCGTCTTCAACTGCGATTATCTGAGTTACCTCACCACTAAAAGCAAACCGTACACCAAGATCGATTTTCATCGTCACGCTTGTCGCGGATAAGTCAGTAACACTAAATTCGCGGTCTAGTACCGTGCCATGAATTGCATGTGGTGTCATGTTGATTTCAAGTTGGTGACTTGTTGATTCGAATTTAAACTTTCCGTTTCGTACTCGACCTGCGTATGGCGCCATCGGATACGAACCCCATTTTTGAAGGTTCGTCTCACCCTTGCGAGTGACCAAAAGTTCACGACCAAACGCGATTAGTGATGAAACTCGTCCACCATGTATTGGGTCAATCGTGCAGCGAATGTTCTTGCTCGTGAGAACTATCTCAGAATTTGTCATACCCTAATTTTTGCTCGTCTCTTTGTTAACTGAATTGCGATTAATGCGAGCAGTAATGCAGCGATGATTAGTTCGTCGCCGATTCGAGAGTAAAAAGTTCTGCCACTATGCAATGGCACGTCAACAATTAAAGTTTGTGCTTCACCTATGTTTAAGCGGCCAGTTAGTTCTCCGTCCGGAGAAATGACAGCGCTGAAGCCGGTTGTTGCTGCTTGAAGTGTCCATCTGCCTGTCTCTCGAGCGCGAAGTGAGTTGGTTGCAAGTTGTTGAGTTTGTAGAACTGTGCCCGTGTAACTTGAACCGTTGGTGGGGTTCAACAAAACTTGGCCACCTTCTTCGACGCCGCTATTGGCCCGACCTGCAAAAAATGCCTCCCAAGAAATCACGACTGCGGCTTTTGTCGTGCCGATTTTGATCATTGCTGGTTCTTTGCCCGCAACTGCATCATTCGGAATTCGATTCATCGGCGCACCGATCGCGTTGAGGAAAGTGCGCAACCCACTCGGCACATATTCGCCGAACGGCACACGACGAACTTTGTCGTATCGAGATGTAATCTCACCTGTCGATTTAACCACTACTTGAGCGTTGGTAAATCGGTTTGGGCCAGCGTCTTCGGTAATGCCAACGATGAAATCAGTATTAAGCCGATTGGCTTCAGCCACAATTTCGTCGAGCTCTTTGCTTAATTCGAAGTCGACAACGTCGATAACGTTTTCGGGCCAGAGAACAGCATCGAGTTCATCGGTTGGTTGCAAATTTTGCGTCACCTTTAAGTGCCGGTCAAAGGCATCGCGTGCTGAAGCATTAATCGCCAGTACACCTTGTGGACCGCCACCTTGCACGATTGCAAGTCTCAGAATTTCGCCGGTTGGTTTAGGTGATGGCATTACTAAGGCGAAAACTTGTAACGCAGCCACCACGGTGGCAAGTTGAAGCACTTTGATTCGTGATTCTCGGCGGTTGAAATACGCCGTAATGATTGCGGCTACTTGTAAAACAAACCAAGTCGTCAAAATTGGGCCGCCGATTGAAACGAGATTGGCAAAAGTTGTTTGCGAAATGGCGATCGGCAAAGTGGCAAGTGGAACCCCACCGAATGGCAGAGAAAATCTCACAGCTTCAGCCAAACTATGCGCAACTGGGCGTGCTATCGAAGCGTTGCCTAATTTATTTGCAATGACAGCGGCGAGACCGTGTAAAACAGAAAACAAGACAACTGCAACGATGTAGCCAGGTGCAGTTAGCCACCACATCCACATCATGCCGAGGCTGAGCCAGGCGATTGAAAACAAAGTGCCTAGCGTGAAACTCTCGCGATTGTTTTGCGACAGATTGCAAATGGCAAAAAATATTGTGATACCAACAATCGATAGCGGCCACCATCCCCATGGCGGCAGACTGAAGCCGACAAGTAAGCCAGATGCCAGAGCCACGATTTTGCGCGCGAGTTCAGAAGTTTTGAAGAGCGCGAGAGTTATTTTCATCGAAATGGATCTTCGGTTCGAAGCAAAATCTGAAGTTGGGCGATTCTCTCTCGAGCCGGCGGATGTGATGCGACGACAAGGTTGTTAGAGGTTTGGCGATCACCGAATTCAGAGTCATCGCTAACTCGTTTTAGCGCGGTGAGCAATTCGTTGCCAAAACCCATTCGCACTGCGCGGTGATCTGCTTGAAACTCTGACGCATGACCGACTGCACTGCTCAAGGCTTGTGCTACGACCAGACCCGCAACAAAAAGTGAAGATATAACTGTGAGTGCTGCCGAAATTAACAAGCCAAAAAACTTAAGTGCCGCGAATCGAGAACTAAATGTGTTCGAAACGGCTTCTGCGATTCGCTGCAAGAAGAAGCCAATTCGAGCAAGTAACAAAATTGGCAAGCTCAGCCACTGAGCGATTGTCAATGCAATGGTGTGTGAGCCGAGGTGATGACTGAGTTCATGTGCGAGCACCCCTGCGAGTTCGTTCTCGTCGAGTTGGTTGATTGCATAAGACGAAACAACCACCAGGTGGCCGCCAGAAGCGAAAGCGTTGATGTCTTGGCTATCGACAACTGCAAGAACGAAACTTTCAGTACTGGCGTGATTAGCTTGGGCAACTCTGCGCCAAGATTTGTGAAGAGTTGCTGCCTCTTTTGGTGATGGCTTGCGTGCATTTAGCAGGCGAGCAAGAAAAAGTCGTTGCACCGATTTTGAAAACAGTACAACGCCGAGAGCGAGCGAAGCGAAGGCAAAGAGTGGATACGAAACGTCAGTGAGTATCCATAGTGGTATCCAAAAAATTGCGATTGCAATCAACCAGACTGGAATCAGCGCGGCAACCGGTGCGAGTGCGCTAATTGCCGCCGAATCGACTTGTCGCTTGGCGGTAGTCACATATTAAGTAGACCAGCAATAAGTGCAGATAGGCAACCGCTTGCGAATTCGGCCTGAGAACTAGTCTGAGTTTGATGTTTGCAAGTTTGCCGAGCCCCTCTGCCGGTTCTCTTGAGATTGGACCATTGCGTTTCAACGCATATGGATTAATGATTGCACTCGGTGTGGTCGCCGCAGTTTGGTTGTTTAAGAAACGACTTTTACAACGACAGATTGGCAAGCCAGAAGACGCAAGTTCGATTGCGATGATCGCCGTGCCTATCGGCATCGTTGGCGCGCGCGCATATCACGTGATCACCGATTGGGAGCGATTTAGTGGTCGATGGTTTGATGTAGTGAAGATTTGGCAAGGCGGGCTTGGGATCTGGGGAGGTATTGCGGTTGGTGTTGTCGCTGGTGTGATCGCAGCCAAACAGCGCAACATTCCAATTGCAGTTGGTTTGACCTGTGTTGCTCCAGCATTGGCACTCGCACAATCAATTGGTAGATGGGGAAATTGGTTCAACCAAGAACTGTTCGGTAAGCCGACTGATCTGCCTTGGGCTTTGCAAATATCTGCAGGCAAGGCGCAGGCAGCCGGTTTTGCTGCGGGTACAACTTTTCATCCGACATTTTTGTATGAATCGTTGGGATGTCTATTGATATGCGTTGGGCTGATCAAAGCCGATAAACGCTGGCGGTTTCAAGATGGAAGATTGTTTGCGATGTATGTTGCCTCGTATACGTTCATTCGTTTTTTTGTCGAGTCTTTGCGTATTGATGAAGCGAAAAACTTCGTAGGCTTAAGGTTGAATCAGTGGACATCAATTGTTGTTTTTGCTTGCGCTCTTGTTTATTTGGTGTTTGCAAATAATCGATCTAAGAGTTCAGTGAACGAAGCTTCTTCGCAAGATCTTCTGGGTTGACCGGATTAAAGAATTCACCAGTGGCGACTTCAGCGGCCGCTATATAGCGCGAGACGTTTTTGTCGCGCCAAGGAGAGACAATTTCGACATTTAGCCATGGCTCGGGAGAGTTTTTTGCGTCTTGGTTGATCCACATCATGTAGGGAACTTTGTCTTCAAATAGTTGGTCAATTCGTTGTAAAACATTTTTTAGAATCACCGCAAAATTGATGCGTTCTGCTTGGGTCAACGAAGAAAGATTGGCGACTCGTGTCAGCGGTGCAATTTCAATTGAGATGGGGTAAATCGGGGCTGAAATAACCCAAGCGGCCCAACCGTTGATTTCGATGATTCGTCTTTCTAGATCTGAGTCGGGAAGCCACTTGCTTGAAAGTCTTTGCAATGTTCTCTGCGGAGCATGGTCAAATGCGTAAATCTGGCAATGCGGGTGATCAATTGTTGCGCCAACTTCTCTTCCACGGTTTTCAAAAATCAAGACGCTTTGTACGTCGTGTCGCGACATCAGCGACGATGCGCGCACGGTCCACAAGTCGATAATTTCTTTGACTTGGTTGACCGATAACTCGGCGAGAGATGAATTGTGTTCGCTTGTATATAGGACAACTTCGCAACGATCATCTGCCATTGCTGGCCAACGATTTTTGAAAGACTTTATGTTGTATGGCTGAGGTGCTTCGAGGCCGCCAACACAAAATGGGCATTGGTCGCTCGGTAAGTTGGGGCGACTCTGTCGCGACTCAACAATATGGACCAAAGTGTTTAGCCATGGATCTTGTCGCACAGAATAAGCAGTGTATCTTTTGAGCCATGGGCGACTTTTGTGATGCTGCCGACAATTGGTGAGTTGCGTCCGTGGGCCGACCCACGCGTAAATCAAATTAATCGCATGCCAATGCATGCAACGATTATTCGTGGAAATCGATTGTCACTCGACGGTGAATGGTCGTTTGATTTGTTTTCACACCCGGACGAAGTTGACTCGGCAGTATTGACTGAACTGCAGGCCAACAAAACCGTTGTTGTCCCAGGTAACTGGACGATGCAAGATACTGGCGACTTTCCGCATTACACGAATATTCAAATGCCATTTGACGGCTCGCCGCCAGACTTGCCCGATCGAATCGCTACGGGTGTCTATCGTCGCAGTTTTGTTGTGCGCGATGATTGGCGTCAGTTGCAAACTGTGCTTTGTGTTGGCGGCGCCGAAAGCGTTCATGCTGTTTATTTGAATGGCGAGTTCGTTGGTTATGGCACCGACAGTCGTTTGCCAAGTGAATATGACATCAGTAAGTTTCTCGTGGCTGGAGAGAACATTTTGGCAGTTGTCGTGATGCGGTATAGCGCAATGAGTTACATCGAAGATCAAGATCAGTGGTGGATGGCTGGTTTGCATCGTGGTGTTTACATCGAGTCACGAAAAGACGTTTGCATTGCTGACATTGTTTGTGAGACCGATTTTGACAGCAAGAAAAAACTTGGCAGCCTGACAGCAACGACCGAGATCAGTTTTACGGGCAAACCGAAGCCTGGTTTTATTGTGCGCACGAATCTTTTCGCACCAGGCGGAAAAGCGATTGGTAAAACCTATTCAGAAGCGGTGCCTCACATTGCTGATCAGCCGTATTTTTTTATTGGCCACAAGGCGAAATTCAGTTGGGTCGTTAATAACTGTGCGGCGTGGTCGGCTGAAGCGCCAAATTTGTATCAAGTTGAAATTCAGTTGGTTGCGCCTTCTGGCGAAGTTACTGAAACTGTGCGACAGCGAGTCGGGTTTCGACGCGTTGAAGTGAGAAACCGCCAACTTCTCGTAAATAGTCAACCGATCTGGATCTTCGGCGTCAATCGACATGACCACGACCCCGATAAAGGCAGCACAGTGTCGATTGAAGACATGCGTCGCGATTTAGAAGTAATGCGACGCCATAACATCACCGCGATTCGTGGCGCGCACTACCCAAATGACGCCGCTTTTTACGATTTATGCGATGAACTCGGCATGTATGTCGTTGATGAAGCGAACATCGAGGGTCATGCATTCAACACGAGTATCTGTGACGATGATCGTTATCTTTCGGCGTTTGTCGAGCGTGGCGCGCGAATGGTTCAGCGCGATCGAAATCATCCATCAATAATTCTTTGGAGTTTGGGAAACGAGACAGGATACGGCGCAAATCACGATGCACTTGCAGGATGGATAAGGCGAACAGATAGCTCGCGACCTTTGCATTATGAGGGTGCGATTTTTCACGGTGATAAAAATCGAATCTCAAAATCAAATTGGGTTGATGGTGGTTTGCATGCCAGTGACATTGTTTGTCCGATGTATGTGCCGATTGATGCGATTAAAAAATATGGTGATGATGGTCTCGGCACACGACCATTGATAATGTGCGAATACAGCCACGCGATGGGCAATTCAAATGGATCGCTGGCCGACTATTGGCAAGTCATTAGCAACACACCCGGCCTGCAAGGTGGTTTCATTTGGGAATTCAAAGATCATGGTCTGCGTCAAAAGTTAAATGACTCTACAACGCGACTAGCAGTTGGCGGCGACTTCGGCGATCAACCGAATGATCGAAGCTTTGTTGCAGACGGTCTCGTTTCTTCTGACTGCGAACCGCACCCTGCGATGCATGAAGTTGCTTGGGTTTATCGACCGATCACGAGTGAGATAAAAAAAATACGAGGTCAAACCAAAATATTGGTGACGAACAGACAATCGTTTATCGGTACAGAGAGTTACGTCGCAAGTTTTGAGTTGTTGATCGACGGCGTTGTGACGGCGAGCGGAAACTTACCGAGCTGGAAGGTAACTGCACGTTCTTCAAAACTTTTTGCTCTGCCGTGTCGGGTTGTTGCGCCAACAAAGAGCGAAGTGCATTTAAATATTTTTTGGCGATTAAAGCGAGATAGTTGGTTTGCGCCAAGAAATCATTGTGTTTCTTGGGATCAATTAGAACTAAAGCGCAAGCCAAAAGCGGTTCTAAAAGTTGCCAGACATAACAGCACTAAAGATCTTGATCGCAGCTCTGAGTTTGAGAAGTTGTTGGTTTCACCGGTCGAATTGTTTTTGTGGCGCGCACCTATTGATAATGACGGCTACAAATTGATGCCAGAACTCTTCGAAAAGCAGGGCACCGGAAGCAAAGCAATGCAGACTTGGCGAAAGTTAGGACTTGATCGTCGAAGTGCTGAAGATCTTGTAAAGCACGAAATGTTGCGTGAAGTGCGCGCCAATGGTCGCGAAGTCGACTTTTTTCATAGTGTTGTCATGCCAAAATCTCTTGACGACTTGCCCCGTGTTGGAGTTCGGTTCTCGTTACCAGACGGTTTCGACAAAATCAGGTGGTTTGGTCGCGGACCAGTAGAGAATTATCCAGATCGAAATAGCGGATCGATGTTGGGTGAGTGGGCCGCGAAACCAGACACACCGCCGTATTTGGTGCCACAAGAGTTTGGTTTGCGCACTGATATGCGGTGGGTTGAATTCACTTCATCAAAATCTAAGCAAGTAGTGCAGATTGAAATTTTGCAACCGTCATCGATGCACTTCTCTGCAACTAATTTCTCAGCACACGATTTGTTTGCTGCCGAAAATCAGTGTGAGCTTAAGCCACGACGAGAGTTGATCGTGCATCTTGATGTCGTGCACCGCGGATTGGGTACTGCGAGTTGCGGTCCGGATGTGCTTGAGAAGTATCGAATTAAATCGGGGAAATTTTCGTTTGCCTATCGTGTGGTTGTGAGTTAAAGACTCATGACTGAAAATTTGATTCATCTTCGACGGCCCGGTGTAAGCGTGGTTGTCGATGTCTCAGTGGGTGTACCAGTGATCGCTCATTGGGGGCGAGAACTCGAAACAATTGATGGTGATTCGATTCTTGCTTCGGTTTATTTACCAAAACAACCCGGTGGAGTTGATGTGACTGCACCGATTGCTGTTGTGCCACAACACGGCGAGGGATGTTTTGCTCGACCGGGGCTCGCTGGCCATCGTTCGGGAGGAAGATACTTTGCGCCGCGATTCAGTAATTCAAAAATTGAGATGTCAGATTATGGTTTTGTCTTCACGAGCACTGACTCGGTGGCCGAATTAGGTTTGTGTTGTCAATTCGAACTTCGTGAGTCAGGTGTTTTGGCGATCAATGCAGTTGTTACAAACCACGGTGACAGTCGATATTTGCTGGACGCGCTAAGCGTTACGTTACCGATACCAAGTAGTGCTGAAGAGTTGGTAACTATGACGGGCAGTTGGGCTCGCGAATTTGCGATACATCGCCAAACTTTTTTGCACGGTGCCTGGACTGCTGAAAATCGCACTGGCCGCACATCGCACGAGCACCCGCCAGTGGTTTGGGCTGTTCAAGCGAATGCAACTGAATGGTATGGCGAGGTGTGGGGCGCCCATCTGGCTTGGAGCGGAAATCATGTTTTGCTGGCAGAAGTACTTGCAGACTCGCGAAAATATCTGCAACTTGGTGAATTGCTCATGGCAGGCGAAATTTGCTTAGAGCCGGGCGGTTCTTATTCGACACCAGAGGTTATTGCGACATATTCACAAAATGGTTTGACTCCCGCATCCTTAAATTTTCATCGCAATGTTCGAGCGAATTTGCCACAGCGAAGCAAATCTTCATCGCGAAAAGTTTTGTTGAACACATGGGAAGCCGTTTATTTCGATCATGATGTGGAAAAGCTGATGCAACTCGCCGAATTAGCAGCAGGTGTCGGTGTTGAGCGCTTTGTTTTGGATGATGGTTGGTTTGCGGGTCGGCGAAGTGACAAATCAAGTTTGGGTGATTGGTGGGTTTCGCCAGAGGTTTATCCGAATGGTTTAGCGCCATTAATTTCGCATGTGCAAAAACTAGGCATGGACTTTGGAATTTGGGTTGAGCCTGAGATGATCAGTGAAGACAGCGAGTTGTTTCGAATGCACCCCGACTGGGCTCTCGTCTCGCCAGATTATGAGCCAGTGAGATCACGAAATCAACTTGTGTTGAATTTGGCGCATACACCTGCTTACGTATATGTATTTTCAAAGCTCGACAAATTATTTAGCGAAAATGAAATCTCTTTTGTCAAGTGGGACATGAATAGGCCTCATGTTCAGTCAACTCTGCAAAGTGGCGCCGCCGGAACACACGAACAAACTTTGGCTGTATACAAGCTGATTGACCAACTGCGAGCAAAGCATCAACACATTGAAATTGAAAGTTGCTCGTCTGGGGGAGGTCGCATTGATCACGAAATTTTGCGACGCACAGATCGGGTTTGGACTAGCGACTGTATCGATCCGTATCGCCGACAAAAGATTCAACGTGGAGCATCGATGTTGATTCCGAATGAGGTGATGGGTGCACATATCGGCGCCGAAAAAGCGCACACAACTAGTCGTGTGCATTCACTAGAGTTTCGGATAATTTCTGCAGTCTTCGGACACCTCGGGCTTGAATTAGATCTCACATTGTGCAGTCAAGACGAATTGCGGTTAATCAAACAGGCTGTTGACTGGCATAAAAAGTTTCGGGACTTGTTGCACTCTGGTGATGTAGTGCGATTTGATTGTGAAAGCGAATCACAAATTAGTCATGGTGTTTACTCACAAGACCGCAATGAAGCACTCGTATCTCTAGTGCAGTTGACAGAAATAAATCTGGACAAAGGTTCACAGAGCTTGCGATTGCCTGGGCTCGTTTATGACCGTCGATATCGCATCGTGGCATTTGATTCAAATTTCGCAACGACTAACGCTGTTGGAGAATATACGGGCCAGCAACTTTCGACTACAGGTTTGAAAGTGTCCGAAATGAGTCCCGAAACTGGAACGATTTTTCATCTCTTGAGTATCTAGTGCGGGTCGCCTCATAGAATTAAAGGCGTGTCTGAGTCAATTTCGAAAGAAACAGTCGTCAAAGTTTCACGACTTGCGCGGTTAAGTCTCACGCCAGAACAAGCAGAAAAAATGACTTCTCAGTTGGCAGGCATGCTTGAGCACTTTCGCGATATCGATGCGTTAGACCTTTCGGATATTGAGCCGATGACGCAGCCGTATCCATTAAAAAATGTGATGCGCGAAGATGTCGAAGCCAAGTCACTAGATCGCCAAGAAGTTTTAGATCAAGCACCTGCTGCTGAGAGCGGTCGCTTTCGTGTGCCACCAACAATTGGATTCGACGTTTAGGTCATGCAGAAGCTGGTTGAAATCGTTGCTGGCGTTACTAGTGGCTTGACCACTGCAACTGCTGTCGTTGAGGAACATCTTGCACGAATCAAAGTGCGCGAAGCAGAGATTCATGCTTTCAATCTTGTAACCGCAGATCAAGCCCGCAAAGATGCTGCAAAAATTGACGAAGATGTGAAGGCTGGCAAAGCAGTTGGTGCGTTGGCTGGTGTGCCGATTGCGCTTAAAGACAACATGTGCACTCGCGGTGTTGAAACAACTTGCTCGTCCAAAATTTTGCAAGGCTGGAAGCCGCCATACGACGCCACTGTCGTTACGAAGTTGCGCAATGCTGGTGCGGTAATCGTTGGCAAGACAAACCTCGATGAGTTTGCGATGGGTTCAAGCACTGAAAATTCTGCATTTGGCCCGACGAAAAATCCTCTTGATATTTCGCGTGTGCCTGGTGGATCAAGTGGCGGTAGCGCGGCTGCAGTTAGCGCTGGTTTCGCCGCCGCATCTTTGGGCAGCGACACCGGTGGCAGCATTCGTCAACCAGCGGCGTTGTGCGGTGTGGTCGGCGTCAAGCCAACTTATGGCACGGTTTCGCGTTACGGATTAGTTGCGTTTGCGAGCAGTCTTGATCAGATTGGTCCATTTACAAGTGATGTACGCGACGCCGCGACTTTGCTCGAAGTGATTTCAGGTCACGATCCGATGGATTCAACTTCGATTCCGCAACCTGCTGCTTCGCTAGTTTCGGTGCTCGATCAAGGTGTGAAGGGCATGCGAATTGGTCGCGTCACTGATTTGCCTGAAGGTTGTGAACCAGATGTGCTCGCGCGACTTGAAGCGGCGTTTGATGCGATGCGCAACGCTGGCGCAACAATTGTTGATGTCAAATTGCCATCGCTGCAATATTGCTTGACTGCTTATTATCTGATTGCCCCAGCCGAAGCCAGCAGTAATCTCGCGCGCTACGACGGCGTGCGTTACGGAAATCGCGTTGACGCGGCAGATCTGAATGCAATGTACGCAGCCACTCGCGAATCTGGTTTCGGCGAAGAAGTCAAGCGCCGAATCATGCTCGGCACGTATGCGCTGTCGGCTGGTTACTTTGATGCGTACTACGGCAAGGCACTAAAAGTACGTCGTCTTATTTCTGATGATTTTGCTCGTGCGTATAAAGATGTCGATGCGATCTTGACGCCGACTTCGCCTTCGACTGCTTTTAAGTTTGGCTCAAAAACAGATAATCCATTGGCAATGTATTTGTGCGACGTTTTTACGATTCCGACAAATTTGGCTGGGCATCCCGCGATGAGTGTGCCGTTTGGCGTTGGTTCAGATTCGATGCCAGTTGGCATTCAAGTGTTGGCAACGACAATGGGTGAGCAAGCGATGTTTAAAGTTGCGGCCGAACTCGAGCGTGCGTCATGAGTGACAACGCAACACTGCCGAATGGTTGGCAACTTGTTGTCGGACTTGAAGTTCACGTCGAGTTGGCAACAAAGACCAAAATGTTCAGCGCGAGCGCGAATCGATTTGGTGATGAGCCAAACACGAATATTGACCCGGTAACCCTTGGTTTGCCCGGGGCGTTGCCTGTTCTCAACAAGCATGCTGTTGAGTTGGCAATGCGAATTGGCTTGGCATTGAACTGCAAAGTTCAACCGTGCACTTTTCATCGCAAGAATTATTTTTATCCTGACTTGCCGAAGGCATATCAAATCACTCAATACGATCATCCGTTAAACGTTGATGGCTTTTTGATGTTGCCTGGTGATGTGCGCATTGGTGTTGAGCGCGCTCACCTCGAAGAAGACACCGGTAAGTCGACTCACTTTGGTGGTTCATCAGGTCGAATTCACGGCAGTGACTATTCGTTGCTTGACTACAACCGCGCTGGTGTGCCACTTGTAGAAATTGTCTCGCGACCTGATATTCGAACCTCTGAACAAGCTCGTCAATATGTTGCAGAGCTACGGGCAATTTTGCTGGCTGTCGGCGCGAGTGATGCAAAAATGGAAGAGGGTTCGATGCGCTGCGACGTCAACGTCTCGATACATAAAGCTGGCACTCCATTTGGTACGCGGTGTGAAATCAAAAATGTGAACTCGATTCGCTCGGTGGGCCGAGCAATCGATTATGAAGCACGTCGTCAAGTCGACCTGATCGAAGGTGGTGGCACGGTGCGACAAGAAACTCGCCACTGGGATGATGCAACTGGTCGCACAGAAACTTTGCGGACAAAAGAAGATGCCGATGACTACAGATATTTCTTAGAGCCAGATTTGGTGCCGCTTGTGCCCGAGCAATCTTGGATTGACCAAGTTCGTGCTGCATTGCCAGTTTTGCCCGCGGCACGACGTAATGCTTTAGCCGAGCTTTGCGGTGTCGACAAAGATGGCGAGTCTGCGTTTGTCGTCGTTGAGCGTGGACAAGATGACTATGTTCGTGAAGTTGTCAGCAGCGGCGGAGACCCGCGACGATCGGTGATTTATGTGCAACAAGCATTTGCCGACCAAGGGCCAACACCAAAAGTGCCAGCACGTGATTTGGCAGCGTTGACGCTTCTTGAGCGAGACGCAAAAGTTACATCTACTCAGGCAAAAACTTTGCTCACTGATTTGCTTGATGCCGGTGGTGGCGATGTTGTGGCGATGGCCGCTAAGCGTGGGTTCGAAGCACTAGATACCGGAGCACTTGAATCGATGGTCGATGCCGTGATTGCAGCAGAACCGGGCGCTTGGCAAAAATATTGTGCCGGCGAAGAAAAGGCACTTGGGGCTTTGGTCGGTGCAATTATGAAGTCATCAAAGGGCAAGGCCGACGGCAAAGCCGTGACGGCAATACTTCAGTCAAAGCGCGCAAATTTTGTTTAACTCAATTGCAAGTATTTTTGTCCCAGTGGCGTTTATATGTGCCTGATCTAAGAATACGCTTTCGTTAGTTTGGTCAAATATATGAATCAAAGATTGAATAGCATTACTTTTTTGCTGTTTGGTGAATTCTCGATATCCGAAGCCATATAGGTGTTCAAGCTTCTGACCAAAGCTCTTGCGAAGTGCCTGTTCGTATTGGTTCGGGTGTTGTTTTTGGTGCAGAATCGGTTCAAGCACAGGAATAAACTTAACATTCTTTAAACTGAAATAGTCCTTCATCTCAGTTATCAGAAGAATTTTTTGTCTCGCCGTCTCAAATGCGTGTGTTCGCCAACTTCTTCTAGCAATAAGTCGATGCAACTGTCGAATAAGAAGTGAGAACTCACCTAGTCGCCTGAAAACTTTTAGTGTAATGCTCTCGTTCTTTGCATATGTGTCTACGCCGACGTCGTTTACACCAAATAGAAGTATCACCGTGTCCCTTGATTTGAATTCATCGTTCATTGATCTAATTCGAGCAAAGTTACTTTCAACTGTGGCGCCACTAACTCCATAGTTTTCGACTTTGATTGTTTCTCCAGATTCGTTCTTTATTTTCTGCAAGATAGAAGCTGTGGTTAGGTAATCGGGAACTTCGAAGTTATGGAGTGTCGAGCTACCAAATAAAAAAATTTTACCAGTTGGATTTTGAGGATTGTCAACCGTTGTTCTTAAATTATTATTTACAGTGAAGTTAATTCCAGTACAGTTTTTTGCAACGTCAAATCTTTGACCATAGTCATTGACTCGTTTTTCGGCAGAACCGTGTTTATTAAGGAGTTGCATTTCAGTCCAAAAGTCTTCGCTCAAGTATTCAGAATTTTTATGTGGCTCGACTATTTTTATAAAATCGAAGCTTCGAAATCTGGCACTCTGAGGGCGGTTCGTGGAGTCTCGAATAATTGTCCATTCCTGAGCTTTGAATCTCAAGATAAGTTCTGCGATGATCAAGGTAGCTAGGAGCAAACAAGTTTGCAGAATAAATCCCATAAGTGTCTACTAACGTAGCGAGAATACAAATATTTCAAAGCGGGCCGCAAGGTTGTTAGGTTCACCTAATATTTGTTAGGCTAGCCTAACAATCAGAATATCGAAAGGGCAGAAATATGGGTTCAAGTTTTTTGATCACGCTTCGCGAGGGCCTTGAAGCTTCGCTCGTCATTTCTATTTTGCTTACTTACTTGGCAAAGACAAATCGCCGAGATGAAACTCGATCAGTGTGGCTCGGCACGATTGCTGCCACCGTCGCGTGTCTTGTTGTTGGTATCGCCGTTTATGTTCTCGTTGATGGCCTGAACGGCAATGTTGAATATGCAGTTGAAGGCACATTGGCCCTCGCAGCAATGCTCGTGTTGACTCAAATGATTTTCTGGATGCGAGCTAATGCGCGAAATATGACTGCTGACTTGCGCAAGAAAGTCGAGACTTCATCAAAGACGGCACTTGTGACGATTGCGTTTGTTGCTGTTGCACGAGAAGGTCTCGAAACCGCGTTGTTTTTGTTGAGTGCCAAAACTGAAACAGCGTCTGGTTCTTCAGTTGTAATTGGCGGCCTGATTGGTTTGGTTGTTGCGATAGCTATTGGTGTCGCTATTTTTCGAGCTGGTAGCCGTGTAAACCTCAAAACTTTTTTTAACGTGACAGCAGTTTTGTTACTTATGTTCGCAGCTGGTCTCGCAGGCAAGACGGTTCACGAATTTCGTGAACTCCTTGGTCTAGAAACTGGTTATTTGATCGAGTCGGCGTGGACAATTGAAAGTGGAATCTGGTCTGCCGGCGGAACTTTTTATGATTTCATGCGTGGATTATTTGGTTGGCATGCAAACCCTGAGAGAGTCCGCGTGATCGCATATTTCGCTTACTTGATACCAGTTCTTGCGATTTATCTAAAGAGACCAAAAGCAGAGAAGCAACTAGTCTCTTAATCTATGACAGTTCGCGATAGCGGCACGCCAGTAAATGTAAAACCGCGTAGTCGCGACGTAACTGACGGTAATCAAAAAGCGGCATCGCGTGCGATGTTGCGCGCAGTTGGTCTGGGTGATGACGATTGGGTGAAGCCACAAGTTGCTATTGCCAATTCATGGAACGAAGTAACGCCGTGCAATGTTTCGTTGAAGCGACTTGCTGCTCGCGCGAAAATTGGTGTGCGTGAAGCGGGTGGTGTTGCACTTGAATTCGGCACGATTACTGTTAGCGATGGCATCAGCATGGGCCACGAAGGTATGCGTGCTTCGCTTGTAAGTCGTGAAGTGATTTGCGACAGCGTTGAAACAGTCATGCACGCTGAGCGTTTTGATGGGTTTGTCGGTTTGGCTGGTTGCGATAAGAGCATTCCGGCGATGTTGATGGCTGCTGCACGACTCAACTTGCCAAGTGTTTTCGTTTATAACGGATCAACTTTGCCCGGCGTACACAATGGCAAAAACATTGACATCACCACCGTGTTCGAAGCAATTGGTGCTTGCGCTGCCGGAAAAATGTCGCAGCAAGAACTCGAAGAAATCGAACGCGAAGCTTGCCCAGGCGAAGGAGCATGCGGAGGCATGTTCACCGCAAACACGATGTCGAGTATTGCCGAGGCACTCGGCATGAGTTTGCCGGGCAGCGCGTCGCCACCTGCCATTGACTCGCGACGCGATGACGATGCGCAACGCGCCGGCGCAGCAGTTGTCAACTTGTTGCGTCTCGGCATTTATCCGCGCGACATCATGACTAAAAAAGCATTTGAAAATGCGATTGCGATCGTCAACGCATTAGGTGGCAGCACGAATGCAGTACTTCATTTGTTGGCCATCGCCAACGAGGCTGGCGTGCCATTGTCGCTTGACGACTTCAATCGCATTGCAGCAAAAGTGCCGCATATTGCAGACACCAAGCCTGGCGGCAAATATCACATGACAGACATAGATCGAGTTGGCGGTGTGCCTGTGGTGATGAAACATTTGCTTGATGCCGGTCTGTTGCACGGCGATGTGATGACGGTGACTGGAAAAACGATGGCTGAAAACTTGGCCGAGTTGAACCCGCCTGCGCCAGATGGTGAAGTTATTCATCCGTTATCGAATGCAATTCACGCCGAAGGTGGAATCAACATTTTGCGCGGCTCGCTCGCGCCAAATGGTGCAGTAGTAAAAGTTGCAGGTCTCTCAGCAGAGCAGATGCACTTTGAAGGCCCAGCGCGAGTTTTTGATGGCGAAGACGGCGCAATGGCTGCAATTTTGTCGGGCGATATCAAGCCAGGCACCGTGCTTGTGATTCGTTACGAAGGCCCGAAGGGAGGGCCCGGAATGCGTGAAATGTTGGCGATTACTGGGGCGATGAAAGGTGCGGGTCGAGGCAGTGACTGTGCATTGATCACCGACGGTCGATTTAGCGGGGGCACTTGGGGTTTTTGCATCGGTCATGTTGCGCCAGAAGCAACTAACGGCGGACCAATCGCGTTTGTAAACGACGGAGACAAAATTTTGATTGATGTACCTTCACTAAAACTTGACTTGCTGATTTCTGAAGCCGAGTTAACGAATCGCAAAAAAGGTTGGAAGCCGAACCCGCCGCGTTACACGAGTGGCGTTCTGGCAAAATTTGCCAAACTTGCGCAAGGCGCTGATCGCGGAGCGATCACGAACATCATCGAATAAATTGATTTACGACGTCGGCGAATTTTTCGCCAGCGTCTTCTTGCAAAAAGTGAGCAGCATTGGCAACCGTCGTGTGCGGTTGGCCGTCGCAACCAGGTATCTCACGCTGAAAATATCTGTCGCCGCCAGCAGTAACTGGGTCGCTGTCGCTAAAGGCTGTAAGAAATGGCTTGTTGAATTTTCGCAAAGACTTCCATGCCTCAACGTTTGCCTGAGATGACGGATCGTCAGGCGTGATCGGCACGAGTGTCGGAAACGCTCGAGCGCCAGCCTTGTAACTTTCGTCAGGAAACGGCGCATCGTATGCGGCCCGCACTTCATCTGTGAGTGGTTTTATCTTGCAACCACCTTGCATAATTGCACCGACATTGAACACTGGTGTTTCTTGACTGTATTTGCGCCACGCCATAAATGCATCACTAGGCGGACGATCACCGACATTCAAAAAAGTGTTTGCGGCAACAACTCGAGAAAATCTTTCAGGCATCGCAGCAACAAGACGCAAGCCAATCAACCCACCCCAGTCTTGACAAACCAGAGTGAGATTGTTTAAATCATTGGCGACGAGCCATTGCGTCATCCAATCGACGTGTCGTTCATATGTGTAGTCGGAAGTTTCGCTTGGTTTGTCACTGCGACCAAAACCGACCAGGTCTGGCGCGACAACACGGTGACCAGCCGCAACAAATCGCGGGATCATTTTTCGATAAAGAAACGACCAGCTTGGTTCGCCATGCATGCATAAAACTGTTTCGCGAGAAGTGCTTGCACCAGTATCAACATGATGAATGCGCAGCTTGATTGACTCTGAAGTCGTCGCGTCGACAAGCGTGTATTTCGGCTCGTAAGGCCAGTCGGTAAGCGAGCTAAATCGCTCGTCGGGGGTCTGCAGAATCTTCATATTTTGGGTTGCGATTAGAACACAGTACTGCCACAATGGAAGGGATGTTTAGTTCAAAAGGCACTCTTAGCGTTTCTGTCGTCGTCATTCTCTAGGCGCGCGCTCTAAAGCGTGCGCCGAAAACCTCCCGCCAGGGAGGTTTTTTTATTCCCCAAAATTAAATCCGTGAAAGAAATTAAGAAGTAAAGCAACAGGAGATCAAAATGAAATCGAATCAACAAATAACAGGAGCCCAAGCCCTGATCAAAGGACTCGAGCAAGAAAATGTTGAAGTGATGTTCGGGTTGCCAGGCGGCTGCATTTTGCCGGCGTATGACCCACTAATCAAGTCGAGCATTCGCCACATTCTTGTTCGCCATGAACAAGGTGCTGGTCACATGGCCGAAGGTTATGCGCACGTAACTGGTCGACCTGGTGTAGCGATGGTGACAAGCGGACCTGCGGCAACAAACTTGGTTACTCCGTTGTGCGATGCATATATGGACTCAATTCCGATGGTGGCTATAACTGGCCAGGTGCCGACAAGCGCAATTGGCACTGATGCATTTCAAGAGTGCGACACAGTAGGCATCACACGAAGCATTACAAAACACAACGAACTTGTAATGAGCGCAGATGATCTGCCTCTGGCGATTCGCCAAGCGTTTCACATTGCAACAACTGGTCGACCTGGCCCAGTTCTAATCGACGTGCCAAAAGATGTGTTGCAAAACATGATGGATTGGCATTGGCCTTCAGACGACGAAGTAATCGACAGTTTGCCTGGTTACAAGCCAACGACAAAGGGTCATCCGCGGATGATCAAAGAGGCGGCGAAGTTGATTCTCGAATCGAAACAACCGATTCTTTATGTTGGTGGCGGCGTGTTAAAAGCCCGAGCAGCAGAAGCGTTGCGTGAACTCGCAGAGTTGATGAACATTCCGGTTGTTACAACCTTGATGGCGCGTGGTGCGTTTCCTGACAATCATCCGTTGTGCTTGGGTATGCCTGGTATGCACGGCACTGCGACCGCAGTGACTGCAATGCAACGCGCAGATTTGTTGATTGCGCTTGGCTCACGCTTTGACGACCGTGTAACGGGCAAAGTTTCTGCGTTTGCGCCAGACGCAAAGATCATTCACGTCGACATTGACCCTGCTGAACAAGGCAAGGTGCGCAAACCTGACGTGCCGATCGTTGGAGACTGTCGTTTGGTGATCGAAGAAATGATTATTGCGTTGCGAGACTTGATGGCAGGCGGCACGAAACAAGCAGATATTTCTGCTTGGCGCAGTCGCGTAAACGGCTGGAAAGAAAACTTTCCACTTGCTTACGAACAAAGCGAGCCAGGTGCTGCGCTCAAGCCACAATATTGTCTTGAAAAACTTCGCGATGCTTCGCCAGAAGGCACAATTTTGGTGTCGGGCGTTGGACAACACCAGATGTGGTCAAGCCAGTTCTGGCATTTCAACGAACCATATACATGGGTTAACTCTGGTGGTCTTGGCACGATGGGTTTCTCAGTGCCTGCAGCAGTTGGCGCAAAAGTTGGTCGTCCAGACAAAACAGTTTGGGCAATTGATGGCGACGGTTGTTTCCAAATGACAGCTCAAGAGTTGATCACCGCATCAGTTGAGCAGATACCGATCAAGGTTGGAATCTTGAACAACTCGAACTTGGGCATGGTTCGTCAGTGGCAAGAAATGTTCTACGACAACCGCTACAGCCAAGTGCACTTCTCAGAGTCGGTTCCTGATTACGTGAAGATGGCAGAGTCAATGGGTTGTGTCGGCATTCGTGTTGAAGCACCAGAAGAAGTTGAGTCGGCAATCGACAAAGCAAACAGCATCAATGATCGACCAGTCGTGGTCGAGTTCAGAGTTGCGCCAACCGAGCAGGTGTTTCCGATGGTGGCAGCAGGTCGTAGTAACGACGAAATTATGTTGCAACCATCTCAAGAAATGCGAAGAGAGTTGTTGCGATGACCACATCTAATCCTTTCGGTAGCGAACCGAATCATCACGTTCTGTCGGTGTTGGTGCAGAACCGACCTGGTGTTTTGGCACGAGTTGCTTCGCTGTTTGCGCGTCGTGGTTACAACATTTTCTCGCTTGCCGTAGCGCCGACCGAGCAAGAAGATTACAGTCGCATCACGATCGTCGTTGATCTCGAGAGTGCAACTCTTGAGCAGATGGTCAAGCAGTTGTTCAAACTTGTAGATGTGGTTCGAATTTCAGAACTTGATCCGCGCAATTCGGTCGAGCGCGAGTTGATGGTTGCCACCGTGCGTTCGACTGCCGAACAGCGCGGTCAGATTGTTGAACTCGTAAACATCTTTGAGGGCAAGATTCTTGGGGTTGGCCCAGAAGCGCTAAGCGTAAGCCTGGACGGAAGCCCTGAAAAACTCAATGACTTTTCAGAACTACTGCGACAATATGGAATTATTGAATCTCAACGCACGGGTCGCGTGGCGTTGCCAAAACTAGATCGCACTGCACGGGTTCGTGCAGTGAAAGAAACCAAGGGAAAGGCAAGTTAATGGCTGCAAATGTTTACTACGAGAAAGACGCTGACCCGTCGATTATTCGCTCAAAGAAAGTTGCGATTGTGGGTTACGGTTCTCAAGGTCACGCTCATGCGCTGAACCTTAAAGAGTCTGGTGTTGATGTTGTTGTTGGTTTGCGCGATGGTTCGGCCTCGGCAGCAAAAGCAACCGCAGCAGGATTAAAAGTTTTGTCGATTGCTGAAGCCACGAAGTGGGCTGATGTAATTATGATTCTTGCGCCAGATACCGAACAGAAAAAGATTTACGACGAGCACATTAAGGCAAACCTCGCTGACGGCAAAGCGATTGCATTCGCACACGGTTTCAATATTCGTTTCGAGCGAATCTCGCCGCCAAAGGGTGTAGACGTGATCATGATTGCGCCAAAGGGCCCCGGTCACTTGGTGCGACGCACGTTCACCGAAGGCGGCGGCGTACCAGCACTGATCGCCGTGCATCAAGATGCGACAGGCAAGGCAAAAGCATTGGCTCTGTCGTATGCCGAAGCAATCGGCGGCGCTCGTGCAGGAGTAATCGAAACGTCATTTCCAGAAGAAACAGAAACTGACTTGTTCGGTGAACAAGTTGTGTTGTGTGGCGGCGTGACTTCACTCGTGATGGCGGGTTTCGAGACACTTGTTGAAGCGGGTTATGCACCCGAGATGGCATATTTTGAATGTCTTCACGAAGTGAAATTGATCGTCGACTTGATGTACGAAGAAGGCATCGCTGGCATGCGTTATTCAATTTCAGACACAGCCGAATATGGCGATGTCACTCGTGGGCCACGAATTATCGACGCCGACACGAAGAAGCGAATGAAAGTTATTCTCGAAGAAATTCAATCTG
>JBIKVV010000046.1:0-9069 GCA_044356655.1 Ilumatobacteraceae bacterium
CGGCAACATCAAGATGACCAGTCAAGGCTCCTAGTTGCTCAATTTGCTCATAAGCCTGTTCGAGGCTTGATGCTCCGTTGCCGATGTAAACCGGAATATCGAGAGCGTTCAACTGTTCGACAAGGTTGCCCGGGTCATAAGAAATCACAACCAGGTCTGGCTCGTAGCCGGCTATTGATTCGACATTGGGCTCGTACCCCGAAAGTTTCGTGCCGAGCGCTACTGCCTCTGCCGGAAAATTTGAATATTCATCGACGGCAACCACTTGACCGCCAGCACCAATTGCATAAAGCATTTCAGTGTGTGTTGGCGATAGCGAAACAATTCGCATCGGTTGTGTCTCGAGGGTGACTCCTCCAGCGGTAACCGGGTAAGCCACTTCACTAACCGTTGTTTCAACAACAACAGTTGTTTCGGTTGTGCTGTTCGAATCCGAACATGCAGCAAATAATGCTGTCGCACAAATAAAAAGACCGGCAAAGCCGGCCCGAGTTAGTACTTTCATTTTCATTTCCTCCTATCCCTCACGCGGGGACTTTTTAGGTTTGGTGCTCGACCGAGGCGACCGGACTAATCACTGTTCTTGCGCAGAGCGCTCGAACCGTGAATTACCGTTGCGGGACAGTGCCGGATTCTCACCGGACTTCGCTGGGTTTTACACATTGCAACTATTGCTGCAACGCCACGACCCTACCAGAGTTATTTAGCCGTTGACGAAACTCGCGAGGCGGTTTATGCCTTCACGCAAATCATCATCGCCAAGCGCAAACGAAAACCGTGCATAGCGCGCCAACCCAAACGCCTCACCCGGCACAAACGCAACCTTGGCGCGATCAAGCACGACATCAGCCAACTCAAGGGTTGTCGCCGACTCGACACCGCTCAAACTGCGATTCAACAAACCAGAAAAATCTGGAAAACAATAAAACGCACCCTGCGGCGCCATGCAATTAACACCCGCAATCTGATTCAGCATCGAGTGCATCAACGCCCCGCGACGCGCAAAACTTTCGCGCATCATCGCCACTGCTGACAAATCACCCGAAACGGCAGCCAACGCCGCATACTGCGCAACATTAGAAACATTTGAAGTCGTGTGACTTTGAAAGTTGATCGCCGCTTTCATTACATCTGGCGGCCCGATCATCCAGCCGACTCGCCAGCCAGTCATTGCATAAGTTTTGGCAACACCGTTGACGATTACGCAACGATCAGCAATCTCAGGCACGACAGTCGGCATCGACGTAAAAACATGTTTGCCGTAAGTCAAGTGCTCGTAAATTTCGTCAGTCACGACCCAGATGTCATTTGCCGCAGCCCACTTACCAATCGCAATTGTTTCTTCGCGCGAATAAACCGCGCCGCTCGGGTTGTCGGGCGAAACAAACAACAAAACTTTCGTCTTCGGCGTCTTGGCTCGTTCGAGTTGTTCGACGGTCACTTTAAATTCGGTCTCTTGTGTCGTGTCAATCACAACTGGCACTCCACCTGCAAGCGTTATGGCCTCTGGGTATGTCGTCCAATATGGCGCCGGGCAAATAACTTCATCACCCGGGTCGCAAAGAGCAGCAAACGCGACAAACACTGCATACTTGCCGCCGACCGTCACCAAAACTTGCGAAGCCGCGCACTCAAAGCCCGAATCACGTTTCGTTTTAATTGCAATCGCCTCACGCAACTGGGGCAAACCTGCTGCAGGCGTATAACGGTGCGCCTTCGGGTCTCGCGCTGCGCGCACGGCCGCCTCGACAATATATTCAGGTGTCGGAAAGTCGGGTTCGCCCGCACCAAAGCCGATTACATGTTCACCTTTAGCTTGCAACGCCTTGGCTTTCGAGTCAACAGCCAATGTCGCCGACTCAGCAATCGCCGCAAGTCGTTTTGAAACTCGAGATTTAGGTAGTGAATTCGCAACCACGGCTGCCATGCTTACACAGTGGAAGTAATTTGTCACGGTCATTTTCAGAACTTGCAATGAATATTGAAGATGTGCTCGAAGCCGATTGGGACGCTGTCCCTAACTTGCGCGACCCCGTACTCGTAATCGCTCTTCGTGGATGGTTTGATGCTGCGGGTGCCGCAACCGCCGCGCTCGAGTGGTGCCTCGACGATCGCGCCGTCACAGTCGTCGCCAGCATTGACCCCGACCCATTTTTCGACTTCACCCACGAACGCCCTGAGGTCTATTTCAATGAAGACGACGAGCGTAAAATTCGTTGGCCAGAAAACGACATCGTTATTGCTCGCTTCCCCGAAGGCTCTCGCGATCTCGTGGTTCTTTCGGGTATCGAACCACATACAAACTGGAACATCTTCTCCGAGTGCGTTTTACAAACCGCAAAAAATCTCAACTGCTCGGTTGCTGTCACCGTCGGTGCGATCGCCGAAGCGATACCCCACTCACGCACGCCATCTGTGTTTGGCAGCACGACTAACGCAGCGCTCGCCCGTCGACTCAAACTTTCGCGACCGACTTATCAAGGTGTCACTGGCATAGTTGGCGTAATGCAAGAGCGCTTCGAACGCGAACAACTCGCGGCAGTTTCGTTGCGTGTCGGCGTGCCGCACTATTTGACCAATGCTCAGCACCCAAAATCAAGTGCTGCATTATTGCGCCACCTTGAAATCGTTCTCGGCGTGCCGACACGCCATGCCGAACTTTACGAAGAAATTCAGCGGTGGGAAGAACTTCATGACGCTGCGGTCGAAGGCGATGCCCATGTTTCAGAGCATCTCGCGCAACTAGAGGCCGACTACGACGCCCGCACCCAAATCGAAATTCCAAGTGCCGACGATCTTGGCGCCGAATTCGAAAAATTTCTTCGCGAGCAACCCGACGAAGACACAGAAAAATAAAAAGTGCCCCGGGGAAGAGCCCGGGGCACTTTATTTACTTCTTAATTAACTATCAGCCTGCACCACACTTCTTGGCAAGGGTGACTCCTTTAGCTGCCGACTCACCAAGCAATGGTGTGTAACCAAGAGCTTCAGCATTCTTTGGACCAAAGTCATTAAGCATCCATTCGAAGAATTGTGCGACAACTTTGTTTTTTGCATCAGATGAGGTCTGGCACAATCCATAAGTTACCGCGCCAAGTGGATATGCAGTTCTATTTGTTGTCTGCTTCCAGTCGAACGCAATGAGTCCGCGCGAGTCTTGAACCCCACCTGCAAGGTGCGAGTTATATCCGGCTGCAGTCGGCGCCACAAAGGCACCAGCGGCATTGCGAATATTTGCTGCGCGAATACCTTTTGCTGCACGAGTCGGGTCGGTCACATAAGCAACTTCGGCGTAGCCGATCGCACCATTCGTGTCAGCAATATAATTCGCCTGGTTGTTGTTCTGTGGCTGACCGACAAAACGTGAACCAAACTTCGTCACTCCACCCGGCACGCACGACTGATATGCGTCATTGATTGCCCAGTCTGGGTTCACTGCGCCCTTCAAGTACTGGCAGAAGTTATTAGTTGTGCCCGAGGTATCTGCACGATAAACAACTTGAATTGCTCTGTCAGGAAGAGTGACTTTGATCTGTTTGTAGGTTGCAATTGTCTTGCCACCAACTTTGATCGAGAATGTGTCAGTCGGCTTAATATTTGAAGTCATATTGACTTCAGCTTTTGAGGCAACAGTTAACGACTTCAAAACTTTCTTTGTTGTGTCATCGTACCATTCGATTTTTTTGCCTTTGTTTGACTTCAACGTCGATGGCAACATCGAAACAGTAACTTTCGCGGAAGTTGTTGAAATATTCTCCCACAAAGCCGTCGCACCTTTTACATCTGACTTTTTCTTTTGATTCGCCCATGTTGGGTTTGAATTAATGTCGTTTGCAATGCTTGGGTCGTTCCATTTTTCAACAGTTCCACCGAAAATACCGTTGATAGTTCCTGGGCTAAGCGAAAGTGTCGCGCCGCCGAGTTCATCAAGACGATATGCAACTGCAATAGCACCCGCTACGTATGGAATGTATGTCCAGCCGAATGTCGGAAGGTCTGCCGAACCTACGGCCGAGTCAGTACCCGCAAACTTGAACGTGCCTGATTTAAAGTTTTTCTTACCTGTACCCGAACCTGTCGAGGTATAAGTCAAGTTGTGGCCGAATGATTTGTTGAATTCAGCAATTGCTGGAGTCAAAAATTGGACTGGGAACGATGCGCCACCTCCGGTTACATCTTCTGCTTTCGCAATCGATGCACTCGAAAGAACGCTCGCTGCTGTGATCATCACAGCGACAAAACGCTTTGAACGTTTATTCATGATTTCTCCTTTTGGTTTGATGACTATTTCTCAACGAGACAGTACGAGCCCACGATTAACTGAGTGCCACAACAAGAAGACGAATCGGCAACGCAGAGGTAAACAGTAAGTTAACTGTCAGCCGAACTTGCCCTGAACATAGTCAGCAGTTCGCGAGTCAGTCGGGTTGGTGAAGATCTTTCGAGTTGAATCGGCTTCAACCAAATAGCCCGGCCCACCATCTGTCAAGAAAAATGCACAGTAGTCACTGACGCGACTCGCCTGTTGCATGTTGTGCGTAACAATAATTACCGTGATTTTTTCTGCAAGCTCTTTAATGGTTTCTTCAATTCGCAAAGTACTGCCGGGGTCTAACGCCGAGCATGGCTCATCCATCAGCAGCACTTGTGGTTCAACTGCCAAAGACCGAGCAATGCAAAGACGCTGTTGCTGTCCACCCGACAACGAACCGCCAGATGCCTGCAGTCGATCTTTTACTTCTTTCCATAAACCCGCACGCGTCAGACATTGCTCGACAATTTCATCGTGATTCGAGCGTTTTAGATGGGCCAATTTGATTCCGGCTAGAACATTTTCTCGAATCGTCATCGCCGGAAATGGGTTTGGCTTCTGAAAAACCATTCCGACCTTCAAGCGAATCATTGCTGGGTCTTCTTCTGGAGCGTAAATGTCTGAGCCGTTTAACAAAACCGACCCTGCCATCGCTGCTGACGGAATAAATTCATGCATGCGATTCAAAAGTCGAATGAAAGTCGACTTTCCACACCCTGATGGACCAATTAAACCAGTGACAGTTCGCTCAGGAAAACGAAGCGAGACATTCGACAGCGCATGATGCTTACCGAACCAAGCATGCACACCTTGGGTCTCAAGACCAATGAATTTACTAGTTTCACCACTTTGCTGATCGGTGCTCTGACTTGTGGTGATCTGAGTCTGTGTCATATTGAGTGTCCTTTGGTTCATTCTTAATTTACTTTCGACGGTTTGCGTTGGCTTTTAGAGCCGACTTGTTTCCTAGTCGACGTGCAATTATGAAAAAGAAGAAGACTAATGCCAGTAATACGAGCGATCCCGTCCACGCACGGGCGTTTGAATACTCTGTGCCATACATAAACATCGCGAAAATATATGTTGGTAGCGACGCAACGGTTCCGCCGATTGGGTTCCACACAAATCCATTGGTATTCAACGATGTCAATAGAAGTGGTGCTGTTTCACCAATCACACGGGCAACACCAAGAATTGCCGCCGTGCTTAGTCCGGCACGAACTGTTGGCAACACAACTAAAAGAGCAGTTCGCCACTGACGTGCACCCAACGCATACCCGGCGCTCCGAATATCGTCAGGAACCAGTTTCAAAACTTCTTCAGCCGTGCGAGAAACGGTTGGCAACATCAACACTGCAAGTGCGAGGCCTCCTGCGAGCCCTGAATATTGACCCATCGATTTGACCACCGTTGCAAAAAGAAACAGACCCGCAACCACCGACGGCACACCAGCCATCGATTGAACTATAAATCGCACCAAAAATGTAAGACGACCACGAACTTCGGTTAGATAAATACCGGTGAGAATGCCAAGCGGAAGAGTCACGACAGTTGCAATTGCAACCATGATTAAAGATCCAACAATCGCATGACCCGCGCCACCGATGTTCAACTCATCGTCTGGGGTTGAAGTGCGCATATCAGAAATGAAGTAACCGGGATAAATCGCTCGATAACCCTTTAAGATCACGGTCACAAGTATTGACAACCAAGGCACAAATGCAAGAACAGCGAGCGAGGTTATAACTACTCGCAAAACTGCATCTCGTCGTTCTTTTGCTCCAAGTTTTGATGCGATACCAATGACCCACGCAAGGTTGATCAATAAGAATGCAACTGCCCAGCCATCAAAGTTGGCAAGCGGTGTCAAAATAGTGGCAACAAAAGCAGCAACTGCAAAAGCCAACATGCGACCAAAACCCAGCAGTCGTTTCGAGCGACTGACCGCCCATGGTCGGCAAGGTTCGGCAGTCGTCAACTGGCCAGCATTTGCTACGGTGCTCATGCTCTTGGCGTCGTCCTTGCGACGATGCTCGACGCGATCATGTTGACAATCAGTGTGATGATAAACAACACGAGGCCAGATGCGATCAGTGCAGAAATTTCTTTGTCCGTCGCCTCGCCAAACTTTAGGGCGATCATCGATGCAACGTTTCCTCCGGCTGAGTCAAGTATTTCAAAGGAGTATCTAAAAACTAGATTCAACATCAGATAAATCGCAACGGTCTCACCAAGGGCTCGCCCAAGACCCAACATCGCACCTGCAATCACTCCACTTTTACCGTATGGCATGACAACCGATCTGATTGCACCCCACTTTGATCCGCCGAGCGCAAAACAAGTATCGATTAAGTCACGCGGGGTTCGAGAGTAAACCTCTCGTGAGACAGAAGTTGTAATCGGCACAACTAAAGAGGCCAATACGCAACCTGCGACAAATGGACTTCGACCAAAGTTTTCAAATTCAACAGAAAAAATCGGTACGAAAGAAAGTCGATCATTAAGCAACGTCGCCCACCGCACGCCAATGGCAGTGAAGACTTGAATGCCCCAAAGACCAAAAATCAAAGAAGGAATCGCCGCTGCTAGGTCGAGCAGCGAGACGAGCACTTTATAAATAGATCGCGGTGCATAAAACTCAATATAAAGTGCGCCACCAATTGAAAGGGGTACGGCAAACAACATGGCAATCAACGCCACAACAAGCGACCCCACGATCATTGGACCAATTGAGAAAACACTCTCATCGACTACCTCTACTGCCCCTTCAACTGCACCACCGAGTGGGTCTTCACCAGCCGAAAACCACTCTGAGCCAGTGATGAAACCCAAACCGAACTGCCTGAAAGTTTCGGTGCTACGCATGACCAAAAATACCGTGATAAACCCGAGCAATAACAAAGAAGTTAAAGCACCACCGGTAACAATGCGTCGAAAAATTCTGTCTGCCCTGCTGTAGACCACCATCATTTGACGGGGTTCAGGTGTTTCAACAATCGTCACATTTCAATTCTCACAGCAAGTGCTTAACCGAGAATTAATCAGAAGTGAACGGCAGGTGAATTATCGGGCTGCGTTAAAGCCTTCGTCCAGGTCAGCCAAAATATCCTCGATCGACTCAAGGCCCACCGATAGACGAATCAGTCCTGGAAAAACGCCAGTTGAAGCCTGCTCTGCTGGCGTCAATTGACTGTGAGTCGTTGAAGCCGGGTGAATTACGAGGCTGCGAACATCGCCAATGTTGGCAACATGACTGTGCAGTTTCAAGCCCGCAACAAACTTCTGACCAGCCTCGACGCCACCTTTGATGTTGAAAGCCAACACTGAGCCGTAACCCTTGCCGCGACCGTACCGCTTGGCGCGTTCATGCCACTTGCTCGTCGGCAAACCTGCATAAAAAACTTCTTCAACCTGCGAGTGCTTTGCGAGATATTCGCCGACGCGTTGCGCGTTCGCCCAGTGACGGTCCATTCGCAAAGACAAGGTTTCAAGACCCTGCAAGAAGTTGAACGCATTGTCGGGTGTTGTCGCCATGCCCAAGTCACGCAACATTTGCACGCGTGCCTTAATAATGAATGAACCAGCACCCAGCGCTGGCCAATAAGCCAAGCCGTGATAACTCGGGTCAGGTTGTGTGAAGTTTGGAAACTTGTCACCTTTGCCAAAGTCAAACGTGCCGCCATCAATAATTGCGCCACCGATACTCGTGCCGTGTCCGCCAATAAATTTCGTCAACGAGTGCACGACAATGTCTGCGCCCCATTCAATTGGTCGAATCAAATATGGTGTCGGCACTGTGTTGTCGACGATCAATGGCAAACCATTTTCATGGGCAACTTTTGCGATGCCTTCAATATCAAGCACGTTGTTGCGCGGGTTAGCTAAAACTTCACCGTAAAACGCTTTCGTGTTTGGCTTGATCGCTGCGCGCCACTGATCAAGATTGTCTGGGTCTTCAACAAAACTTACTTCTATACCAAATTTAGGCAACGTATAGTGAAACAAGTTGTATGTGCCGCCGTACAAACTCGGTGAAGCAACAATATGTGCACCCGCCTCAGCGAGTGTCAAAATCGCCAACAACTCTGCTGATTGACCAGAACTAACTGCAAGTGCGCCAGGCAAACCAACTGCAGTTGTGATGCCGCCTTCAAGTGACGAGAGTCGAGCCTCAAGCACACCTTGAGTCGGGTTCATGATGCGGGTGTAGATGTTTCCGATCTCGGCAAGTGCAAACAAGTTTTGCGCGTGTTGAGCGTCGCGAAATACATAACTTGTTGTGCGATAGACCGGCACCGCGCGTGCGCCCGTTGCTGAGTCTGGTTCTTGACCAGCGTGAATTTGACGAGTTTCAAAGCCCCAATTTGCGTTTGTCATAGGTCTCGCAAACTATCAGGCTAATCCCGACTAAACAACTCGGGTTTTAATAATTCTCGATTTTTGCTAACTCGAAAGACTCAGCCGCCTGAGATTTCTGAAACTTTCTTCTTTCCCTTTGAAATCCACGGCATCATCGAGCGCAAGTGAGCCCCAACTTTTTCAATTGGATGATTCTTGCCCGCGTTGCGAAGTTCAGAGAAACGCTTACGGCCCGAGTCGCTCTCGGCAATCCACTCTTCAGCAAACTTGCCAGATTGAATTTCTTCGAGAATAACTTTCATTCGCTTCTTCGTGTCGGCGTCGATAATTCGTGGCCCACGAGTGACATCGCCATATTCGGCTGTGTCTGAAATTGAATAACGCATGCCAGCGATGCC
>JBIKVV010000047.1:0-9057 GCA_044356655.1 Ilumatobacteraceae bacterium
CAATTGAGATCTGATCAAACAGTTTTGATTCTTTTGGCATTTGCACTCTGTTGAAGCCAACATGTGGAATTTTGATTGACACTTCGTTTGAACCGATCAATTTTGTGACCGTGTTTTTCACAAGACCTAGACCTTCGGTTAAACCGTCCTCGGTGCTTGAAACTCCCAGCAATTGCATGCCCAAACAAATGCCCAAGAGCTTTGTCTCGGGGTTTTCTAGTGATTTAAAGATTGCTTGATCAATTGACGCCGACTTGATTTCGTGCATTGCGCGTCGAAATGACCCCACGCCGGGCAAAATTAATGACTCTGCCGAAGAAATAATCGATGTTTCCGAAGTAACCACTGGCGTGAAACCCAAGAACCTAACTGCACTGGCCACCGACCAAAGGTTTCCCATGCCGTAATCAATGATTACGACTTCATTATCAGCCATATTTTAATTGTATTTACTTAATCTTAAAAGTTGGCTGCCATCTTTCTTTTTTTAGTTCGAACAAGCTCTTATTAACCCACTTTTCGATTACCGCATTAAATTCTTGCTGTGTCATCTGGTAATAGTCGAGATATAGCTCAATGAATTGATCGGGGTATTTGCCGTCGTAAAGTTTGACAAGATTAATCGCTTGCTCACGGTGCATTGCGCCTCGGCGAATTTCAATTCCGGCATCTTGCGTGGCTCTACCAAAACCAAATTTCAAATACATCATGTATGCATGCAATGAATAAAGAGCTTGATCGTTCTGGGCGAAATTTGTGAACGTTCCAGAGTTCGTGTCGGCGGCTTCGGTTAGACCACATTTTTCTTTGGCGAGCAAATAATTGCGATATGGGTCCCAGTTTTCAAAATAAGACCAGTGCGTAATTTTTAGCTGGTGGTCGCCGTAATCAGATTGCGTCGGAAATCTAAATAGGGTTAACGCCTCGTTAGCCAAATTTGCTTCTTTGAAGACTAAATCTTGTCCACCTTCAAGATAAACATCGCGCATGAAATCAATGCTGTGAAAGGCAGAATTTTTCAGTGCTGTAGAGCCGCCATATTCAGTTTCGCCCTCTTCGCCGTAAAAAACCAGCGACAATTTAAACTGCGCCGCAATCCTCAGCGGCACAGTTTCTATCGCAATTAGCCATCCAAAATAAGGAAAACCTTTGTGGATAAAACCAAACTTGTTTAGTTTTTGCAAGATGTCACCCGCAGCGCTCACTTGAATGTGATCGAATCCACTGGCGATGAAATTCTTTAGGTTCTGGTTACCGAGTTCAAGGCTCAATGCCGGGGTGACCGTTACTGCAATCGGATTCATGCCGTAGTTGTGTTTCAGTTGATATGCAACATACGAACCATCTTTACCACCGCTAACTGGCACAACGCAATCAAAAGAACCATCGGTTGAGCGATGCTCATCGAGAATTTTGGTTAATTCGTGCTGCCTAACCGACCAATCGAGCGTCTTCTTTTCTTCAGCCCATTGACATGCATTGCATCGACCTTGACTATCAAAAGTGATGCGTGGTCGTGTTGACATGTTCAAGCAAGTCGAACACCAAAAGACATCGCTCATGACTGAATTAACCTAGCAAATCACCAGGCTGATAGGCCACCGTCGATAATTATGTTTTGTCCAGTTACGTAACTTGATGCATCTGAAGCAAGATAAATCAACGCGCCGGTTAACTCTGACGCTTCACCCATTCGTCCAAGCGGAACACGATTCGAATATTTGTTGTTGAATTCACCGTTTTGACCCGAAGCAATGCCGCCGGGCGTCAATGTGTTAACTCGAATTTTGCTGTCCGCCCAATATGTCGACAAATAACTTGTCAAACCAAGCACGGCAGCTTTTGAAACTGAGTAAACAGCGGGAGTATTAATAGCTCTCCCGTTGTATTCAGAACCTTTATATATGCGTTGATCCGGCGCGACGACACCGTAGATCGAAGCAACTTGAATTATCGACCCGCCGCCTTGCGCTTTCATTTGGTTGCCTACACTTTGTGCCACAAGAAATTGCCCGTCAATGTTGACTGCCATAACTTCACGCCAAGTTTGCAAAGAGTATTTTTCGAACGGGGCAAAGAATTGGTCAAGATTTGACCCCTTTGATGCTGCGTTATTGATCAAGATGTCAATGCGGCCAAGTTGGTTAACTACTTCTTTAACCATTGACGAAACAGAGTCAGACGAAGCTATGTCGCATTCGACAGCTAAAACTTTTTGTTTCGCTGCTTTGTTGATTTTCGTAGCAGCCTCAGCAGCCTTCTTTTTGTCGAGGTCGACAATTGCGACATTCGCCCCGGCTGTCGCAAGTGCTTGGCAAAAAACTTGACCGAGTAGACCCGCACCGCCCGTTACGACAGCAACTTTGCCAGCGAGATCGAACAAGTCACTACTTTTGAGATCGCTCACTTGGTGTTGCCTTTCGTCATCAACCATTCAACCATGTCAAAGTCGGCCTGAGAATCTATGTCAATTGAGCGTTCGCGTGGCATGACAAATAGTCGCGTACTTTTAGTGAACAGCGTTTCGTTTTCAAATAATGCGTGACGACGCCAGACATAAATTGAAGCATTCATATCAAAACACTCAGGAGAATCTTGACGGCGGTCGACTGCAGCTCGTGGCTGTTTTGAAAGGTGAACAATACCTTGCTCGTTGGTTTCGACGAGATTGAAGTAGGGCGATCGGTGTGCCGGGGTACCAGTAATCACATTGTCAGAGTTTGTAGTTTTTAATAGTTCAAGAGCGCCGAGAATGTCTTCAGGGTGTCGTAATGGTGCAGTGGCGTCTAAGTCAATTATCACTTCAAATTGTCCAAACTTTTTTTCGGCCGATTCAACGCAGTGACGAATTGCCGGCAACTTCGGTGCTGTATCTGAAGCCAATTCAAATGGGCGTTCAACTGCATAAGTTGCGCCATTAGCGAGGGCAACATTTCGTATCTCGGCACTGTCGCTGCTGACGACAATTTGATCAAAGAGTTTTGTGGCCAGGGCTTGCTCGATTGAATAGACAATCAACGGCTTTGAATTGATTGGCCTTAAGTTTTTGTTGGCGACACCTTTCGAGCCTGCGCGGGCACAAATCGTGCAAAGAATCTTCATTGGCTAATCCACTTTAGTTTTTCAGCAGACTTTTCGATCGCCTGGATTGTCTCAACAACTTTCAGCGCCTCACTTAGCGAGCATGTGTTTTGTGAGTCATTTGAAATTACGGCGAGATGTTGAGCGACATATGAATCGTCTGCGTTGACCGAAAACTTAACATCAAGGTCGTTAAATTTTGCCGTATTAGAGATCAAGTCGATGCTGACTGTGCCGTTGTTGCCATTGATCGTTATGTATCGCTGCTTGATGCGGTCTATGTAATTCAGCTGAACCGAAATAGCGTTGCATTTAGTGCTGGTCATCAAAATCGAAAAAGTATCGTCTGTTGCAATTTCAAGATCGCTGAACTTTCCGCCAACTGCTGTTAGTTGCTGCCAATCGCCGAATAGGTATTGCACTAGGTCCAACTCGTGGCTGAGATCGCGCAGAACACCGCCACCAGAAATATCTCTCGCCGAACTTGACTTTCGGTAATCAGAATCAGGCCGCCATGTTGGCAAGTATTGACCAACATAAAAGTTTGCTGAGGATAATTTGCCGAGTTTTGGCAATGTGTCTTTTAGCCAGACAATCGCCGGATGAAAACGCAGGTTGTAACCGACTGCCGCAAATGAAAAATTGTTATCTTCCAATGTATGAAGTTTTTCGAATAACGGCTTTTCAATCAACACTCGGCCACTAAATCGGTTGTTTATCAGCGCTGATAAGTCGGTGACGTGTTGAGATGTCTGACTTGCGATTACGACATAATCGAATGACTCTCGCTCTAGAGCATCGGACATAGATCGAAAGTCGGCGTCAGGTGAGTTTGCCGATACGACAGAAACTTGGTGACCGAGTTGTTTAAGAATTCTTTGATGTCGTGAACCGATTGAACCAGCACCGACTACGGCGACATTCACTGAGTTTCCTGAGGCCATTCGCGCTGAGCACGCTCAAGTTCGTCTAGGCGTCCAATGTCTACCCAATATTCGTGCAAGGGAAATGCCGCTGTGCGGTAGCCGTTTGCAGAAAGTTTCGCAAAGTGTGTTGGCATATCGTAAAAAGTGTCATCTGGAATATTGCTCAGACCTGCTTGGCTGATGACATAAATTCCGGCGTTGACTAAGTGTCTTTGAATTGGTTTTTCTTCAACGCCAACAATTTGAGTGCCATCAACCTCGACAACACCGTATGGCACTTGGTAGTGATCTTCGCGGACGACCATAGTCGCAACCGCACTTTCGCGCTCATGAAAATTTAAAAGTGCATCGACTGAGATTCGAGTTAACAAATCGCCGTTCATCACGATGATCGGTGCATGGATATCGCGGGGCAACAACGAAAGTCCACCGGCCGTGCCGAGTCGTGATTTTTCGTGAAGATAACTAATTTTTGCACCGAGGCGTGATCCGTCGCCGAAATATTCAGAAATAGTTGTTGCTTTGTAATTAACCGAGACAAAGAAGTTGGTAAAGCCTTGATCGATAAATGACTGAATTATTGTTTCGAGAATCGGCTTGCCACCGACTTTGAGCATCGGTTTTGGGGTTTCTTCAGTTAGAGGGTGCAGGCGAGTGCCTAAACCTCCAGCCATAATCACGACGGTATTTGGTCGTTGAGACGCGCCGATCATGTCGTCGACCGTCAATACATCGACGACTCTGCCTTGATCATCGACCAGCGGCATTTGGTGAATTCGCTTTTCTCGCATCAAATTCAGAATTGCTGCTCTTGGCGTATTTGCCGAACTTGTAGTTGGTTGGCTTCGCATGGCTTCGCCAGCGGCAATATTTAGATCTTTACCCGCCAAAATCGCTTTGCGAATATCACCGTCAGTAACTGTGCCGAGCAGTTTGTTTTCAGAGTCAACGACAAGTGCAATTTGCAAGTTGCCCTTGGTGATTGCTTCGATGGTTTGACGCAAAGAGGTCGAACTCGAAACGAGGGCATCTCGCCAATTTGACATTGCTTCTATTCTAATTGTGCTGCGGGGTTCCCAACGACGGTGGTGTTTGCTTTTACATGATGTCGCACAACGGCGCCAGCACCAATGACGCAACTTTCTCCGATTTCGATGCCTTGGATGATTACGGCTCCGGCGCCGACGAATGCGCCACGTCCGAGTTTCACGGCACCAGAAACAATCGCACCAGGAGAAACGACTGCGTGTGCAGAGATGACAACATCGTGATCTACCGACGCACGTGTGTTAATAATTGCATTCTCGCCGACCTCAACTCGGTTTTGTAAAACTGCACCCGCCATAATTTGTGCACTTTGGTTGATTCTGCACTCGGCTCCGACCGATGCGGCCGGATGAACCGTACCTTCAAACACGAAGCCGAGTTGGGTGAAGCGCTCATATATTTCGATTCGCCCTCGGGTGCTACCGGTTGAACCTAAACCATTAATGAGGATTGTTTCTAGTGGATTGAGTTCTTTTAAAAATGAATCATCGCCCGATACTTTGACGCCGAATATTTCTGAACCAGGTTCAAGCTGTGAATCAATAATGCCACTAATTTTTTTATTTGACGAAATCAAAGCATCAAGCACGACGCGACCATGACCCCCGCACGCGACGAGATAAACATTTTTGTTGGCTCTTTGACTCATCGTTAAATGATTTCATTTTCGGCGATGTCGCGTGTTGCCTTTGTGTCGAGAAGCGACCAATATTCGATCGGCGATCGACCAGTACCTGGTCGCTTGATCACGATGTTGTCTTTCGTGAACACTTCGCCAATTTTAATTTGTTTAGCTGCAACGATGCTTCGACGGGCAATTTTCTTATTTTGAATTTCAACTTCGGTTGGTGCTTTTTCGCCGCTTCCGAGGGCGCTTTCAAGCTCTCGAATCTGATGCACTAAAGCTTTGAACTCGTTTGGCTCAAGTGACGCTTTATGGTCAGGGCCGGGCAACGCTCGGCTCGTTGTCAAGTGTTTTTCAATGATTGTTGCACCCATTGCCACGGCAGCAACGGCAAGATGAACGCCGACAGAATGATCTGAAAATCCGACTTGACATTTGAACTTGTCGCCAAGAGTCAACATCGCTTTTAAATTGACATCTTCTGGTTTGGTTGGATAGTCGGTTGTGCAATGAAGCAATGTCACGCGCTCACTTATTGCTCTTTTACCCTCGGGGCTTTCAAACGCGGCACTCATCGAGGTTTTGCTGGGCCTCGCACTAGTTGATGATGTCATTGCAAAAGCGATCACACCGACGGCTTCAGTTACTTCGTCAATCGTGCTCATGCCCGTTGAAAGAATTATGTTTTCTGCCGATTGAGCCACTTCGAGCAGAAACGGTGCGTTTGTAAGTTCTCCTGAACCAACTTTTATTGTCGTGAGTCGCAGATCTGCAGTCAGAAATTTGAGGCTTACTGAATCGAATGGGGTCGACAAAAACTGAATGCCATGACTTTGGCAATATTCGTAAAGTTCGCGTTGTTGTTGGTGCGAAAGCTCGAGATCTTGCAGCATCTTTAGTTGCGATTCACTCGAACCAGTGTTGACTATTTGGTAATCAGCCTTGTTCGCATCGGCCGTCACTATTGCCGAAGCGATAAACGATTGAAACTTGACGGCATCAGCACCCGCAGATATTGCAGCGTCGATTAATTCGTGAGCGAGTTTCATTGAGCCATTGTGATTAACACCAGCCTCGGCGATGACGAAAGTTTTTTTGGCTCGGATCATTGAGTTCACGTCATGTCAAAGAATGTCTTATGCAGATTTAAGTCTGCGTTTTTTAGAGTATCGGCAACGAGCTGTGCAGTGTTGCTTAGCTTGTAGTTACTGACCGTCTTGGCACATCGTTCACGCCAACTTGGCGACAACGCCGTTTCGATGGCTGTTTGAATTTCGTGCTTTGCAACATCGACGTCAATAATCGAATTCGCACGAATGCGGCCATTTTGGCGATCGCCGATATTGACAGTTGGCTTACCGAAAGCAGGTGCTTCAATGATTCCGCTGGATGAATTGCCGACTACGGCATCGCACAAATTAAGAAGACTCAAATATTTATGTTGCCCGAGTGATGCATGCAAAGATCGCAACTTTGGATCACGCTGCACAAATTTTTTGATTTGTGAAGAAATTTCTGAATTGCCAGGGTCGGCATTCACGCCGGTGAAGACGATAGTGCAGTAACTGAAATTTTCAAGAGCCGATAAAACTTGGTCGATCTCTTCGGCTGTCGATTTGGCACTACGAGTCGTCGGATGATATGTGACTAGCAAAATTGGACTTTTCAATTCAATATTCAGAAAAGTTCTTAGTTCTTCTCTACTCAAGCACTCGGTCTTTAAAGCGATTTCAACCCCGAGGCTGCCGACGTTGAAGACAGAAGTTGGTTGCTCGCCAAGTTGCATAACCCGGCGTGCATATTCTTGTGCAGCAACAAAATGCAAACTCGCCATTTTTGTGATGGCATGTCGAATGCTGTCGTCAAACGCCCCGGTAGTGACCTCGCCACCATGAATGTGGGCGACCGGAACATTGAGTATCAGTGCGGCTTGTGCCGCGGCCAAAATTTCGTAACGGTCACCAAGTAGCACAATCAAATCAGGCTTAAGGCTCGAGAGAGTTTCTGCAATTTGTGTTGTTACGTTTGCCATGGCTTTGACTGTGGCGAGTTTCGAATCGTCTGCAAGATCAATCGGCAGTTTCGCACTAGTTACGAAATCATCGCTTTCTATTTCATTAATTGTCATGCCATGAGTTGGCGAGAGATGAGACCCAGTAACTACAAGTTGTAGTTCGACTTCAGAATCATTTTTTAAAATCTTGAGCAACGGACGCAGCAACCCATATTCGGCGCGTGTACCCGTGACTACACAGATTTTTCGGCGCACTAATTTTGCCCTAAATAGTGCCGTGCGCTGCTCGGTATGTTTATCAGCGATTGCCACAAATTTTGCGCCACTGGTAATTTGGCTCGAGGTGAACTCTCGTACATCGGCAGAGTGTGTAGCAAGTTCCAAGCGGGTCGACACATGTACCCATTGGCTCGGGCAGCAACCAGCAATTCGTCTCGCAAACCCAAATCTGGCTTATTCAATCGAATTGTGTTTAGCCAATAATTTGAGGTTGTGCCGTGAGGCTCGGTAACAAATTGCATTGACCCTGCAGTAGTAAAACCCTCGGCATATTTTTTGGCAAGAATACGTTTGGCAGATAGAAAATCATCGAGTCGGCTTAGTTGCGCGCATCCAAGTGCTGCGTTGATGTTTGGCATGCGATAGTTGAACGCGACGACATCATGGATGTATTCGTAATCATGTGGCATTTTCGCAGTTGTTGCTAAATGTCGAATTCGTTGAGCGAGGTCATCGTCGTTGGTCAGAATCGCGCCGCCACCGCCCGTAGTGATGGTTTTGTTTCCGTTGAAACTAAGAATGCCGCACTTTCCGAATGTCCCTGTGTGGGTATTACCGACATAACTGCCAATTGATTCGGCTGCATCCTCGACAATTTTTAAATTGAATTCTTTAGCAACATCAACCAGTGCAGAAATATTTATTGGATGACCAAAGGTATGCATCGGCACAACCGCACTGATTCTTCGACCTGTAGTTGTGTTATGCAGTTCGCCACCTTGTAATGAGGCATTCGCACTCAGATATTCGCGCAATGCAAGAGGGTCTAGACCAAGGGTTTTGGGGTCACTATCGACAAAGTGCGGAATCGCATCGCAATGTGAAACTGCATTAGCGGTGGCAACAAAACTCAGTGTTGGAACAAGCACTTCATCGCCTGGTTTGACGCCAACCGAATGAAGCGCAAGGTGCAGAGCTGCTGTGCCATTGACAATCGCGATTGCATGCTTTGAGTTCGTGAACCGGGCCAGTCCTTGTTCGAATTCTGAAATGTATTCACCGACCGACGAAACCCAACCAGATGCAAGACACTTTGATACCAACTCGTTTTCGCGTATACCAATGTTCGGCTCGTGCAGTGCAAT
>JBIKVV010000048.1:0-9011 GCA_044356655.1 Ilumatobacteraceae bacterium
TCGCCTGTCGTGGTCAGTGGCGGTCGTGGTGTTGGTTCGGCTGAAGCGTTCGCACCACTCGAAGAACTTGCGTCTCTGCTCAACGGCGTTGTTGGTTGTTCGCGCGCAGTCACGAATAACGGCTGGCGCAATCACACTGACCAAGTCGGCCAGACCGGCACCCGAATCGCCCCAGATATCTACATCGCGTGCGGCATATCTGGCGCCATTCAGCATTGGGTTGGGGCGATGGCGTCAAAAAACATTTTGGCTATCAACACAGATGCACAAGCGAACATTGTCACCAAGGCGGGCTATGCCGTCATTGGCGATTTACACAAAGTGGTGCCTGCGATCTCAGCAGAGATTCGCCGGCGTCAAAATAAATAGTCTTCAAAGACCTTAAAACCCGACAAAATGCTCGGTCAAAGACCGAATAAAACTAGAGTCTTAACTCGTGACTACCGAGAGTCTTGAGCCAAACCGACGTCGCGGCCGCGCTCGCACCTCAAGCACCGAAGTCAAACTTCCAGAGCAAAAGCCTTTCAAGCAACCACGCATGCGCTACGAGCCAACCAAGGTGCTCAGCGATGACGAACTCGAGTCGATTCACCTGGCGAGTCTGCGAATTCTCTCCGACTACGGCATGGACTTTCTCGATCCCGACGCACGCGAACTAATGAAGAAGGCCGGCGCGAAAGTCGAGAACGAGCGCGTGCGGTTTGATCCTGAAATGGTGCTTGAAACTATTAAAACTTGCCCAAGCGAATTCAAACTTCATGCCCGCAATCCGGCGCACACGCTAAATATCGGCGGCAATTGGATGGCCTTCGGCTCAGTGGCCAGCACCCCAAACTTCATCGGCCTCGACGGCGTGCGCCACCCTGGCACTCGCGCCGATTTTCAAGAACTCCTTAAGTTGACTCAAGTCTTCAACATCATTCACTTCAACAGCGGCTACCCAGTTGAGCCAATTGATCTTCACGCCTCGATTCGCCACATCGAAACTACATATGACTTGCTCACAATGACTGACAAAGCAATTCATTGCTACAGCCTCGGTCGACAGCGCAACCAAGACGTGCTCGAGATGTGTCGAATTGCCCGCCAAGTCGACGACGCAACGCTCGACCGTGAGCCTTCTGTGTTTAGCATCATTAACTCTTCGTCACCGTTGCGACTTGACACGCCGATGTTGCAAGGCATCATGGAGTTCTCGTCGCGCAACCAGATAATTATCATCACACCATTTACTTTGGCCGGCGCGATGGCGCCAATCACTCTTGCTGGCGCTTTGTCACAACAAAATGCCGAGGCACTCGCAGGCATGGTGTTCACCCAAGTTGTGCGACCTGGCGCGCCAGTTGCATACGGTGGCTTCACCAGCAATGTCGACATGCAATCGGGTGCGCCCGCGTTTGGCACACCCGAATATATGCGCACCGCGATGGCTGGCGGCCAACTTGCGCGGCGCTACAAAGTGCCATATCGCTCGAGCAATGTTTGTGCTGCAAACGCCCTTGATGCGCAGGCTGCTTATGAAAGTGTGTTCTCGCTTTGGGGCGCAGTTCAGGGTGGCGTCAATTTTGTAATGCACGGCGCTGGATGGATGGAAGGCGGCCTGCATTCATCGCTTGAGAAGTTTGTCCTTGATGCCGACCTCATGGGCATGGTCGCTGCATATCTCGAACCGATAGTTGTTGACGAAGCAACGCTCGCCCACGAAGCAATCGGCGAAGTCGGCCCGGGTGGTCACTTCTTTGGCGTTCAACATACTCAAGATCGCTTTCGTGACGCTTTCTATAAACCAATGATCTCTGACTGGCGCAACTACGAAAGTTGGCAAGAAGGTGGCAGCCCGACTGCTGTAACCAAGACAACCGAACTCGCCAAGACTTGGCTCGAGGCATATCAAACGCCGGCAATCGACCCCGTGGCCAAAGAAGAACTGCAAGCATTTGTCAAGCGTCGCGTCGCCGAAGGTGGCGTCGCGACAGATTTTTAATTTGAGAAATTGAAAAAACACGAAAGGTAAGTGAAATGAAATCCTCAGCAAGAGTTGTAGTTATCGGTGGCGGCGTAGTGGGCGCCTCGGTGCTTTATCACCTCACCAAAGCAGGCTGGACAGACGTTGTCTTAGTCGAACGCAAAGAACTCACCGCTGGTTCAACATGGCACGCCGCTGGTGGCATGCACACCCTCAACGGTGACCCCAATGTGGCTCGCTTGCAGCAATACACGGTCAATCTTTACAAAGAAATCGAAAAAGAGTCTGGCCAAAACTGCGGCATTCACCTGCCAGGTGGCATTCAACTTGCAGACACACCTGAGCGGCTCGATTGGCTGAAAATGGCTCATGCTCGTGGCCGCTATCTCGGCATGAAAATGGAAATCATCTCGATTAAAGAAGCAAAAGTTTTAAACCCGCTGCTTGAAGAGAAATATTTTGTCGGTGCGCTTTACGACGAAGACGAAGGCAGTGTCGACCCTTATGGCGTTACACACGCTTACGCGATCTGCGCAAAAAATCGTGGCGCCGAGGTTTACACAAATACTTGGGTCACCGCTCTCAATCATCGCCCTGACGGCACCTGGGATGTAATCACCGACAAAGACCACACGATTCACGCCGAACATGTCGTGAACGCCGGCGGTCTGTGGGCCCGCGAAGTCGGCCGCATGTGCGGCATTGAACTTCCAGTATTGGCAATGGAGCACCATTATTTGATGACCGAACCGATGGAAGAAGTCATCGAGTTCAACCGTGTCAACGGCAAAGAGTTGCCGCACATGATCGACTTCGCTGGTGAAATTTACGCACGCCAAGAAGGTCAAAGCATCTTGCTAGGCACCTACGAACAAAACAATCGTCCATGGTCGCCAAAAGAAACTCCATGGGACTTCGTGTTTCAACTATTGCCGCACGACCTTGAGCGCATTGCCCCAGAACTCGAGCGAGGCTTTGCTCACTTCCCTGCTGTTGGCCGTGCAGGCATCAAAAAATTCGTCAATGGTCCGTTCACTTTCTCGCCAGACGGCAATCCGTTGGTCGGCCCGATCAAAGGTATGCCCGGCATGTGGTCTGCGTGTGCAGTCATGGCTGGTCTCTCGCAAGGCGGTGGCGTGGGCTTGTCGCTGGCCAACTGGATGGTTCATGGCGACCCAGGCGCAGATATCTGGGGTATGGATGTCGCTCGCTACGGCGACTACGCAACGCTCGAATTCACGAATGCAAAAGTTCGTGAAAACTATTCGCGTCGCTTTCGCATTACGTTTCCGAACGAAGAACTCACCGCAGCACGACCATTGCACACGACACCGATTTACGACCGTTTGATTGCTCATAACGCCGTGATGGGTGTTGGTTTCGGTCTCGAGCATCCGTTGTGGTTTCAAGATAAAGGCAAAGAGCCGATCGAAGATGTCACGTTCTATCGATCAAACGCGTTCAATAACGTCGGCGAAGAGTCACGGGCGGTTCGCGAACGTGTCGGCTTTTCTGAAGCATCAAACTTCGCCAAATATAAAGTCAGTGGCGCTGGCTCAGCATCATGGCTGCAAGGCTTATTCACCAATGCGTTGCCAAAGATTGGTCGCACGGTTCTCACTGCAATGCTCAACCCCGAAGGCAAAATAGTTGGAGAGTTCTCGATCTCGCGCATCGGCGAAGAAGAGTTCTTTTTATTCGGATCTCAAGCCGCCGAAATTCACCATCCGCGTTGGTTCTTGGCGCACTTGCCGAAGAATTCGCAGATTCGCTTCGAAACTCTGGCGCTTTCAATGGTCGGTCTCACTGTTGCAGGTCCGCGATCGCGTGATGTCTTGCAAAAGCTCACAGGCACCTCACTGGCCACAAAAGATTTTCCGTTTATGAGTTTTCGCCGAGTCAACATCGGCAATGCACCAGTTTGGTTGTCGCGCATGACGTACACGGGTGACCTCGGCTATGAAATCTGGATTGCCCCCGAATACCAGCGCTATCTGTTCGATCTAATTTGGGACGCGGGCAAAGAGTTCGATATGCGCCTGTTTGGTTTCAGGGCTCTCATCACAATGCGCCTCGAAAAAAACTTCGGCACGTGGTTTAGAGAGTATCGACCTATCTACACACCTCTCGAAGCCGGCATGGAGCGCGCGATGAAGTTCGACCACGAATTCATTGGTCGTGCTGCAGTCGAGGCTGAAATGAAAATAGGCCCCGCTCGCAAACTTGTGATGTTCACTGTTGATGTTGACAAAGAACGACCGGCAGATGTCATCGGTGACGAGCCCGTCTTTCATGGCGGCAAAGTCGTCGGTTGGATAACAAGTGGCGGCTACGCCCACTACAGCGGTGTGTCGTTGGCGTTGGGCTATATACCTGCAGAATTAGCCAAGCCAGGTACTACAGGTTTCGAAATTGAGATCATCGGCAACATGCGACCGGCATCGCTACAACTAGAACCAGTGCTCGACCCGTCAGGTTCGCGCATGCGTGCTTAAACGCTCGTTGATCTGCCACGCTGCCACACGCCCCTAGGCGCATTCAGCTAATCAAAAACTAGCTTTGCAGTTGCTTGAGTTTTGCCATCGGCACATGGCAACGCATGAAGTGACCAGGTTCAACTTCGGTCAAGTTCGGCTCTTCAGTCTCGCAAAGTTTCTCATAACCCGAACCTGCCTTGCGCGGGCAACGTGGGTTCAATACACAACCACTTGGCGGATTACTCGGGCTTGGCACGACACCAGTCAGCGGTATTCGCTTTCGTGTCGACCCATCGATATTCGGTACCGATGACAACAGCGCCTCGGTATACGGGTGGAATGGTCCACTGAACACACGCTGCGAAGTGCCAAATTCGACTACACGGCCGAGATAAAGCACTGCGATTTTGTCAGAGATATATCGCACAACGCCCAGATCGTGCGAAATGAAAATGAAACTCGTCTGATCTTTTTTCTGCAAGTCAACCAACAAATTCAAAATTGCAGCCTGAACCGACACATCAAGTGCCGAAGTTGGCTCGTCGCACACAACAATTTGTGGTGCACCGGCAAACGCGCGAGCAATCGCCACACGCTGTTTCAAACCACCAGATAGTTGCACCGGTCGCACACTATGAAGCGATGCATCAACACGCATGCCCGAAAGCAGCTCATGAGCACGCTCTAGCGCTGCAGCCAAACTAAATTTACGCAATCGCTCAACTGCTCGGCTCACAATTCGTGTCACACTGTGGCGACGATTTAAAGCCTGATCAGGGTTCTGAAAGACAATTTGCATTGCGCCTACGTCGGCAACATCGCGACGATTTAATGTCTTTGCGAGACCTTTGCCGTCGAGCGTTACGACACCACCCTCTTCAGGCGGTGTTAGACCAAGCACAAGTTTGGCGATTGTTGTTTTACCCGAGCCTGACTCACCCACAAGACCAAGAGTTTCGCCAACACCAAGTGTCAGCGACACATCGTTGATTACACGAACTTTATGCCCGTCTTGATTGAAGACTTTCGACAAATGACTAATGTTCAGCAATGTGTCACCAACTTGAGCTTTATGACCTGTCGTTTGCGGTGCGTATTCGATTTGTTCGATCGAGCGTGGCATCGACCCGGCTTTATCACTGTGAAAGCAACGCGCAACATGCGAACCATTAATCGTCACCATCTCGGGCAACGTTGTTCGACATTTATCATCGGCCAATGAACAACGTGCGGCAAAAACACAGCCATCAAAGTTTGTGCCAAGTGCTGGTGGCGTACCCGGAATTGTGTCTAAACGATCGGTACTCTTGTGCAAACCACCACGCGGTATGCATCGCAGCAAGCCGACCGTGTACGGGTGGCTCGGGTTCGAGAACAATTCAGATGTGGCGCCTTGCTCGACAAGAGCGCCCGCATAAAGCACACCGACCCGATCGCACATATTGCGAATCACACCGAGGTTGTGGCTAATAAACAAAACTGCGGTGCCAGTGTCGCGGCGCAACTCGCGCACCAAATCGAGAACTTCAGCCTCAACAGTGGCATCAAGACCAGTTGTCGGTTCATCCATGACTAAGAGCCGCGGATTCGATGCCAACGCCATTGCGATAACTACGCGCTGAGCCATACCGCCCGACAATTGGTGCGCATAGCGTCGCATAACTCGCGCAGGGTCGGCGATCTGCACCTTGGTGAGCGCCTGCTCAGCCATCATCATTGCATCAGAACTTGAGACGCCATTTAGTTCGAATACTTCGGCGATCTGCTTGCCGATACGAATTGTTGGGTTCAACGCCGTGGCAGGGTTTTGATAAACCATCGAAATCGCCGATCGACGAAGTTTCGCCACTTCATCACTATTGATATCGACAATATCTTTACCTTCAAAGAAAATCGAGCCGTTGGTGATTTTGCCGTTTCGCGGTAGATAGCGCATTGCTGCAAACGCAGCAGTCGACTTACCACAACCAGACTCGCCTACCAATCCATATGCCTCGCCAGGGGCGATCGAAAATGAAACACCGCGTAGAACTTGTCTGTCGATGCCACGAACGGTGTAGGCAACTTCAAGGTTGCGCAATTCAAGTGTTGGCGTGGTTGTCATAACTCAAAGACCTCTAACAAAGCATCAGAGATCAAGTTAATGCTTACCGCAACTGATGCGATGGCCAGTGACGGAAACAGTGTCGGCCACCAAACATTTGTGAAAATCAGCGACCATGTATCTGCAACTTGGGTGCCCCAGTCTGGTGAGCCCGCTTCGAGACCTGCACCCAAAAATGAGAGCGTTGCGACTGCAAAAATTGCGTATCCGAGTCGCACAGTAAATTCAACAATTAATGTCGGCAACACGTTCGGTAGAACTTCTCGAAACAAGATATGTGCAGTTTTTTCGGTGCGCAATTTTGCTGCTGCGACATACTCAAGTTCTGACTCGCCTAACACGGCGGCACGAACTGTGCGTGCCACATTTGGCGTAAAGATAAAACCAATAATCAAGATAGTGATGATCGAAGATGATCGACCGATCGCCGCAACGGCCAATAGCGCAATAATGATCACCGGAATTGCCGAAATTGCCTCAAGAATACGCATTAACACCATGTCGAATTTGCCCTTGAGATAACCGGCTGCCAAGCCAAGTGATGCACCGAGAAACGCCCCCAGAAGTGTGGCCAAAAATGAAATCACAATGATGATTCGTGAGCCAACAATTACGCGTGAGTAAACATCTCGCCCGTTGCTGTCGGTGCCAAACCAATATTTGCCAGACGGCGCCGAGTTGATGTATTCATAGTCCATGAAGTCTTGGTCGTAGCGAGCAATCAGCTTGCCGAAAATTGCACTGAACACCCAGAAACCCAGAATTGCGGCACCAACAATAAATGCCTTGTTCTTTTTTAGAACGGCAAGGCGCTCACTGAGCACAGTTTGTTGGGCTTGCTTTGCTGATTCGTCGGTCATTCTGTCACCTTTTGTCGAATTCGCGGGTTAAGAACTGCGAATAAAATGTCGGCGATCAATTGAAAGACGATGATCACAACACCTGTCAAAAACACGGCTGATTGCAACAACGGAAAGTCTCGCGCAATCACAGCGTCGAGCAGAATATTGCCAAAACCTGGGTAGTTAAAAACACGCTCAATGGCGATCAAACCACCAGCTAAATATGGCACCTGAGTTGCGATAACGGCAATCGTCGGCAAAAGCGCGTTGCGCAAAACGTGCTTGAACACGGCGGTTTTTCTAGACAAACCCTTAAGCACTGCCGTGCGCATGTAATCAGAGTCAAGTGCTTCGATAACACCCGCTCGAGTTATTCGAGAGATATAGCCGAACAAAACAAATAACAACGCAATCGAGGGCAAAATCAAATGATAAATACTGCTGATCAGATTCGGATTCTCTTCATCAGGAAACGCCGAAACCGGAAAAGCCTGAATCGCCACACCAAACACAAGAATCAAAACAACTGCCCACACAAATTCTGGAATCACAGCAGCCGACAAACCACCAACTGTCAATGCACGGTCAACTTTCTTACCGCGATTCATTGCCGCAGCGATGCCACCCAAAATGCTGATCGGTGCGATCAACAACAGCGCAACAATTGCCAATTGAGCAGACTTGCTGGCCGCCGGGGCCAAAATCTCTGCGACAGGCATTTCATACTGCAGAGATGTGCCGAGGTCGCCTGTCAATACTCCGCCCATCCAGCGGCTGTATTGAACGACCAAAGGCTTATCAAAACCTTTTTCTTTGTTCCAAATCTCGAACGCTTCAGGAGACGCGTCTCTGCCAAGAATCTGTTTGGCGATGTCACCAGGCATGATCGAGGTCATCAAAAAGACGATTAACGAAACTATGACGAGCGTCAAGATCGAAAGCCCGATTCGCTTGACGATAAATCTCAACATAGAACTTTTAAGTTTAGCAACGACACCTTTAACCCTCTTGACTTGCACAAAAAACAAAAAGAGACCGACCTAGTTTTCTAGGCCGGTCTCTTTTTTGTTAATTCTGAAGTATGAATTCGCTATTAAGCGTTCTTACCTGAAGTCCAGTTTGCACCTTGCTGGTTGAACTCAACGCCCTTAACCTTGTTTGAAGTCACCGAAACGCGAGTTTCGTTGTAAACAACAATGATTGGTGTGTACTTAAGAGCAGCCTTTTGAATTGCTGAACTTGCAGCCTTCTTCTTGGCTGGCGTAAGTGCCGATGTCCAGGCATCAATTGCTGCGTCAAGTTCTGGCGCATCAAGGTAATGCGGGTTCCAGTCGCCGGTTGACTTCCATTCGCGGGTGAGATACTCGTCTGGAGTTGGACGACCAGCCCATTCAGCAATGCCGAATTCGCTAGCAAGCCATTCACCCTTGTTTTTGACCTTTGAGCCTTTGACCGATGGGTAAACCGAGTAGGCGTACCAACGCGCGCCACCACCATCTGAACCGTCGAGATCAACAGTTACGTCAATACCGATTTCTTTGCATGATGACTTAACAAATTGTGTGAACTTGTCGATGTCGTCGCGCTTCCAACTCTGAAGAGTTACTTTGAAACCGTTCGGC
>JBIKVV010000084.1:0-2506 GCA_044356655.1 Ilumatobacteraceae bacterium
TTTGATCGTGTCGGTGTCGCTGCCGTTTAGCGCCGAACGCAAATCTGCGAGCGGGCCTTCGACGGCTGACTTATCTTCGGCGGTCAACTTGTCGCCTTGTTCGCGCAAAACTTTTTCGGTTTGGTAGACCAACGAATCGGCATTGTTGCGAACTTCGGCTTCTTCGCGACGCTTCTTGTCATCTTCGGCGTGCGCTTCGGCGTCTTTGACCATCTTGTTGATGTCATCTTTTGAAAGTGATGACTGACCGGTGATCGTCATGGATTGTTCTTTGTTGGTGCCACGATCTTTTGCCGACACATGCACGATGCCGTTGGCGTCGATGTCGAATGTGACTTCAATTTGTGGCACACCACGTGGTGCTGGTGGCAAGTCAACGAGTTGGAACTTGCCAAGAGTCTTGTTGTAACTCGCCATCTCGCGCTCGCCTTGCAGCACATGAATTTCTACAGAAGGCTGCATGTCTTCGGCTGTCGAAAATACTTCGGTGCGACGCGTCGGAATCGTCGTATTGCGCTCGATGAGTTTTGTCATCACGCCACCTTTTGTTTCAATGCCGAGCGACAACGGTGTTACGTCGAGCAACAAAACATCTTTGACGTCACCACGCAGAACACCGGCCTGAATCGCAGCGCCTGCGGCAACAACTTCGTCAGGGTTAACCGAGCGATTTGGCTCTTTGCCTGTGAGCGACTGAATCAAATCGAGCACTGCTGGCATGCGGGTTGAACCGCCCACCAAAATGACGTGCTTAATCTGACTCTTTGTGATGCCCGCATCTGTGATTGCTTGTTCGAACGGCTTGCGACAACGCTCAAGCAAATCGTTGGTCATCTCTTGAAACTTTGAGCGAGACAAAGAGACATCAAGATGCAGCGGGCCACTTGGTGTTGCAGTAATGAACGGCAAATTGATTTGCGTTTGCTGAACTTGCGAAAGTTCAATTTTGGCTTTTTCTGCAGCTTCTTTTAGTCGTTGCAACGCCATGCGGTCTGTGCCGAGATCGACACCGTGTGCCGACTTAAATTCTTTTACCAGCCAGTCAATAACGCGTTGGTCCCAGTCGTCGCCGCCCAGGTGGGTGTCGCCGTGAGTGCTCTTTACTTCGAAAACGCCATCACCAATTTCGAGAACGCTGACGTCAAATGTGCCACCACCAAGGTCAAAAACGAGAATTGTTTCGTCTTCGCTGCCCTTGTCGAGCCCGTACGCGAGTGCTGCCGCAGTCGGCTCGTTGATGATCCGCAAAACTTCGAGACCGGCGATCTGGCCAGCCTCTTTTGTTGCAGTGCGTTGTGCGTCATCGAAATATGCAGGCACGGTGATGACCGCTTGCGTAACTGACGCACCGAGATATGCCTCGGCGTCGCGTTTGAGTTTCATCAAAGTGCGTGCGCTGATTTCTTGCGGCGTATATTTTTTGCCATCGATATCGGTTGATGTCCAATTTGAACCCATGTGTCGCTTGATGCTGCGAAATGTGCGCTCAGTGTTGGTGATCGCTTGACGCTTGGCTACTTCTCCGACAAGTACGTCTCCACCTTTTGAAAACGCAACAACCGATGGGGTGGTGCGTGAACCTTCTGAGTTTGGTACAACTACTGGCTCGCCTGCTTCAAGTACGCAAACAACCGAGTTGGTTGTGCCGAGGTCGATTCCGACTGCTTTTGACATTTTTTCTCCGTTTGGTTTGACTCGTTTAAATGCCTGACAAAGGGGGATTTGGCAGGCGCGAATTACGATAAGCCGCGCTACGAGTCTTTACAACCTCTTAGGCATGAAACCTTAGTCACTACGACTCAAGTTTGATTTTTACCATACTCCATAAGGGTAATGAGGGCACGGCACCCTCAGTTTGAGTGGCCAAAGCCCCGGAAATCACAGCCGCTCGAAGCGCAGCCGTCATAGATTCGCCCGTTGCCAGGCGAGCAGCCAACATGCCACAAAAAGCGTCTCCGGCCCCCGTTGTATCAACAGGCGTGACTTTAAAAGGATCAACCTGCCTTTGGCCACTCGCATCGACGACCATCGCGCCCTTTTCACCTTGAGTGACAATCACCGTCTTGACGCCCAGGCTGCGCAATTTGCTTGCCCCACCCAAAAGTTCAACTTCATGTTCGTTGGGGGTGATGATGTCGACCACACCAAGCAGTGAATTAGAAAATGTCTGGGCGGGTGCGGGGTTCAAGATGCGCGTCGTCGATGATCCTGCCAGTTCGAATGCGCGTTGCACAACTGGCAACGGCACTTCTAGTTGACACAACAAAACTTTTGCCGAAGAAATTACCGTTTTGTGTTTTTCGATGTCGTCAATGCCGATCGCATGATTTGCACCGGGTACAACAATGATCGAATTTTCACCGTCGTCGCTGACACCAATTAAGGCACGGCCAGTTGGTGCTGATACTCGTTGCACCGCAGAAACATCAACGCCATCTTTAATTAGCGCAGCAAGCAACGTTTCGCCCGCATGATCGCGACCGAGCGCACCAATAAACGCCGTACG
>JBIKVV010000049.1:0-8734 GCA_044356655.1 Ilumatobacteraceae bacterium
TTGGTGTAGCCGCTGCAATTTTCGGTGTGCTTACACTGCATCGCACAGATTCGGTGAATGGCAACACTCTGGCTGGAGTTGTCGGCTTGATTGGCGTAGTCGTAGCGATCGTGTTTTATGCAAGAGCAAGATTTGATGGTCGCGAGAAATTAGTCGGTTCTTTGCCAAACACATCGAAGAAATTCCTTGGTTTAGCCCTACTGGGTGTACTTATCGCAAGTTTCTCGGGGCAACTCTTTGATCGCAATGAAGAGCGCGTGATGTTGCAATGGATGCCACTTTGGATGAGGTTTGTAGTTGCGATTGCAGCAGGAGCGCTGCCTCTCGTAATCACAATTCGCTCATTCATGCGTGGTGATGTTGAGCGTCGTGGCAGAGTGATTGCGAGCCTGATCGTTCGCCTGCCAATTATTTGTCTCGTCTCGTTGACCGGCATTGTCTCGCTGTTTCAGTTGACGACCGTGCAAGCAGTTCGAGCAGTATTGATAACTGTTGCCGGCGTGGGCGCTGCGACATGCTTCTATCAAGCTCGTCGCGCTGCCGGAAAGTCGTCGACAAAGTGGTTCATCAATATCGGTGTGCTTATGACTGTCGCGTTTGTGTTTGTGGCTTTTACTCTGCGGGCCGATTCAAGCGCGCCAAGATTCAGGGGCGGAATTTTTACCAGTTTGCTGCTCGCTTCGGCACTTGCATTGGCGACAACTCTTGTTGAAGCTTCGCATCGATCGCGAACAAAAGCCGATGAAGCGGCAGATCAACTTGGTCGTCGCATGGTGATGCTTGGTGTGGTTGTCGGCGCCATTGCCTTGAGCGTCAGATTGCTGCTTTCTGACGGTGTGTTTCGAATGTCGGTTTTCTGGTGGATGTTCTTCACGGCAGTCGGCGCGTTTGTTTTGACGAGGACAAAATATGGCAACTGGATTTTCGCAGTTGGCGGCAATAAAGACGCTGCTCGCGCGACTGGTGTGCCCGCTGACAAAGTCAAGACAGCGCTGTTTATGGCAACTTCACTGATGGGGGCATTCGTAGGGGCGATGATTTTGATGCGTCTGAACTCGGTTCAGGCGCAGCAAGGTGATGGTCAAGAATTTGAATACATCATTGCGGCGGTAGTTGGTGGCAACTTAATGACTGGCGGATATGGCTCGGTTGTAGGTGCTTCGCTTGGCGCACTGATTATGGCCGTGTCAAAGAACGGTATTCCGGCAGCGCAATGGAACCAAGACGGTCGCTTCATCTTCTTGGGTGCGGTTTTGTTGGTCGCAGTTCTGGTTAATAACTACGTACGAAAGAAAGCGAACGAACAACGATGAGCGAAAAATCACCGCTTCTTGAACTCGAAAACGTAAGCAAAGACTTCGGCAACGTCAGAGCGTTGCAGAACGTTTCTACAAAAGTCGTTGCAGGTCAAGTGACATGTGTGCTTGGTGACAACGGTGCGGGCAAGTCAACTTTCATCAAGATCATTTCAGGTCTGCATAAGCCAAGTGGTGGAAAATATAAATTTGAAGGTCACGAAGTCGCGTTCGAGTCACCACGCGAGGCGCGCGCACTCGGCATTGCAACCGTTTATCAAGACTTGGCGATGGCGCCTTTGATGTCGGTTTGGCGTAACTTCTTTTTGGGTTCTGAGCCTGTTCGTCGATTTGGTCCAATCAATTTGTTGGACACCAAATTTGCTCGAAAGACCGCCAAAGAAGAGATGGCGAAGTTGGGTATTGATGTTCGCGATATTGATCAGCCTGTCGGCACTCTTTCTGGCGGCGAGCGCCAAAGTGTGGCGATTGCGCGCGCTGTTTACTTCGGTGCACGAGTGCTTATTTTGGACGAACCGACATCAGCTCTCGGCGTGCGCCAATCAGATTTGGTGTTGGGCTATGTGAGAGCGGCGGCAGCAAGAGATCTCGGCGTGATTTTGATTACACACAACCCGCAACACGCACTGCCTGTTGGCGATCGGTTCTTAATTTTGAACCGTGGCCAATCGGTGGGCCAGTTTGAAAAGGCTGATCTTTCGTTTGAGCGACTGATTGAGTTGATGTCTGGTCGCGTTCACGCTGCTTAGGTAGCGCCGGCAACTCAAATGCGCAGCAAGTTGAGGCAGCACTTAGTACCAACGCGTAGTGTTCGGCCATGAAGACAATTCGCCTAACGACAGCCCAAGCACTTGTTAAGTTTTTGGTTGCTCAAAAAATTGTGGTCGACGGGCGACAAGAACAATTGTTTCCTGGAGTATTGGCAATTTTTGGTCACGGCAATGTGACGAGTCTTGGAGTCGCGCTTGACGAAAACCGAGACAAAATCAAAACTTATCGCGGTCAGAACGAACAAGGTATGGCACTTGCCGCAGTCGGTTTTGCAAAGGCTAAGCGCCGGCAGCAAATTATGGTTGCGACCTCATCAATCGGGCCAGGTGCGTTAAATATGGTGACAGCCGCTGGCGTTGCATATGTCGACCGTCTGCCGGTCTTGTTTTTGGCTGGCGACACGTTTGTGCATCGCATACCCGACCCGGTTTTGCAGCAAGCAGAGACATTTTCAGACCCGTCGATAACTGTGAACGACGCTTTCAAACCCGTGGTGCGATATTGGGATCGCATTGTTGCCCCTGAGCAACTATTGCAATCATTGCCACATGCAGTGTCGACGATGCTTGACCCAGCAACATGCGGGCCAGCATTTATAAGTTTGCCTCAAGATGTGCAAGCACAGAGTTTTGATTACCCAGAAGTATTTTTTGAAGAAGTTGTGCACACAATTTTGCGACCCCGTGCCGATGCGAGCGAACTTGATCGTGCAATCAAGACGCTTAAGCAAGCGAAACGTCCGTTGATAATTTGTGGTGGTGGAGTGCACTATTCGCTTGCTGAAAAGCAATTAGCCGAATTCGCTATCAAGCACAATATTCCGGTTGTTGAAACTGTTGCGGGTAAAGCGTCGCTGCTTGCTTCGCACCAATTAAATGCTGGACCAGTTGGTGTAACCGGTTGCGAGTCAGCAAATACTCTGGCTGCACAAGCAGACGTAGTTTTAGCACTTGGCACACGCCTGCAAGATTTCACAACAGGTTCGTGGACGATATTCAGCAATGAGCAGACCAAGTTCATCGGCGTGAACACGGCGCGGTTTGATGCTGTAAAGCATCGCTCATTGCCGGTCGTTGCCGATGTTCGCGTGACGCTCGAAGAAATGACCGTGACTCTTGCAAGTTGGCGCGCTGAAGACTCTTGGTCGAAACTTGCCCAAACAGAAGTGGCGAAATATCACTCGTATATAGATGGCATTGCGAAAAAAGATTCAAGCAAGCTTGCGACATATGCACAAGTCGTTGGCGTTGCCGATCGACTTGCTCAGCTAGGGGATTATGCGCTTACTGCTGCGGGCGGGTTTCCGGGTGAACTTAACAACGGTTGGCGAGCCAAAAGCATTGACTCGTTTGACTGCGAGTACGGGTTCTCATGCATGGGGTATGAACTTTCTGGTGCATGGGGTGCCAAAATGGCGATGCCGAATCGCGAAGTGATCTCGTTCGTCGGCGATGGTTCATACATGATGATGAACAGCGATATTTATAGTTCTGTGCTTTATGGTCACAAGTTGATCGTGGTTGTCTGCGACAACGGTGGATACGCCGTGATAAATAGATTGCAAGTCAACCAAGGTGGCGTGCCATTTAACAATCAGATCGTTGATTGCGATGTGCAAAATCTTGTTTATGTTGATTTCGCCAAGCATGCCGAATCGATGGGGGCGATTGCTGAAACTGTCGGCTCAATCGATGACTTAGAAGCGGCTTTCATTCGCGCTCGTAAATCAGATCGCACTCATGTGATTGTGATCAAGACGAGTTCAAGTGACTGGACCGAAGGTGGTTCATTCTGGGAAGTTGGCGTGCCAACAACAAGTCATCGCAAAGAAGTGCTTAAGGCAGGCGAAGAGATGCGCGAAGGCAAAAAGAAACAACGACTTGGCTGGTAGGCGAACTTTATGAGCGAAACAGCAGCAGGTTTTTCTAGCATGCACGGAAAAGTGTTGCTATTGAGCGGGGCATCACGCGGTGTTGGTGAGTGTGTGGCTCGACTGGCAGTCGAACGCGGTGCTGCAGGTTTGGCGCTGGTTGGTCGTGATACCAAGACGGGTGAAGCGCTTGCAAAAGAACTAACCAGTCTTGGCACCAAGACGATTTTTATCTCTGCTGATTTAGCGAAACCAGATGAGCCAGCGCGAATAGTTGAAACAGTCGACAAAGCTTTTGGCGTCGTACATGGCTTGCTTAATTCGGCGGCAGAGACATCGCGTGGCAGCGTCTGGAATACGACACCTGAGATGTTTGACACGATGATGTCGGTAAACGTGCGTGCACCATTCATGTTGATTCAAGGTTGCGCCAAGCTTATGAAGCGCGAAGGCGTTTCTGGCGCTGTTGTGAACATCGGCAGTGTTACCGGTTATGGCGGTGATGTGAACTTGACGCACTATGCGATCTCGAAAGGTGCCTTACACACCTTGACCCGAAACTGTGCTTATTCGTTGATGCGTGATCGCATTCGTGTAAATCTTTTAAACCCAGGTTGGATGGACACGCCGACTGAGGATGCGACACAACGAAAGTGGCACAACGCACAAGATGGCTGGCTGCAAAAAGCAGAAAGCGAACAGCCTCTCGGTCGATTGATTAAGCCCGATGAACTTGCGCGAACAATTATGTTTTTGTTGTCAGACGAGTCGGGCTTGATGACAGGTGCAGTAATAGACTTTGACCAATCGGTGGTTGGCGCTGGCTCTCCATCTAAACCAAAAGCAGGAGAAGTCTGGCCATGAGCAACACTAAAAGTATTGGAATTGGTTTGTTGGGTTGTGGTCGCATCGGCGTGATGCACGCCGAGTTGATCGCACAGCGCATTGAAGGCGCCCACTTGGCTGGCGTTTACGACGTGGTTACTGATTCGGCGAAGAAAGTCGCGACAAAGTTCAATTGCCAGCATTTCACCGATCCTGAATCTCTAATGGCCTCTGGTGATGTCAACGCAATTGCGATCTGCACATCAACTGATACGCACGTTGAAGTGTTATTGATGGCGTCAAAACATGGCAAGCCAGTTTTTTGCGAAAAGCCGATCTCGCTTTCGTTGACAGAAACAGATCGTGCGCTGAAGGCCATTAGCGACAGTAAAACGCCGTTGATGTTGGGTTTTAATCGTCGCTATGACCCGAGCCATCGTTCGGTGCGCGACAACGTCGCCAGCGGAGCGATCGGAGATGTTCACCTTGCGCGAATCACCAGTCGCGACCCAGGACCACCACCAGTTGAATATGCCAAAGTTTCCGGTGGCATCTTTATCGATATGACGATTCACGATTTTGACATGGCGCGCTATGTCGTCGGCAGCGAAATTGTCTCGGTGTATGCAACGGGCGCCGTGCGCATCGTGCCAGAGTTCGCCGAAATTGGTGATTTAGACACTGTTGCGTTGATGCTGCAACACGAAAATGGTGCGATAACGATGATTGACAACTCGCGTCAGGCGGTTTACGGCTATGACCAACGAGTTGAAGTGTTTGGTTCAAAGGGTATGACTGCGTCAGAGAATCCTTTAACGACGAGCACGATCAATCGAAATGAAAACGGAACACAGTTAGCCAAAATGCCGTATTTCTTTTTAGATCGCTACATACCTGCATACATCGCCGAGTGGAACGAGTTCATGGGCGTAGCCACGGGCAAAATTAAACCAGTTGTAACTGGTGCCGACGGGCGAGCGTCGCTTGTGGCTGGGCTTGCAGCCTGGAAGTCTGTTCGCGAAGGTCGCGTGGTGAAGACAAGCGAAATTGTTTAAACGCCGAAGTTCTTAAATCTCGCTGCAGCAAATCTCTCGCGGGTTGCAGTGCTCTGCGCGGCAGTCGCAACGGGTTGTGCGGCAACTTTTGATGACGCTTGCCAACCGGGCCATTTGCCGGTGAGTGTTGCCGCCGCCTGACGGGCCGCGCCGAGAGCAACAATTTCGGGTTCGTTGAGCACATAGACCTCGCGATTGGTGAGATCAGCAACGATTTGGCAAACTGCTTTTGATTGCGCGCCGCCACCCAGCAAAAAGATGCGACCGTTCGTGTTGACGCCACAGTTGTTTATTGCAGTCAAGCCATCAAGCAAACCGCAAACAACACCTTCGATAGTTGCGCGTGCGACATCGTTGCGTGTGTGATAGCCGTTTAAACCGACAAGGCTTGCTCGCGCATCAGGGAGATTCGGCGTGCGTTCGCCGTCGAGATAGGGCAACAACACCAAGTCATTAGCGCCACATTCAGAACCAAGTGCGAGTTCGCCAAATTGTTGAAGATTGCAATTGAGAACGCTGGCGAATTTGTCAAAAACTTTGGTCGCATTCAGCGTGCAAACAAGTGGTAGATATGCACCAGTTGCATCGGCGAAACCGGCGACTGCCGCAGATGGATCATTCGTCGGTGTGGCGCTAACTGCATATACAGTGCCCGAAGTACCGAGTGAGATTGCGACGTCACCGGGTTGCAGACCAATACCGAGTGCGCCGGCCATGTTGTCACCCGTGCCACTACCGATGACGGCGTCACGCCATGTGCCAGTTTGCTCGAGTGGTGATGCGACTCGTGGCAACGCAGTCGACCAGTCGCGTTTTGCGTCGATTATTTCTAGAACTTCGTAGTCGTATTTGCTGGTTTTCGCTGACCAATAGCCAGTACCTGATGCGTCGCCACGATCGGTTGTTATCTCATTTGCGCCGCCTCCACGAAGTTGCCATGAGAGATAATCGTGCGGAAGACAGATGCGCGTTGTTCGCGACCAGTTTTGTGGCTCGAGTCGTTTGATCCACGAAAGTTTGGTGACAGTGAAACTTGCGACGGGCACACTGCCCACATGTTCTGCCCACCATGCTGCGCCGCGTTGACCGACGCACCATTTTGCGTCTGGCGCCGATTGTGTGTCGTTCCAGAGTTTGGCATTGCGCACGACTTTGTGATCGTGATCGAGTGTGACAAGACCATGCTGCTGACCAGCGACAGAAATCGCCGCGAGTTTTGCTTGCGGATTGTTGGCTGTTGCGATTTTGAGGGCAACATTAAAAGCATTCAGCCATTCGTTGGGGTTGGTTTCACTTAACGGCGCAACACCTGTATCTGGGTGCGCGGCGCGACCCGTTGAAACTAATTCGCCTGAATCTAGATCGCGAAGCTCTACTTTTGTTGACTGCGTTGATGAATCAACGCCGATAACAATCGGCATTGGTTATCTGACGCCGAGCAGCAGTTCTGTGACGAGTTGGTCAAGGCGCTCGTGAGCGTAACCACGTTCGCCAAGTGCTTTGACATCAAATGTGCCGGTGCGCAAAGTGTGAAGAGCATCTGCGCCGTAACCATCAGGTGATGTTGGTTCGGCGAGTTTGTCGAACATCGCTGCTTTGAGCGCTGCCTGAATCTCTTTGTCTTGTTTGAACTGACGCGACTTCTCGGCCAAGATCAAATAAGTGCGCATGCAGCCACGGGCGAAGTCCCAAACGCCTTCGGCATTTTCGGTGCGGTAGGCGTGGGCATCGAAGTGCAACATGCCATCCCACTTTGAATCTTCGAGAAGTTTGACGAGATAGAACGCATCGCGGATGCCTTCGCTGCCGAATCTGAAGTCTTGGTCGAATTTGCCGATGCGTTGTGCGTTGAGATCGATGTGAAACAACTTGTCGTGCCACAAAGTTTGCGCGACTGCATGTGTGAAGTTGAGGCCACTCATTGTTTCGTGGGCGAACTCTGGGTTGAGACCAACCATTTCAGGCCATTGCAGTTCGTTGATGAACGCGATTGCGTGACCAACTGTTGGCAAGAACATGTCGCCGCGCGGCTCGTTTGGTTTTGGTTCGAGCGCGAACTTTAAGTCGTATCCACGATCTTTGGCATACGCGCAACAAATGTTGACGGCTTCGGCATAGCGATCGAGTGCTGTGCGAACATCCTTGGCTGCTTCACATTCGAGACCTTCGCGACCGCCCCACATGACATAAATCTTGGCGCCGAGTGAGACACCCATGTCGATTGACTCCATTGTCTTTTTGATTGCATAGCGACGAACGACTGGATCATTAGCCGTGAAGGCACCTTCTTTGAACACGGGCTGTCCGAATAGATTTGTAGTTGCCATCGGCACTTTGATGCCAGTTTTGTCGAGTGCTTGACGAAAACGTTTGAGGGCGGTTTCGCGTTCGGCTGGTGACGCACCGAATGGAACGAGATCGTCGTCGTGAAAGTTGACGCCGTATGCACCGAGTTCGGCGAGACGGTGAACCGAGTCAACTGGGTCGAGCGCGGGGCGAGTTTCTAATCCGAATGGGTCGCGGCCCATGTTGCCAACGGTCCAAAGACCAAAGGTGAAGCGATGTTCGGGTTTGGGTGTGTATGCATCAGACATGTTTGAAATGCTAGTTCTAATTCGTATTGGCTCTCAATGCGGTTAGAGTAAATAAGCCTTTTACCTTCCGGGGTAGCTCAGTTGGCAGAGCAACGGACTGTTAATCCGTGTGTCGTGGGTTCGACCCCCACCCCCGGAGCCAAATTTTGAGTTTTAGCTAGGGCAATTTTCTGGAGGCGAGATGTCAGCAAAGGTGGCGAAGGCTGATGTGGCAAGTCGTGTGCATCCGTTAGACCCACTTGGCAAAGCCGAACTTGAGTTGCTGATCGGCGCTTTGCGTCGTGACGCCGTGATTGACCACCG
>JBIKVV010000050.1:0-8560 GCA_044356655.1 Ilumatobacteraceae bacterium
CAGTGAAGTCGATTTGATAATTACAGCGAGCAACCCTGATGTTGCATTCAATGCTGAAGGACCGTTGCCTGACACTTTCGGTGGCATTGTTGCGGGTGCGGGCAACAACGGAGTTTTGACATTTCCGGCAAATATTTATGGCAACCCCGGCATCTCGGTGCCAGTCGGTTTCGTTGATGGTCTGCCAGTCGGCATGCAGATCATGGCTCGCCACTTCGAAGAACCACTTCTTCTCGACCTCGCCCTCGCCCTCGAACGCACCAACCCCTGGCCCCTCACCACCCCCTAATTCTCAAGAATTAGAGCGCGAGGGTGGCGCGGGCGACGAGGTCGGTGCCGAACGCAGTGAGAATCGCCAGATAACTCAAACCTGTCGCCGCCATCACCGCCGAATAACTTCGCTCTTTCAACGCCGCACGAGTGAAGACTGCAAGAACGCCCGTCAACGTAGCGCAACCCAACCAGAAATATCCGAGAATGCCGTTCCATCCGTCGTCGATTGATCCGTTCAAAACGCTGATCATGCCCGTCGGCAAAATCATGACGACAACTTCGAGCGGCCATATAAACAAAACTGCGTTCGTCAACTCATTCAGCAATTTGCGCGTCATGCCAGGCTGCACCAAATACCAGTGGCCAAGCAACATCAAATCTGTGACCGCACCAAGAAACGCCGCGCCAACAAGCACCCGCAACAAATCAACAACGCCACCACTATTTGCAACGACCGAACCGATCAAGCCGATTGCTCCGACTGCAACTGCGATCAAGTCAGTGCACGATTCACGTTTGGCAAAAGTTGCAAACGCTATGCCAGCCACAGCGACGCCAGCAATCTCACGGATCAAAACTCGATCAAAATAAAAACCCGCGGCAACACCAAGCGCCGCCAACACGCCATAAGTCGCGCGCAACAACTTTGAGTAACCAAGCGAAATTTCTTTGCTGCGCAACGTGAACCACAAAAACGCGAGACCGCCCACTGACCATTGCAATAAAAATGTCGCAGCGTCGAGACGCATTAATTCAAAATCGCAAGCGAATGATCGACATTGTTCATCGACAACGGACCAGCATTTGTAGCAACGACGATGTCTTCAAGTCGCATACCCCACTTGCCCGGCAGATAAATGCCCGGCTCGACACTGAAAGCGTGCCCAGCAGCGATCGGCAATTTGTTGCCGCTGACCATGTACGGCTCTTCGTGCGCTTCCATACCGATGCCATGGCCCGTTCGATGGATAAAAAAATCGCCGAAACCAGCATCATCAATAACTTTTCGCGCCGCCGCATCGACCGACTCGCAAGTCGCGCCCACAACACCGGCTGCAACACCTGCAGCCTGCGCCGCGCGCAGCACCGAATATGCGCTCGTGATTTTTCGTGAAGGCTCACCGATATAAACGCATCGCGTGATGTCGCTGCAATAACCGTTCATCGTGCCGCCGAAGTCGCACAACACAATTTCGTCTTGCTTGATGACTCGCGAACCTGGGTGATGATGCGGGCTCGCCGCGTTTTCACCCGCGGCAACAATCGCGAAGTTAACAACATCATGGCCCTCGGCAATTAGTCGTGCCGAAATATCGGCCGAAACTTGAGCTTCAGTGCGACCAACCAGCGCGATATCGCCTGCTTGAAGTTGCGTCGCCACGCGATCGGCTGCTGCGCCTGCCGCCTGCAACGCTGCGATTTCATCAGCATCTTTTGCCATGCGCAACGAACCAACAACATCGACAGCGCGCACAAAATTGACACCCGAAACAAAACCCATCAACTCAACTAAAAATCTCGCCCACATTTGATCACCAATTGCGATTCGCTTGGCACCACCAAGATGCTTGGCGACAATCTCAACTGGGTTTTCGGTTTCACCCCACGGCACAACTTTGAAAACATCATCAAATGGCGTTACTCGCGGTGCTTCGAGGCGCGGCACAACGAGCGCCGCCACCGAATCGTGAGTAACCACAAGCATCGTCAGACGCTCAAGTGGCATCGCGTAATAACCAGTCAAATATGGCAAGTCATGACCAACACTGAGCAACGCCGCGTCGATCGATTGACTCTTCATCGACTGGCGAACTCGCGCTAAGCGCGACGCATAAAGTGCGCCTGCGCTTTTAGTTGCGACCGCGCCGCTCACTTAACCAACACACCATTCTGATAATCGTTCACTGCATCAACAATTTCTTGTCGCGTGTTCATGACAAACGGACCATAACGAACCACTGGTTCATTAAGCGGCACACCACCGAGTATCAACAACTGCGCTTGCACAGTTGGCGTCGCCCCCGTCGAAATCTGCACGCCACCAGCCGATCGATCAAACACAACCATCTGCCCTGACACAGCACGCTGACCATTCACGACAACTTCGCCCTCAAATACATGCACGAGTGCGGTGTGCGTTGGGTCGGGTATCCATTCGATTGATTCGTTTGGTTGCATCACTGCGTGTGCATATGTCATCGGACTCGTCGTTTCAACCGGACCAACAACACCGAGCACCTCGCCCGCAACAATTTTGACGAGACCACCGTTTGCAAGTTTGACTTGCGCAAGTTCATCGGCTTCATAACCTTGGTATCGCGGCGAGATCATCTTGCGGTCTGCACTTAAGTTCACCCACAACTGAAAACCATGCATACGCCCGCCGAGAGCGAGCATGTCGTCGGTTGGCAATTCGCTGTGGATTACACCTGAACCTGCAGTCATCCATTGCACGCCCCCATTTTTGATAACTGCACGCGTGCCGATCGAATCTTCGTGCACCATCGCACCCGACATTAAATACGTAACAGTCTCAAAACCACGGTGCGGATGAGATGGCGCACCAACTGCTTTGTGCGGCTCATAATCAGCTGGCCCCATCTCGTCGAGCAATAAAAACGGGTCAATGTGATCGACGACTTGCGTCGGAAACGGACGACGAACTTTGAAACCGCCACCCTCAACTGTCGACTGCGACTCAATTATTTGAATTATTTTTCGCTGACCAACGCTCATATTCTCACTCTAACGAGTGCGTACGCAAGCTAGTGCGAACTAACGCGAGGCAACTTGTGCCAAGCGAACAACAACTGCTTCACCGTGCGCTTGCGCTGTTGTGCTTTCAGCGGCTCGCTTGGCGTGATAACTCGATCGCGTTAACGGACTTGCTTCAACATGCTTTATGCCAAGTTTCACGCCGAACTTTGCATAATACGCAAACTCTTGCGGATCAGCCCACCGCGCGACTGGCAGATGCTCGATACTTGGCCGCAAGTATTGACCGATCGTCACGATCTGCACGCCAACTGCTGCAAGATCGATCAAAGTTGCTTCGACTTCTTCTTTTGTTTCACCAAGACCAAGCATGAAACCTGATTTTGTAACGAGACCCGCTGCATTTGCGCGCGCCAAAACCGAAAGACTTCGTGCATAGCCAGCTGATGGGCGCACTTCGCGCTGCAATCTGGCGACTGTCTCAATGTTGTGATTCAAAACATCTGGGCGCTCAGCGAACAAAGTCTCAAGTGCGTCGGTGCCTTTCGCATCTGAGATGAGTGTTTCGACACGAGTCGATGGTGACGCGATTCGAATTTCACGAATGCACTGCGCGACATGACTCATGCCGCCGTCAGCAAGATCATCACGTGCAACCATCGTCAGCACTGCGTGTTCAAGTTTCATTTTGGCAACTGCCTGTGCGACGCGAAATGGTTCGCTTGCATCAGGCGCTAGTGGTTTGCGCGTGTCAATCAGACAAAAACCACACGCACGAGTGCACCGCTCGCCGAGCACCATCATCGTGGCCGTACCATCTGCCCAACACTCTGAAAGATTCGGGCAACCAGCCTCTTCGCAAACCGTAACCAGGTTGAAGTCACGCAAAGTTTTTTTCGTTGCCAAAACTTCCGGGCCGTGACTGACATGCGGTCTTAGCCAATCAGGCTTGCGCGCCGAAATCTGCACACTCGCGCTCGCCCCTGTGCTTGACGTCGAGTCAGTGTTCGCCGCCAACGGCGGGGTCGTTCCACCTTTCGGTGTCGAGCTTGGCGTCGTGGCGGCCGCAACAGCCGACCAAGCAACATCGTGACGATCAAAATCGCCACCAGCAAAACGCTGCGCAGCAAGCACGCTGACAACATCAGCAACTTGTTGCACCGTCAAATCAAAACCAAGTTCACGAAGCGACGTAACACCATGTTCAGAAATGCCGCAAGGCACGATGTGCTCGCGCATATAGGCAAGATCGGTCGAAACATTCAACGCGAAACCGTGCATTGTTCGCCCGCGCGACACTCGCACACCAATTGCACAAATCTTTCTTGGCTCGTCACTTTGCACATCTACCCAAACGCCCGGGTAGCCAACAAGTCGACCAACATTTTTAACGCCAAGCTGCAAAAGTGTGTCGATAACTAGTTGTTCGACGTTGTGCACATAAGCCTGCATATCGGCAGGGCCATTAGCGCCGTGCTTTGGCGCCAAATTCAAAATCGGATAAACAACTAGTTGCCCCGGCCCGTGATATGTGATGTCGCCACCACGATTCACTTTGACTAGTTCGGCACCGACGTGCGCCGGATCGCACTTCAAGTTTTTTTCTAAATCAGCACTCGGCCCATAAGTAAAAACATGTGGATGCTCGAGCATCAAAAGATGATGCCGCGACGAATGTTTAAACATCGCACTCTGCACAGCGAGAGCCTCGCGATACGGCACCTTGCCGAGCCAACGAACATTCAATTTCGACGCGACGTCAGATTTTTCGCGCGGCATAACTGCAACATTTTCGCGCGACACGATTTAAATCTCCGCTGACCAGTCCTGTGTTTCAAGAACGCGTTTGACTTTTGACAAGAACCCTGCGGCGTATGCACCGTCGAATGCGCGGTGGTCCCAACTCATTGCCAAGTTGCCGACTGGATGAATCGCAATGCTCTCAGAGCCGTCTGACAATCTCGCGACAACAGGCTTGCGCACAATTGCGTCTGTCGACATGATTGCAACCTGTGGTTGGTTGATGATCGGCATTGTCAACACCGAACCGGCCGAACCGTTATTCGAGATCGTGAATGTGCCACCCTGAATTTCATCTGGCGTAAGTTTTCGTGTTCGAGCACGAGTTGCAAGATCAGAAATCTCACGGGCGATTGCACGCAAACGCTTGCCATCTGCGCTGCGAACAACTGGCACGAGCAAACCGTTGAACTCGAGGTCGACAGCTATGCCCAAGTCAACGTAATTGTGCACGACCAAACTGTCGCCTTCGATGCTTGCGTTCAAATTTGGAAATTCAGCCAACGCATCGACAATTGCCCGCGCAATAAATGGCAGGTATGTGAGCGTGAAACCTTCTGATTGTTTGAATTGATCTTTTACTTCACTACGAGTTGCATCGACATTTGCATAGTCAACTTCAACGACGCTAAACGCGTGTGCACTAACAGCCTGCGACATGATCATGTGTGACGCAGTGAGTTTGCGAATCTTCGAAAGTGGCAAAACAGTTTCGCGTTCTGACGGCGCGGTGAACTTGGTAGGTGGTGCCGACGCAGCGACAGGTGCAGGCGCTGGTGCGACTCGTGTTGGTGCAACTTGCGGCGCGGGTGCTGGCGCGACCGGCGCAGCCGAAACTTGTGGCGCTGGCGCGGCCTGCACAACTGGTGCGGGTGCTACTGGTGTTGAACCAGTTCTGTCGATGAAATCTAAAACATCTTCACGAGTTATTCGACCACCAGGGCCGGTGCCGATGAGTGCGTTTACATCAATGCCGTGATCGGCAACTAGACGACGCACAACTGGTGAAAGAAGTTTGTTCGAAACACTTGGCGCGATCGCAGTTCGCGTTGCAGTTGCAACTGCTGCAGCTGGTCGAGCGGCTGGTGCAGATGCAGGTTGAGCAACTGGCGCTGGCGCAGGTACAGGCTTAACGACAGGCGCCGGTGCCGGTTGTCCAACAGGTGCAGGTTGTGCAACGGGTGCAGGTGCAGGTGCGGCGGTCGGCGCAGGCGCCACAGCCGCAGGTGCAGGCGCAACAGCTGCATTCGCAGCACCAACAACCGCAATCACAGTGCCAACCGGAACTGTGTCGCCTTCATTGACTCGAATTTCAGTGAGCGTGCCCGCGACAGGCGACGGTACTTCAGTATCAACTTTGTCTGTCGAAACTTCGAATAACGGTTCGTCAGCAGCAACTGTGTCGCCTACTTTTTTAAACCAACGTGTGATCGTGCCTTCGGTGACGGTTTCGCCAAGTTGCGGAAGTGTGATGTCAGCCATTTGATTTGCTCTCTATCTCGTAAATACTAGTTTTTTCGCACGGCACGACGCTCGGTTTGTCATGCGTTAAAGCTTCTGCCTGTGAGTGAAAGAACGGTTTCACCAAAGAGTTCACTCAAACTTGGGTGCGGCATTATGAATTCTGCGATCTCGTCGACTGAAGCCTCCCAGTTGACGGCCAAATAACCGGCAGCCAACTGCTCGGTTACCCATGGGCCAACCATGTGCACACCCAGAACTTGACCGGCCGAGCCATCACGATTTTTCTTTGCGATCACTTTCACGAGTCCATCGGTTTCTCCGAGAATCATCGCACGTGAGTTTGCGCGAAACTGATGCTTGGCGACAACAACATCATGGCCAGCAGCACGTGCTTGTTCTTCTGATGGCCCAGCCCACGCAACTTCTGGATGACAATAAATTGCCCATGGCACTCGGTCGTACATGACTGGCGAAACGCTCTCGCCACGCATGTGTTTAATGGCCAAAATTGCTTCGGCGTACGCAACATGGGCAAGTTGTGGCGTATTAATAAGGTCGCCGATCGCATAAACATCTGGCTCGCCAGTTCGGCAGTATTCGTCGACCACAACAAAACCGCGATCGTCAACTTTGACGGCAGTGCCCTTGAGTCCGAGTTCGTCAGCAAAAGGTCTGCGACCGATTGACATGATTACGACATCGCAAACAACTGGCTCGCCAGAAGCAAAAGTAATTTGCGTCGAACCATCAGGTTGCTTGCTCTGGCCGGCAACAACTGCCCCGGTGAGAATTGCAATTTTCTTTTTCGCAAAAGTTTTAACAACAACATTTGCAACATCTGGGTCGAGCCCTGGCAAAATTTTTGGGGCGCCTTCGATAACTGTGACCGCCGAACCCAGGTCGGCAAAAGTTGATGCAAACTCACAGCCAATTGCGCCACCACCGATAATCGCGATGCGCTTTGGAATCGTGCTCAACATCAAAACCTCGTCTGAAGTCATGATCGACCCACCGATAGGGAAACCTTTAATAGTTCGCGGCACAGAACCGCTTGCAAGCACAATTTTTGATCCTTGAATTTTTGTGGTTGTGCCATCAGCCATCGCAATGTTCACTGTGCGATTTGCTTCAAGCGAACCGGTACCCAAAAAGTATGAAACTTTCTTTGATTTTGTGAGGCCAGTTAAACCTTTGACAAGGCCTTCGACGATGCGCGCTTTGCGTGCCTGACTAACAGCGAAGTCAATGCCTGTTGAGCTTGCATTGATACCAAACTCTGACGCGTGAGCAACGTGCCGATTTGCCGCCGCTGTCTCAAGAAATGCTTTCGCCGGAATACAACCGCGATTCAAACAAGTGCCGCCGATTGTGTCGCGTTCGATTAGCGCAACTTTCATGCCCGCCGATGCTGCATAAAACGCAGATGCGTAGCCACCAGGACCTCCACCGATTACGACGAGATCAAATTGGTCTGCCAAGGGGTCTCTTTCTGCGATTTGCCTTAATAATCGTAGCCGTCAGCGTCAAGATCGAGTCAAAGACTCAGCGTGACATGAGAAATAGTTGCACTGAGCCTGCCAACAAAATGGCGACTCCGCAGAGAAGCGAGACAAAGATCAATTTTCGCGTGCTCACAACCGTAAATACTAGGGCACACAAGGCAAATTCGCCCCGCCACATTGCAATTGCGTCGAGCAATTACTCTAATAACTAGATGTACCCGCCAAAAAAATTCACTCGAAATTTAGTTTTGGTTTTTTCGCTTTTGATTGTCTCAAGTTGCGGGCCCGATGGTTCGACAACGACTGCCGAAACCGAATCTGCTGAAGCTACTGCAATTGCCGACTCGTCAGACGCGACGGCGAATTCGGCAAACAACACTGCAATAAATGCAAAGGCTCAATTCACAGCCACACTTCTCAGCGGCGCAACTTTCGATAGCACGACGGTATTGCAATCTCAACCACTCGCGCTTTGGTTTTGGGCGCCTGGTTGAAGGGCTTGCAAATCTGAGTCATCCTCGGTCGAGGCTGCATACAAAACTTTTAAAGGCAAAGTGCAAGTCACAGGCGTCGCCTGGAATGGCAGCGGCGGCGACATGCAAGATTTCGTAAATGAAAATGGTCTTTCATTCACCAACATCAACGACGCACCAGGCGAAATTTTCTCTCGCTTCAATGTGCCCTACCAACCAGCGTGGGTGTTTATCGCCAAAGACGGCACAGTGACGACAAGAATTGGCGTGCTTTCAGATGAAGAGTTAGAGCAAGAGTTAACAAAGTTGGCTACAAGCTGATGGGTATTCGAT
>JBIKVV010000016.1:0-30744 GCA_044356655.1 Ilumatobacteraceae bacterium
CTGTTTCCTGTTGACACAAATTATCCGCTTATTCACACACGGCAGTATCAAGTGCAGGCATTTCGCATGTCAGATGAGCGGTTCTTGCTGCGCGGGGCCATAGTCGATGAGAAGCCTGCGGGTCTTTATATCGAAAATGATCCCGATCCAATTTGGATGCACCACATGATTGTCGAACTTGAAATCGTTTACCCAAGTTTTCTGATTGAAAAAGCGACTGCAAAGTTCGAAAACCACCCGCATCTAGGTTGCACGAACATCACCGACCACTACAAAAAACTTGAAGGAATGTCAATCGCGCGCGGTTTCAACGCCAAGGTGCGAGAACTTTTCGGCAGTTCACGTGGTTGCACGCACATCGGCGCGTTGCTTGCGGCGATGGCGCCAGTGGCAATTCAAACTGGCTGGTCAATGCGCGTGAGTTCGGTCGTCGACATTGATGATTCATCGAAGTCACCTGAAGACTTTCAAGAACAGCGAATTAAGCAGTTCGCCTCAACAATTAATACTTGTCACATTTGGGATGAACACGGCGAAATGGTGTCAAAGGTTCGCGCTGGCGAAGAAATTGAAATGCCGTTACCCGTGGTCCGTCGCCTTCGCGACCTCGGCCGCGACGAAACCGACTGGCTCGCCGGCCGCAGCTAACTAGTTATTTTCAGCGGTGCGCGGGGTGCGCATTGTGGCGAGGTCACCTTCCCAGCCTGTGCCCTCCATTGCTAATGCTTCTTCGAGTGTCATCGGCTCTATCGCCAAAGTTCGTAACGCCAAGTTGACTGCGTCTTTCATCGTGGTCAAATTGAAACGCTCCATCACGCGTCGGCACGCCTCTTCATCAATGTCAATATTGGTTCTTGCCATGTTCATAAGTTATACACCTCTCATACACATCAACTTTCGATCGGCAAATATGCTGTTTTCAATAGATGTGTGGTACCTGGCGCAAATGTGGCAAGTGCCAGCCAACAAAAAGTGGGCGACACCCGAAGGTGCCGCCCACTGAATGTGAAAATTGAATTACTTAGCGAATTGCCAGAGACTTTCTGTGAGTGCCCAACCGTAGTCAGAACCTTCAGTTGCTGCGATTGCAAACATGATTAGCGCACCGCCGGCCATCGAAATGTTCTTGAAAAAACCGATCATCTCAGTTTGTTTCGCCTGAGCGTCAGCTTGTGCCCAGAAGTCGTGCATCTTGAGTGCCATCAAAACCAACAAGACTGCGATAACTAACGCACCCAGGTCGGCATAAACGCCGAGGATGACCGACAATCCACCCGCTATGAGAAGAACTCCCGAAACTAAAACTGAAAACTTGGACGCTGGTACTTTTTTGAAACCTGCATAGCCAGTCATAGCTTCAGCTTTTGTGAGGTGGTTTAAACCACCGGATACGAACATAATGGCGAACAAAATTCGCCCGATTAATAACACTGTATTCATAGTTCTCTTTTCTTTGTTAGTGATAGCCCTCGGTTGAGAACTAATTGCGAGCGCAACTATAACCGAAGATAGTTGCGCTCGCAACTATCTATATTTATCCACTAGTATTGAGGCGTGGCAAAAGCAAAGTGGCTAACAGACGCCGAAATGCGTGCATGGCGCGGCTTTATCGAACGTTCGGCAGATTTAATCAACATCATCACCAAAGATCTCGAGCCATATGGTCTAGATCGCGGCGACTATCAACTGCTGGCGATGCTCTCAGAGGCGCCAGGACACAAAATGAAAATGTGCGACCTTGCCGACACTTTAGGACTTTCACGCAGCGGTCTTACGCGTCGAATGGATGGTGTCTTAAAGGCTAAGTACGTCTCACGAGTTGGTGACCAAAAAGATCGACGGGCGGCATTTGCACAAATAACTAAAAAAGGATTAACGCTGATCAAGAAAGTCGCACCTCATCACGTCGCAAGTGTTCGCCGCCACATGATCGACCTTTTGTCGCCAGCTGAAATCGCCGCATTCGGCACTGGGTTTGCAAAAATCGGTCAACAGATCGATCAAAAAACTAAGATCTGAGTCTTGTCGAATAATCAGCAACAGTCGCTCGCGCGAGTTGCTCCGGCGATTTTTGTGGCGCTCTGGAGTACAGGTTTTGTGGTGGCGCGTTATGCGACGAGAGATGCAGGTCCGCTTACATTTTTGTGTGTTCGTATGTTTATCGCCGCAGGTTTACTTTGGCTGATCGCAACTGCAATGCGTGCGCCGCGCATGACCCGCAGCGGTTGGTCGGCTGCGACAATTGTCGGCGTGTTCATGCATGCGGTTTATCTTGGCGGAGTGTTTGTCGCAATCGACAACGGGCTTCCTTCGGGGCTCAGTGCACTGATCGCCGGACTTCATCCCGTGGCAACTTCGGTGGCTGCGCGCATCTTTTTGGGCGAGCGACTCAATCGCAAGCAAATCATCGGCGTGTTTCTGGGGCTAGTTGGCGTGTGTGCAGTAGTCATCGAAAAACTTGACGCTGCTGATAGTGGTGTAACTACCGCCGCGATGATCGCAATGGCAATTTCAATTATCGGATTAACCATCGGCACGCTTGTGCAACGCGCACTCGGCAAAGAGATGCCATTGTTGCGCGGCACTGCGACTCAATATCTCGCCTCAGGTGTTGTGCTTGCGGTTGCATCAGGGTTCAGCGAGCAGTGGCAATTCAGTCTGACTCGCTACACCGTGTTTTCAATGTTGTGGGCAGTGGTCGTGTTGTCGCTTGGCGCAGTTCTGTTAATGATGACTTTGCTTGCGCGTCACACCGCGGCCAAAGTCAGCAGTCTGTTTTTTCTTACGCCGGCATTGAGCACGATTGAAGGCGCGATTTTGTTTGGTGAACGTCTCGGTGCGCTCGCACTTGTTGGTCTTGTTATCGCAATTTTCGGCGTTCGCATGACGATGCAAACAACTGCCGCCACTCCCGATGCCTCAACCGCCTAACCACACAGCATTGATTGGCGTTTAACTCGCCAGATAATTAGTTATCGCTTGTCGAATGATGTCGCTACGAGTCGTGCCTTCTTTCTTTGCACGACGGTCAATCGACTTGACAACCGATGGCTCAATTCGCACCGGCACAACTTCGGCTACAGCTTTGCCCATCAGCGGCCGACCAGGTAGGCGAGTGAACTTCGACAAATCAAAGTCACGCGAAGCAACGTCATCAGCCATACGTCGAATGTCTGAGTCGGTGACTACGACGCCACTTTTTAGTCGGTAGGTTTTTTGTCGTTTATTCATTCAGGACAGCCCTTCTATCAATCTGATTATGCTTTTTCGAAGTTTCATTGCGTGAATTATTAATAGAGGTTTGTTGTCAATCTCTAAACCAATCACCTCGAGAAGATTGCCTGCTGAGTTCGGACCGACTATCAAGATCTTGGTCTCAAAACTTTCATGGTCAATCTCAAAGTTGGCAATTGACTGTGCGCATGCGTGGTGAATGTCGAGGGTGCTGACGCCGTGTTTGTGTGCAGTTTCATGAATTTCGGGTTCAGCATATCGTAATACGAAACTGGGTGCAAGTGGCTTAGATTTGAGCTGGGGTGATTTGCGGACTCGGCGCTTGCGGCGTTGCACACATAGATGTGTGAGATGAGCATCGCTTATGGATGAGTGTGAGAACAGCTAAAAACTGTGCGAAAACTTAGGCTTCGGCGCTGGTTAGGTCGGGGCCGAGAACGATATTTCCGCTGAAGTGCGGTGTGGCTAGTGCGAGCCAATCGGCTTCTTGGCCAGGCTGCATTGCTGGCACATAGTGCGTCAACATCAAAGTTTTAACGCCAGCGCGTGCCGCAGTTTTCGCCGCGTCTTCAACATTCGAGTGATAATCCAAAATGTCTGTCGTGCGCGACGCGAGTGCCGGCACAAACTGTTTAACAAGTTCAAGCAAGTCTGGGCGCAAAACTGTCTGCACGTAGATATCGGCATTTTTACAAAGCGCATCCAGCTCGTCGCACGGCACGGTATCGCCAGCAAGCACAACTGACTTTCCCTCGGCTTCTATTCGAAAACCAATTGTCGGTGTAACCGGTCGGTGATCAGTTCGCCCAACAATCACTCGTGCGTCGCCAATCTTGAACTCGTCTCCAGGTTGAACTTCGTGCACTTCGACTTGCAAGCCTGGGCCGCTGCGTAAGTCTGCGTGATGATCATGCCGGTATTTTTGATCAGGCGTCAGCATCGCCATCATGCCGTCAACTACTTTTTGCGTGCCAAGTGGGCCGTAGACAACAGTCGGTGTTGCTTCGGGCGTGAGAATCCATCGTGTTGTCACCAAGTCGTTTAAGTCGGTGATGTGATCGCTGTGTAGATGCGTGATCAGAATCGCCGACACAAATGGCGCAGGCACGCCAACAGCAACGAGTCGCATCGCCACACCACGACCACAATCGATCAAGATATTTTGCCCCGCGCACTGCACGAGTGTCGACGGCCCCGCGCGATTCGCATCTGGTATCGGACTGCCCGTGCCCGTCAACGTAACTTTCATCTTGAAAGCTTAAGCGTTCAGTTTCGATGTGAAGAAGTCGAGAATGATTTCGGCGCGTTGCACACGATGCAACGGCGAACCTGATCGCGACAACTCGTGCGTCTCGCCAGGGAAACGATAAAACGTCACATCTTTTTTCAGCAACCGCAAAGCCATAAACAATTCTTCAGCCTGATTAATCGGGCAGCGCAAATCATTTTCGCTGTGAATGATCAACATCGGCACATCAATGTTGCGCACGTGACGAATCGGCGACATGCGCACATATTCGGCTTCGTCTTCTAAATGGTTTGGCCCGTGCTCGACACGAAACACGGTGCCGATATCGCTAGTCCATTCTTCAGACAACATGTTGTTCACCGCGCGCTCACTGCAAATCGCTTTGAACCGATCACTGTGACAACCCGCCAACATCGTCGCCATGTAGCCGCCGTAACTTCCGCCGAGCATGCCGACACGCTTACCGTCGATAAACGGATATTTTGCCAGCGCGCCATCAAGCACCGCGAGAACATCTTTAACGTCGGCGTCACCCCAACCAGTGCCGGGGGCAACTGGATGTTTGCGGCCAAGAATCGCCTGACCCCAAGCCTGTTCGCGTCCACTTGAACCGCGCGGATTACTCATTACAACAACAAAACCAGCAGCGGCTTGCATCTGGGCTTCGTCAAAATATGTTTCGCCATATTGCGTGTGTGGCCCGCCGTGCACATTTAGCAACATCGGGTACTTTTTCGCCGAGTCAAAGTCGCGTGGCTTCATCATCCATACGTCAATCTCGCTGGGCCCGCCTGCATAATTCGAGCCGCAAGGCACCGTGAAGTAATCCCAAGTTTGTGGTGCTGACGCAGCAACGAGCGACGCACTCAAATCACTTAAACGACGCTCGCCAGATTTTGTCACTACAAACAATTCGGTTAGTTGACTTACTTCGCTCGCGACATAGGCAATCGTGGCGCCTGCACCGCCGGCTACCGCGTTAAACGCTTTCACAATTTTTCGACCAGAGGTCAACCACTTCGGCGCAGACTTGCCAGTTGCATCAACTTGCACAACATGCGCGGTGCCGCGATCTTCAGCGTAAGCGATCAAGGTTTTGTCGTCTTGCCAGATCGGCGCAATCGCGCCACTCGTCGGCGAGAAAGTGCGATCTAGCGCACGCGAAACCCACTCACGCTTTTTGGTTTTGATCTCAAGTACGCCGACATGATCATTCTGCGGCGACGTCAACGGATCATCCGAGCCCACGAACGCCACCCGCGTCCCATCTGGCGAAACACTTGGCGCATAGTAGACGCCGCGTTGATCGGTAAGTGTCGTGATCGTGCCATCGAGTTTCACGAGATGCAAATCGTTGGCGAGATCGTCATCCCACGTTTCGTGCAACGCGCCACTCGTAATAACGCCCGATGAATCTGTAAGCCACGATGGCCCAGAGTGTTCGTGCGTGCCCGGCGTGATATTGCGCGGGGCTGCAGTGCCGTCGCTCGGCACTATATATATGTGTTGTGGACGGTCAAATACGAAATCTTCACCGTTTAAGCGCGTGAAGAATGTTTCAATTTTGCGCGGCGACATCGATGACTCGTCATCTTTTGTGTAGCGCTCATCTTGCGTACGTGATGTGAAGGCAATGAGTTTGCCGTTTGGTGACCAGCGCACGCTGCCAACGCCGTCTGGCATTGTTGCGATAGTACGAATTTCGCCGCTCGAACCGATCGGCATGACATGCAAAGTTGTTTCACCTTTTTTCTCGCTGCGACCCGAGGTGAATGCAAGCCAAGTGCCGTCAGGTGACCAACTCGGGTTGCCATCGCGTTTTTCGCCCGCGGTTAGCGGGCGAGGTGGTTGTTTGGCGTCGGTGCTTGCCAACCAAACTTGTGATCGATACTTGTTCGCTTTGTAATCAACTCGAGTCACAACATATGCAATTTGTGTGCCGTCGGGCGAAACTGCTGGTGATGCGGCACCAATCTGATTGCTGACTATTTTTTCAGCAATCTCGCGATGCTTGCTAGTCGCCGTCTCAGTCTTTGTCGCCAATTTCTCATTTGCCATCTAAACGACTGTAATCACTCCAAACTAAAAGTCTCTAGTCAGTCAATTATCTCTCCTGAGATGATTCGGTTCGGCTTGTTATACGACAATCAATAATAGGAATCAATGCGATCGGAATAAATCGAGTCAAGCGCTTAGCTATGGTCGCAAATATTTTTAAAATCTTTCCAAAGATAGGGCCTTTTCGTTCAATGAACTTAGGGTCGTTTAGTGCCCGGCTGATGTAGTGGTTTGTTGCATCTCGAGAAAATTCCGCAACTACGCCAATTTTTTTGAGCAATTTTTTTAATTTTCGTTGACTTGGCCAGCTCAAATCTTTCCAAAAGTCGATTGGATTTGGAATCGTCGACTTTACAATTCTCGTTTTGAAAATGCGCCATGTAAGATTTTTATTCAAAACTATGGGAATCTCAAGGTGGGGTTCGTATGGAATTGCATAGTTCGGGCAAATCAGCCGAAGAGTTGCAGAATCTGATTTCAACTTAAGTGCGTTGACGATCAGCAATCTGTAATCAGGTACATGCTCTATCACGTTTATCGCAAACATATAGTCCGCGGGTTTGTCAAGTTTTGTTGTGGCGTCAATGTATTTGTCAACAAAATTCGTGGTCGGAAACTTGCCAACCCACTTTGATACAACTGTTTCACGCATCGAATGCATCTCAGTAAATCCACTTGCTTCAGGTTCGAATGCAGTTACTTTGTATCCCCGTGCAGCAAGATTAAGCGCCAGCAATCCAATTCCGGCACCTATCTCTACCAGGTGACTTTCACTAGGCAACTTCGAGACATCGCTCGCAAGTACGTCCTCAAAAAATTCAGCCTCTTGGACATACATAAGAAGTCTTGAACGTGTCAGCGAATCAAGCGTTGATTCGTTTGAGAAAATAGCCTCTTTGCTGAACATACAAAGTGTCTCTAAATGAGAATCATTCTGTAGCGACTCTAAATTTTTGAATCGTGTCAATGATGTGCGATTGTTCGGCGTCGGTTAACGAATTGAATAGAGGCAATCGCACAAGGCAGTCTCCGGCTTTTTCGGTCACAGGAAATTGTCCTTCCCGGCCACCGAGAGAGCGTCCGACTGTCGAAAGGTGCAAAGGCTGATAGTGGAACACAGCCAGAATGCCATGGTCGCGAAGATGACTAATAAATTGGTCGCGAGATTCTGCAGTAGCCAGTCGCAAGAAAAAAACATGGCCAGTGTGGTCACAACCATCGGGCACGACGGGCGTCATCACATTGTTGTTCTGAGCCCAGTCAGCCAATTCGATGTTGTAGCGATTCCAAATGTGCATACGCTTTTCGTAAATTTCATCTGCTCTCTCAAGTTGGCCACACAAAATTGCCGCAAGTAGGTCGCTCATGACCCAACTTGACCCAACATCTACCCACGTGTATTTATCAACTTGGCCACGCAAGAATTTTGTTCGATCCGTACCTTTTTCACGCAAAATCTCTGCTCTGTCTACTAATTGGGGATCATTTATGACCAGTGCACCACCTTCACCACAGGTTATGTTTTTTGTTTCATGAAAACTTTGAGTTGCTAGTGCGCCAAACGTACCTAGGTATTTACTTTTATATTTTGCAAATAGGCCATGAGCGTTATCTTCGATCATAAGCAGGTTGTGCCGTTTGGCGATTTCGCTTAATTTCTCCATTTCGCAAGCGACTCCGCCATAGTGAACGACGCAAATTGCTCGAGTCCGATTTGTGATCGCCGATTCGACAGCCTCAGGGTCGATGTTGAGTGTGTCCTTGCGAACATCGACGAACACCGGCTTGGCGCCGTACAACATAAAAGCACTTGCACTGGAAACAAATGTAAACGCTGGAACGATTACTTCGTCACCGGCTTTTAAGTTCAGCAGTAGCGCAGACATCTCTAGAGCGTGAGTACAAGATGTTGTTAGCAAAGTCTTATTCGACCCAAGTGTTTTTGAGATCTCAGCCTCAGCCTGCTTAGTGAAAGGTCCGTTACCCGAAATGTGTCCATCCGAAATCGATTTGCTGAGCAGCGCAAGATCTTGCGGTCCAATATCGGCGCGGTTGAACGGAATTTTATACATTATTTGGTTGGATCCTGGATGAGTGGCGACACTTAGTCTGTTGATTCGGCGATCATATAAGTAGGTTTATTCATAACTCGAAAGTGCATTCGGCCTATGTATTCGCCGAGCACTCCAAGTAGAAAAATCTGTACTCCTGAAAAGATGATTATTGAAGTAGCCAAGAGTGGGAAACCAGGTACTGACTCGCCAGACAAGAGCGGTCGACCTACGACGTAAAGCAACAACACAAATCCAAGTCCGATAGTTGTGAACCCAATTGCCGTTGCCAACCTAAGAGGTAACGAGCTGTAACCCGTTGTCATGTCAATCATGAAACGAACTAGTTTTCTCAACGTGTAGTGCGAACTGCCTATCTTTCGTTCATCATGCCGTACTTTGGCAACTGCAAATCTTGTGGTCGACCAAGTCAAAAGCGCATCAAGAGAAATATTCGGACCAAGCTGTGTATTGAAGCCATCTCGTAATACGGTGCGAAACGCACGAAAAGAGCTCATTGTGACTGCGCTATTGAAACCAAGAGCAGACGAAAAAAACTTTCTAACAAGAGTTGAGCCGAGCCGTCGATAAAAGCTCTGCTTAATTTCGGTACTGATGCCGTATACAACATCTATGCCCGGCTTCAAACCAGAAGTCAATTTTTCAATCTCTTCGGGTGGGTTTTGCAGGTCGTCATCAAGCGTCACCGTGGTTTCGAACTTGGCGATCCGCACTCCGGCTAGTAACGCGCCATGTTGGCCCGAATTACGTCCTAACCGAATACCTCTAATATTTGGGTTTTCTTTTGAGAGTGATGAAATCTCTTGCCAACTTCCGTCGCCGCTGTCGTCGTCAACGAGGATAATTTCAAACTCATGATTTTTAAGTGCGTTGCTGACGCGACTTACTAGCTCGTTTATGGTTTGCTCAGAGCGGTAGACGGGAATAACGACCGATATTCCACTGCTCAAAGTCATCATTTCATCGTATCTAGTTTCGGCAGTCACGTTCAGGCGCACAACGAATTGCTGTTCTTGGGTAAGGTTAAATCAAGATGATCAGTGACTTTTTACAAAGTTTCGGAGACTTGAGTCCAAATCACTCACAAGTTGAGTCAAATCGATTTGGCATCAATGTAGCTCGGCTCAATGTTCCGCTTGAATCTCCGTCGTTAGATACTGAAATCGCGCAAATTTGTAACGATAGTCCTGCAGATCTTTTGATTTTGCGCTATCCGTCAGCCAGAATCAGCCTGTCACAAAGACTTGCTGAGTTATCAAAAAAGTATGCATTTCAGGCCGACACACTTGTCTACTTTTCAAAAAATCTGGATTCCAAAACTGAGCATTATCAGCCGGTTGATGGCTTGAATTTTTCGGTAGCGAGCGCAGGAGACAAATCAAGTATCCAAGCGCTTTCGCAAGAAATTTTTCAAGACTACCCAAATCATTATCGATCAAATCGTCACATTGAACCTCGATTGATTATTGAGGGATATGTCGAATGGGCTTTGTCTGGACTTGAAGACTCGGCCAAATTGACTTTGATTGTTGCAACTCCAGACTCAAAAATGATTGGCTTCGCATTGGTTTCATTTGATGATGACGAGGCCGAAATCGAACTGAACGGTGTTCATCCCGATTTTCAAAGTCGGGGCGTTTATTCGGCATTGCTTCAGGTGGTTATTGGACGCCTGGTCGATCAAAAAATCAAAAAGCTATCAATTTCTACTCAGGTTCAAAATACCCGTGTTATCAGAGCTTGGGTGAAAGCCGGATTCAACCTGGACTTTTCATTGAATACGTTTCACGTGATTTCACGAAAAAGTTAACTTTCGCAAGCTCATACCAAAAGTATTACTTTTTTGGCTTTGTTGAGGCTCTTCAGACGAGCAATTGAGTCGGGGTGGTGTGGGGTTAGTTGCGAAGCTGCCAGATGGTGCCGCTTAGCGAAAGAACGTAGAGGTTCTCGTTGGCGCGCACAACGGCGCTTGGTGAGTCGAGGTCATCGAAGTGCAAAGTCATTTGCGGTGCCGACTCGTCGGTTGCGATTGACCACAACCGACCGCTGCAATAATCGGCAAAAATAAAACGGTTACGCAAAGATCCAGTTGTTGCAACAGCACCGCCACTTATCGAACAGCCATTGTCGCCATGCTTATACGAAACCAATGGAGGAGTGTGACTAGAACTCGTTTGATCTTTGTTAAAAACTTTGTTTGCCTCGTAGGCGCTCCATCCAAAGTCAACGATTTGCGCCTCGCTCGCGATCTTTGACAGTCCGTCGAGCACACTCACTTCTTCGAATTCACCTTGACCAACATCTGCAAGCCACAGGCGATCGTCGTAAAGATCAACTCGCCAAGGATTGCGCAATCCGCGAGCAAGAATTGTATAACTGCCGTCACTAGGGTCGAGCCGCAAAACCTTGCCTAGTGGCGACGAATCGTCGAGTGAAACACGCAGGGGATCATCGGCAGACCCGCCATCACCCATCGGCAGAAGAATCATTCCGCTTGGTTCAACAACGATGTCGCCTGCGTTGTGATTTGCAAACGGCTGATCAATCACGAGAATTGTTTTTAACGACTCGCGAGAAAATTTACCGGATGCGCCGACGCTCAATGAAGCGACAGTCGTATCGCCACCAAGACTGGTGTAGTTAATGAAAGCAATTGATCCGTCGGTTGAGAACGCAAGACCAAGCAGACCGCGTTCACCTTGACCTTCGGTTAGATCTGAAATGTCGAGCACTGGCGCGCTCTCTAAACCTGACTCAACAAATTTGTGAATTGTGCCGCCGCGCGCGACGAAGTAAACAGCTGGGTCACCAAAACGAGAGGCAGCATCAACTGGCTGGTCAAGTTTTGCTACTTCAACTAGAGATAAATTCAACGCACCAGTTTCAGTTGTTTCATCACTGATGACTACTGAAGTGCCGACAATCTCAACTTCATTTGATGTTTGTGCGCCGCATGACGCGACGCCGACAAGTAAAGCACCGGTGAGAGTCGTTCGCCAGAGACTAGAAAAAATCAAATTACTTGGTGGCTTCGTCGAGGCCTTCGAGAAGAGTGTTCCAGCCGAGGGTGGCACACTTGATGCGCACCGGAAACTTGACAACACCTTGCAACGCTTCGATATCACCAAGTTTGATTGACTGATCAACCGTCTCGCCGTCTTCTGAAAGCGTCATCATGTGCTTGAAGCGGCGCACAAAAGCGCGCACTTCTTCAATCGTCTTGCCTTTAACCGCAACAGTCATCATCGAAGTTGAACTCTGGCTAATCGAGCAACCTTGGCCCGAAAATTTCACATCACGCACGACGCCGTCTGCGACATCTAAATAAACGCGAATGTCATCACCGCAAAGCGGATTGTTGCCTTCAGCGTAAACAGCCGGCGGAGCCAACTCACCGCGATTTCGCGGGGTGCGATAGTGATCAAGAATTATCTCTCGATATAAATCTTCAATACCCGGCATGCGTCCTCGCTCAAACTCTCTGTCTAAAAGATATCTGATGCAGAGTCAAGGGCGTCTGCAAGCGCATCAGCATCTGCAGTCGTGTTGTAGAGATAAAAACTCGCACGAGCAGTCGCGTTGGCGCCAATAATTTTCATCAACGGCTTGGCGCAGTGGTGACCGGCGCGCACGCAAACATTTGACTGATCGAGCACCTGGCTCAAATCGTGCGGGTGAATGCCGCGGAAAGCAAAACTAAATGTCGACCCACGCAGTTCGGGGTTGCGTGGCCCGTGAATCGTTATGTCGTCACCAAATCGGCTCGTCAACATTTCAAGCGCATAATTCGACATCGCAATTTCGTGTTGGCGAATGTTGGCCATGCCGACACCATTCAAAAATTCGACAGCCGCACCCAGGCCAACAACCTCAGTGATCGGTGGCGTGCCTGCTTCGAACTTTGCTGGCAACTCTGCACACTTAAAACCATCGAGCCGCACTTCAGAAATCATGTTGCCGCCGCCCAAAAATGGTGGCATCGCCTCGAGCAAAGCCTCGCGTCCCCACAACACACCAACTCCCGACGGCCCACACATTTTGTGACTCGAAAACATCGCAAAGTCTGCGCCGAGCGCGCGAACGTCGGTCGGCGAGTGTGGCACTGATTGACACGCATCGACAATCGCGAGCGCACCAGCAGCATGAGCCGCAGCACAAAGTTTTTCAACAGGATTAATCGTGCCCAAAACATTTGACATCGCGGTAAACGAAAATACTTTCGCTCCGGCGAGCAAAGTCGGCAGTGAACTTAAGTCGAGTTGAAAATCGCTGGTCAGCGGCACCCAGCGCAACTCGATGCCTCGCTCTTGTTGCAGCATTTGCCACGGCACGATGTTGGCGTGATGCTCCATATGTGTCAACACGACAATGTCGCCACGCTTTAAATTGGCGCGACCCCACGAATAGGCGATTAAGTTCAGGGCTTCAGTCGCATTTTTAGTGAAGACAATCTCATTTGTGCTGTTGGCGTTTATAAATTTCGCCACAGCCGCACGAGCAGCCTCGTATTTTTCGGTCGCACTCGCGGCCAACGTATAAGCACTGCGATTAATTGGCGCATATGACTCGCGCATAAATGTCGTCATTGCGTCGATCACAACATTTGGCTTTTGCGAAGTATTCGCACTATCTAAATAGACAACTGGCTTGCCATTAATCTCGCTCGTCAAAACCGGAAACTCTCGGCGAATCGCCGCTGCATCAAGCACCGAGTTTGCACCAGCCACGGTTATGCACCCGTTCGGTATGCGTCGTAACCGTTCTTCTCAAGTTCGGCGGCAAGTTCAATCGAACCCGACTTGACAATGCGGCCGTCGATCAAAATATGCACAAAGTCAGGTTTCACTTCGTCAAGCAGACGCTGATAGTGGGTGATTAATACGATGCCAATCTCTGGTCGATCTTGGCGCACCTCACGAATACCTTGGGCGACTATTCGCAGCGCATCGATGTCGAGACCCGAATCTGTCTCGTCGAGAATCGCCAACTCGGGTTCAAGAATCGCCATCTGCATAATCTCGTTGCGCTTTTTTTCGCCACCTGAAAAACCTTCATTGAGATAACGGTCGACGAACGATGAGTCCATGCCGAGTCGTTTCATCCAATCAATGATTGAAAGTCGCAACTCAAGAACCGATAGATCAATGCCTTTGCGCGCCGAAAGCGCCTGGCGCAAAAACTGAATTACCGACACACCAGCAATCTCTTGCGGATACTGAAACGCTAAAAAGATGCCGGCTTTCGCTCGAACTTCTGTCGGCCATAGCGAAATATCTTCGCCTTTGTAAAAAATTCGACCACTCGTAACTTCGTATTCGGGCGCGCCGAGCAAAGTTGTTGCGAGCGTCGATTTGCCCGAACCGTTTGGTCCCATGATTGCGTGCACTTCGCCCGTGTTGACTGTGAGCGATAATCCGCGCAGAATTTTTGTGTCTGCCTCGGCAGGCTTGGCATGAAGATCGTCAATGCGAAACAGTTCGCTCACTTAAATAAGTGTAATTGCGGGCCTATCTATTTGCACTACGCCCGTAGTAGTAATTAATTTCACCAACCTCGTTCTACCCAAGAAGCAAGTTGTGGTCGTTCAGCGCCGATCGTTGTGTCTAAACCGTGACCAGGTAGGACAATTGTCTCAGCAGCAAATGTAAACAACTTATTGTCAATTGAGTCGATGATCGTCGCAAAGTCACCGCCCTCGAGTTGCGTGTTGCCTGGTCCACCCGGAAACAGCGTGTCACCTGTAAACAACAGCGGTGTATCAACCACATGGAATGAAATCGAACCCGCTGTGTGCCCCGGGTTATGAATTGCACGCAAACGTAAATCGCCAACTTCAATAATCTCAGCATCATCAATAAACACGTCGTAGCCGACGTCGCGCAAGCGCGGTGCATCAAGCGCTGTAACCGCAACTTCATAGCCGGCTTCGCGCATCGCGGGCACTGCCTGAATGTGATCCCAATGTCCGTGGGTTTCGAGCACACGCTTGACGCCAAGTCGTTTGCACAATTGCAACAACTGTTCGTGCTCGTTGGCCGCGTCTATTAATACGGCGTCACCCGAGCGACGACACCGCACGACGAAAACATTGTTGTCAAACGGCCCGACCACCACTTTGTGCACATCTACATTGGCGTCGCGCCAGTGCAAAGTTGGGTCAGAATCTAAAAGCGCCATATGGCTCAATTATCACAGGCGAAATCGCCAGTTGCGCCGGTCGCCCCGATTAGCCAAAATCACCTCTGCGCTGGCAAGATATACCCCATGAACTTTGCCTTTACAGAAGAACAAGAAGAGCTCCGCAAAACCGTCCGCGCGTTTCTTGACGCCAAGTCGTCAGAGACTGCAGTGCGCGAACAAATGGAAACTGTAAATGGTTTTGATCCAGCAGTTTGGTCGCAGATGGGTTCGCAAATGGGTTTGATGGGCATTCATATTCCTGAAGAGTTCGGTGGCATGGGTTTCAGTTACATCGAGTTGGGCGTTGTGCTTGAAGAGATGGGTCGTTCGTTGCTTTGTGCGCCATATTTTTCGACGGTCGTCATGGCTGCAAACACTTTGATGCAATCAGGTGACGAAGCGGCGAAGAAAAAATATCTTCCAGCAATCGCCAGTGGTGAAACAACTGCGACTCTTGCTTCAGTCGAACCATCAGGCAAATGGGATGAATCGGGCGTCACGATGCAAGCCAAAGGCTCGGGCTCAAGTTTTACCTTGACTGGCACAAAGATGTTCGTACTCGACGGTCACACTTCGTCATTGATTATCGTTTCGGCTCGCACTGCAAAAGGTGTTTCGTTGTTCGCAGTCGAAGGCAATGCGAAGGGTCTCACTCGCACAGCGCTTTCGACGATGGATCAAACTCGCAAGCAAGCAAAACTCGAATTTGCCGACGTGCCAGCAACATTGATCGGCACCGAAGGCAAAGGTTGGGAAGTTCTCACCCGAGTCAACGACTTGATTGTTGTTGCGCTCGCTGCCGAACAAGTTGGCGGTGCACAAAAAGTTCTTGACATGGCAGTTGAGTACGCAAAAGTTCGCGTGCAGTTCGGTCGTCCGATTGGTTCTTTCCAGGCGATCAAGCACAAGTGTGCTGACATGTTGCTTGAAGTCGAGTCAGCAAAGTCGGCTGCGTATTACGGCATGTGGTGCGCTGCTGAAATGAACGACGAGTTGCCGTCGGTTGCATCTTTGTCAAAGGCATATTGCTCAGAGGCTTACTTTCATGCCGCGGCCGAGAACATTCAGATTCACGGCGGCATCGGTTTCACCTGGGAGCATCCAGCGCACCTTTACTTCAAGCGCGCCAAGTCGAGTGAGTTGCTGTTTGGAGATCCGACTTATCATCGCGAACTTCTTGCGCAACGCATCGGCATCTAAAAGTTTTCGCACCGCATGTCTGCGGTCTTAATCGTTGCGAGCATCATTGCTGCGGCGTTGGTCTTTGCAATCGCAGCGGTAATTATTGGTCGTGAGGCTCGTCGCCTTGACGGTGTTGCGCCACGGGCCGTTTATGAACTCGAACAAGCAACTCAGTTCGTTGCCGATAATTTGCCCAGCGAAACCCAAGCTCGGCTGACGTTCGCCGAGCTTCGTAAATTGTTGGTTTTTCACATGCGTTGGCTTCATGATAAAGGTTTGCAACCTGCAGGTGTCGTTGACCGCCAACAAGACATCGTCGATGAAGTCGTAATCGACGAGCAGTCACTCACGGCATATTTGTTAGATGCAGCCGAGAAAAACAATATTGAGATTCTTGACGATGTCGACGCTGTCTACGTTGTCAAAGCGCACCTTAAATATTTTGACGCGATCGGCGCGATCGGCCCGCAGTCAAACGACTAGGCGACTGTTAGCAAGAAACTAAGCGCTTCGTCGAGCGACTGTTTTGAAGTTGAGTCGGTCTTCCAGATGTTTGTATAGCGTTGCAAATTCGGGTTGAAATACGGATCATCATCGAGCACTGAGCCCCACCGCGCACCAAGTTTGGCAACTTCGGCTTCGACACGTTTGGCGATTCGAGTTTTTGACTCAAAGTGAAACAGGTGAGCGTGTGGTGTGAACACTGCTCGATAGCCAGCAAGTTGAACCTTGAGACAGAAATCGATGTCGTTCCAGTTGCCCGGAAACTCCATGCACAGCCCGCCGACTTGTTCAAACACATCTCGGCGAATCAGTGCGCATGCAGCGATCAAACTTGAAACTTCGCGTTGCACTTTTAACAAGTTTTGCGGCCCGGCTGTTTCGGGGCTGCGCGCGCGATAAAGATCTGTCGGGTCAGGGCTAAAAATGTGACCCGCACTTTGAATCGTCGAGTCTTCAAACAACAACATCGGGCCAACAACGCCAACAGTCGGGTCGTTGAACATAGCGACCATTAATTCGAGCGCTTCGGCGGTGATTATCTCAGTGTCGTCATTAAGTAGCAAGATCAGATCAGATTCACACGACATCGCCCCGAGATTGTTTTTTTCAGCAAAGTTAAACGGCCGGTCGTAGTTAATTGTTTTCAACCGCGCACCACCAATCTCGCGCAACGTATCGAGCACGGTTTGTGGCGTAGGTGTGTCGGCGACAACGACAACTTCAAAGTTCTGATATGTCGATTTTTCGAACAAACTGCGCACAGCTTCAACAACCAGCACACGCTCTGAACCAAACACTTCGGCCGATGTGCCACGTGTTGGCACAATCACTGCAACACTCGGCTGTGTCGTCAAGTTGCGCTTGACGCGCACGCTCGGCACAGCTGCCTCAAATTCGCAATCGGCAATAATTTTTTGTCGTGCGCAATGGTCAACTACTGCCTGAAGAGAGGCTGATGGGCGAGAGTCCTGGTTTTTTGCCATCGTCAAAAGCTCTGGCATTCGCACAATATTTTGTGCGTTTTCGCTTAACCGCAAGGCACGATCGTGAACATTTCGCGCAACAATGTCAGTTATTCCGCCTGCGCGCTCGACAACTTCGGTGCGAGCAACAAGAGTCTCGCCTACATAACAGTGGCCGCGCAGTCGCTCGGGCGACCAACCTGGTCGGCGCACGAAACTTAGTGGCTCGGCTTTGACGCCTGTCGGGTGAGCCGAGTCACCGTAAATCAGATCAGTCGTTGAGTTTTGCTGGATAGTTTCGCGCACGTTGACCAACGACTCGCGATACAAACCGTCACCTGCGTTCAAGAAAACTACAAAGTTGCTAGTTTTAAAATCGTCGACTGTCGCAACCACTCGCACACGACGAAACGACCAGCGCCGCTGCAAGAGTTTTATCGCATCTGGCACAGCACCATAAACAAACCACTTGATGTCTTTCGACCCCGATACGACGAGCGATTTGTGTGTTACTACTAAATCGTCGAGCGTCGCACTATGAGCATCGGTGACAATTAAAAATTCGCTCATACTGACAATTTCTTTATCAACTTGCGTAACGGTCTTGGAATGTTGCGGTAGACAAATCGCACGGGTCTCATCCAACCCGAATGCACCCAGTTGGTTACATGCACCTGCGATGTGTTCGGCGGAAACGAATATTCACGCACCTCGCCAAAACGCTCGAGTTGTCGTTGTTGTTCTCGATCTTGTGCAAGTTTGGCGAACTCGGCGTCGCGCTCGGCCAGAACTTCAATCTTTTTTTGCACGACAACAGGGTCGAATAGAGGCGACACCATGACTAGATAAGGATATCTAACAGCGTCGGGCGCGGTTAGATCATCATATTTAGTGCGCCAACAACCCGCTCGCCGAGTGCGACATCACCAACAATTTTAATTCTCTCGCGTAGTTGCTCGCTTGTGGCACGACCAGTAGCAAGTTCGATGAAGACGTTGCTGTCTAATTCAATTTCAACGACTGGTGTGAAATCACTCGCTTCAACAACAGCCGCGCGACCTTCCTTAACTGCGATCACAACACTTCGTTGCACCGGCCCAGTGATCTTTACGGCCGAAACAGAACCTTCGGGTGCTTTTGCCCGTTTGCCAATAACCATTGGCAAAGTTCTAACAAGACGATCGACGCTTAGTTCTGCACACAGCGAACCTTGATTGCCCGGCTTGTTAATCGCTCGACGAATATCTTGCTCGTGCACCCAACTGTCCATGGCACGAATGCTCAAAAAAACCGCCAGTGGGGCTTTACCAATCGGTGTGTTTGACTCAGCGGTGAAGTAACTCTCTGGTGCCGAATCAAAAAACGTTTTTCGTGCAACGACAATTTCTTTGAACTCTTTTAGAACTTGTGAGCCGGTCAAATGTCGTCGCGAATCAACTTCATGCTCATTCATCTCACCGATCGGGTTCTTCACATGCTGTAGATCAGTGGCTTTGTGTTGTGTGGCACCAAGACCGCCGAGTGCGCGTTCTGTGCCGATGATGTGCGATAAATTATCTTTCACCGACCAGCCTGGGCAAGCCGTCGCGGTCTTCCATTCGGCTTCGGTCAGAGTTTCGCAAAGTTCTTGCATCGAATGCCATGTCTCAAAGAGACAACGGAGCGTCAATTTATAGTCGAGGTCGTTCATGGTGCTGGTGTCTGCACAGTACGCCACTCGCGCGTTCGAAGGTATGAATCAAAAGTTTCGGCGATGTTCGCCAAGTCGCGCGACGTTTTTGGCGTTTTAATTTCATATAGACCGTTGATCTCGCTGTAGTCATTCATTAGTCGCCATAGTTTCATCGCCTCCTCGCCGCGCGGTGGCGGCACAACAACTGGACCAAAAACACTTCGACCATTTTCGAACACGATTAGCGGCACGCCGAACGCAGCAAATTTGTTGACCGACTCTTCGTGGTCGCGACGCACATCGTCATGTGTCGTTTTGTCGGCGAGTGCTTCTTCCCAAGTGTTTTCGGGTGCGGCGATGCTAGCGAGAAGTTTGCGAGCAGTTGCTTCTTCATACGGCCGCAATCCGTCTTCGTGTAACGCTTTTGCTGCCGCAAGATACCAATCGTCACAAAGATCAACATCGATTCGTCGCAACCAGGCGGCAATCCGTAACGGTGTCCAGCCGTAAGCAATTTCACGCTCCCACGGGTGCTTTTTGCCTTCTTCTCGATTTATCTCTTCGAGACTAAAAAACTTCCAGTTAATTTCAAGGTCGATCTGCGACCGAACTTCGCGAACCCAGATCGAAGTTTGATACGCCCACGGGCACATTATGTCAAAGAAGAAATCGATCTTCTGCGGCTTGCTGTTTGAACTCGCCATCGAGTTCAGGCTAGTCACCAAGCCGATGCCCAAAACGAGCCGAGGCTAGATTTGAATCATGCAAAGACCCACTCGATTTGCCCATACGAGATATCTGGGCGACAAGCGAACTCAATTCGTTTATGACGTTGACTCACTCGACGAAGCCAAATATGCGCCGTTGATCGAAGAAATCTGCAATACCGATGTCGGCATCTGTTTTGCGCCCGACACATTGCCCGAGGCACGCAATCGCGGGTACACATTGGCGACTGAAGGCAAGACTCGTCGCCATCGCAAGCCTCACGCTTAAAACTGACCGAGTGCCACAACTGTGAACGGTTCGTTTCTTTCAAGTGGCATTTCGTTATCGCGTTATCTCGCCAAGCCGTCAGGCAAAAACGGCGCGATACCAGGCATGTTGTTGTGTCACGGTTTTCCGGTTGCGATGAACGATGCGCGACATTCGGCGAGCACGTTTCCAGAATTGATCGATCGTGTCGCCAACGAGTTGGGTTGGGCGGCGATGACTTTTACATTTCGCGGTTGCGGCGACAGCGAAGGCGATTTCTCGATGCAAGGCTGGATCGATGATCTTCGCGCGGCGATTGATCACCTCGTTGAACAAACAACACCAAGCGGTGTTTGGTTGGTCGGCACAAACACTGGCGCATCGTTGGCTTTGTGTGCAGCGGCTGACGATCCACGGATCAACGGCTGCGCGTTGCTTGGCCCTCGCGCCGACTTTGACGACTGGGCCGCACAACCGCGACGTTTCTTAGAACACGTGCGCGAGGTTGGCGCGATTCACAAACCAAAGTTTCCAGAATCGTTCGACGAGTGGTCGCGCGAGTTACGCAGATTCAGACCTACAGATGCAGCACGAAGGTTTGCGCCTCGTCCATTGTTGTTGTTGCATGGCGACGATGACGAAGCCGTACCAACTGCTGACTCACGGGTTCTCGCCGAAGCACACGGTTCGGCAGAACTTCAAGTTATTGCGGGTGCTGGTCATCGATTGCGTCATGATCCGCGAGCAATTGCAATGTTGTTGGGCTGGCTTGATCGTCAACGCTCAAATATGCCGAACTAAAAATTTATTTGCGATACCCGTACGGGTGAGTGTTGTGCCACGAGTATGCAGATTCGACGATTTGCTGCAACGATTTGGTCGCGTGCCAACTTAAAGTTTTATTCGCAAGTGTCGCATCGGCATAAACGCTGACAGGGTCGCCAGGTCGTCGCGCCGAAACTGTGTAAGGCACTTTGCGTTTAGCGATTTGTTCAGTGAGATCGATCAGCTGCATCACTGAGGTGCCATTGCCAGTGCCGATGTTGCAAGTCAATGTCTTGCCGCCAGATTCGAGATATTCAAGCGCTTTCAAGTGGGCAGTCGCCAAATCTTCAACATGTATATAGTCACGAATACAGGTGCCGTCGGGCGTGGCGTAGTCGTTGCCGTAAATTTCAAACTTAAAAGCGCTGTCTAATAGTGCCCGCATCACACGGGGCAACAAATTTTGCGAGGTCGTCCAATCTTCGCCGATTTTGTTGTCGCTACTTGCGCCAGCGGCATTGAAATAACGCAAACTCACTGAGCTGATTGGCTGCGCCGTGCGAACCGCAAGCGTGCCGAGATATTTCTCAACCGCGAGTTTTGTTTCGGCGTAAACACTTTCGGGCAAAGTGGGCATTGACTCAGTCACAGGCACTGACTCTGGCGTGCCATAAACAGCAGCCGAACTTGAAAACACGAATTTGTCGACTTGATTGTCAGCAAGCACTGCCAAAAGCTTTTCAGTTGAGGCAACGTTGTTGCTCCAATACATTTCGGGCTTTGACATCGATTCACCGACTGCCTTGTATGCCGCGAAATGCACAACACTTGTGACGTTATGGTCTTTGCAAATTCGGCCAACAAGTTCTTGATCGGCAATATCGCCAACAATCAGTTCAGCATCAACAACCGCTTCGCGGTTGCCGCGTTCGAGAGTGTCAAGAACAACTACTTTGCGATTCGCACCGCGTAATGCCCGCACTGTGTGTGCGCCGATATAGCCCGCGCCACCAGTTACAAGAACGGTCACTTTTTAACTCTGCTCTTTTTTCGCACTAATGGCCTGTCTTGTTTATCTGTGTCGCGTGCACGTTGCATCTGTTTGAATCCGCGCACTTTTAGCAGTGTCGCGGCCGAATAAATGTCTGCGACGCTTCGCGGTCTGGCGTCAGAAAATACGCCAGCGTATTTCTTCCAATCTTTTGGTCGAACACCAAATCGTTTGCCGAGAAGAGCAATGAAAATTTCAGCCTTCTCTTGGCCGTATCCGGGCAATTTGCGTAGGCGCACCATTAGTTCTTTGGCGTCTTCGACGTCACGCCAAACATTTTCACCTTTGCCGTTGTAATCTTCGGTTAGCGCCACACACAATTGATGAATTCGCGTCGCCATCGATCGCGGAAATCTGTGAATCGCAGGTTTCTCAGAACAAACTGCCACAAATTTGTCGACGTCCATTGTCGCGATTCGTTTGGCGTTTAAATGTCCAAGTCGTTTGCGAATCGTGTACGGCCCAGTAAACGCCCACTCCATCGGCACTTGTTGGTCGAGCAACATGCCAATCATCAGGGCAGTGCCGTCACGATTCAGCAGAGCATCTGCGTTTTCGATACCGGTTATGTAGAGAGTTCGAGTCATTGGTGCAGGGCAAATGCCATCTCGGGGTTAATCCCGTGTCGTTTAATTGCTTCGCCCACAACTTCAGATTTTATTTCGCCAGACTTGGCCAACTCGTGCAGCACTGCAACCACGATGTGTGGTGCGTCAATTTCGAAGTGGCGTCGCAACGCAGCGCGGGTGTCGCTGCGCCCCATGCCGTCAGTGCCAAGCGGGGTAAATGATCGACTCGGCACAAATCGTGCAACTTGTTCTGGCACGATGCGCATAAAGTCGCTGACTGCCACAATCGGTCCAGCGCCACCGTCAAGCAAGTTAGTGATGAGTGGTTGTCGTTCTTGTTGCTCTGGGTGCAGGCGGTTCCAGCGCTCGACTTCGAGTGCTTGTTCACGCAGCAACTTATAAGAGGTCGCTGACCAAAGTTCGCAACCGACGCCATATCGCTCAAGCAGTTCGGCGGCCGCTGCACTTGCTGCCGAGTGCGCTGAGCCAGAAAACAAAATTGATGCGCGATGTTTTGCAGTCGGCGCTGGCTTCCATAAATAAAGACCTTGCATAATTTGCTCGACAATGCTCTTGCTCGAATCTTTTGATTCTGGCATTACTGGCATTGGGTAGTTCTCGTTGTATAGCGTCAAGTAATAGAACACATCGTTGAGTGATTCGCCGTACATTTCTTTGATACCTTCGCGCACGATCGTGGCCACTTCATAGGCGAATGCTGGGTCGTATGCCCGACACGCAGGCACGGTGCTTGCCAAAACGAGTGAGTGACCATCTTGGTGTTGCAAACCTTCACCATGCAATGTTGTTCGTCCGGCGGTTGCACCAAGCAAGAAACCCTTCGCGCGAGCGTCAGCAGCCTGCCAAATTAAGTCTCCGACACGTTGAAAACCGAACATCGAATAAAAGGTGTAGAACGGCACCATCGGCACACCGCGAGTTGCATAACTAGTGCCCGCGGCGATGAAACTTGCAAGACTGCCGGCTTCAGTGATGCCTTCTTCAAGAATTTGACCGTCGCTGGCTTCGGCATATTTGAGCAACATGTCGTGGTCGACTGGCTCATATTTCTGGCCTTGTGATGCATAAATCTTTAGTTCGCGAAACAACGAGTCCATTCCGAAAGTTCGGGCTTCATCCGGAATAATCGGCACGACACGCTCGCCAAAATCTTTGTCGCGAGCTAAGTTGCGAAGCAGTCTTGTGAAACCCATGGTGGTGCTGACACTCTGTTCGCCACTGCCAGTTTCAAATTCTTTAAACACGTCGTCACTTGGCAAACTAATTGCCTTGCGCACTGTAATTGTGCGTCGTGGCATCGCACCACCGAGCGCGCGACGGCGCTCGATCATGTATTGATATTCAACGCTGTCAACTGGTGGGCGGTAGTAAGGCGGGTCTTCGGCATCGAGGTCTGCATCAGAGATTTCTTCGTTCAAGTGCAAACGATCGCGCAATGTCTTTAACTGCGCGTCGGTCATCTTTTTAATTTGATGTGTGGCGTTGCGGCCCTCGATGTCGTCGCCAAGCGTCCAACCCTTTACTGTTTTGCACAAAATCGCAGTTGGTCGACCCGAACCGGTGTTTTCAATCGCTGCTCGATATGCAGCATAAAGTTTGCGATAGTCGTGACCACCGCGCGGCAAGTTTTGCAAATCTTCATCAGAGAGATGACTGACCATTTCGCGCAAGCGTGGGTCGGGGCCAAAGAAATTTTCGCGAATGTAGTTGCCGTCCTCAACGGTGTATCGCTGAAACTCGCCGTCAACAGTCGTGTTCATCTTGTTGAGCAGCGCGCCCGAGGTGTCGCGTGCGAGAAGTTCATCCCACTTAGAACCCCAAATTACTTTGATCACATTCCAACCAGCACCACGAAATGTCGCTTCAAGTTCTTGAATGATTTTGCCGTTGCCGCGTACTGGGCCGTCGAGTCGTTGCAAGTTGCAGTTGACGACGAACACTAAGTTGTCGAGTTGTTCACGCGCCGCAAGCGAAATTGATCCGAGTGTTTCTGGTTCGTCGCATTCGCCGTCACCCAAAAACGCCCACACTCGACTTGCCGATGTGTCGTCGATCTTGCGGTTCAGCAAATATCGATTAAACCGCGCGTGATAAAGAGCAGTGAGAGGCCCTAGACCCATTGACACAGTCGGAAACTCCCAGAAGTCGGGCATCAATCGTGGGTGCGGGTAACTCGACAAGCCGCGACCTTGGCGACCGATCTCGCGTCTGAATGCGTCGAGGTCGTCTTCGTTGAGGCGGCGCTCTAAAAATGCGCGGGCGTAAACACCGGGCGCTGCGTGTCCTTGAAAATAAACATGGTCACCAGGCGTGCCGCTGTCTTTGCCTTTGAAAAAATGGTTGAAACCAATTTCATAGAGACTCGCTGACGATGCGAACGTCGACAAGTGACCGCCGATACCTTCGGCTTTGGTGTTTGCACGTACGACCATGACTGCGGCGTTCCAGCGAATGTAAGCGCGAATTCTTCGCTCGAGATGTTCGTCGCCCGGAAACCACGGTTCGTATTCAGACGAAATGCTGTTGATGTATGGCGTCGAAACCGTCGCAGGAAAACTTACTTGACTTGCTCGCGCACGTTCTAAAAGTCGCGACAATAAATAGCGCGCACGAGTTTTGCCTTGCACTTCGACAACCGCATCAAGTGAGTCGAGCCATTCTTCTGTCTCGCCTGGGTCGGTATCTGGCAGTTGATGAATTGATCCGTCAAACAGCACGTGCCTATTCTCGCAGATTTTTTCGACACCGCACAGATGCATGTCGCTATTCACCGTGCGTTTGCGTAAGTATTAAAGGAATGTCAATTGTTATCTACACCGATGGTGCATGTTCGGGCAATCCTGGCCCTGGTGGTTGGGCGTGGGCTGTTGCGCCGACTGGCGAGCCGAGCGGTTTTGGTCATGAACCGCAAACCACAAATCAACGGATGGAATTGCTCGCAGTGATTAACGCTTTGCGCACTTATTCAGATTTTCGCGAACCGATTGAAATTGTTAGTGACAGCACTTATGTCGTGCATTGTTTTCGTGACAAGTGGTGGATGGGCTGGCAACGTCGCGGTTGGAAAAACTCGCAGCGTCAACCGGTTGCAAATCGCGACCTATGGGAGCCACTAATTGAACTTGTCAACAGTCGCGATGATGTTTCATTCACTTGGGTCAAAGCACACAATGGCGAACCTATGAACGAACTTGTTGATCAACTAGCAGTTGCTGCTTCGCTTAGCGCTCGCTGAAGCCGACAACCGCAAGTTTTCAAGAGTCCAAGTTGCCCGCATTCGCGCAACTTGCGTAGTCTTCATGCATGGACATTAAAGGCGTAAGCGCGATAGTTACAGGTGGAGCATCAGGTATCGGCGCAGCGGTGGCGCGAATGTTGGCCGCCCGCGGTGCAAAAGTTGTTGTTGCCGATCTTCAAGAAGAAAAAGGCAATGTACTCGCCAAAGAAATCGGTGGCGCGTATTGCAAGGTCGATGTCACTAATACTCAAGACATCATCAACGCGACAGAGATGGCAAAGTCGATGGGTCCGGTTCGTGTGCTCGTCAATTCGGCTGGCATCGGTTGGGCACAACGCACCGTCGGCAAAGACGGTTCTTACGAGTCGGCTGCCAATCTCGACGCGTTCAAAAAAGTTATTGCGATCAACTTGGTCGGTTCATTTGATTGCATTCGCATCGTCGGCACGGCAATGAGCACCACCGAACCTCTTGAGCATGGCGAGCGTGGCGCGATCGTCAATATCGCGTCTGTTGCTGCTTACGACGGTCAGATTGGTCAGGCTTCTTATTCGGCCTCAAAGGGCGGAGTAGTCGGCATGACTTTGCCAATCGCTCGCGATCTTTCGGCCATTGGTATTCGCGTTAACACGGTTGCGCCAGGTTTGATCGACACACCTATATATGGTCAGGGCGAATCGAGCGAAAACTTCAAAGCGAATCTCGAAAAGGGTGTGTTGTTTCCGCATCGACTTGGCGCGCCAGAAGAACTCGCGTCGATGGTTGTCGAGTGCATCACGAATAGTTATATGAATGCCGAGTCGATTCGTGTCGATGGTGGCATTCGCATGCCGCCTAAGTGACGAATCGATAATTCGCGTGGCTAGTAACCACGTTCTTCATCGTTATCCGTTTACGCCGTTCGACGAAACACCACCAGTTGAGGCTGTGGCGTTTTCGGCGATGCCGATACCCGAGCAGATTTTGCCGCAACTTGTTGGCGAAAACTTTCGTCATCGTCTCGGCACATTTCCGGTAGAGATTGCAAACTGGTTGTTGCGCGATGCTGAATTTGATTTGACGGTTCAGTTAAAAAAGAAACTTTTGGCAACGCGTCGTAGCGAAGTCGTAGGTTTGCAGCCAGGTGGCGATGATGTCGCTCAAGAAGCAGCACAACTTGTAAGTCAGTGGGCTGGTGTCGAATTGGCGTCTACTGGTATTGATGCATTGGTTGAGGCGAGTTTGCTCGTTGCCGATGATCTTGCTGTTTTGCAACCGGTCAAATCGCAAGATGGCAGCGAGCAATTGTTGCTTAACGCGGCGGTTGTGTGCTGCCCGAGTCGCTGGCTGCTGTCTGAAAAAATGGGGCACAACATGCTCGCGATTCACGAACCGGTGGCAAAATATGCCGATCATGTTGGCGCTGCAGTCGATACATATTTTCAACGCCTGACAGTCGAAAAGCCCGTGTGGCGATCGAACTGGATAATTCAAGATCACCCGGCACTATTTCAACCGCAAATTCCGTCGGGGCCACTCGTGAAAACCCCAGACGAGTTATGGATTCGTATGGAGCGTCAAACTTTGCGCCGACTTCCAAAAACTGGTGGCATTTTGTTCACCATTCGCGGATATCAACAGCCCTTGCCCGAATATCTCACGCGCAGTAAACAGATCGCCCAAGACACGCGCACACTTGTCGAACGACTGCCCGATGACGTCGCACGATACAAATCAGTTCTCAAATATCGCCCCGCCATCATGAACTGGATCAACCAATTCTGCTGAGACTCGCGTTCGAGTTTTGAAATTTAGGTTGTGTAGTCGGCGTTGATGCGAATGTAGCCGTCGGTTAGGTCACAGCCCCACACGGTGCAGTCGGCGTTGCCGGTGTTGAGGGTGACATGAACTCGAACGGTATCGCTGCGCATATATTTGCTCAGTGCTTCAAGCCCAGAAGCGTCGACTGAAGTCGGGTAGACCTCTTGTGTGCCGAATCGAATCACAACTTTTGATTCGTCAATGTCGCGTTCGTCGCTGCATTTGCCAACAGCCATTGCAACTCGGCCCCAGTTCGGGTCTGCGCCGTGCACGGCGGTCTTGACTAGTGGTGAATTAACGATCGACTTAGCAACAAGTTTCGCTTGACGCGTATCGCGAGCACCATCAACACAAACTTCAATCAGTTTTTCGGCACCTTCACCGTCACGAGCAACTTGCTTTGTTAGCGATAAAGCAACTTCGTAAAGCGCTGCCTCGAACGAAGTTGTATTGACTGCACCCGCTTTGCCGCTCACCAAAATTATTGCAGTATCGCTTGTTGATGTGTCTGTGTCAACAGAAACACAATTAAAAGTTTTATCAATGACGCGGCGAAAAATCTGATCGAGCAAGGCTTTGTCGATCGCAGCATCAGTAAACATCATTGTGATCAGCGTCGCCATGTTCGGTTCGATCATGCCAACGCCTTTTGCTACACCAACAACTCGAGCCGACGAGCCAGCAATCGTCGCTTCGGCGGTTTTATGCACCGTGTCTGTCGTCATGATGCCGCGGGCAACATCTTCAACCGAAGTGTCTTCAAATTTGTTTGGTATCGCTGCCAAGCCAGCACGAACATTTTGCATCGGATACTGACGGCCGATAACACCGGTAGATGCGATAAGCACATCGTTTGCCTCACAGCCGATCTTTGCCGCGACAGTCTTGACAACCTCGCGAGCATTGCTCATGCCTTCGACGCCGGTGGCAACATTGGCATTTTTCGAAATCACCACAACGGCGCGAGCCGAATTGTCAGCGATATTTTCTCGGCTGACAACAACACTCGGGCCAGAAAAACGGCTTTGCGTAAATACGCCAGCCGCAACGCACGCACTTTCAGCAACAACAAGCGTCAGGTCTTGCGACGAGTCTTTAATGCCGATGTTTGCGACGTAGGCACCAAAACCTTGAGGCAACTTCACGAACCCAGCCTATTTTTTATCGGCGAAGTGTTTAGCCAAATTATCGAGTGTTTTACGAATTGCGAGCTCGTTTTTGCCAACATAGCCAGCCAACTTAAGCATCAATGGCGACTTTGAGGTGCCGTATGAAAACTGTTCAGTCACCATCGTGCCGCCTTGCGTAGATTCGAGGATGTAGCGCCAAACATGTCCGCCAAAATGGCGCCATGCGATCTGCTTACCTTCAACAAATTCGACAACAGTGTTTGTAATTTTGTAAGGCGCACCTTTTTTCATGCTCATGCCAAAAGTTGCGTTCAACGAAAGTCTCTGTGGCGCCGACGACTTTGGTGCGACCACCGAACCAGAACCATCAATCACTGAATGCATTGTGGGGTTTGCGAGAAGTTCAAAAATTTGCTGCGGCTCGGCTGGCACGAACTTACTTACAGAAACAATCTTGTTTTTCTTGTCGTGAGCGCTCGTGTCTGGTGTCGTCATGGGTTTGATGTTAGGCGAGTGAGGCCAGCACTGCTTCGCTGCAACGTCGACCCGAGTAAAGCGCGCCTTGAATCGACCCCGTGTCGCGATGATCGCCGCAAACAAATAAGCCGTTGCCAAGTGAGACTTTTTGTTTCGGATTAAACGGCGGCAGTTGTTCGGGCCCCGCGTGGGTGATGCGATATGTCTTGATGTGAGTCCAGCCGTCGACTTGTGGCCCCCACCAGGTGCGTAACTGGTCTCGCGACATCGCCTCAAGATCACCCGTGATGATGCCGGGTAAAGCCGCCACGATTAGGTGTTTGCCAGGCGGGGCATAACTTGGTGCAACATTGCTAAGTATTGCTGCGTTTAAAACGGGGCCCTGACCCGTGCCATCGAGCACGACAAATTTCTCGTGTGTTGGTGGTGTGTCAGCCGAGAAATAAACACAGCCGACAACACGTGATGCGATTTCATTCGTTCGCAAAAGTTCACTGGCGCTCGGCTGATCGGTTGCCACTACAACGGCACTTGTTTCAACTCGTCCGGCGGCAGTTGTAACTACGCCAGATTCAATTTGCGTTGCTCGGGTGTTCAAGAAAATGTTTTCAGCACCGAGATGCGTCGCCATCTGTTCAGGAATTGCACTCATGCCGTTAGTTGGCAGCGCACTTTGGCCTTCACTTAGTGACTTAAAAATAATTTCGAACATTCGGCGCGATGTGCGCAACTCTGGGTCAAGTTGAATGCCCCCAAATAATGGTCGAAAGAATCTGTCGATCATCGTCTCTGAAAAACCCAAATCTCGCAGGGCTTTTGTGGTTGATACATCGTCGCTCTTCAGGATCTTTGAGGCATTGCGATGCATGACGCGCCAGCGCAACGCGGCAACACGCAATTTGTCTGTAAGTGTGCCGATCGGCGCAAAAACCGTTGCTGCGGCGCGCCGCGGTTCGCGAAATGGGTCGGTGACAACCGATGATCGACCATCTCGCATCACGAGCGCACCAGAACTAAACATTTTCAAATCGAGCGCATTCATGTCAATTTGAGTTTTCAATTCGGGATACGCAGTCAGCAAAACTTGAAATCCGCGATCAAGCAAAAAACCGTCGACTTTGTCGGTGCGTACGCGACCACCGACGCCGTCTTGTGCTTCGACAACGATTACAGATCTGCCACGACTTTTTATCTGCCGTGCGGCCGCTAGACCCGCCAAACCCGCACCGATGACAACGGCATCAACGCGCGTTGGCAGTTGGTTCATTTGTTGAGCAAAGCGCGCAACGCAACGTCAATTGTCGAGTGCTGAAAAGCAAAACCCAACTTTTGCAATTCAGTTGGCATCACTCGTTGACCAGTGAACAATAAAGCCTCGGCGAGTTCGCTGCCGAGCAAGAGTTTTGGTCCAAATTTTGGAATCGGCAGAATTGCCGGGCGCTTCAACACCCGAGCCAAAGACTTGGTGAACTCTGCACTGGTAACTGGGTTTGGCGCAGTCAAGTTAACGGCACCCGAAATGTTTGCAGTTAATAAAAATTCGATCGCGGCGATTTCATCATCTAATGAGATCCAACTCTGCCATTGTTTGCCGTTGCCGAATTT
>JBIKVV010000017.1:0-30144 GCA_044356655.1 Ilumatobacteraceae bacterium
GGAAGCCGGGCGACGAAGTAATGGGCATAGTCAGCGGTGGCGCATATGCCGAATATTTAGTCGTGCCAGAGATGCAGGCGATTGCCGTGCCGCAAAATATTGGTCTGGCGAATGCTGGGGCGATACCCGAAGTATTCATCACTGCGTGGGATGCGCTCGTTTGTCAAGCGAACTTGCAAGCAGGTCAATGGGCACTTGTTCATGCTGGAGCATCGGGTGTTGGTACGGCTGCAATTCAGATTTGCAAAGCAATCGGCGCCTACGTTGTTGTCACTTGTTCGGCGGGTAAGCGCGATGCATGTTTGGCGCTTGGTGCCGACTTGGCGATTGATTATAAAAGTTCAGATTTTGTCGAAGTTGCGCTGCAGGCCACACACGGCAAAGGTGTGAATGCGATTCTTGATGTAATTGGTGGCGAGTATTTGAACCGCAATGTTTCTGCACTCGCGCTAAAAGGCACGATCGTGCAAGTCGGTTTAATGGGTGGTGGGTCGGCTGCATTCAACATCGGTGCTCTCATGCCCAAGCGCGCGCGGTTGATGGGCACTGTATTGCGCCCGCGACCTGTCGACGAAAAGATCGCTGTCACGCAGCGATTTATCGCCGAAATGATGCCGCTATTTGCGCTGGGTAAATTACGACCGGTGATTGACCGTCGATTTGGCATAGATCAAATTGTCGAAGCTCACCAACTAATGGAGAGCAACGCCAATACTGGCAAAATTGTTATTGACGTTTATTGATTGCAACGTAGTCGCGTTGATCAACGCCTGTGTACCACTGACGCGGACGACTGATTTTTTGAGCGTCGTCTTTGAGTAGTTCGTTGTAATGACTTAGCCAACCGACAGTACGCGGAATTGCAAACAGTACCGTGAACATATCAATCGGGAAACCGAGCGCTTGATAAATCAGGCCAGAGTAGAAGTCAACATTTGGATAAAGCTTGCGTGAGATGAAGTAGTCGTCGTTGAGAGCAACTTCTTCGAGTTTCAGTGCAATATCAAGCATTGGATTTTTGCCTGTTACATCGAACACGTCATAAGCAGCCTTTTTGATAATCGCCGCACGAGGGTCGTAGTTTTTGTAAACACGGTGACCAAAACCCTGCAAGCGACCGTTGCCAGCCTTGACTGACTTAATGAACGATTCGACATTGTCAATACTGCCGATTTCGTGCAGCATGTTGATTGCCGCTTCGTTGGCGCCACCATGAAGCGGGCCGTAAAGAGCAGACGACGCTGCCGACATGGCGCTGAATGGGTCAGCGTGTGATGAGGCAACCACGCGCATCGCAGTTGTGCCGCAGTTTTGCTCGTGGTCAGCGTGCAAGATGAACAGAAGATCCATCGCTTTGGTGAGTCGCGGATCAACAGTGTGATCGTCGCCAAGTTTGAACATCATGTTCAAGAAGTTTTCTGAATAGCTCATCGAGTTATTCGGCGAAACAAATGGCAGGCCCATGCTGAAGCGATAACACATCGCTGCAATCGTCGGAACTTTGGCAATCAGGCGCAGAACTTGTTTGTCGAGTGCGCCAGGAGTAAAAATCTCTTTTGACTCAGGATAAAAAGTGCCTAGAGCTGCAATAGCCGAAATGAACATGCCCATCGGGTGAGCGTCATAGTGAAAGCCGTCGACAAAACGTTTGCGCATGTTCTCGTGAATCATCGTGTGATGAGTTACGTCGTATGTCCATTTTGTGAGTTGCTCGGCGCTCGGTAGCTCACCGTTGAGTAACAAGTAAGCAACTTCGAGGTAAGTTGATTTCTCGGCAAGTTGTTCAATCGGATAACCGCGATAGCGCAAGATGCCCTTTTCGCCGTCGATGTAAGTGATCGAAGACGCACATGCCGCAGTTGATAAAAATGCTGGGTCGTAAACTCGTAAGTCTGGGTCTAGTTCGCGAAGTGCGGTTGACGGGAAAACTCCATCACGAATCGGAACAGTAACTTTTTTACCAGTCCGGTCATCAATAATGGTGATTGTTTCAGCCATTGTGGTGTCCTTTATATGTTGTGGGAGCTTCCAGTCCCGCATTCAATCTAGTCGCACGACCAGTTTTTGAGACTGTTATAGCGGTGTGTTGTCGTGTTTACGAGGCTGTAACTTTTCACGCTTATCGCTGAGCATTGCGAGTGCTGCGGCGATTTCTCGGCGACTGTCGGCCGGGTCAATAACGCTGTCGATATAGCCACGCTCGGCGGCAATGTATGGGTTCAACAAACGCTCGACATAGTCACGCTCAAATTCTTGACGTTCTTGCGGTGTTGCTCGGCGTTGCAAGATGGCGGCCGCTTGGCCGGCGCCCATCACCGCGAGTTCGGCGGTTGGCCACGCGAGGCAAATGTCGTTGCCCATTTCTTTTGAGTCCATGACGATGTAGGCGCCGCCATAACTCTTGCGCAAAATAACGCACACACGTGGCACGGTTGCGCGACCGTATGCAAAAACAAGTTGTGCGCCGTGACGAATCATGCCGCGCCATTCAAGATCTTTGCCTGGATAAAAACCTGGTGTGTCAACGAGTGTCAAAATTGGAATATTGAACGCATCGCAAAACGCAACGAAGCGCGCGGCTTTTTGTGATGCCGGAATATCAAGAGTGCCGGCCAAGTTCATTGGCTGATTGGCGACCACACCGACACTTTGCGCACCGATCGTAATTAGACCAGTGACAATGTTTGGTGCCCAACGTTCGCGCAACTCAAGCAAGTAGCCATCGTCGGCGATTGACCGAATAACCGCCTTGACGTCGTATGCACCAGTTGGATTTTCGGGAATCAGCGCACCCGCTTCGGGTGTGAGGCGGTCAACCGAATCTGAAGTTGCGACGGCTGCGGCAATTTCGTTGACATTGTCGGGCAAGAACGAGAGCACGTGTTCGACTTCGGCGAAAGCAGTTTCGCGATCGGCGACGACAAGGTGTGCGACACCGCTTTGTTTTGCGTGGATATCTGATCCACCGAGTTCATCGTTGCTAATAACGACACCTGTGAATTCGGCGACCATTGTCGGGCCGGTAACGAATGCGTATGCATCTCTGGTCATGATCACGATGTCGCTAAGGCCGATTAACAGCGCTGGCCCTGAAACAGCGGGGCCTGTAACGACAGTGAGGATCGGTACATAACCCGAACATTTGGCAATTGCTTTTGCGGCAAGACCCCAACCATGCAGTGCGGCAACACCTTCGACAATGTCGGCGCCTGAACTGCCGAGAGTCATGATTAGTGGCAAGCCTTTTTCGCGAGCGGTGTCGGCGGCGTGGGCGATAACGCCAGATGCATCGGCGCTAAGTGCGCCACGTCGCACGGTTTCATCGACATCAACCCAGACAACGCGACGCGAAATGTTTTCGAGCCAGCGAACTTCGGCGGCGGCTGCGCCTTTGACCGCGCGTTGAAGATGGACCGTCACGGCTTCAAGACTAGTTAGGGCTTGCGATTCAGCGGGAATGCTTCTTTGCCAATGTGAATGCCTGGTTGCTTGTCACCATATTTAGAAACGACTTCGCGAATGAGAGTCGAGATGGCTGTTGTCGACTTGCTTGGCAGTGGGCGAGCACGTTGAACAAGACCGACAACTCGTCGTGGTAATTCAGGAATCTCAACACGCCTGAATTCGCCTTTGATCCAGCCTGGTGCAGCAGTCGCAGGCACTACTGCGGCGCCGAAACCTTCGAACGCCAGCGATGTCAGAAGACGAACACCGTCGATTTCTGCTTGCGGAGTTAGCACGAGTCGTTGTGCGCCCGCTGCGCGATCAAGAATCTTGCGAAGTGAATTGTTTTTAGGCGGCAGCAACAATGGTCGTGACGAAAGTTCTTTGATCGTGATCTTTTCTAGTTTCGACCATTCGTGATTGGCGTGCACAAGAAGCACTAAGTCTTCGGCGAAGAGTGGTGTTGCGAGCAAATTGTCGTCTTCAATTGGAAGGTGCAAAATCGCCGCGTCAAGTGATCCGTTCAAAAGTCGTGGAATCAAATTGAGCGTGCTGCCTTCGGCGATAGTGACTCGAATTTTCGGAAACTGCGAGGTAAGTTGCGGCAAAAACTTTGGCATCAGCCAGCGACCTGTCGTGCCGATGCAACCCAAAAGTGTTTCGCCTTCGACTTCTGAATCTTTCGAATGCACGTCGGCGGCGATGTCTTGAATCTGGTTGAGCACTCGGCGCGCGCGTTCGACGACGAGTTCGCCATCTTCTGTGAGGCGACCAGACGAGCGATCGACAAGCGATGTGGTGAGTTCTTTTTCGAGGCGCGAAATGTGGGCTGAGACGTTGCTTTGCACCGTGGATAAGGCCCGGGCAGCGCCAGAGAACGACCCGTGGTCGGCTATTGAGATGAGTACTTCAAGTTGGCGGAGTTCCATATCTCTAAAAATGATAGGGGCTATCATGCCGTTCGCCTTGAGATATGGGTGGCCGATGGGGCATAATTAGAAACATCACAGATAAGACCTCCCCCAAGGCTTATCTAGAACGGCTAAAGCGCCTCCCCCAGGTGCTTTAGTTACAGGTTGAGAGGCCCCGCCAAGCGCGGGGCCTTTCCCATTTCGGGGCTATTTGTTTTTAGAGCGTTTGACTTTTTCGCGCACGACGTTGAGCGCGCTGCCTGCTTTGAACCATTTCACTTGTTCTGGCGAGAAAGTGTGATTGGCAAAAAATTCGATTTCAATTTCACCTTTTTTGTGAATGATGCACCGCACTGGTTTGTCGGGTTCTGGCGGCATGCCGCGAACACTGATTGTGTCTTTTTCGTCGATCTTGTCGTAATCGTCGGGGTTGACAAAAGTTAGTGGCACGATGCCTTGCTTCTTGAGATTGGTTTCATGAATACGCGCGAATGATCGAGCGAAAATTACGCAAGCACCGCGAAAGCGTGGCTCCATTGCGGCGTGTTCGCGAGAAGAGCCTTCACCGTAGTTTTGATCACCGATTGCACACCACTGCAGTTGCATCTTTTTATAGTTCTTGGCAACTTCTGGATAAGGGCGAACTTGATAATCAGATCGGTCGAGACCTTCACCAACAGCACCTGTGAACGCATTGACTGCGCCAGCAAACAAATTGCCTGAAATATTTTCGAGATGGCCGCGGAATTTAAGCCACTTGCCAGCCGCTGAAATGTGATCGGTGGTGCATTTGCCTTTGGCTTTCATCAGAATTGGCATGAAAATGAAATCGTTGCCATCCCATTTTTCGAATGGCTCGAGAAGCTGCAGTCGATCGCTATTTGGATCAACAACGACTTCGATGTTTGACCCATCGGCAGGCGGGGCGACGAATGTGTCGGCACCGGCGTCGTAGCCATTTTTTGGCAATACTTCGCCAAGTGGTGCAGCAAGCGAAACTTGTGAACCGTCTGGTGCGGTGAGCGTGTCGGTAATCGGATCAAAGTCAAGGCGACCCGCTAGAGCGAGCGCGATCACCGTGTCGGGGCTTGTGACGAAACTCAGGGTGTTTGCCGAACCATCGTTGCGTTTAGGAAAGTTGCGGTTGAAAGAACTGACGATCGTGTTTGATTTGTCGGTGATATCTTTTGAGCGCTCCCACTGGCCGATACATGGGCCGCATGCATTTGCAAGCACAGTTGCACCGATTGCTTCGAGGTCGGCAAGCAGACCGTCGCGTTCGATTGTGGCTCGAATTTGTTCAGAGCCAGGTGTGATCAGCAATTCGGTTTTGGCTTTCAAACCTTTTGATGCTGCGAAACGCGCAACGCTTGCTGCACGTGTGATGTCTTCATAAGAGCTGTTCGTGCAACTACCGATTAGCGCAGACGAAATTTCGAGCGGCCATTCATTTTCTGCAGCAGCTTTGGCAACGCCGGCGCCAACGCGGTGGGCGAGGTCTGGCGTGTGTGGACCATTTATCAATGGCTTCAGGGCCGAGAGATCGATCTCAATTGTTTTGTCGTAAAGCGCACCGTCGTCTGGTCGCAGATGTTCGGCAACTTTGCCAGCGGCGCTGGCGATTTCGCTTCGGCCAGTGGCTTTGAGGTAATCAGACATGTGTTGGTCGTAGCCGAACACCGAGCACGTTGCGCCAATTTCGGCACCCATATTGCAGATCGTTGCTTTGCCCGTCGCCGAAATTGTGTCAGCGCCATCGCCGAAGTATTCGATTACGGCACCGGTGCCACCTTCGACGGTGAGAACTCGCGCAACTTCGAGAATCACATCTTTGGGGCTTGACCATCCTGAAAGTTTGCCTGTCAGTTTGACGCCAATAACTTTTGGCCAGCGCACGTTGAACGGAAAGCCCGTCATCACATCGACCGCGTCGGCGCCACCAACACCGATTGCGATCATGCCGAGACCACCAGCGTTTGGTGTGTGACTGTCGGTGCCGATCATCATGCCGCCCGGAAACGCGTAGTGCTCAAGAACAACTTGGTGAATAATGCCGCTGCCTGGGCCCCAGAAACCGATGCCATATTTCGCAGAAACCGAACGCAAGAAATCGTAGACCTCTTTATTGGTGTCAATTGCTACGCCCATATCGATGCGTGCGCCAGACTTAGCCAAGATCAAGTGATCGCAGTGCACTGTTGATGGCACTGCAGTTGTTGGCAAACCCGCAGTCATAAATTGCAATAGAGCCATCTGTGCGGTTGCATCTTGCATTGCAACTCGATCTGGTGCGAAGTCGGCGTAGCTTCTTGAGCGCTCGAGTTCTTGTTTTGCCGGACTCGTGAGGTGGTTGATCAAAATCTTTTCGGTGAGAGTCAGCGGACGATTTAAGCGTTTGCGACCGAGTGCAACATTCTTCGGCAGTTTGGCGTAAACGCCGTTTACTAGATCGATTGGTGTGCCAGCACTCGCGGCACTTTTAGTGGTAGTCATGCTCGTTTCATTTCGGTCGGGGAGAACAGTTTATTACCACTTGTCCCAGTGCAAAACTTTTTCGAGCGGCAGTCGTTTGGCTGGCTTGAAGTCAGTGCCCACTGTGTAAGCAATTGGAAACAAACCACCTTGGGTGATTTTCTCGTGCGGAATACCAAGAATTTCTGCGGCTTTCTTTTCGCCGTCAAGTATTAGATGAATTGTTGTCCATGCTGAACCCATGCCACGGCTGCGCAAAGCCAGCATGAAACTCCAGACTGCTGGCAAAAGCGAGCCCCAGCCACCAGCACCAGTCGCGATGTCGACATTTTCGAGCCGACCTTCGATGCACGGAATCATCAACATTGGCGAGCGATGCATTTCGTCGGCGAGAAACATCGCCGAGTCGCGAACTTTTGGCATTTGCGCGATGCGCTGATCACCGTCAGCGTATTTGCGGCCAGGGAGGCTGGCATAAAGCTTAAAATTTTCTTTGTAGATGTCGGCAAGGGCTTTGCGCTTGGCAGCGTCTTCGATGACTATCCAATGCCAACCTTGGCTGTTGCTACCCGTTGGTGCCTGCAAGGCCAGATTTAGGCACTCTTCGACGACTGCGCGTTCGACAGGGCGGTCAAAGTCGAGACGCTTGCGCACACTGCGAGTTGTTGAAAGAAGTTCATCATTGGTCAGGTTAAGTTTCATGGCTTCAAGTGTGCCACGCGCCCGAAGCCATGCGAGACTTGGTGAGACTAAATATCGAACGATCGGAGTCAAAATGTCGTCAACTGAGGCTAAAAACTACAACGACAGAGTGACGGTGACGATTAGCGACGGTATTGCTGATGTGCGGCTTGATCGCGCCGACAAGCGCAACGCGCTTGACCCAGCAATGTTTGATGCGATTTCAAAAGCGGGTCAAGACCTTGTGACAAATCGAGAGATTCGTGCAGTTGTTTTGTCGGGCAACGGCAACTCGTTTTGTGCCGGGCTTGACTTTGGAAGTTTTCAGTCAATGGCCGACAGTGGTTCGGCGAGTGGCGACTCAAAAAAGTCTGCCGCTGGTGAGAAAAAAGACACCGGCGAAAACGCGGGTGCGATGCAGCCAGGTGCGATTACACATTTGGCACAACAAATTTGTTGGGTGTGGCAAGAAGTGCCAGTGCCAGTTGTTGCAGCATTACAAGGTCATGCACTTGGTGGGGGCATGCAATTGGCGCTCGGCGCCGACATTCGAGTCGCGCACGGTGAAACGCAATTTGCGATGCGCGAAGTTCACTGGGGTTTGATACCCGACATGACTGGCACTTTGATGTTGTCGCGACTTGTGCGTGACGATGTTGCAAAAGATTTGGTTTTCAGCGCACGAATCATCTCGGGTGTCGAAGCACACGCACTTGGGGTTGTTACACGCCTTAGTGACAAGCCCTTTGAAACGGCGATGCAGATCGCCCGAGAGATTGCCGATCGAAGCCCCGACGCCGTGCGTGGCGCAAAGGCGTTGATTAACCGCCTGTCAAATGCAGGGGCAGCCGAGCATTTCGCCGAAGAGCGACGAATCATTTATTCGCTAATTGGCAAGCCAAATCAGGTTGAAGCCGTGATGTCGAATTTTGAAAAAAGGCCAGCGAAATTTAGACCGCCAACTGTCTAGACTTTAAATCTCGAGCCAACGTCGTCTCGTTTAGTCAGCCAATCGGTGGCTGAAATCAAACTTTAAGAGGCGACAATTTTGCAAGACACACCACAAGCGATCGGTCTCTACGACCCACGATTCGAGCATGATGCCTGCGGCGTGTCGTTTGTCGTCGATATGCATGGTCGGGCAAGTCACGAAATTGTCGCAACGGGTCTTGGCGCACTTTGCAGCATGGAGCATCGAGGTGCGACAGGTGCTGAGACGCAAACAGGTGACGGTGCCGGGGTTTTGTTGCAAATACCGCACAAGTTTTTTAGTGCTGTAACCGACTTTGCTCTGCCAAGTGTCGGTAGTTACGGCGTGGGTCTGGCGTTTTTGCCGCAAAACGAAGAGCTCGCGAACAAAGCACGAGCGCAAATCGAACTGATCGTCGGTGAACAGAAGTTGCGCACACTCGGTTGGCGAAGTGTGCCCGTTGACCCGAGTTGTCTTGGCGCAAGTGCGCTGCGTGTGATGCCCGTTTTCATGCAGTTTTTTGTGGATGACCCGAGCGGCGCAAAGTTGATCGATCTAGATCGCAAACTATTTATTTTGCGCAAACGCATTGAGCACGAATTGCCAGACGAACTGAAGACTTATTTTCCATCTTTGTCGTCACGCACATTTATCTATAAAGGCATGTTGACCACGCCCGAGTTGCAGATGTTCTTTACCGACTTAAGTGACGAGCGAATTGAGTCGGCTTTGGTGCTGGTGCACAGCAGATTTTCAACGAATACGTTTCCGTCGTGGCCGCTTGCGCACCCGTATCGATATATCGCACATAACGGTGAGATAAATACTGTCCAGGGAAACCGAAACTGGATGCGGACGCGAGAGTCGCTGTTGGCGACCGAGTTGATCCCTGATTTAGAAAAAGCATTTCCGATTTGCACTGTTGGCGCCTCTGACTCGGCGAGTTTCGATGAAGTGCTCGAACTTTTACATTTGTCGGGGCGAAGTTTGCCGCACGCAATGTTGATGATGATTCCTGAAGCGTGGGAGAACTCGACCACGATGTCTGAAACTAAACGAGCGTTTTATCGCTTTCATGGCTCGCTGATTGAGCCGTGGGATGGCCCGGCGAGTGTTGCGTTCACTGACGGCACAGTGATCGGCGCAGTTTTAGATCGCAACGGATTGCGACCGAGTCGATATTGGGTCACCGATGATGATCGCGTGATTATGGCGAGCGAAGTTGGTGTTGTCGACATTGACCCGGCGAAGATTGTCGCTAAGGGACGTTTGCAACCGGGCAAGATGCTTCTCGTTGATACTTCGCAAGGCCGAATAATTGGTGACGACGAGATTAAAGAGTCTCTCGCCGCGAGAGAACCTTACGAAAAGTGGCTCGCCGAAGGGCAAGTTGAGCTCGAAAAGCTTGCCGACCGCGAACATGTTGTGTTTAGCCACGAAAGCGTTCTTCGTCGTCAACAAATGTTTGGTTATACACACGAAGAACTGAAGTTGATTATGGCACCGACGGCACTGACCGGCTCAGAGCCAATCGGGTCGATGGGCACCGACACGCCGATTGCTGTTTTGTCAGAGCGACCGAGGCTTTTGTTCGACTACTTCTCGCAAATGTTTGCACAAGTTACGAACCCGCCGCTCGATGCAATTCGCGAAGAGATTGTCACATCGGTTGGTTCGACTTGCGGACCAGAAGGCAACTTGTTGCAGGCAACAGCCGAGAATTGCAAGCAGCTAGTTCTGCCATTTCCGATTATTGACAACGATGAATTAGCAAAGATCATTCACATCAACGACGACCAAAATTTTGAACACTTGAAGTCTGTTGTCGTAAGCGGGTTGTATCGAGTGATAGATGGCGCCGAAGCGATGCGTAGCGCAATCGACGCGGTGCGCGATCGCGTATCAAAAGCGATTGACGAAGGTGCGCGAATTGTCGTGATCTCAGATCGCAACAGTGATGACACATTTGCGCCGATACCAAGTTTGTTGTTGACCAGCGCGGTTCATCATCACTTAATACGACAAAAGCAACGTACAAAAGTTGGATTGATTATCGAAACAGGTGATGCGCGCGAGGTGCATCACATGGCGTTGTTGATTGGTTACGGTGCGGGGGCGATTAATCCGTACCTTGCATTCGAGACGATTGAAGACTTGGTGAACAACAGTGTTGACGGCGCAACTAAGAATCACGAGTCGGGCGGAATGTTCGGTCTAGGTGCGATGGATGCTCAGAAGGCGATCAAAAATTACATCAAGGCCTCGGGCAAGGGTGTTTTGAAAGTGATGTCAAAGATGGGTGTGTCGACTGTTGCTTCGTATACGGGTGCCCAGATTTTTGAGGCGATTGGTTTGTCTCGTGAACTCGTTGATGAGTTCTTTACTGGCACTGTCTCAAGATTGGGTGGAATTTCGCTAGATGAGATCGCTCAGGAGGTTGCGGCTCGTCATGCAACTGCGTATCCGTTGCGACCAGATCAGCGACGACACCGACAACTTGAACTCGGTGGCGAATATCAGTGGCGTCGAGAAGGCGAGCATCACCTGTTTAATCCGGACACTGTTTATCGATTGCAGCATGCGACTCGCTCGGGTCGCTACGACATTTTCAAGCAATACACAAAGTCAGTTGACGATCAGTCGCGAGTGCTTTCAACATTGCGAGGTCTGTTCGAGTTTTCTGGCTCACGCAAGCCGATCTCGATTGATGAAGTCGAGCCAGTCAGCGAGATCGTAAAACGATTTTCTACGGGCGCAATGAGTTACGGATCAATTTCGGCCGAGGCACATGAAAACTTAGCGATCGCGATGAACCGCATTGGCGCCAAGAGCAATACGGGCGAAGGCGGAGAAGACTCAGAGCGCTATGTTGCAATGGCCAACGGCGACTCGAAGCGATCGGCGATCAAACAAGTTGCGTCAGCCCGATTTGGTGTAACGAGCGAATATTTAGTTAACGCAGATGACCTGCAGATCAAGATGGCGCAAGGTGCGAAGCCTGGCGAGGGCGGTCAGTTGCCGGCGCACAAGGTGTATCCGTGGATTGCTAAGACGCGACACTCGACGGCCGGTGTTGGTTTGATTTCGCCTCCACCGCATCACGACATTTATTCGATTGAAGATCTCAAACAGTTGATTCATGATCTTAAAAATTCAAACCCGGTTGCGCGAGTGCATGTCAAACTGGTTGCTGAAGTCGGTGTCGGCACGGTTGCTGCTGGTGTTGCTAAAGCAAAAGCAGACGTTGTTTTGATTTCTGGTCATGACGGCGGCACCGGTGCTTCGCCGTTGACTTCGCTCAAGCATGCCGGCGCGCCGTGGGAGTTGGGCTTGGCCGAAACGCAGCAAACACTGATGCTGAACGGTCTTCGAGATCGAATCGTTGTTCAGGCCGACGGTCAAATGAAAACAGGTCGCGATGTAATGATCGCAGCTCTTCTTGGCGCCGAAGAGTTTGGCTTTGCGACCGCGCCACTTGTTGTGAGTGGTTGCATCATGATGCGTGTTTGCCATTTAGATACGTGTCCCGTAGGTATCGCAACTCAGAACCCCGAGTTGCGCAAAAAATTTGCGGGTAAGCCTGAATTCGTCGTGAATTTCTTCGAGTTTGTTGCTGCCGAAGTTCGTGAATATCTGGCGCAACTTGGCTTTCGAACACTTCAAGAAGCAGTCGGGCGGGTTGAGATGCTTGACGCTCGAGTTGCAGTTGATCATTGGAAGGCCCGTGGGCTTGATATTTCGCCGATTTTGATGACGCCACAAAATCCGTACAACCAGACGCCTTACAAATCAACAGAACAAGATCACGCGCTGGTTGACGCACTTGACAACGAACTGATTACCGACTGCGCGAAGTCGCTTAACGATGCCTTGCCAACTAGAAACGAATACAAGATCAACAATACGAACCGCACCGTCGGCACGATGCTCGGTTATGAAGTCACAAAACGATTTGGCGCAAATGGTTTGCCTGACGCAACGATCAAACTTCGCTTTGTTGGTTCGGCTGGTCAGAGTTTTGGTGCATTCGTGCCGCATGGCATCGAAATGACGCTTGAAGGCGATTCGAACGATTACTTGGGCAAAGGATTATCTGGTGGTCGAATAATTCTGCATCCTGATCGGCGAGCAAAGTTTGTTGCGCACGAAAATGTGATCGCCGGAAACGTCATCGGTTACGGCGCTACAAGTGGCGAAATATTTATTTCGGGCATAGTCGGAGAGCGGTTCTGTGTTCGCAATTCTGGTGTGACTGCCGTTGTCGAAGGCGTGGGTGACCATGGTTGTGAATATATGACAGGCGGCAGAGTCGTCGTGCTCGGCATGACTGGCAGAAACTTTGCAGCCGGAATGTCTGGCGGCATTTCGTTTGTCTATGACGAAGAAGGCAAGTTTGGCACGCGAGTTAATACTGAATTAGTAGACATTGTCGCTCTTGAAAAAGAAGACGTGATTTGGTTGAAGACCGTGATTAGTCGTCATGCCGCGCTGACTAACTCCGCACGTGCTCAAGAAATTTTGACTGATTGGAAATCGTCATTTACCAAGATTCGTAAAGTTTTGCCTAGAGACTACGCGCGTGTTATCGCCGAACAGAGCAAGAAGACAAAAGTAGGTTCGCATGGGTGAACCAACCGGTTTTTTGAAGTGGGACCGTCAGACGCCAAAGCGCCGACGAATACCCGTGCGAGTGCAAGATTGGAAGGAGGTTTACGAACCGTTTCCTGTTGACGAGTTAACGCGGCAGGCCGGTCGTTGCATGGACTGCGGAATTCCGTTTTGCAACAACGGATGTCCACTCGGAAACTTGATACCAGATTGGAATGATCTCGTATATCGCGGCAACTGGCGCGATGCGATCGAGCGCTTGCATGCAACAAATAATTTTCCAGAATTCACTGGGCGACTGTGCCCAGCGCCGTGTGAGTCGGCGTGCGTGCTCGGCATCAACTCTGATGCCGTGACGATTAAGCAAGTTGAAGTAGAGATTATTGATCGCGCCTGGCGAGAAGGTTGGGTGACCCCACAGATGCCGTCGCAGAAAACCGGTAAGCGCGTTGTTGTGATTGGCTCAGGCCCTGCGGGCTTGGCTGCGGCGCAACAGTTGACTCGAGTGGGTCATGATGTTTTGGTTCTTGAACGCGCCGATCGCATCGGCGGTTTGCTTCGCTATGGAATTCCTGAATTCAAGATGGAAAAGACAAACATCGAGCGACGTATCAAACAAATGTCTGCCGAAGGGACCATCTTTCGAACAAATGCAACTGTTGGCGAAAACGTTGACATTGATGTTTTGTTGGCGTCGCATGATGCGGTTGTGCTCGCATGTGGTGCGACAAAAGGGCGCGACCTAAATGTGCCAGGTCGTGAACTCAAAGGCATTCATCAAGCAATGGATTATCTGCCGCCTGCGAACAAAGTGCAACAAGGCGATTTTGCCGAGACAAATATCTCAGCCAAAGGAAAACACGTAGTAATCATCGGCGGTGGCGACACGGGTGCCGACTGTTTAGGCACCGCAATTCGGCAGGGGGCTGCATCAATAACGCAGCTCGAGATTTTGCCACAGCCGCCAGTTGAGCGTGCAGAGAGCAACCCGTGGCCCCAGTGGAGTTTCATTTTTCGAACATCTTCGGCTCACGAAGAAGGTGGCGAGCGAATGTTTGCAGTTTCAACTGAAAAGTTTGTGGGTGATGAACAAGGCAATGTTCGCGGGCTGGTTATTTGTGACGTCGAATCGAAGAACGGCAGTTTTGTGCCGGTCGAAGGCTCGCAACGCGAACTGAAAGCCGACGTAGTGTTATTGGCTCTCGGATTTGTAGGCCCAGAAAAGTCGACGTGGATAGAGAGCTTCGGTCTTGAGTTTGATGAACGTGGCAACGTCGCGCGAAACGACGACTATATGTCAAGTGTTAGCGGTGTATTTGTTGCAGGTGACATGGGTCGCGGTCAGAGTTTGATCGTTTGGGCAATTGCTGAAGGTCGGGCAGCTGCAGCGGGCGTCGATAAATATTTGATGGGGTACACAGATTTGCCCTCGCCAATTGTCGCTTCGGCAAAGCCATTGAACTGAGTTGATTTCACAAGATTGTGTGATCGGCTACAGCAGTAAAAATCGTTTACGATAGAACGTGATGCTGAGTCGTAAATTTCAATTCGCGTGCATTGCGATAATTGTCTCGTCGTTTGTGATGAGTGCGTGTGGCGTTGATGTATCAGGCACTGCAACAACTGTTGTGCCGATTGGACCGACCGACTTTGCGACTATTCCGCCGGTGCAAACGACTTTGCCAAATACGACAACTACTTTGCCGCCAGGCGCTATCGGTGTCGAACAGGAATACATCGTTCAAGCGGGCGATTCGCCGATCAAAGTTGCAACCTTGTTTGGTATCACAGTTACCGAACTATTGGCATGGAACGGGCTGGTCGCGGCGTCGCAGTTTCCGTATCCGGGTCGCAAATTGCGAATTCCGCCGTCGGCTCAAGTCGTGTCGACAAACGTTCAGCAAACTACAACCGCGAGCCCTGTCGGTCAACCTGGTTGCGGCAATCGACCTGCCGGCACATATGAAATTGCACAGGGTGACTCGCTTTATGTGATCATGAAAAAATTCTGCGTTTCGATGCCGGCGCTGTTGGCAGCCAACCAGTGGTCGAACACCGATGTATTTTTGTTTGCCGGAATGAAAATAAACATTCCGCCAGCAGGTTCGTGATCGACGCGCAGTTAGCGCGAAGTTTTGTTGCGTCGCTTGGCGTGTCGGGCGAGTGCGAGCGTAATTAGTTCGTCGATTAACTCGGGGTAGCTGACGCCTGAGGCTTGCCAAAGTTTTGGATACATAGAGATAGGCGTAAAGCCAGGAATCGTGTTGATCTCATTGCACAAAAAGCCACGCTTGCCCTCTTCATAAAAAAAGTCAACGCGAGCCATGCCGTCGCTTCGAAGAGTGCGATAAATTTTGATCGCAAGTATTTGTACTTCAGAAATTTCTGATGCTGATAGTGGCGCTGGCACGAGTAACTGAGCGCCGTCACCAACGTATTTGTCGTCGTAGTCGTAGAACTCGTGGCTTGGAACGATCTCTCCTGGCACTGAAGCGCGGGGAGACTCATTGCCGAGAACTGCAACTTCGATTTCGCGACCCGTTACGGCTTCTTCTATCAGAACCCATTCGTCATATTCGAAAGCCTTGGCTAGTGCTTTGTCGACTTCTTGTCGAGTTTTAACTTTGCTCACGCCGATTGATGAACCCATGTTGGCTGGTTTGACGAACATTGGTAAACCAAGTTCTTTGACGGCACGATCAATTGCTGAATTTGCGTCGTCGGTGTCTCTGACAGTCAAGAACTTTTGTTGTGCGATGCCGTTCGCTGACATGATTTGTTTGGCGACTGATTTGTCCATTGCAACTGCACTGGCTAAAACGCCTGAACCGACATATGCAACATGTGCAAGTTCGAGCAAACCTTGCACAGTGCCGTCTTCGCCCATCGGACCGTGCAACAACGGAATAACGACAAGCGGTTCTGTTTCTGAGGTCTTTTCAAAAATCAAGTTTGAACTTGTTGCAGACCCCGTCGCACTGAGCGCTTTGACATCTTTTGATTGTGGCAACTCTGATTGCACCCAGCGACCTTCACGAGTGATGCCAACGGTCGACACATCGTATTTTTGCGGATCAAGTGCGCGCAAAACATGGGCTGCAGTAACACAACTGACATCGTGTTCGGCAGATTCGCCACCAAATAAAACGACGACGCGTGTTTTTGACTTGCGATTTTCGCTAATCATTCGTCTTTACGGTACTCGCATCACAGCGCTAAACAGTCGCATCGCAAGATCGCAGTTAGGATAAAAGCCGTATGCGCTTCATGGCAGCAGATGTTGCACGCGCGGTTGCCGGAGAACTAGTCGGCTCAAACGCCCACCTGTCCGGAGTCTCATTTGATTCGCGAACTATTTTGCCTGGTCAACTTTTTGTACCGATCATTGATCAACGCGATGGGCACGAATTTATTGTCGATGCGCTCAAGCGTGGTGCTGGTGCTTACTTAACTTCACGCAAACCCCAAGGTCGCACAGCGATTCGGGTTAGCGAGACAGTTGCTGCGTTGTTGGCGCTTGGGGCGTGGGGCAGAGCAAAACTCGATCAGAATTTAGGTCAGCGAGTTATCGGGGTAACTGGCTCTGTCGGTAAAACTTCGACTAAAGACCTTGTCGCTAGTGCACTGAGTGTTGCCTTTAAAACACATGCAAACGAGCGTTCGTTCAACAACGATTTTGGTTTGCCGACGACAATCTTGAACGCACCAGACGAGACGCAAGCACTTGTGCTCGAAATGGGAATGCGTGGGTTCGGCGAGATCGCCAAGTTGTGTGAGGTTGCTCATCCACAAATCGGAATAGTGACGGCAGTTGCAAATGCGCATACCGAAAGAGTCGGGTCGATTGACGGTGTCGCTCAAGCGAAACGCGAGTTGATTGAAGCGTTGCCAAAGACAGGCATCGCAATTTTGAATCGTGATGATGAGCGCGTTTGGGCGATGCACAGTGCCACTGAGGCAACTGTGTGTAGTTTCGGAGCCTCAGAGCATGCAGACGTTCAAATGTTGAATTGCACGATTGACGACCGAGGTCGTGCAACGGCGAGCGTCGCTTCGCCGTGGGGTGAGATCGAATTAAAAATGCAAGTTGCAGGTCGGCACATGGCGCACAATGCTTTGGCGGCTTTGTGTGTTGCTGGTTCACTTGGCATTGATTTAGACGCGGCGGCGGCTGCAGTTTCTTCGGCGAAAATTTCTGAGTTCAGAATGCAAATGAGAAAGTTGCAGTCGGGCGCGACAGTGATTGATGATTCGTATAACGCGAACCCAGCGTCAATGCGCGCTGCATTAGAAACGCTTGCAAGCATGAATGCAAAGAGGCGAGTTGCATTTTGTGGATTAATGGCTGAGTTGTCAGAACCTGCAAGCGAGCATCGCGCGATTCGAGAATATGCAAACGAATTAGGTGTCGAACTAGTTGCTGTCGGTACTGACCTCTACGGTGTTGAATCGGTGAGTTTCGACCAAGCGAAAGAACAACTAGCCAAACTCGATCGAGAAGAAGTGGCGCTAGTTAAGGGCTCGAAAGTTACAGGACTCGTGCGTCTTTGTGAAGGTTTATAAAACTGTTTCTACTTCACTTCGGTTGCGTTCAATTCGTTCAATGTCGCACCACCACCACAACACTGCAGCCCACAGCGAACCCATAATCAAAAGCCACTGCGAACCGTAACGGTCGATGAGCGGGCCGAAAACTAAGTTGCCGATCGGCACTGTGCCGCCGAACGCCATGAACCAAAGGGCCATCACTCGTGCTCGTATTTCAGGAGATAGACCTGAAACAAGAACTGTCTGCATCGAAGTTGTCGTAAAAAAGTAAGCAGCACCAAGAAAGAAAACTGAAAAGAACGCAAGACTGACATTTGGGGCAAATGCGAATGCCATCATGCTGACGCTGAAACTTGCGAAGCCAACACGAATAAGTCTGCGATTATCGACATCAACAAAAACTGTTGAGACACTAAGACCGCCGAGGCAAGCACCGAAACCCCAAGTTGCGTACAGCCAGTTATATGTCGAACTCTGTGACTCGATACCGAAGTTGAGTTGGGCCACTGCAGGAAACAAGCCGACGTACGGTAAAGAGAGAAGTGAAAAAGAGGCGAGAGTTAAAACGAGTCGCGAGACAACGATGCGTTCGCGGGCGATTTTGAACGCAAATGTGAACCTGCGCCAACCTGCAGTTGTGTCACGAGTGAATTCAGGAATCTTCACGCTGATTAGCGCAAAAATAACGAACAAATAAGTGACGGCATTGATTGAAAAGAACTGTGCCGTCGAGACATTCCATTGCGCAAGCACGGCGACGATTATCGGGCCGATCACTCGGGCGCCGTTGATCACAGTTGAATTAAGCGAGATCGCACCAGGAAGGTCTTTTGGCGGCACGAGAGTTGTGAGCATCGAAGACCAGCCGGGTATCTGCAGTGCGTTGCCAATGCCGACGCCGAGTTGGGCGGCAAAGATCAGCCAGATAGCGACGTCGTTTGCGGCAAAGAATGCAAGCAAAAGCGAGCACAACAGTTGCAGAATTTGCATCGAAACGAGAAACTTCTTTCGGTTCACTCGATCGGCAATTACACCCCCAGGAATCGACAACAACAGAATCGGCCCGAGTTGAGCAAAGATCACGACCGCGACAAAAGAGGCGCGGCCTGTGCGCCCATATATATAGACAGGCAAGACGACGTTTTGAATCCAGGTGCCGATGTTTGAGGCGAATGAGCCAAACCAAATTCGCCGAAAATCGCGCGATTGAAACGCAGCGCGAGCACTGCCTGACTTGAACTGGCGATTTCGTCGACTAACTGGAGTTGAAGAGTCAGTCGTGTCAGTCATGCGCGAATCGCTATAACGCTAGTGCAATAATTGAGATGTGGACACAACAAACACTGATAGCAAAATAACTTTCGATCAAGTGCGAGTGGCGCAAAAAGTTGAGGCCGACTCGTGTCGCACGCGTCACGCAGTTTTCTCAGAGTGCCCACATTGTGGTTCGGCGCTGCATGCTGAGCACGCACACTTTAAATGTTCGGGTTGCGGTTGGCGCGATAGTTGTTGCGACTAGCTCTACAGAACTTTTAAGCAGTCAACAGCAGTTTTGTTAAGCGCAGTCGCGGCTGCGAGATTTGTGATTTCGCCGTTGACTGTGTTGACGCCAAGTTTCAGTCGTTCGTCGCGTTGCGCTGCATTTTTTGTGCCAAGTTTGGCGACATCAATTAGATAAGGCAAAGTTGCGTTTGTCAATGCATAGGTGCTCGTGTGAGGCACTGCGCCAGGCATGTTGCCGACGGCATAGTGCAGCACGCCATGTTTTTCGTAAACGGGTTCTTTGTGAGTTGTTTCGTGGATTGTTTCGATGCAGCCACCCTGGTCGACGGCGACGTCGACAATTACCGAGCCACGTTTCATTGTTTTGACCATGTCTTCAGTAACGACAATTGGTGCGCGCGCACCGGCGACAAGAACAGCACCGATGACCAGATCGGCTTGGGCGATGTAGCGCTCAATTGCGCCACGATTCGAGGCGATAGTTGTAATTCGCGAGCGGATGATTTGGTCAATGAAACGTAAGCGATCCAGATTTTTGTCGAGCAAAGCAACTTCGGCTTCCATTCCGCCGGCGATCCACGCCGAGTTCCAACCAACATTGCCTGCACCAATGACCAGAACTTTTGCTGGATGCACGCCGGGCGCCCCACCCATTAACACGCCTCGACCACCATTCGGGCTCTGCAAATAAAACGCACCGACTTGGGTGGCGATTCGTCCGGCGATTTCGCTCATCGGCGCGAGCAAAGGAAGCGAGCCATCTGATTCTTGAACGGTTTCATATGCGATCGACGTCGTATTATTTTTGAGTAGCGCCTCGGCGACTTTTGGGTAGGCCGCGAGATGTAGATATGTGAAGAGAGTTAAATCGGGTCGAAGGTAGTCGAATTCTTTTGCGGTTGGTTCTTTGACTTTGACGACCATCTGCTGCGACCACGCGTCGGCTGCGGTCGGCACGATCGTTGCGCCAGCCGCCTCGTATTGGCGGTCTTCGATTGAGGCACCGAGGCCCGCCGCAGTCTCGACAAACACCTCGACCCCTAGCCGCTCAAGTTCGCGGACGCCATCGGGAGTCAGGGCAACTCGTCCCTCAGAAGTTTTGGTCTCTTTAGGCACACCCAGTGTTTTGATTGCTGGGGTCGTCATGTGCTCAAATCTAGTAGAAATATGCAATGCTTGATTTCAAGTTGATCATGCGTGTGGGGGTTTAAAGCAAGTGAACGAAGCAAGTGGGCTTGATTAGTGGCAAGTGAACGCGGTTCAGTAGAACTCGTCAACGTCACGAAGCGTTACGGCGATGTCGTTGCAGTTGATTCTTTGAATCTTGAAATTAAGTCAGGCGAATTTTTATCGTTGCTTGGCCCGAGCGGTTGTGGCAAGACAACTACGTTGCGAATGTTGGCAGGCTTTGAGCAACCAGACGAAGGTTTTGTGCGCATCAGCGGTGAATATGTGCAAGGTGTGCCACCGTACAAGCGCGATGTGAATACGGTGTTTCAGCATTATGCATTATTTCCGCACATGAGCGTTGCAGAAAACGTTGCATACGGTTTGCGTCAAAAAGGTGTTTCGAAAAGTGAGATCGGCAGCAAAGTAATTGAGGCACTCGACATGGTGCAGATGTCGAAGATGGCCAATCGAAAGCCGCGTCAGTTGTCTGGTGGGCAACAGCAGCGTGTTGCAGTTGCGCGTGCGCTTGTTAACCGCCCGAGCATTTTGTTGCTTGATGAGCCACTGGGCGCACTCGACCGAAAGTTGCGCGAAGAGATGCAGATCGAGTTGAAACTATTGCAGAGCCGATTGGGCATCACATTTGTTTTTGTTACGCACGATCAAGAAGAAGCGATGTCGATGTCAGACCGAATCGCGATCATGCTCAACGGCCATGTTGAACAACTCGGCGACCCTGAAACTGTTTATGAACGACCTGCGTCGGCGTTTGTCGCAGGGTTCGTTGGTCGAAACAATTTTTGGCGAGGTGTCGCAACTTCTAATGGTGCAAAAGGCAACGATGGCACAGTTTTTGTCGCGACACGACCAGAAGAAACTGTGCCTGCTGGCCAAGATGCTCTTGCTGCGGTGCGACCCGAGACGATCAACCTCTCGGCGACAAAGCCGAGTTCTGACGCCAACTATGTGAGTGCCAAAGTTGCGGGCGTATCTCACTTCGGAGATGTGCTTCAATATGTCGTAACTGCTGGGTCTCGAGACTTGTTGGTTCAGGTGAGTCGCACAGACCCGTCTCGATTTGCGGTCGGTGATTCGGTCTGGTGCACGTGGTCGGCTGACGACGTATATCTGTTTTCGGCGCGGCAGGCTGATTTGGTGCTGGCAGGTACGCCTCATGCTTAAAGACATGACTATTATTCAAATAACACAACAATCAAAAGGGGAAAGCAATGAGTAACGAGAAAAAGCAATTGAAGATGTTGGCGCCCGAAGGTTTTCGTGAAAAACTTTCGCGCCGTGCGTTTTTGCAAGGTGGCACAGCGTTGGCTGGCTTTGCACTAGTTGCTGCGGCTTGCGGTTCTTCAGATGGTGATTCGGCCGAAGGCGGCGAAGCAAGTGGCGAAACTTTGGCTTCGGGCGACTGGAGTCGTGTAATTAATCAATCAAGTGGAACCTTGGCGATGTACACATGGGGCGACTACAACGACCCTGAGTTGGTGGGTGCTCTTGCTGCTTCGACTCTCAATGTGACGATGAAAGTTGACTACTACGCAAGCAACGAAGACTTGATCACGAAGCTTGCGACTAGCGGCGGTGCCAGCGGTTTCGACATTGTTGTGCCAACTGGTCCTTACATTCCGCAGATGATCGAAAAAGGTTTGATTCAAAAACTTGATAAATCATTGATTCCAAACATGGTCAACGTCGATCCAAATTATTTGGCTCAAGCATGGGACCCAACGAATGAGTATTCAGTTTGCAAAAACTGGGGCACCGTTGGTTACTTGTATGACACGACAAAAATTTCTAAAGAGATGACCAACTGGCAAGACTTCTTTGATGTGTGCATGGGTGAGGCGAGCGGCAACTGTGCAGTCATCGACGCCGCGCCGAACTACTGTGGCGCTTGGTTCTGGGCCAACGGCATTGACTGGAACACTGAGAAGTCTGAAGATCTTGATGCTTGCGAAAAATTCTTGGTTGAAGAATTCGCACAGCACATCAAGGCATTCGATAGCTACCCATCAACGAAACTCGCCGAAGGTGCTTATGCAATCGCAATGGCATGGAACGGTGATGCTCGTCAGGCTTATGCGCGAATCGAAGAAGCAGGCGGCAACCCAGACGATTGGAAGTGGGTTTTGGGTGCACCAGAAACCGAACTGTGGATGGACAACTATTGCATCGCAGCAGGAGCACCGAATGCTGAAGCTGCAAATGCTTGGATCAACTGGGACTTGATTCCAGAAATTTCGATCAAAGACTTGTCGTACCACGGCTATCACACCGGCATGAAGAGCATGTCAACATTGATTTCAGAGGTCGCACCCGATCTCACTCGTGGCGACATGATTTTCTTTGGTGATGATCAAGTTTCGACAATGCGAACTCAAATAATCACACCAGCGCTTGATCGTTTGATCGACATCCTCAACAAGTCAAAGGCAAAGGCCGGAGGCTGATCTTTAGTGACCGTATCGGTCGCCGCAAAACTTAGAAGCAAGACAAGAGCGCCAAAGTATCTGCTCGCCATTCCGGCGATCATTTGGTATCTGGTCTTTTTTGCGGCGCCGATCGCGTTCATCGTTCTTTATTCGTTTGGCACCAAAGATACGACGAAGTTATTGCCGGTTGACCTAAGCAACCTTTCGTCAAATAGTTACTCGTCAGTCTTTGACGAGACATTCTTCAAAGTTTTCAGGGCAACACTGCGAATCAGCATTGCTGCAACGATCATGTGCGTCGTTATTGGTTTGCCCGTTGCCTATTTTGTGGCATTTAAAGTAACCGAAAAATGGAAGGCGATAATTCTGGCCGCAGTTGTCGTGCCAAGTTTTACGAGTTTCTTGATTCGCACGGTCGCGTGGCGAATTCCGCTTGCGCCAAACGGCACGCTTTCAAAATGGCTTGTTGAGATGGGGTACATCGGCAGTAATGGCATACAGATTCTTGAGACTGCTACTGCGGTGCAGATCGCGATTGTTTACAACTATCTCGGTTTTATGATTTTGCCGCTATTTGTGGCGTTAGATCGCATCGATGTGCGAATGCGTGAAGCAAGCAAAGATCTTGGCGCAGGACGCATCGCAACATTTTTTGGCGTGACCTTGCCGCTCGCTGGGCCCGGCATCATCGCTGGTGTGTTGCTGACGTTTATTCCGATGTGTGGTGACTATGTCACGGCGACAGTTCTTGGTGGCGCAAAGGGCAACATGATTGGCTCGATGATTGCATCGCAATTTAGTGGCGCACAAAACTGGCCGCTTGGTTCGGCGATGGCGATCTTGATGATCGGAGCCGTGTTGTTGACACTGATAGTTGGGGCAGCGATCTTTTGGATTTTGCCACGACTCGCACGATTGGCGTCACCACTTATGCAGCAAGTGCGTCGCAAGATTCACGAGCGCGCAACAAGTCAGGTGCGAAGCGAAAAGATACAGATTCGCATTAAGCGCGAAGTTTTGAGCAAGCTGCTGGCCGTTTGGACTGCGCTCGTTTTGATATTTCTGTTTGTGCCGATCTTGCTGGTTATTTTGCACTCATTTAATGCGGGTAGCTCGTTCACAATTTGGTCGGGGAGTACAAGTCTTAAGTGGTGGGGCGAGTTGTTCGATGACGCCGAGTCGTTTGCTGTTTTGATTCGATTTGCTGTTTTGATCGCAATCGGGCTCGTGGCAAAGAGGTTCTTCAAAAACAAAACTTATATTGCAAGTTCGGTGAAGACCTGGATTGCAACTGGCGCATTCGTTTTGGCTTTGATAGTTAATGGCGTGATCACTAACTGGTATCGAACGATTTTTGATTTTGCGGGTATTGGCGATGCAATTCGAAACTCATTCATCGCGGCATTCGGTGCGACGATTATCGCCGTGATAATCGGCGGCATGTCAGGTGTTGCGTTGGCGCGTCGTCCTGGCGGCTGGACAAAAGCGTTTATGGCAACTGTGTTTTTGATTTTGGTCACCCCAGAAATCATGGATGCAATTGCTCTCGTGACTTGGTTTCCGCGAATCAAAGATGTTCCATTGGTCGGCACAATTTTTTCTTCAGGTTGGGGACCATTCAACGGGGGCATCAACAAACTTTGGGTTGGCCAATCGCTTTACGCCAGTGCTGTGGTCACGCTAATTGTGCGAGCGCGACTTGCTGGTCTTGACGAGTCGCTTGAAGAAGCGGCAGGCGACCTTGGCGCGCCGCCGGCACGAGCATTTCGTCAGGTCACTTTGCCGTTGATTGCCTCGGCGATGGTCGCTGGTGGTTTGCTTTCGTTTGCTCTTTGTCTTGATAATGCGGTGATTTCTACGTTGCTCAGCGAAGCCGGTTCGACGACGTTTCCGGTTGCGTTGTTAGGTGCGACGCGAAGCACGATCAAGCCATTCTGGGGTGTTGGTGCAGTATTGCTGTTTATGGTCACGCTTGGTGCGTTGTGGTTTCTTGCAGTTCTCTTGCGTCGCGGAGGAGACTCAGCGAGCAAGATTGCAGCAACATTCACAGGCTCATGACTTTTGGTGTCACTAATTCGTCGGCGCTGATTGTTGCCAGCGATCTGATCTAATCTGTCTCTATGGCTAGGAAGTGTGAGCGACCCTCATGTCGCGAGCGGGGCGAAGTCGCCTATGTGATCGACACAGCCAATTTGCTTGTCAATATTGATGCACCGATACCAAGAGATTCATCACGAGTAAATATTCTGTGTCGCAGGCACGCTGACTCGCTCGTTGTGCCACGTGACTGGCAAATTATTGATAATCGATCGAAAAAGCAGCGATTGTTTAGCGCCCCAGCAAGCCAGTCTGTGCGAGCGACTTCACGAGTGTCGACTAAAAAACAAAGAAGCGAGAAGAATAAAACGGGCGCAGTCATTCAAGATCTGTTTGAGTTTGCAACGCGTGTGGTCGCGACGCCTGCCCGCGAGCCAGAGCCAGTTCGTGAGCCAGAGCCCATTCGTGAAACTGTTTCGGTGTCAGAAGTCGAAACCGAAACAGAAACGATTGATCCGCAAGAAACACAAGCAATGCCTTGGACGCCGCAGTTTGATCGAACAGGCAACCTTGATGGCCGGTTGGTAGCACGGGGTCGATTGCTGTCGCGAGCCTTTGGTGGCTTCGACGAGTCTGAACTTGATCACGATCAGCAGCATCCAGATTATTAGCCGCGACTAAATGGATTTAACTGCTTCAGTTGAGGTGCCAGTTTCAGTCGAGAAACTATTTGATTATGTTGCCGACTTGGCGAATTATTCGTCGTGGCTTGAGTTCGTTCACAAAGTTGAGTTGGTCGGTGAGAGCATTGAAACTGATGCAACTTGGCTTGTTGAATTGCGGGCGAAACTTGGTGTACTTGCGAGATCAAAGCGACTGCGAATGACTCGAACCGTGTGTGAGGCGTCGAGATTAGTTGTATTTGAGCGTCGCGAACAAGATTCGCGACGACACTCAGAGTGGGTGTTGCGCGCGACGGTCAGCACGACTGCAACCGGGGCAAAACTTGAAACAAACCTGCATTACTCAGGCAGTTTGTTTACCGGCGGCATGTTAGAACGCGCACTCAACGAGCAGATCGCAACTGGGCGCGAAAAACTTATCCAACAATTGAGCGCGAAGTAATCGCTACAGGCTGACCTGCAGCAAGTTGACCGCAGGCAGCGTCAATGTCGGTGCCACGATTACGACGCACTGTTGCGTTGACACCAAGGTCAATTAACTGATCAGCGAATTCGCGCACTTCATCTGGTGCGCTGCCTTTCGTCAAATAGCCAGGTGTTGGGTTAAGTGGAATCAAGTTGACGTGTGCGCTTGGTTTCAGACTCTTGCAAAGTTTTGCGAGTTCGCGAGCGTCTCTTGGCGTGTCGTTGACATCCTTAATTAGTGCCCATTCAAAAGTGACTCGACGATTTTTCTTTTGTAGATATTTTCGACATGCTTGCATCAAATCTTCGATCGGGTATCTCTTGTTGATCGGTACTAGTGAGTTGCGCAGATCGTTGCGCGCGGCGTGCAGTGACACCGCCAAATTAACGGGCAACGGTCGATCGGCGAGCGTGTTAATGCCCGGAATAATGCCGACAGTAGAAATAGTTAAATGTCTCGCTGAGATGCCGATGGCTTCGTGAATTCGTGTGACTGCTTGCCAAACGGCTTCTTCATTTGCCAATGGTTCGCCCATGCCCATGAACACGACATTTGCTAGGCGCTGATTGCGAGCGGCACTTGTTCGTGCTGCGTGCACGACTTGCTCGACGATTTCGCCAGCAGTCAACTGGCGGCTAAAGCCGGCCTGACCTGTAGCGCAAAAACCACAGGCCATGGCACAACCAGCTTGTGTGCTGACGCAGACCGTGGCGCGATCTTGGTAGTGCATCAAAACAGATTCGATTTTGTGCCCGCCATTTTTGAGTTGCCAGAGAAACTTTGTTGTGCCGCCACGATCGCTGTCGCGCGAGGTGACGAGCTCGAGACTGCTTGGGAGAGCCGCGTCGAGTTTCGAGCGAAGGTCTTTTGAGATTGTCGTTATCTCAAGGGGCGCTTGAAATTCTGTATACAGACCTTGCCAGATTTGGTCGAGTCGGTATTTTGGCGCGTCGCCCAAAATTGATGCGATATCTTCACGACTGGCGTCGTATCGCGATTTAACTAACTGTGACTCTGCACTCACTTTATTTGAGGTGCTTTTGGGCGAGTGCTTCGTAGTCGACCATGCGGGCGCGAAGAACATCAAGGCTGGCTGTCCAGAATGATTCGTCGCTGACATCAAGGTTGAACGCTTGACCGAGTTGTTCGGCGGTGTCCATGCCTGCACGCGAAAGAACGATGTCGTATCCGCTGCGGAAACGCTCTGGGTCACGGCTGTATTGGGCATAGAGACCAAGACCGAATAACAAGCCGTACGTATACGGCCAGTTATAGAAATGACTGCCGTAGTAGTGCGGCTTCAAAACCCACATATGTGGATGTGCAGTTGATTGATCGATGCCGTTGCCGTAAGCCGAAGCTTGGGCGCTCAGCATCATTTCGTTGAGCTCGCTGACGCCGAGTGTGCGACGTTGACGACGAGCGAAAACTTCTGTTTCGAACAAGAAGCGACTATGAATGTCGACAACGACTTGATTTGCACCACCGAGATCGGTGTCGAGCAAAGCAAGACGCTCGTCGCCCGAAAGTCGCGACAGACCTTCTTCGACAACAAGAGTTTCGCAGAAGATGCTCGCAGTTTCAGCGAGCGCCATTGGCAATCGTTTTTGTAACGGCGTGCGATCTGCGAGTTGCGTGTTGTGATACGCGTGACCGAGTTCGTGAGCGGTTGTTTGCGCTGAGTCGACGCTGCCGGCCCAGTTGAGTAAAACGAGTGATCTGTCATCGACAAATGACATACAAAATGCACCGCCGACTTTGCCTTCGCGCGGCTCGGCGTCGATCCATTTTTCAGAAAGTGATCGATCGACAAGCCCGGCCAAGTTGTCGCTGTATGCGGCGAATGCACCGCGAACGAGTTGCACACCTTGATCCCACGAGATTTGACTAGGGGCGACATTGAGTGGCGCGAAGAGGTTCCACCATGACAAACCGTTTTTGTCGCCGTGTAGTTTGGCGCGAACGTTCATCCAGCGACGGAAGTCAGGCAGCGATGCTGAGACAGCACTTTGCATTGCGTCGAATGTTTTGCGACTGACGCTGTTGGCATAAAGCGACGCATCGAGTGGCGATGCCCAATGGCGCCGACGATTGATCGCATTGGCTTCACCTTTGATCGAGTTCATCGCCGCGGCACACGGAGTAGCAACTGTCGGCCATGCACGCATCTCGGCGTCGTAAGCGGCTTTGCGCACGCGCAAATCTGAGTGAGTCGACATGCCACGAACAGCGGTGATCGGCAAAGTCTTTTTGCCGTCGGGTAGATCTACTTCGACTGACAATTGTGATGTGATGTCGCCTTGCAAACGAGACCAAGCTGACGAGCCAGTTGTTGAAAGCTCGGCGTAGAAACCTTCTTCGACTTCACTCATTTGATGTTCGGCGCGCGCTTGCAGTCTTTGCAGCGGACCAAGATGCTCACGAGCAACTTCGCTTACTTTGGCTAATTCGTCGGCACCAAGAGTCGCAACCCAATCGGCAAAGCGAGCAAGAAGCGGCGACAGGCGAGAGTCGATGACCTCGAGTTCACTGAGCAAGCCTTGCGCTGTCTCTTCGCGCGTGTTCGTGCTGACTGTCGCATAAACATAAGAGCCGAGAATTTCGGATTCTTTGATCGTCTCGTTCATCGAATTGATGATTTGGTTAGCGATTTCACCTTCTTGTGCTGAAGGTTTGTGGGGCGTGCCAGCCCGAATGTTGTTTTCTTCGAATTGGGCCTCGAGTCGAGCGACATTGGCACCGGTGCGCTCCATGGCGTCAGTGAATGAACGTGCAGTAAAAGACTCGTGAACATCGGCAACCGACCAGCGCGGTAAAAGTGTGTCTGTCATGGGGTTCAGTGTATGCGTTGCAATATCTGTCAGGTTTGTTTCGCGGATGAAGCGATCTCGCCGATAAAAGCTTGTTCTTGGTGATGGACTGTGAAGCCGAGTTTCGTATAAGTGGCGATCGCGGCAGTGTTGTCTTTGTCGACAAATAGCATGCCCGTCGTTGCGCCGGCATTTGCCAGATGGTTGAGGCCGGCGACTGTGAGCGATCTGCCGAGACCTTTGCCATGAAACTGTGGATCAACAGCGATGACATAAATTTCGCCGATTTTCGGGTCGAGGTCGCGGTCTATTTTTGTCCAACAGAATGCGGCGAGAGTCGGTTTGCTGATGTCACTCAAAAAGTAAAGCAAGAATCCGTTTGGGTCGAACCACTTTTCAGACTGTCGAGACTGCAAGAGTTGTTTTGTCCAACTGCCTTGCTCGGGGTGGCTGCTGAACGCGCGATTATTTACCGTAAGCCAAGCGTCTTCGTCGACACCCACACGAAAACTTCGTGTTTCAACTTGCGAAGTTGCATCAATTACTTGTTGCGAAAGCGGAAGTGGAACTCGCATCTGCAACAAGGCACGGCCACTGTGTAGGTCGATTTGTTTTGCTAAATCATTATGGTCTGATGTTGCACCGCATACCCACCAATGAACTTGGCCGCCGCCTTCGCCAGAAATGATTTTGGTCGCTTCAGAAAACAGTGCGTTACCGAGGTCAAGTGTTTGATTTCGATGTTGCGGATCGACGACTAAATCAATTGCCCACGATTCGTTGCCGCGAGAAATTTGACAGTACGCGATTGGCTGACCGGTGCGATGGTGGCGAGCAGTCAGGCCAGCAAAGCCGGGCCGACCACCTTGACGCAAGTCGATCCATAAATGGTCGTTGAGTGGTTTGCGGTTGTCGGCTTTTTCGACCGCATCGAGCAGATGGGTGATTTCAGCAATGTTTTGCGGGGTCATGTTTCGCTTGATTTCAAACTCGACCATGGCTTCAGGCTATCTATCAAGGTCGAGATGTAGTGCTGTGTAGTGTTGCGTCTTGATGAGTGCGAAGAAAATTGAAGTTGCAAAGCGCGCGACCGAGGTCTTGCGATTGTTGAAACGTGAATATCCGGTGGCGATCTGCGAGTTAACCCACGAGTCGGCATTTCAGTTGCTGGCGGCGACGATTCTCTCAGCGCAATGCACTGATGTGCGCGTCAACATGGTTACGCCGGCACTTTTTAACGCGTACCCGACGCCTGAAAGACTTGCAGTCGCCGACGTGGCGCATGTTGAGCAGTTGGTGCGCTCGACGGGTTTCTATCAGACGAAAGCCAAAAATTTGATTGGCATGGCGAGTCAGGTGATGTCGCGATTTGGCGGTGAAGTGCCGCGCGAAATTGA
>JBIKVV010000051.1:0-8051 GCA_044356655.1 Ilumatobacteraceae bacterium
TGGTTGCTGAAGGTGTTCGTTCTTCGTTGTCGGTGTTGCAACTTGCGCAACGATGCAAAGTTGAGATGCCGATCACCGAGCAGGTTGCGGCTGTATGCGAAGGTAAAACAAACGCCAAAGACGCACTTGTGCAGTTGATGGCACGAACAATGAAGTCTGAGTTCGACTGATGCGTGCAGTTGGTGTGCGCGGAGGCGCATGGGCTGGCGCTGTGAACGCATGGGGCGATGTGTTTGTGGATGGTCAAGAGCGGTTGCGGTGGTTTGTCGCCGCAGACGATCGCTGGTATCGACCGTCGCGCGAGACAACAGTTCGTCAGCGCGAGATTTCTGGCGTGCCCGTGATCGAGACGCGAATCAAAGTGCCGGGTGGCGACGCCGTGCAGCGTGTTTATGGTGTTGCGAATTTTGGCGGGGCGATTGTTGTTGAGATCTATAACGACTCGTCGTTGCCGTTTGCAGTTGCGTTTGATCGCCGAGATATCTCTGCGATGCGTGAACCTAGCCCGACGGGTGTGCAGGGCATTGATCTGCCCGCTGGCAGCGTTGTGTTTCCGGTTGGGCATCATGCAACGATGCGTGCGGCGATTCTGATTGCCGATTCTGATCGCAAAATTTCGGCACAAGAACTTGAATCATTGCCGAGTTTCGAGCAAGTTGAACGCGGCTGGCTAGCGGCATTACGAGTTGCTAGCCGAGTTGAGGTGCCCGAGGCGTCGTGGGCGAACATTTTGACATCACAACGATGCAAGTTGTTGCTCGAAGCGGCGAGTTCAGATTTTCGGGCTGGTGTTGCGGCGGGTATTGGTGCTGGCGAAAGCGATGATGTCGTTGATCTAGTTTTAGATCGCGCTGAACGAGTGAAACTTGGTGATAAACCCAGTGAGTGGGTTGACGAAGTAGCCACAGCAACAGAAGAAATAATTCGTCGATGTGCAAAAAGTCAAACCGTGCAATGGTTTGAGCAGTATGCAATTTTGTCAGCAGGCATGCTGTTGTACCGCGCCGGCGAAACTCGCGGGCAACAAGATGTCGCTCAGTCGTGGTCGCGTTTGTTGGGTGCTAATACTGAAGTTGATGTGATTCGTGACGGCTTGGCTGCACTCTCGGGCGTGCGTCAAATTGCGTGGATCGAATCGCAACTCGTTGCACAACGACGAGATGGTGCGATTGATGTTTGCCCGCGCGGCATCGACGCCGCTTGGCTTGGCGTGAACTTTGAGTGCCACAGGCTTGTTGCATCACCCGAGCATTTGATTTCATATGCGGTGCGCTGGCACGGCGAAAAACCGGCGTTGTTGTGGGAGATCGACGGACCAACTGGAGCACGAGTTGCGGCAAGCGCGATTGACGGAGCATTTTCGAGTGCCGAGATGCGTGGCGAAACTTTGCTGAGTGGTTTTGCTGCGCCACAAACTGCTGCAATGAAATAGGCTGAGCGCATGGCTAGCAACTCGGCAAATAGCTCGTCGCCGGGTTTGTCACCGGGTTTGTCGCCGCTGAGATTGACCGAGTGGACTTCATGCGGTGGCTGTGCGGCCAAGTGGGGCGCAAACTTATTGAAAGATCTCGTTGACGACTTAGCCGCTGGTGCAAAACCGAATATTGACCCAGCGTTACTGGTCGGCCTTGCGCCGTTCGACGATGCTGCGGTGTATCAAGTTTCTGACGACGTCGCGCTTGTTAGCACCACTGATTTTTTTCCGCCGCTTGTCGACGACCCCGACGATTTTGGGGCGATCGCAGCAGCGAATGCGTGCAGTGATGTGTTTGCGATGGGTGGGCGAGTCGTGATGGCGGTGAATATTGCGGCGTTTCCAGAGAACTTTCCGACTGAAGCGATTTCACAAATTTTTGCCGCGGCTTCACGCGTAGTCGCGCAAGCCGGTGGATCTGTAGCAGGAGGTCACACGATACGAAATCCCGAACCAATCTTCGGGTTGGCGGTGCAGGGCGTCGTGCATCCACAAAAGATATTTCGCAAAGGTGGCGCTGTTGCCGGCGATGTTGCTTTGTTGTCGAAACCTCTTGGCACTGGTTTGACTTTGGCGAGTGGCACGGCGAGCGAAAAGGCTTCAGCGATCGCGGGTATGCGACGACTGAACCGCGTTGCATCTGAGCAATTGCAACAACTAGGTGATGCCGTGCACGGCGTAACCGATGTAACTGGTTATGGCCTTGCTGGGCATGGTTGGGAGATGGCGCAGCGCTCTGGTGTGCAGTTGGTGTTGCGTGCGTCTTGGTTGCGTGCATATGACGGTGCGCGCGAGGCGGCGAATGCTGGCGTGCGCACTGGTGGAGACCCGCGCAATCGTGCGTATGTTGCCGAGCATTTCAGTTTTGATGCCACCACTACTGATGATTCGTCAGTTGCGTTGTGTATGGATCCGCAAACGAGTGGTGGGTTGTTGGCCGCGGTGACACGTGAGGCGGCAGAAAAACTCATGCACGACGAAATGTGGTTCAAGGTCGGTGAATTCAGTTCTTCGCCAGCCAGCGTGCACTTGTGTTGAAACTTGTTAAAACTTAATGATGCGAAAAGTTAAGCCGTGGCCGAATGCATCGCGAGAGCGGTTGTTGTTTGACAGTGGTGTAAAAACAATTGTTGGTATTGATGAAGTTGGCAAAGGTAGTTGGGCTGGGCCGCTCGTGATCGGCATTGCGATGTTGAGTCGTGAGATGGTGTTTTCTGATGAGCCAGCCGTTGCATTAGGTGGTGCGCGCGATTCGAAGCAACTTTCAGAGTTGCAACGCGAAGAGATTTTCGATCAAGTAGCTGCGAAATGTCTGCGATGGGCGATTGGTGCAGCTAGCGCGCTCGAGTGCAACGAACTCGGCATGGTCGAGGCCCAACGCTTGGCCACGTCGCGTGGTTTTGCAGCGTTCGCTGGCGCGAGCGCAGGTTCTGATTTGTCGATCGGTGGTGCTGTGCGAATGCCTGGCGGTGACACTGCGATTGTCGACGCAGCGATTGCCGAAACTGTGAGTCTCAACGCAGCAATTGTCGACGCAGCGATTGTCGACGGCCGTTGGGACTTCGTGTCGCCGCACGCACGCAAAGTGATGCTCGAAGTTAAAGCCGATGCCGATTGTGTATCGGTGGCTGCAGCATCAGTCTTGGCAAAAGTTTCGCGTGACCGCATGATGCGTTCGCTCGCAGGTGATTATCCGCAATGGCATTTTGACACCAACAAGGGTTACCCGTGCCCGAAGCACCGCATCGCATTGCAGGGCTATGGTCCTTCGGCGATTCATCGCACTTCGTGGGCGTTCATGCCCAATTACGTGCCGTGGCTAAAAACTAATTTGAAAACTAACTAGATCTCTTTTTGAGTGCCGACTTTGAGGTCGCGAAACGCTGACTTCGAGTCGATGCCGACATCTTTTGGCAAGCCAAGCACGCGCTCGCCGACAATGTTGCGCATAACTTCATCTGAGCCACCAGCAATTCGCATGCCAGGTGCGCCAAGCAACAGCTGACTCCAGGCGTAGGTGCCCCATTCGCCGGTATCGGCTTGAAGTTTGCTACCGAGAACGAGTGAAAGAAAGTCGTTCATTCGTTTTTGATTGTCGACCAAAGCCATCTTGGCAATTGACATCTCTGGGCCAGGCGTTTGACCTGCACGAATTTTGTCCATCGCACGTTGGTTGTTGTAGCCAGCGACTTTGGTGCGAATAAATAGGTCTGCCATTTTTTCGCGCACAATCGGGTCGTCGGTCATGCCGAAGTGATGCACCATGGCCTGCATTCGCGTGAACATCGAAGTTTCGCCACCACTGGCCGTGCCAATTGCGGCACGCTCGTTCATCAGTGTGGTAAGCGCAACGCCCCAGCCATTGTTGACTTCGCCGAGACGATAACTATCGGGTACACGAACTTCGTTAAAAAATACTTCGTTGAAACTTGCGCCACCGGTCATCTGTCGCAGTGGTCGAATCTCGACGCCTGTCGCATGCATGTCAACGATAAAACCAGTCATGCCTTTGTGCTTTGGCAAACTTGGGTCGGTGCGGCAAATGACTTCACCGATATCGCTGTATTGCGCACCTGATGTCCAAACTTTTTGACCAGTGATAACCCACTCGTCACCGTCGCGCTCGGCTTTTGTTTGTAGTGATGCGAGATCACTGCCAGCACCCGGCTCTGAAAACAATTGACACGCCACAATGTCGGCGCGCCACATCGCCCGCAAATACTTTTCGCGCGCTTCATCGCTGGCGTGCGCCAAAATTGTCGGCGCAACCATGCCTAAACCGATTTGAAAAATCGATTGGTTGGCAACTTTGTATTGCCCTTCGGCTTTGCTGTAAGCCTTTTCGAATTCATTGGATAAACCGCGGCCGCCATATTGCTCGGGCCCCGAAATCCACCCAAAGCCCGCATCAAACTTTTGCTGACGCCACTGCTTAGCGCGACTCACCATTTCGTCTTCAGATTGTTTCGACCGCTCTTCAAACATCGACACGTTGTCTGAGCCTTCGCCCCAGACAAATGCCTTTTTTGACTCGCGCGGCTCGGCATTAGCAGCCAAGAACTTGTGGGCGTCAGCCGTAAATTGTTCGATAGTTATATTCGTGCTTGTTTCGCTAGCCATGTACACCTACCGTACCCGTCAGTGTGGTGTTTGGTGAAAGCGAAAGTTTTGACTAGCCTGCCTCGGGTGGGTCAGCCTGTAGACGTCAAACAAACAACCGCTGGGGTTGCTGGTCGCATTCGTTTTGAATTGAATCGCACCCTCACTGGTCAAGGTCACGAAAAGTTCACCAGCGCCAGTCAAGCGATTGGCCCGCGACCTGCTGCCGAGTTGGCGCGGCGACTATTTAACAGTGGTGCAGTTCTTGGTGTGCACGTTTTTGCCAACATCGTGACTGTCGATCTTGTGCCTGGTTCGCGCGACAGCGATTTGGCTCAAATTGTCACTGATCTACATCAATATTGGAAGCCCGGCATGAAGCCACCCACCGTCGAAGAGCTGATGGCCCAAGTTGTCGCCCCTGTTGTCGAAGCCGCGCCAAGCGCCGATGGTTCAGCGCCAGAACTGAGCGCCGCCGAAAAACTTGTCCCAGCCCATTTGCTAGAACGCAGCAGAGCCGCGCGAAGCAAGGCTCAGAAGTCATAGCCCCGCGCAAAAAGGTCGAAGCTAAATAACTTTGGTTACTGCGAACATATGTTCGCTACAGTGCAAGCATGAAGTTATTGGTGCCAAAAACCCTCGTTGCTAAACATTCATTTTTTGAAAAACAAGTTCTCGAAAATTTCGCTGTCTCCGACCAAGTTCGTCAGTTGTTGCCCGACTCAGGCTTAGTTCGCGGACGCATCGTGCGTTGCTGTGGCGACGCCGCCGTATCGCTAGCGCTTTCACTTTGTGCCCGTGCATCACAGCAAGGTTCATGGTTGGGTGTTGTTGGCGTCAGTCATCTCGGCATTTCATGTGCTGCCGAGCATGGCGTGGCACTTGAGCGCATGGTCTTTGTGCATCCACCAGAATCATCTCGCGATTGGTCGACAACTGTGGCTGCCGTGATTGATGGCTTCGATTTGTTAATAGTCGCAGTGCCAGAATCACTCTCGGTTTCTGACGCAAGGCGAGTGCAGGCGCGGTTGCAGTCGCGGCGATCGGTCATGATCATCGTCGACACCGCGACGCTTTCTAAAACAAGTTTTTCAAACAACACGCATCCGTTTCATGCTGATGTGGTTTTAGATAGCACAACAAAAAGTTGGAGTGGCATCAACAATGGTGCTGGCTATCTGCAACAACGCCAAGTCGCAATCAAAGTCAGCGGTCGTCGAGTTGCGCGCACGCAAGAACATTTAGTCACCTGCAACTATTAAATTGCTCGCACCAAAACGCTTAGCGGTGTTGCGTTGCCTCGACTGGTCGGCGGTCGTGGCGGCAAAAACTTCAAATAGTCCGTGCGCTGTTGTCTACGGTCAGCGAGTTATCTCGCGTTCTGTGGCAGCGATGCATTACGGCGTTCAAGTCGGCATGCGACGCCGTCACGCCCAAGGGCTTTGTCCAGATCTTGAGATTGCCACCTATCAACCAGATCGTGATCGTCGAGCGTTTAACACTGTCGTGCGAACTATCAATGAGATAGTTCCGTTAATCGAAGTCAGCGAGCCAGGTGTGATTGTTTTTGCTACGCGTGGTCCATCTCGCTATTTTGGCGGTGATGAGCCGATGGCCAACAAAATTGTCCAGGCTTTGCGTACTTCGATAGTTGCCGATTCACAATTTGGTGTTGGCATCGCCGACAGTCGTCTGGCGGCCCACATCGCTGCTCATATCTCGGCGCAAAATAAAGCCAAAGCACCTTTTATCGTCGAACCAGAAAAGACAAAAGTTTGGCTTGCACAAAAATCTGTCAGGGTTTTGAACGAGTTTGCCAACATCAATGGCGAGACAGTCTCGTTACTTGAGCGACTCGGGCTAAACACTTTGCATGATGTGTCAAAAATTGGCGAGTCGGTGTTGGCCGGGCGATTCGGCGAATTAGGCGTCGAGTTGCATCGACTTGCTCGTGGCGATGAACAACACCCATTGGCCGCAGTTGCGCCACCGCCAGAGCACCTTTGTTCGCGAGCGTTCGAAGAGCCGATTTTCGATCAACAAACGTTGCTCAACAATGTGCAAACAATGGCCGAAGAGTTCAGCGATTATTTCGTTAAGCGAGGTGCGATTTGTGTTCGTTTAATTCTCAAATTTGAGTCAGAGACAGGCCCACATTCAGAACGCTTGTGGTATCGACCCCAAGGTTTGACCGCTCGAGCGATAACCGAAAGTGCCAAGTGGCAAATTGAAAGTTCGTCGCATAAGAGCCCGTTGGTTCGCGTGCAGTTGATTGCCGATGAAGTGCGCACAGATACGGCGTGCCAACTCAAGTTATGGGGTGGCATCACCCAAGTTGATGAGACTGCCGGTCGCGCAATTGGTCGGCTGACCGAACTGCTCGGCTCAACTGCTGTTCAATTAGTCAAATGGCAAGGTGGTCGAGATTTGCAAGAGAATTTTCAGCTTGTTTCTGCCTCGCATTTTCAACTCAGACAAAGCGCGGTGGTTACAACAACCGATAAACCAAAGTGGCGAGGTTCATTGCCAACTCCGTCACCGAGTGTTGTTTATTCTGAGCCACCGCTAGTGCGGGTAGTTGATAAAAATAAAAACTTGCTGCGTGTTAGTGCTCGCCACGAGTTAAGCGCCGACCCAGAGCAGTTAATAATCAACCAACAAAATCACAAAATTATTTCTTGGGCCGGCCCATGGCCAGTAGAAGAAAAATGGTGGGACACCGCCCGCAGTCGACGATTAGTCAGATTGCAAGTCGTAATCGAAAAACTTTTGCCTGATGGTTCACAACAAGTGCAAGCACTGCTTGTTGCACTTGAGCATGGCGAATGGAGCATCGCAGCAATCTACGGCTAGTTCGTTATCTAGTCAGCCAGCCAGTCAAGCAAGTATTGTGCATTTGGTGATTTCTGATTCTGGTCTTGAGTTTGTTAAAATTTTTTGCCTGCAACTAGCAAGCCACGAGCCGATTGATGATCGCGAGCGCGAGTCGGTCAAAACTTTTTGTGAACTTGCACCAAGCCTTCGCGCCCCGTTCGACGAACACAGCGACCCCACTCATGTCACTGCTTCGGCAATCGTCGTCGGCAAACCTGGCGTCGTTCTGCATCTTCACAAACGACTAAATATGTGGCTACAACCCGGTGGGCACATCGATTCTGGTGAGTCGATTGATGACGCAGCGCTGCGTGAAGCGCAAGAAGAGACAGGTTTAAATCTGCAACATTTTGGTGCAGAAAAAACCTCTCCGAGATTTATTCATCTCGATGTGCACCCAGGTCCGCGCGGGCACACTCATCTTGATGTGCGATTTTTGCTTTGGGCGACGAACGAAATTTTCGCGCCGGCAGCAGGCGAGAGCCAGCAAGTGAAGTGGTTTAGTTTTGTTGATGCATTGCGCGTTTCTGAAGATGGGGCTCGCGGAGCAATTCGCGTCGCCCAGCAAATTGTCGATAAATCGTTGTAATACGAGGCTTCTAGC
>JBIKVV010000052.1:0-7858 GCA_044356655.1 Ilumatobacteraceae bacterium
ACACGCTTTATTGCGGATACGGCATACCCACGATCAAGGCACTCGCCGACGAGTACATCCCCGTGGTCGGCCACGTTGGTCTCGTGCCCTATCGAAACTCGTGGTTTGGTGGCATGAAGGCAGTTGGCAAAACAAGTGCCGAAGCTTTGCGTGTTTACGAACTCACAATGCAATACGAAGAGGCCGGCGCAGTTGGTGTTGAAGTTGAAGTTGTGCCAGCCGAAGTTGCCACCGAAATTTCAAAGCGCACAAAAATGCTGACCATCGGCATGGGTGCCGGCATCAACTGCGATGTGCAATATCTCTTCGCCACTGACATTCTCGGCGACAACGAGGGTCATGTACCGCGTCACTCAAAGGTCTACCGCGACTTCAAAACCGAATATCACCGTCTGCACCGCGAATCAGTCGCAGCATTCAAAGAGTTCCGCAGCGATGTGCTGACTGGCGCCTACCCCGCCGATCACAACAACGTAACAATTGACAAAAAAGAGTTTGACGCGTTTCTTAAAGCAATAAAATAAAACTAAACCGCAATAATTAAACTGCGTCAATTAGTCGCAGCGCAACTTCGTTGGCGAGCAAACGCCCTGCGCGAGTCAAAACGATTCGGTCATCTTGGCGGTCAAGCAACTCGCTCATTTCGTCAAGATCGGTGTCACTAAACGAACCATGTGGCACACCTTCACGAGTTCGCACCAGCAACTGCAGCATCTCGCGCTTGCTCGTTTCAGCATCAAGTGTCTCACTCGACGACTCGGGTGACTCACCAGCATTAACTAATTCGATGTAGCGATCTGGCGTGCGAACATTCCACCAACGACGGCCGTTTAAATGTGCATGGGCCGCACTGCCAAAACCTTCGTAGTTGCCTTGTTGCCAATAAAGCGAATTGTGTTTGCATTCATGGCCGGGCTTTGCCCAATTTGATATTTCATAATTCTGCAAGCCGTTTGCCGACAATGCGTCATCACACAATAAATATTTGTCTGCTTGATCGTCATCATCTGGGTGGCGATCTAGTTGTGTCGCCAAAACGGTGTTCGCTTCAACTGTCAGGCCGTATGCAGAAACATGTGGAGGATCAAGAGCGACAACATCACGCAACGTCCGCGACCAATCATCAAGTGTTTCGCCTGCAGCACCGTAAATTATGTCGAGATTAAAAGTCTCAAACCCAGCTTCGCGCACAAAAGAAACTGAGCGCTGAACGTTCTCTGGGTTATGCGTACGCCCAAGCGACTTCAAAACGTGATCAACAGTCGACTGCACACCGATGCTGATGCGATTTACCCCGCCCGCGCGATATGTCTGCATCATCTCAAGAGTGATGTCGTCGGGGTTGCACTCGACCGTCACTTCGCAGCCAACTGCAAGCGGAATCTCAGCAAGCACACTCATTAACTCTGCAGCCGGCACAAGAGTCGGTGTGCCACCACCGATGAACACGCTCGTCGCGCTTGGCATTGAACTCGCAACGCTTCGCTTAATGTGCGTGCGTAATGCCGTCAAATAGTCAGTCGTCACTTGGTGGCGATCAGTGAACGTTGCAAAAGCGCAATAGTCACACTTTTTTGCACAAAACGGAATATGAATGTAAACACCAAAGCCTGGGTGCATGATAATTAACTCTGCGTTGTTGGTGGCACGAACAACAAGTCAAGTTCGGCAAGTTTGGCCCCAACTTCATCGACGGCGATATCGAGCATCACGGCAATCGCCCGCGTGTCGTGCGCACGCACGGTTATAACTTTGCCGTTGAAGTCTTGTCGTTGCACTTGAATCATCCGCAAAAATCTTTCAAGCATCTTGAATTCGATGCCTTCACGTGTCGAGAGTTTGGCGACATCAATTCGAAGTTTCGTCGGGGCCGACGCACCTGGCTGATTATCTTCAACTCGCAACGGGTCGCGCGGCAAAAGTTGATCGATTGTTACGCCATAAAACTTCGCCAAGCGCTCGAGGCGCGGCACTGAAATCGCCCGTTCGCCTCGTTCGTATGCGCCAAGCACTGAGGCTTTAAACTCTTCGCGCGACTGAAGTTCGACTTCGCTAAGCGACAAATTTTTCTGCGAGCGAATCGATCTCAGGCGCTCACCCACCATCCGTGAAAACGGAGACTGCTCAAGCATCTCGTCGTCAGTTGGGCTCATTATCGGTTCAACTTTCTTTATTTCGGTAATTCGACATTAGAACAGCCGCGCTGATAGCCGCAGTTTCTGCTCGCAAAATTGTGTCACCAAGCGAAACGACACCTTTGCCAGCAGAGATCTCGTCTTGCGTGAAACCACCCTCAGGACCAATCGCAATCGAGCGATGCGAAGCATTCAGCACCTCGCCAGTCGGGTCAGCGATAAATGCATCGCTCAACTGCGCCAAAGTCACGACATCGCTAACTTTTGGCAGCCAAACGCGTCGCGATTGCATCGCCGCCTCACGCGCAACTATTCGCAGTTTCTCTAAATTCTTGTTTGCCCGGCCTGCGTCCCATCGCACGACACTGCGAGTCGTCGGCGCCAAGACGACAATCTCGTCAACGCCAATTTCAGTCAGTTTCTGTACTGTCCACTCAGGCCGATCACCTTTAACTACAGAAAACGCCACAGTCAAGTGCCACTTAGGTGCCGCTTCTGTGGCGACGTCGCTTGTTGCCTCAAGATTTGCATCGCCATCGACAACACATGTTCGCCAGCGGCCGCCACCGTCTGAGACCGTCACGACATCTCGCGATTTCACCCGCAAGACACGCAATAGGTGATGTGCATCCACATCGCTCAACACTGGCGCGTCGATTGAATCTACAAAAACATGTGCCGCTGAGTTACGCAGCGCAGAGATCACGAAAACGCCGACTTAATCTTCGACTTCAGTGAATTGTCGCTGGCTGCCACTTGCTCACCGCGCTCTTTGGCAAGTTGCAACAGCAATTCGCGCTCTTTTGACGAAAGTTTTTTCGGCACCACGACTTCAATTCGTGCGCGAAGATCGCCGCGTGTTCTTCCACGATTGCGTCCGCCTTGATTCAAGTACGGCACGCCACGACCCTTGAGCAAATACTCATGACCGTGTTGCACACCTGGCGCAACGGTGAGCGTCTCATCTCCGTCAAGAGTCGCCAGCACAAGATCAACGCCGAGCGCTGCCTGCGCAATCGAGACCTGCACGTTTGTTACCAGGTCATTTTCTTCACGTTGGTACATCTCATGTGCGGCAACTTCAATATGCACATACAGGTCTCCTGCCGCGCCACCACGCGGCCCGACACCACCACGACTAGTCACGCGCATTGTTTGACCCGCTGCAATACCTGCCGGAATATCAATCTCATGTGTCTGATCTTTAGTCACGCGACCTTCACCGCGACATTTGTTGCACGGCGACGCAATCATTTCACCCATGCCACGACATCGACCACATGGCGTCGTTGTCACCATTTGCCCGAGAATGCTCTGGCGCATTCGTCGCACTTGACCCGAACCACCACAGTCGGCACACGTTGTGGCTTTGGTGCCTGCAGCCGCGCCAGAACCTTCGCACTCTTCACAACTCACGGCCGATCTGATCGACACCGAAGTTTTACAACCAAAAACTGCGTCAACAAAGTCGATTTCAATTTGTGTTTCGAGATCTGGGCCTCGCTGTGGACCAGATTGTTGTCGAGAGCCTCCACCAAACGGTGAATCACCACCAAAGAATGCGTCGAAGATGCTGCCGAAACCCCCAGCGCCACCAAACGGATCTCCGCCGCCGCGACCACCACCAGAAATACCGGCTTCACCAAATTGGTCATATCGCGCACGAGTCTCGTCATCAGACAAAACTTCATATGCGCGACTTACAAGTTTGAATTTCTCTTCTGCCTCGGCGTTGTTCGGGTTTGCATCAGGGTGCAGTTCTCGCGCCAACTTGCGATATGCGCGCTTTAACTCGTCTTGACTCGCCCCACGCGATACGCCAAGCAACTGATAAAAATCTTGCGCCATTCGAATTAATTTTCGGTCAAACGACGGCCAAGTCGGTCGCTGACCAAATCTACGGTCGCCAACGCTTGCGGATAATTCATGCGCGTTGGCCCAAGCACACCAACAGTGCCCACGGTTTCGCCGTCGGCGCGAACTGGCGCCAAGACAACTGAGCACGCCGAAAGTGGCTCGACACCGTGCTCGGCGCCGATCGCCACCGAAACACCACGGTTCAACATGTCGCGAACAAGAGTCACAACGACATATTGCTGCTCAAGAGTATGCAAGACATTACGCACGATTTCTACTGCATCAAATGCCTCGGCCATCTGCGCCACGCCACCAACATAAAAATTCTCGTCATTTCGTATGCGATCAAAAGCCGACAAAACTTTTTCACACAATGCAGCAACACCAGCACCATGTGTTTGATCTTTGCTCGCATTGCGATTTGCTTCGCGATGAGCAGCAACACCACTCAAAGGCTTTGTAATCATCAGGCTCTGCAGTTGTGCATTGGCTTGCAAAATCTCATCGTCTGTGACATCGCTGGTGATTTCAATCTGTGCGTTTTCGACCGCACCGTTCGACAGTACGACGACCGCCGTGATGTGATGGCTTGAAAGTCGAACTAGTTGCACCGAGCGCACAACGGCAACTTCTGCAGTCGGCCCAATTACGACTGATGCATAATTCGTCAACTGCGCCAACAACATCGACGTTCGCTGAAGTGTTTCTTCTAGACGAAAGTGCGCAGTTTCAAAAAAACTTCCAACTTTCGCCTGCTCGATCGAGCCAAGTGAACCGTTTGGCACCAAGTTGTCTACAAAAAACCGGTATCCCTTGTCGGTTGGTATTCGACCAGCCGAAGTGTGCGGATGCATTAGATAGCCTTCGCGCTCTAAAGCCGCCATGTCGTTGCGCACCGTCGCCGACGAGACCGCCATAACACGATTGTTGGCAATGTGCGCAGAACCCACCGGTTGCGCGGTGGCGATGTACTCCTCTACGACAGCCCTGAGGATTGCAGTCTTACGATCGTCAAGCATTTGTTACTTATCAGGCTACCTAGCGTCAGACTACCGAGCGATTGATTTCCCCGCTGATCTTGTAGCGACTTAACGCCTCGTCACGCTCTTGTGAATGGTCAACCATGGGTTCTGGGTATTGCGCAAACAATCCGCCTTCGGGTTGCAACCACGGTGAATGCACAAACTTTTTTGGCACGTCGCGCAACTCAGGTATCCATTCGCAAACGTAATTTCCGTTGGGATCAAATTTCTCGCCTTGCAACACGGGGTTGAACACGCGAAAGTACGGCGCCGCATCGGTGCCAGTACCAGCAGTCCATTGCCAACCGTGATTGTTTGATGCGATATCACCATCGACCAGATGCTTCATGAAGAACTTCGCACCCCACTGCCACGGTAAATGCAAATCTTTAACCAAGAAACTGGCAGCAATCATTCGCACACGATTGTGCATCCAGCCTGTTGCCAACATCTGTCGCATTCCGGCATCAACGATCGGATAACCCGTTTTGCCAGCGCACCAAATTTCGAATCGCCGTTTTGCTTTTGCATCGGTGTCGACTTGCAGGCTGTCCATTTTGGGTTGCAGATTCTTCCAAGTTGTCTGTGGTTGGTGAAACAAGACATCGGCATAAAACTCGCGCCAACAAAGTTCGCTTCGATAGTGATCGTGGTTCTTGTTCGGTTCGAGTTCGGCCAATAACTGTCGCGGGTGCACAACACCGAAGCGCAAATAAACCGACATCTGACTGCAGCCGTCGCGATCAGGATTATTTCTTTCGTCTTTATATTTATCAAGAGCAGTCTCGACGAAATATCTCCATCGTTTCCATGCGGCCTCTTCGCCCGCATCAGCGATTTTTGCGGTCAATGTCGGGTCGTCAGGTATCGACTCGCTCTTTATCGTGGGTGCGCCATTCCATTTCACAGTCGGCTCTTTTGCTGGTGCCGGCCAACCGTGCGCCAACCAAATTTTCGAAAACGGAGTAAACACTGAATACGGCGTCGAGTCGGCTTTTCGCACTGTGCCCGGGTCGACCGCGTATGCCGAACCAATATGATTCAATTTCGCACCAACTTTTTCAAGTGACCGAGCAACTTCAGCGTCACGTTTTTGCCCGTATGGTGCAAAATCTTTTGCGGCAAAAACTTCGGTTGCACCAACTTCTTTGGCAACTTTTGGCACGATTTCGACTGGGTCACCAACACGCACCACGAGCGCGCCACCCATTGCGCGATTCAATTCACGCAGTGAACGAAACAAAAAAGCCAACCTCGGTGCACCTGAACGCTGCAAAAACATCGGGTCTAAAACAAACAACGGCGTTACTGCCCCAACTTTGCTTGCTGCGATCAATGCTGGGTTGTCGTCGAGGCGCAAATCTCGCCGAAACCACATCACTGAATTAGACGAACTATTCGACATCTGAACTACACCCAATCATCTCCATGCAACTACTGCCACTGCTGCACAAACTAGAGCAATTACCCCGCCATATGCCAGTGACCACTCAGGCGAAATTGAGTCTGCGATCAAACCGGTTATCGGTCCGCCAATTGGTGTGCTTCCCAAAAATGCAACCGCAGTCAACGCCAACAATCTTCCACGCATATCGGGTGGTGATTCTTGTTGGCTAATTGCATTGCCCGAAGCGATCATTGCGGCGCCGCCGATGCCCAGCGGAATACTCCATAAAAATGCCAGCCACACGTTCGAAGCAAACGCCATGCCGATGCTTGCTAATCCGAGTAACGCAATATTGCCGACGAACCAGCCCATCGAAACGGTCTTTAAGCGTGCAGTGAGCAGAGCGCCCGTCAAATTACCAATGCCAATTACCGACATCACCCAACCAAATGCTCGGTCATCACCCCAACTCAGGTCTGCCAACTTTGGCAAAGCAACACCAAAGTTGAAAGAAAATGTACTCACGGCGACATAAACCAAAAACATCGTCAACAAGCGTCGATTACCGGCGACGTATTTAAACACTTCGCGCACAGGAGAACCACCTGCTGGTCGCATAATCGCCGGATACATTTCGCTCTTTCGCAAACCTGTCAAACCATAAATCATCGCCGCATACGAGACGCCGTTCAAGATAAACAACCAACCGGTGCCGAGTGGTCCGACCAACGCAGTCGCAATTGCCGCACCGAAAATTCGCGAGCCAGTCATCACGGCCGTATTCAGCGACATTGCATTCGGCAAATCAACTGTCGGCACGAGTTCGGTCACCAAACCGCGTCGTGCAGGGTTATCGAAAGCGCCGATGATGCCGAGAAGCAACGACAGCGCGTAGACCATCGGCACACTGATCACACCCGAAAGATCGAGAACTCCAAGCAATAGCGCCTGACCGGCCAAGCATGCTTGTGAGATGATCGCTATGCGGCGGCGGTTGTGGCGATCAGCAAGCGCTCCGCACCAAGTGCCAAACAACAACATCGGCAGAAACTGAAACGCAACGTTGTAGCCAAGATCGGCTGCGTTGCCCGTCAAGCGGTAAATCAACAGTGACGATGCTGTTAACTGCAGCCAACTGCCAATATTCGAAAGCAGCAACCCTGCGAAAAATAAACGTGCATTGAAATATTTCAGCGAGCGAAAAACGCTTGCATGTTTTTCAGCCACGGAAGTTAATTATCAAGTTTCAGAGCCGAGATGAACACATCTCCCGGTATCTCGACACGACCGATTGACTTCATCTTCTTCTTGCCTTCTTTTTGCTTTTCAAGCAACTTGCGTTTGCGCGAGATGTCACCGCCGTAACACTTGGCCAACACGTCTTTGCGCTTTGCCTTGACAGTTTCGCGAGCGATGAACTTGCCACCGATTGCAGCCTGAATTGGCACGTCAAACAT
>JBIKVV010000053.1:0-7594 GCA_044356655.1 Ilumatobacteraceae bacterium
GGGATGAACCCCCCATTGCTTTGACGTATAACCCGCGAAAAACGCGTCATAGAGTTCTCGCCCGACGAATCGCAAGCCTTGATCTTCAAATGAAACCGGGTTGGTTATCGTCGCATCGGCTTTGCTTTGAATGAATTCTTCTGCTTGCTGGGCGTCAAAGTCACGATCAAAAAACTGATTGATCGTCTTTAAGTTGACCGGCAACGAATACATCGTGCCCTGTGAGATCGCCTTGACCTTGTGTCGATACGGCATCATTTCGCCAAAACGATTGATGTATTGCCAAACATGCTCGTGCTGAGTGTGAAAAATGTGTGGGCCATACGTATGAACCATCACACCCGTCTCATGGCGTGCAGTGTGGCAGTTTCCTGCGACATGATCACGAGTGTCAAAAACATCGGCTGAGTGTCCGGCTTCTACTAGTTCGCGGGCGACTACTGCACCCGAAAAACCAGCCCCGACAATGGCAAATCGCACTAGATAATCATACGACTTTGGGCAGTCTGCCCGAGTTCAACTAGATGTCGTAGTTGGTGGCAATTAAATTATTTTGCAAGCCACGGTGCGCACGCACCTTCGAGATCGCGAATTTGAATCTTGTCTCGATTGTCATACGTCACAGCATTTTTCGGATCGCGCTGCAACTTAAACGTGCGAAATGACATCTCGGTTGTGTCGATCGCCAAGATTTTTCCGATTAGCGATTCACCCAAGTTGAGTATCAATTTCAATGCCTCAAGTGCCTGAATCGAACCAACGATGCCAGGCAATACACCAAGCACACCCGCTTCGGCGCAACTCGGTGCCAACTCTGCTGGTGGCGGCTCGGGCACCATGTCTCGGTATGTCGGCCCAAGTATCGGATGAAACACGCTGACCATGCCTTCAAACCTGAAAATCGAACCGTGCACAACCGGTATTCCAAGTTTTACGCTCGCATCGTTCAGCAAGTAACGACTCGGAAAGTTATCTGCGCCGTCGACGATTACGTCGTAGCCAGCAAGAATCTGCATTACATTTTCTGCACTCAGCCTGGTGTCATAAGTGACCACGTTGACATCTGGGTTCAACATCGTCAACGTCTTTTTTGCCGAGTCAACTTTGCGATCACCAACTCGGTCTAAATTGTGCAAAATTTGGCGCTGTAAATTAGATGCATCAACTACATCCATATCGACGATGCCGATCGTGCCGACTCCGGCTGCTGCTAAATACATCGCGGCAGGCGAACCCAAACCACCTGCACCAAGCAGCAAAACTTTGCTTGCCAAAAGTTTGGCTTGACCTTCGACGCCAACTTCTGGCAACAGCACATGTCGCTGATAGCGGTTGCGCTGCTCTGCCGAAAGCTGCACGGGGGTTGACCATTCGCGGCCCTCGTCTTTCCATTTGCCAAAGCCACCAGCCATGCTCAAAACATTTGCGTAGCCAAGCTCTTGCAAAGTTTTGGCTGCAAATGCACTTCGCACTCCACCAGCGCAATAAACAATTACTGGAGAATTCTTGTCGACGATCTTCGACTCGACTTGCGCTTCAAGATGCCCGCGCGGAATGTGAACGACGTTTTTTAACGCGCCTTGCTCAAACTCGTCGGGTTCGCGCACGTCCAAAACGACAACTTGATTTGATTCGATTTTCTCGCTTGCTGTTTGCGTGTCAACTTCTTGGATTTTTGACTTCGCCGCAGCTAGAAGTTCGCGAAAACTAGACATATCAATACCCTACCGTTTTTGTCGGGATTTAACGACACCACACGACTTTGCCAAGAGCGCTGACGCAATTAGTCATCTTGAAGATAGAACTGCAGAGTCGCTGCCCGCTGCGCATCTGGGATTTTTAGTCCACAAGCCATTTGGTCCTCGAAAATCTGGAATGCCCGAATCTGTCTGTTCAGATAAAAGCCCGCACGATCGCGAGCCAAAACCTCAAGTTTCTGCACACAACTGGGTATGACTTCAAACTCGTGCGACTTTACAAACCCAGAAATCTTCGTCTCTGAGTGGGTTGACCCGGTTCTAGCCGTATCAGGGTTCGACGCATGCAGCGACTATGTCGAAACATATTGGCTCGGCGTTATTGGCCCGAGTGCGACATGGGTGTTGCGATATCTGTCGCGCGAACTAGAGGTCTTTCCTAATGGCTACTGCATTGACCTGACCGACACGGCTGCCGCTTTGGGTCTTGCGTTTCGCCATGGTTCGGGCTCACTCGAGCGTGCAATCGAACGTTGTGCAACATTTGGTCTCATCGCCCAAACACCACAATGTCTCGTCGTGCGCAAAAAAGTGCCGACAATTACAAAACGTCAGTTACTGCGTTTGCCTACTGCGCTTCAACATAGCCATAGTCAGTTGTTCGCAACTAGTTAACTATTCAAACTATTTAATAGTTACTTTTCTGAAACCGTGCGTCGAATTTCGACAATTCGCTCTTGGTCATGATTAGCGTCATCGCCTTTTTCGGCTAAGGCCGCATTGCGATCTTTAGCCGCTTCGCGCTCGGCAATCGTGGTGTCGACCCGCTTTAGAGCAGCATCGGTGCCGTGTTCGTGAATAAAAGTTGCCCAGTCGACTAATGCGTCAACCATTTCGTTTTCGGGCACCACGGCGACGTTACGACCTTTTACAAACAAGTGACCTCGTTTGTTGCCTGCGGCTATACCAAGGTCTGCTTCGCGCGCTTCACCGGGGCCGTTGACGACACATCCCATGACCGCAATCTGCAGCGGCAATTTTTTATCGGCAAAGGCAGCCTGCGCGCGATTGGCAATTTCAATCACGTCTACTTCTGCTCTGCCACAACTCGGACAAGCAATTAAGTCGACATTTTTTCGCTCGCGCAAACCGAGAGACTCGAGCAACTGCCGCCCAGCGCGGGCCTCTTCAATGGGGTCGGCCGTGAGACTGTAACGAATAGTGTCTCCGATGCCCTCAAGAAGCAGCGTCGAAATGCCTGCTGTCGCCTTGATCAAACCGCCAGGTAGCGGTCCAGCTTCTGTCACGCCAAGATGAAGCGGAAAATCTGTTATCTCGCTGAGCATGCGGTATGCCTCAACCATCAGCGGCACGTTTGATGCTTTGACAGAGATTTTTACCAAATCAAAATCAACTTCTTCGAAATATCTAAGTTCTTGTTGCGCCGACTCGACCATCGCTTGGGCGGTCAGGCCACCGTGTTTCTCGTAGAGGTCTGAATCTAAAGAGCCACCGTTGACGCCAATTCGAATTGACACACCACGATCGCGGGCTTCAGATGCCACGGCTTTGATGTGCTCAGGTTTTCGAATATTGCCAGGATTAAGCCGCAACCCGTGCACGCCCGCTTCAAGTGCCGCCAAAGCCATGCGATATTGGTGGTGAATGTCAGCAATGATCGGCACAGGCGACCTCGGCACAATTTTGGCCAAGCCTTCAGCCGCAGCCGCATCGTTGCAAGTGCAGCGCACAATGTCGCAACCCGCTGCAGCAAGCGCATAAATCTGTTGCAATGTGCCCTCGACGTCAGATGTTTTGGTGATTGTCATTGACTGCACGCTGATTGGTGCGTCACCACCAACCAAAACTTTGCCAACTTTTATCTGGCGAGTTTTTTTGCGAGGGAAATTTGTCAAAGTATTGTTCGTCATGTCGGCGCCCATGTCATCACAGTCGTTTAAATCTAATTATCCGAGCGGGCTGGTTATGTCTAAGTAGAGGCCCGCAAACATCAACATTACGAGCAAAACCACCACGGTCGTCGCCACCGGAATCATCTTGCCAACATCGGCGCGATACACACGACCACGGCGCGAGCGAAGCCGCTCGTAAGTAGCAATCGCCGCATGGCCGCCGTCAAATGGCAACAGTGGCAACATGTTGAACACGCCAACAAAAATGTTCACGCTTGCCAACAACATCAGCACACCCTTGATGCCTTCACTGCGGCCAATTTCACCACCAAATTGACTTGCGCCAACGACTGTTGTTGGTCGTGTCATTATGTCTGGTTCGTCAGCCACGACATTCGAAAAAATATTTGATGGATTAAGCACAACAAACAGACCACCCACCGAATCTCTCGCAGTCGTAACAACGTCAACCAAACCGAAACCAACTGCGCTAAAAACATTGTGCTGAACATACGCATAAGAATCAGATGAGACGCCCAAAAACGCCAGTTCAGAATTTGCAGGGTTGCTTGCTAACACCACTTGTTCGATCTGCTGTTGACCATCACGCAAAAATCTGAGTTCAACAGTGTCACCAGGTTTATTTGCCACTATCGCCAAGATCAATTCGCGTCGCGAAGTTATCTTTGACTCGCCGACTGCCAGAATCTGATCACCGTTACGAAGACCAATTCTCTCTGCGGGCGAATCAACTGCTGGTGCGCCATAAATTAAAAGTTTGCCCGTGTCACCAAAGCGGCCCGCCGTCGCATAAACGCCGACGAACAACACAATGGCAATAATCATGTGCATCAGACTGCCTGCGGTGATCACGAGCATTCGCTTCGGGTACGACTGGTGACGATATGTACGCGGCTCATCTTCAGGGGCACACTCATCTAAATTGTTCATACCCACAATGCGCACAAAGGCGCCTACTGGCAGTGCCCGCAAACCAAATTCGACTTCGCCGCGCTGAAAACTAAATATTCGAGGCCCCATGCCCATATAGAACTGAGTGACTTTCATGCCGCTGCGACGCGCCGTCCAAAAATGACCAACTTCGTGCAGAAACACCGAGACGATCAAACCAGCTACGAAAACAAGCGACCATGGGTTCTTCACACCCAACCACGCCAACAACCCAAAGACAATTAATGCCGTGACGGCAGAAGTTAACTTGTTGTTCTGATTCTGTTGAGTATCGGTTGCGCCCCCCGCAGCGATCTCGTTACGAAACTTCGTATAAAAATTGCCGTCACTTGAACTCAAACTTGCGTCTCCTTAATGTTGGCTGAAATCTTTGTGGCCCACGTGCGTGCGAGACGGTCGGCTTCTAAAATATCCTCGACCGTTGTTGGTATTTGACCATCATGGTGTTGCATGGTTGATTCAATGATGCTGGCAATTTGATTCCATTTCACGCTTCCGGCCAAAAAAGTTTCAACAGCGATTTCGTTTGCGGCACTCAACCACGCAGGCGCCGTACCACCAATTCGACCCGCTTGGTAGGCCAGGTCAAGACAGCGAAATGTGTCACGGTCAGGTTTTTCAAAGTCGAGCCGAGAAAGTTCGGCCCAATCGATGGCGCCAAAACTACTGGCTGATCGATTCGGGTATTCAAGCGCGTACGCAATCGGCAACTTCATATCAGGCATCGAAAGTTGTGCGATCGTTGCGCCGTCACAAAACTCAACCATCGAATGCACAATTGACTGAGGATGCACCACCACGCTGATGGCGTCGTAACTCACACCAAAAAGTTCGTGTGCCTCGATTACTTCGAGACCTTTGTTCATCAAAGTAGATGAGTCGATCGTAATTTTTGGCCCCATTGACCAAGTTGGGTGTTGCAACGCATCTTGAACTGAAACATTCTCGAGTGACTTTGCAGATCGACCGCGAAATGGTCCACCACTTGCAGTCAGCAACAATCGCGAAACATCACGCACGCTATTTTGCGAACTTCGCAAGCATTGATGTATCGCGCAATGCTCGCTATCGACAGGGATTATTTCTGCGCCGGCAATTTTGCGTAGCGGGGCAACTACTGGGCCGGCTGCTATCAAACTCTCTTTGTTGGCCAACGCCAGTCGCTTGCCACTTTTCAGAGCCGACATTGTCACGCTTAAACCAGCAAAACCAACAACGCCGTTGACTACAACATCGGCGAGCATCGCGAGTTGCGATGCGTCATCTATAACTTCAATCTTCGGGTTCGTGGGTTTTAGATGCTCGGCAACTTTTTTTCGCGCTAATGGATCAGAGATAACTACGACTTCGGGCTTAAAACTTTGCGCCTGAGCGACAATTTCGGCGACCGACGAATTAGCACTAAGTGCTACAACTTGATATTTGCCCGAATCACCAGCAGCACGAACAACTTCTAAAGTTTGCTTGCCGATTGACCCAGTAGATCCGGCAATGGCAACGCGCACCACGGCTCAACTAGCCCAAGGAGTCAGCACCAACGTGATGTAGTAGATAAACGGCAATGCAAACAACATGCTGTCAAAGCGGTCAAGTGCCCCGCCATGACCACGAATCACTGTTCCGAAATCTTTGATATCCATATTGCGCTTGAACATCGATTCAGTAAGGTCACCAATCGGGCCAACAATTGAAATTACGAATGCAATTACCAACCACTCGCTAAGTTTTGTCCAAGTTCCGCTTTGTAGACCTACTGCAATCACTGCGACAAATGTGCCAATTGCGCCGCCAACAAAACCTTCCATTGTTTTTGACGGACTGATCCAAGATCGAAGCGGTGTACGCCCGGTGGCAGCACCAACGAAATATGCCGCCGTGTCATTGGCGATGATGCCGATGACCAAAATAAACAACGTGTCTGTGCCAATGTTTTCAAAGCCTGGCCCCGAGTTTGATAGGCGCAAAATAAGTGCACCGTATGAACCAAAGAGTCCAATCCAGACCAGACCAAGAAGTGTCAGACCTAAGTTCGGTACCGGCCCACTCTCAACCGAGTTTGCACCAATGAAACTGATTGCTCCGGCGACAAACGCGAACACGAACACCAATGGCAACGCGGCGTCACCTATCCAATACGCGGCGAGCGGCGCGGCTACACAACCGACTACGCCGACTATGAGTGCAGGCTGATAACCGGTAGTTGACGCTTGAGTAAAAAACTCGACTGCCGCCAGACCGAGCACCAAAACCAACAAAACCATCACGGCAACTGGGCCAACCAAAATTGCCGCAATAAACACGGCTGCCAACAAAGCGCCGACTGCGGTCGCAGTTGGCAAGTCTCTGGCTGCTGACGAAGCCATACGCGAGCCCGTGTTCGTGCGTGGCGCAGCTGTTCGTGGTCTTGGTCGCGGACCTGTGCCCGAATCACTGCGATCACTTGGCCGCGCACGACGCACTTGCGTTGGGCGCACAGTCTGTGAACTGCCCGTTTCGTCACGGCGCAACGAGCCACTTACATCGCGTCGCGGCAATGAGCCCGACGAGTCTGGACGATTTTTCTCGCTGGTCGGGTCTGAGCCAATTGAAATTCGTCCTTCGCGAGATGGTCGGGCAACTGGTGGCGGTGCAGACGCAGGCTCGACGCGACGAGCTGACCCCGTCAGATTTACTGACGGGCGGCTCGTGCCTGCACTTGGAGTCGGCGAAATCGTATCTTCGCTCGCCATAACGAATTTTGGCAATTCACCGGTCGGCGGCTCGGTCCAGTGCGGCAGCTGATCAGTCTGATTTTCAGGAAAAGAAATTGCGGGGGCGCTGTCATCGTCGTCGGCGAATTTTACGACTCCGAATTCGTCGCCGAAGTCAACAGTGGCGTCGTTGCCTGTGCGATCGGTCGCATTAGTCGTGTCGTCAAGATTCTCGTTATTTGTGTCATCGCTCATTTTGCGGCTTCTCCTCTAAAACTTCGTTGATTTAACTTTACACCTCTAGTAGTTCTTGCTCTTTGCG
>JBIKVV010000018.1:0-27641 GCA_044356655.1 Ilumatobacteraceae bacterium
TAAACGGAGTGTGAAGTTTTTGGCTGGGTAGCCTGACTGCGTGGCCGAATTCGCCAAACTTCGCGTAGGGCTTGCCCAAATCAACCCAACTGTTGGTGCCTTGCGCGAAAACGCAACCAAAATTTTGTACTATTACGGTCAGGCCGCCGATGCTGGATGCGATGTAGTTGCGTTTCCCGAGCTGTCGATTACCGGTTATCCGCCTGAAGATTTAGTGCTGAAGCAAGGATTCGTTGCCGAGAATCAGTTCGTTCTTGCAGAAATTGTGAAGTCAATCGGCGAAACTTATGCAGTTATCGGTTTTGTCGAACAGGGTCAAAAATCTGGCGAGCTTTACAACGCTGCGGCAATTTGCCAAAACCAAAAAGTAGTCGGTGTTTATCGAAAACATTTGCTTCCTAATTACAACGTGTTTGACGAGCAACGATATTTCACGCCTGGCATTCACAATCCGTTGTTCAACATCAAAGGTGCTTGTGTCGGTGTGACGATTTGTGAAGACATCTGGGATTCACAAGGTCCAGTTTCAGTACAGGCTTCTTTGGGCGCGGTGCTTAACTTAAATATCAATGGCTCGCCGTTTCATGCGGGCAAGATTGGTGCGCGTCGCGAAATGCTGAGTTCGCGTGCTCGCGACGGCGAATGTGTCGTGGCATACGTCAACCAGGTTGGTGGACAAGACGAACTCGTGTTTGACGGCGGATCAATGATCTTGGCTGCCGATGGCACAATCGTTGCCAGTGCGGCACAGTTTGTCGAAGAATTATTGGTCTGCGATTTGGACTTGCCGAAGTCAAAGTCTGTTGCGGCACCACAACAATCTCGTGGTCAAGTTGCTGAGCCGTTGCATGACGATGCACAGATTTTTGCAGCGCTCGTGTTGGGTACTCGAGATTATGTTCAAAAAAATGGATTCAAAGATGTCGTGATTGGACTTTCGGGGGGCATTGATTCGGCATTGGTAGCCGCAGTTGCAACTCAGGCACTTGGCTCTGAACATGTTCACGGCGTGGCAATGCCATCGCGCTATTCGTCGCCAGGTTCGATCTCTGATGCCGAACTTTTGGCGCGCAATTTAGATATCGACATTCAAACTATTTCGATTGAGCCTGCGTTCAGTGCTTATCTTGACGCGCTCGCTCCGAGTTTTGCCGACCGTCGCGCAGACTTGACCGAAGAGAATTTGCAGAGCCGTGTTCGCGGCACGACATTGATGGCTCTTTCGAACAAATTTGGCTGGATGGTTCTGACAACTGGCAATAAAAGTGAAATAGCAGTTGGATACTTCACTTTGTATGGCGACTCAGTTGGTGGTTACGCGGTGATCAAAGATTTGTTCAAGACAAAAGTCTACGAAATCTGCGCTTTTTTTAATCAACAAAGTGGTCGTGATTTGATACCTGATTCGACAATCAACAAAGCACCTTCGGCAGAGTTGCGTGCAGACCAGCGCGACGATCAAAGTTTGCCACCTTATGAAGTTTTAGACCCGATTCTTAAGCTTTACGTCGAAGATGATTTAACCGCGCAGCAGATCATTGAAGTTGGCTATGAATCGACACTCGTAAAGCGCATTACACGGCTTGTTGATATGAACGAATATAAACGCCGACAGGGTGCGCCAGGCGTGCGAATTAGCACCAAAGCATTCGGCAAAGATCGGCGACTACCGATTACGAACAAATTTTCTGGTTAGAAAACCAGCAACGAATAAATTATTTAGTCGTGAACGAGTCCACCACGGCGGTGGTATGAATAAATCAAAAGTGTTGCAACACCAGCGCTAGCAGCACCAATCAGCGATGGCAGAGCGATGCCATTGCTCGATTCGTAAGCGCGAGTGGCGACCAGACTCATCACACTTCGACCAAGTGTGCCAGCACCAATGACGAGGCCAAGGCCGCTACCAGGTCGTTTTGGTACGAGATGTGTTGCCAGTGGCAGCATGCTGACGACTGCAAACTCGAAACCCAAAATGTAAACAAGTAGCGCAATTAAACCAAACACCAGATTGTCTGAAACGAACCATAGCGCCAGCCCACCTGGCACCATGATCAAACATCCAATGGCGATGCTTTTTTCTTTACCCCAGTTGTCTGTTTTATTGGCGCTAGTAATCGAAGCGTAAAGTTCGACGATTCCGAAACTAAAGCCAACTGCAGCAATACCGATTGCGCCGAAGCCAAATTCGTCATCGAGCCATGCGCCAAAAGTTATAAAAATGCATTGACTTGCGCACATCGTGGCGAACATTGTTGCCACAACAAGCCAACCACGACCACTTAAGCGCACACCGTCGTCGGCGACTCGAGAAGAAACTTCGTGTTCTTCGGCTTTGATTCGTGATGCGATGAACATCAGAGAAACTGCCGTAGCCAAGACACCAGCGATGAATCCTGCGCGCCAACTGCTGAGCGCTGTAATGACGCCCATTAGTGAAACACCGATCAACAGACCAAGCGCCCAAGAAATTTCAGTGATGCCGATATAACGACCACGCTTCTCATATGGAACATGGTCTGAAATCCATCCTGACATGCCAAGGTCGAAGAAGTTTTTTGTGATGCTGATCAAAGTCACACCAATTGTGAAAATATAAATGTTTGGTGAGACTCCGGCAATGAGTGCGCCAAGACCAATGCCGATCAGACCAATGAGCATCGCCGCTCTTCGTGACAAATAGTCGACGAATTTTCCGATGAACGGTGACAGAAGACCTGAAAGTTCTGAAATTGTTAGGGCAATGCCAATCTCTGAAAGCGAGATGTTAAAACCCTTGGCGATGATCGCTACAAATGGCGGGGTGAATCGATAGCACGCATTAGTCGTTAAACGGGCCCCCGTTAAAAGGGTGATGTTCTTTTTAACTAGTTGAGAAAACGAATCATCAAGCCAGCGACTTAGCACGAGGCTCAACGATACAACGATTTGCTATAGCGATTCGCTCGAGTCAGCTTCACCGATCACTGCAACGATGCGACCAGCATGTAACTGATTTTCAGCATCGACTTCGAACCAACAACCGCCGAGGTTTTCAAGGCGATGATCTGAAACTTTCAGTTCGCGGCGAAGTGTTCGAATGGCGCCGCTATGGCTGACAATTAATGCTTGACCACCTCGACATTTGTCGGCGATTTCAATTAATGCCTCGGTCATACGTTGCACTACTTGGAGGTTCGGTTCAAAATCTTCTGGTTGGCGGCGCGACTCTAGAAACCCCGGCCAGCCAGCTTCTATCTCTGCATAAGTCAGACCCTGCCACGGCCCAATGTGTGACTCTTTGAGACGGTCGTCGATGTGTAAGTCAGGCATGTTTTTATGTTCGGCGATTATCTGTGCGGTGCGAAGTGCGCGCTGGAGAGAGCTTGTAGCAATTAAATCGAATTTGCCAAGTTTCAAAGCCGCTTGCTGGGCTTGCAGAATGCCCTCGGGTGTCAGTGCGATGTCTGCTTGGCCTTGCCACCGACCTTGAGCATTCCATTCTGATTGTCCGTGACGTAGCACCAACAAGCGAGTTGTTGCGTTGGCGGTTTGAGCTGATCTGGACACTCAACGCAGGGTAGTGGCTTGGGTAACCTGACTGCATGGCGCGTGTAAAACTTTTTGCCTCGGCCCGACAAGCGGCTGGCACAGCGAGCGAAGAAATCGCCGGGCGAACAGTAGATGAAGTTTTACAAATAGCGGCCGAGCGGTTTGGTGCCGAATTTGTCGCCGTAATGAAAACATGTCGTGTTTGGCTCAACGGTGAAGAAGTTATTGGTACCACAGTGGTTAGCGATGCCGATGAAGTTGCAATTTTGCCGCCAGTTTCAGGCGGTTGTTCGAATAGTTCAGAGATTAAAAAGATGACTTCATGACTGATGTAGCCGATCCGAGCGAGATGTCTACGGCAGAGTTGCGAAGTGCTCGCGCTGCGCTGCAGATGCAAGAAGATGTTATTTCATTTGTTCGTCGCATGGCTCAAGGCCGTTGTGATTTGGCTCGAGACGAGCAGCGTCGTCGCACCGATGGTACGCCAGCATCCGGAATGAGTGCTGTAGATATTGCAAATGTATTTGGACAAGAGCACGGTGGCGGTTCGTCACGACCACCGCGCGAAACAAATATTTCTGCAGATCACGAATTAGTTGTTGAACTAGAGAAACTTTGCGAGCGTGTTGGTTTTGGCGAGTTGCGCACACTTGATGATGACGCACTTGAGTCAGCAATTGTCGAAATTGAGAAATTCGAACTTGCTCGTTCGGCAGAGCGCAAGAACTTGTTTGCCAAAATTGACTCGCTGACAACTGAGTTGGTCAAGCGCTATAAAGCAGGCGGCGCCAACGTTGATTCGCTGTTAACCGACTAGCCAAACGATTAGGCCAGTTCAGTAGAGGCAAAACCCGACTAGAACGATAGGTTTTATAGTCAAATGAAGCGCGTTGCGGTCATCTCAATGCACACTTCACCGTTGGCCCAGCCAGGTGTGGGTGATGGTGGTGGCATGAACGTTTATGTGCGCGAACTCGTCTCGGCAATGGCGCAAAAAGATGTTCAGTGCACTACATATACACGTGCGTGGCGAAAAGGTTTGCCGAAAGTTGTCGAGGTCGAGCCAAATCACAGAATTGTGCACATCGAAGCCGGTGACTTCGATCTTTCTAAAGACGAGCTACTTGATGTTGTAGACCTGTTCACGCAATTGGTCGCCGAACACATCGACGAGTCGGGCGGCGCCGATGTGTTGCACGCCAACTACTGGTTGTCGGGTCTCGTCGGTCATCGACTCAAGCACCAACTTGGCTTGCCGTTAGTTACTACATTTCACACTTTGGCTCGCGTTAAGTCGCTCGGTGGAGATACAGAGTCAGTTGTTCGTGAACGAGCCGAACTCGAGATCATCGGCTGTGCCGACGCGATTTGTGTGAGTTGCCCCGAAGAGTTGAGCCAATTTCGCGCGCTCTACGGTCAATCACCAGGTTTAGTCACTGTTGCATCGCCCGGAGTAGCAACTGCATTTTTCTCACCAGGTGATCGCCAAGGCGCGCGGCGCGCACTCGGCTGGGGCAACAAACCTTTGATCTTGTTCGTCGGTCGAATTCAGCCGCTCAAGGGAGTTGACGTCGCAGTCAAGGCGTTGGCAAAGTTAGAAAATAAAGATGCTGAATTGATGATTGTTGGCGGCGCCAGTGGTTCATTTGGCACGAGTGAGTCGGCGCATGTTCGCAAACTTATTTGCGATTTGCAACTCAATAGTCGCGTACATTTTGTCGAGCCACAGCCGCATCATTTGCTCTCTACTTACTATCGTGCGGCTGATGCGGTGCTGGTGCCTTCGCGCAGTGAAAGTTTTGGACTTGTTGCACTTGAAGCGGCAGCATGCGGCATACCTGTTGTTGCAAGTGCCGTTGGTGGGCTGCTTAATTTGGTTGAGCATCAGCGCACCGGTTTCTTGGTAAAAGATCGAAATCCAGACGAGTTCGCAAAATATGTTGACCAGTTGTTGGCAGATCCACTGCTAAGTCTGACAATTGGTAACCGCGCTGCACAGCGAGCAAAGAATTATTCATGGTCGGCAACGGCAGACAGCGTGATTGGTGTTTATCAATCACTTCTTGCCAGCCAACTTGTCAACTGTTCTTAGACCTGTGAGCGACCTTTTCGACGAAGCGGCGCTGGCTCGAATCGAGCGGCAGATTGACGAGTGGTTAGGTCGGGCAAAAGCGAATCACGCAAATATTTTGGCTGTTGATCGTTCAGACGAAGACGAGTTTCGTTGGTACGTTCGCATGGCAGGTGAAGAAAAAGACTTCACCACAATTTGGTTCACGCTCGGGCAAAGAACATTGCGTTACGAAACTTATGTGATGCCAGCGCCGGAGCAAAACGCTGAGTTGCTTTACGAAACAGTCCTGCGCCGAAACGAGAAACTAGTTGGCGCACACTTTTCGATCGGTTTAGAAGACGCGATCTATCTGCGCGGTGAAATGGGGCTGTCGGCTTTGAATGAAATCGAACTAGATCGGATAATCGGAACGTTGTATGCAACCGTTGAGAAGTTGTTTTGGCCGCTTTTAGAAATTGGTTATGCCAAAGCTGCAACTCTGCGCACACAACGAAATAGCACTCGGACTGCTTAGCGTTCGGGGAAGTCGTTAGGTGGTTCGAGTGCGTCTAACTAGCCTGAACGGCGTGGTGAAATCATGAGCAAACAAGGCGTTGCAGTTTTGGGCATCATCGGTGGCGGCAATATGGGCTCAGCTCTCGTGAGAGGTTTGTTAGCTGGCGGTTTTTCTGCTGATCAGATGGTGATCGTCGAGAAAGATAACGCGCGAATCGCCGAACTCAAACGAGAGTTCGTAAATGTTGAAGTCACATCAAAGATGCCTAAGTGCGAGTCGGTTGTATTGGCAGTCAAACCAACAGATGTAGTTGAAGTGTGCGGCGCTCTTGGCGAATCTGGAGTGCGGCAAATTCTTTCGATTGCAGCCGGTGTCAAGATCTCAGCGATCGAGAACGCGACATCAAAAGGCGTTGCGGTAATTCGCGCGATGCCCAATACGCCCGCGTTGATTGGTCAGGGTGCTTCAGCAATGGCGGGTGGCAAAAATTGCAGTGCTGAAAATGTCGCATGGGCAAAAAAGATTTTGTTGGGCGTGGGCACAGTCGTTGAAGTTGAAGAAGACTTGCTCGACGCAGTTACGGGGCTGTCCGGAAGCGGACCCGCATATATATTTTTGTTGGCAGAAGCGTTAATCGCCGCAGGCGTTGAACAAGGTTTGACAGAGCAAGTCTCTAACGAACTTGTGCGTCAATTGTTGGTCGGTTCATCGTTGTTGCTTGCCGAGAGTTCTGAAACGCCAGAGCAATTGAGAAAAAAAGTAACTTCACCAAATGGTACGACTGCTGCTGGTATTGCTGAGTTAGTTGGTAAACAATTCGCCGAGATTATCGCTAGTGCAGTTAGTGCCGCAACCGCCCGAAGCAAAGAACTTGGAAGTTAACTACAAAAATTTCTGTTGAGAGTTTTGTTTGAATTACCTGTTTTGTGTCTAAAGTGAGACTAGAAATGTCGCAAGATCACCGGACGGGGTAACCCCCCAACTGGGAGTCGCGCTCGAAAGAGCTGCGCCGTTTGAGCCGGTGCCGTCGGGGGGTTGGCACCGGCTCTTACGTTTCTCAGTATCGTGAGACGTCCATGGCAACCAAATATTCAACAGTCTCGTTTCTTTCTGATTACGGAACACGTGATGAATTTGTTGGTGTGGTCAAGAGTGTCATCTATGAGATAGCACCGCAATGTCGAGTCGTAGATTTGACACACGACATCGAACCCTTTGATGTTCGAGCAGGTTCATTGTCGCTGGCACGATGTGTTTCATATGTCGCGAGCGGGGTAGTGCTGGCAGTTGTAGATCCGGGTGTTGGCTCATCGCGTCGCGCTGTAGCCGTTGAAGTCGCCGATGGTAAGGGCGTTTTTGTCGGGCCTGATAATGGGTTATTGGCCATGGCGATCGCCTTGGCCGGTGGCGCTGGAAGGGCAGTTTGCTTGACGAATAGTGATTATCACCTGACTAGCCCAGGCGAAACTTTTGCCGGGCGTGACATTTTTGCGCCGGTCGCAGCGCACCTATGTAATGGTGTCGATCTCAGTGAACTTGGTGAATCGATTGATCCTGCATTGTTGTTGCCTGGCGTTGTGCCATTGCCACGTGAAGAGGGCGGTGCTTTGCACGGCGAGGTGACTTGGGTCGATCGCTTCGGTAATTGTCAGTTAAATATTGGACCAGATGAAGTCGCACATTTCGGTGAAGTTTTGCGTGTTGAGATTGGTTCTGTTCTAAGCGGCGCAAGTGTGGATCGTGAGCGACTTGTGAGATCACTAAAAGTTGTGCGAAGTTACGATGCAATCGGAAGCGGACTCGGTCTCGTAGTTGACTCTTACGGCATGCTCTCTTTGTGTGTTGATCGGGGTTCGGCGGCTCGCGAACTAAATGTGGGTCAAGGTGATTTGGTTATCTTGTCGCGACTTGAACAGAGCGATCAGAACGGCACGATTACGACCTCGGTAAAAATCGCACCAAAGAGATAAAATTCGAGATATGCGACCAGCCACAACATTGACCCTCGGACTGTTGCTTGCGGTGATTTTTATTGCAGGGCTTTTATCAATTGTCGGCAGGTAAATTTCTTTGCGATTGAGTCGAGTTGCTGGCGACCAAAAAGCCGACAAACAAAATACATAAGCCAACTAAAAGCGTTACCGCAAATGCACGATCTTTGCCCAGACGTCCGGCGAGTGTGCCGCTAGCCGAAAGAACGAGTGTGCCAAGCGCGACGAAAACATTGCCGAACGCCAATCGCCCCGGAGCAACTACTTTTCGTTGAGTGGCTGACTTGAGGTTTGGCGTCTGAGACTTAACAACTCTCCATGTTGACCAGAGTGCCCCAAAAATTATTACAAGAGCCGGAACTCCAGAACCGACCGCAGCCATAACTCTCGGCAATGCTCCGAATAATTCGCGAGCAGCGGGAAACTCACCTGCGATGATGTCGCGCTTTGTTGGTGCGACGGCGATGACTCCGGCGCTGAACGCACTGAGCACTACAAGTGCGCGACGAAGTTGATCCGCAATATTTTTATTGGCCAACAAATAAATAGTGCCGAGTGCAAGCCACGCGACGTTAAGAATTGCGCCAGCAAGAAAGAAAACTCGAAAGGCGAACATTGACCAGCCAGTTGCTTCGGCCCACCACAATGCGCCTGAGCCAATCGTGAAGAACGTCATGGCTACTGTCCATGCCAATTCGTGAGGCTGCCCGCGTCGATGCCAGCGATCGAACGTGCTCAGAGCAAACGCAGCGGCTACAAGGGTTGCGCTACCGGCTAACGCAGCGTTTAATTGACTGACTGCGGCAAGGGTCAGCGATGGAATCACGGAAGCACGATAACTCAGGCGACTGAACTGCAGGGTTTTGGCTCGGTGTCGCCAAAGGCACACACGATTTAGCAAGATTTATGGTTAGGACTTTGTGAAATTCTGCACGAAACCATAACCTGAGTTCATGACCCAACTTCAACGACGCAGAATTCCCGACGCAGCCGTAACTCGATTGCCGGTGTATTTGCAAATTTTAAATAATTTGCATGCAACAAATGTTTCGAGATTTTCAAGCGACGAACTCGCCGCCTTGGCGGGCGTGAATGCAGCCAAAGTGCGCAAAGATCTTTCGTATCTGGGCAGTTATGGCACTCGTGGTGTCGGATACGAAGTTACATATTTGATTCACCAAATCAAACGTGAACTCGGCTTATTGCGTGAATGGAACGTTGTCGTTGTTGGCGCGGGCAACTTGGGTTGTGCACTAGCAAAGTTTGGTGGTTTTGCCCCACGTGGGTTTCCGGTTGTTGGCATCGTAGATAACGACGCAAAGAAAATCGGTCAAACGACTGGTGCGTTGACGATTGGTGATGTGCGCAATCTCGGCAAAATGGTTCGCGACTTGAATATCACAATTGGCGCGATCACAACTTCAACTGCAACGGCTCAATCTGCGGTCGATGCTTTGATTGACGCTGGCGTGGCTTCGATACTGAACTTCGCGCCGATCGTTTTGGCGACACCGAGCAGTGTTTCGGTACGCAATGTTGATCTTGGCGTTGAGCTCCAGATTTTGAGTTATTACGAGCAGATGCGTACCGAACAGATAGACAGTGCAAAGTCTCAAAACAAATCGAGCGCGGTTTCGGTCTAACTGCGCATTTCACTGCGCCTAATCTGAGAAGGTGCGACAGTTATTCAATATTCGCCTTTGGGCTGCTCTTGGCGTTTTATTAATCACCGCGTTATTGATTGTTTTCATCGCATGCGAAGATTGCTTTGGCCGCAACGGCGGCTCTGCTGAGATTTCTGCCGATGTAGAGAAAAACATCGAGACGGTTGCGATTGCGACGTCTTTTACGCAAAGCGAAGGTTGGCGAATTGAAAACGGTCGCACCGTTGGTGAAGCATCAGTCTTGCTCGATGATGCACGACAAGTTTTTATAGCTGCAGATACACCTGGCGAAAATCTTTGTGCAGATCTAACTGTCGGCTCAAGTTGCGTATTTTTGGCAAACATGTTCGGCGACTCGGTGATGTGGTTTGCCTTGATCGACACGAACTCTGAAAAGCCGACGCGTGTGCTTGAGTTACCGAGTCTGGTTGACATGCTCGACTCTGGCAGCCGAGGAGTCTTAGAAAATGAATGGATTGTTCGCTTGGCCAACGGCGTCAAAAGAACTTGTGGTGAAGACACTGGCACGCTTCGAGAATTTATAAATAACTACTCGCCAGACAGCAGCGTCACTAAGTTGAACTTGATCACCGACGAAGTCGATGAAGTCGTGTGTACGGGCTAGTTATCTAAAGCTGTAACTAGGCGTTAGGAAACAGTCGAACGATTTTGGCCGCTGCTTTGTATGCAACCTCGGCCGGGCCAATCTCATCTGGTCGCAAAAGGTTGGCCATGATTCGCAGGACCCACTCCATGAGAGTTCGGCTGTGAATGCCGACTCGAGAAAGTTCGCGCATCAAAACTGGTTGACCAATAACTCGGGCAAACAGTCGCGCAACTTTGAAGTATTGACCGTACTCATCGTCGATTAATTGTTCATATCTTTTGAGCGCCATCGCATCACCAGAGATAAGCGCGTCGTGCAAAACATCGGCCGCCATGTGGGCTGTTTCATATGCATAGTCGATGCCTTCACCATTGAACGGGTTGACGCTTCCTGCGGCATCGCCAATCACGATGTGTGTTGGTCCGATTTTTGGTCCGACTGAACCGCCCATCGGAATTTTGCCGCTAGTTGCTTTGCATTCAGGTTTTGTCGGATCGATTTCCCATTTGTCGGCAACCATATGTGCATACGAGTCGAGCAAATGTGAAGTGTTGACATCTTTGAAATTTTTGAATGTCGAAAGCAACCCGACGCCGATGTTTATGGTGCCGTCGCCGACAGGAAATATCCATCCATAACCGGGCATCGAATTGCCGTTGCGATCTTTAACATCAAGCGCCGACTCGATCCACGGTTCTTGATGTCGTGGGCTTTGCCAATAAGTGCGGATCGCAGTGCCATATGGCCACGCCCTTTCGCGCGAAGTACCCATGCTTCGACCGAAGCGAGAGTTGGCGCCATCGGCGATTAATACATAGTCAGCGTGAATGGCCGCAGTTGTGTTGTTTTCTTTGTTGGTTACCATTGCGCCACGCACGCAGCCCTTTTCCATAATTGGGGCAACTGCTTCGTGCTCTTCGAGAAGTTTTGCACCAGCGTTTTGAGCGTTACGAGCGACCATCATGTCAAGTTCGCGACGACGTACGACATAGCCATATCGCGGATAAATCGGATGTGTCGGCCACTGCATTTCGAGGGACTTACCGTGTGCGGTCGCGCGCAAACCTTCGTAGCGGTGAAATTGTGATAGTTGTGATGACAAACCCATGTCGTCGAGTTGTTTGACTGCACGAGGAGTTAGACCGTCACCGCAGGTTTTTTCGCGCGGAAATTTCTTTCGCTCGACGATCGTTACGTCGTGTCCAAGTTTTGCGAGCCAGAAACCGGCAGCTGAACCTGCTGGACCGCCACCGATGACGAGGACCTCTGTGCGAAGTACTTTTGTGACTTCGCTAGTTAAATCGAGAGGTTTGATCTCGGTTTCTATTTATTTTCCTGTTGGTCGCGCATCGGTGCCGACATTCGCAGGTGGGTTTGGAAGAGCCGCAAAATTTTCAGCAAGATTGTCGTAATTGACAGAGCCGTTTTCAAGACTTAAAAATATTTCAGATTCAGGCGAACACCAAGTTTCGTATTCGGACTTCCATTGTTCGCTTTCAGGGTCGGCGCCACCGATCTCATAACGTTCGTGACAGACAACACCGAGAATTTCTGCGTCGGTAAGACCGCCGCCGAATTTTTCTCCTTGTTGAGGCATCGGATTGCCGTTGTATGAGAGTGTTTCGTGTGCGCCGCCCTCACGATTCGCGTCACCGTAAACCTTGATGCCTGCAGAAACGAATTGTTGCGAACCGGCGTAGACGAAGTTCAACATGTCTTCAATTTTCGGGAAAGTTTTTAGAACTTCACCCTGATACAAGACGCGACCGGCGCCACCCTCACCGTTGGCGCCATGACAACCCGCGCAAGAACCATAAACACTTTCACCGACAGCCATCGGACCTTCGACAGTTTTTTCTTGCGGTTTAACGGCGAGTAGATACATGAATGCCCAGAAAGGCAACAAGCTCAAAGCAGCCATCGCCCAAAACGGAACTTTCTTTCGCGTTTTGGCAGCAACTACATAACTTGGGTCTGGTGGCGGTGGAGGTGGTGCGCTTGCAACTTGTGGCGCAGCAGTCGGTTTTGTCTCAGATGTTTTCGCAGGAAGGTTTTGCGCATCGGTAGGTGTGTCGGCCGTTGGAGTTTTGCCTGCCGCCTTGTCGCGTGCCTCTTGCGCACGCTTCAGTAGATGCTCGGGTATTCCGGCCACAACTCTCCTCGAATCAGTTTCTTACAGTTACTTTGTTCTGTTTAATAGGTTAGACGCATTGCAGACAAGAATTATAAGTTCACGATCGCACAACCACATGTACGACTTTGGTTGAGTGAATTGCATGTGAGATTGTTGAGCAATCGTGAATCGCTGTGACCTACGAGTCAGTCGAGCAGCCTTTACAAATACCGACCTGAATGTCTGCCCGACTAGGCTAAAACTAGTTTTTTAGGCGAAAGGCAAGCCCTCAAACAATGCTCGCGATTGACATTCTCAGATGGCCAGGAGTGAATCAAGCATTCTTGTTTTCGCTCGTGCTGACGACCCTGATGAGCCTTGTTGTCATTCCAATCGGCAAGCGTCGCAAGTTTGATCGCAAAGCAACTTGGGGAGAGGCAATGTTGGCATCTGCTTACATCTTCTTGGTGTTGTTTTTAGCTTTTGGTGTCGTGCCGCATCAATTCATCGACCACGCTGACAAAGAGCTGGGTTGGCGAAAAGACAAACTTGTCTATGGACCTTTTGACATTTTGAAGTCAGACACAATCGGCGGCAACTTTCCGATCACGATCAGTTATGAAGCGATTCGTGACATTGTCGCCGTCGGAATTCACGTTTTCTATATCGGGTTGATGATTTACTTGTTTAGTTGGTGGCAGAAGCGCGGCGAGGTCAAGACCAAAGAAGTTGTTTCATCTAGTTACGGTCGTCCGTTGGTGAAGAAGGGCTGAGCGATGGCAAAAACTGACGCAAACCCACCGATGATGCCGTATACCGACGACTATCAACTCGTCGAAGTTGACGCTGAATATTTGAATAAGGCAGTCAAGCCAAAGCAGTTCATCCACATTGATCAGTCAGAGTGCATCATGTGCGAAGGTTGCGTCGACATCTGCCCATGGAAGTGCATTCATATGGTCAACCTTGATGCAATTTCAGAAGCAAACGGCACCGAGATGCCAGGCGAAGACCCATCTGACAAAGTTGTTTTCATAATCGATGATGACGTTTGCACGCGGTGCGCGCTTTGCGTTGATCGTTGCCCCACGGGTGTGATTATTCTTGGCAAGGTTGGTGCTGCACCTGCAACTGGTGAAACTCATATGCGAACAAACAATCACGGCTATTCGTACGGCATGAGATTTTAGGAACGGAGAAAATTAGATGGCACAAATGATTGAACAAAAATCTCGACCGACAATTAAGCAACGCATGACCAAGCTCAACGAGTCAATGCAGTCGAGTCAAGCCTGGAATTCTATTTTTAGACCAGGGTCAATTTTCAGAAAAGGCTATTCAGATTCGCCAAGAAACCGTTCATATGTCGTAATGAACTCGGTTCTTTATCACTTGCATCCGGTCAAGGTGAAGCGTCACGCCGTGAAAGTCAGTTACACACTCTGTCTTGGTGGTTTGAGTTTCTTTTTGTTTATCTTGCTGACAATCACAGGCATCTTCTTGATGTTCTTTTACCGGCCGACATCGGCAAACGCATGGCAAGATATTCAGTCGTTGCATACCTCTGTCACGTTTGGTCTGATGGTGCGCAACATGCATCGATGGGCCGCACACTTGATGGTGCTCTCGGTGTTTTTGCACATGGCGCGAGTCTTTTATCACGGCGCATATAAAGCTCCGCGTGAATTCAACTGGGTGATCGGCGTTATTTTGCTGACTCTGACGCTGTTGCTTTCGTTCACTGGTTACTTGTTGCCGTGGGATCAACTCGCACTATGGGCCGTAACCGTGGGTACCAACATGATGGGCTACTCACCAGTAATCGGTTCGCAAGTTCGATTCGTGTTGCTGGGTGGCGTTGAAATCGGACCAGAAACTTTGTTGCGCTGGTATGTATTGCATGTTTTGTTGTTTCCGTTTGTGACAGTCATCTTCCTCGCGATCCACTTCTGGCGCGTGCGTAAAGACGGCGGAATTTCAGGACCACTCTGATGGCCGGCATTCCAGAACATCTCTTGAAGCGCGCGCAAGAAGCGCGCGAAAAAGCAGCAGCCGGTGCGAGCGGTGCCTCATCAAGCGCGCCTGCTGATGGTGATTCGCGAATTCCGAGTGAATTGCTGGATCGCAACAAAAGTGCAGTAGCAGTTGCCGAAAAGCCTGGCAGCGCTGTAGTCGCAGCACCAGCAAATGGCAGCCTGCCGTTTGGTGCCGGACCTGGCGGTCACACGCAGAGATTGTTGACTGTTGTTAAATCGGGTTCGATTCAAGATGTCAAAGCAGTGCCTGTCGACAAAGTGCACACCTGGCCGCACTTGTTGGGTATTGAATTTGTTGCTGCTCTTGCATGCACGGCGTTCACATTTATGTTTTCGTGGTTTGTCAACGCACCGCTGTTGCAGGCTGCAAACTTCAATCAAACGCCTAACCCATCGAAAGCGCCTTGGTACTTTCTCGGGTTGCAAGAATTGTTGACAATGTTCCATCCGATGATTGCTGGTGTGACAATTCCGGGCATGGGCTTGATCATCTTGATGCTTGCTCCTTATCTAGATCGAAATGAATCGAACCGTCCAGAAGATCGCAAGATGATGACAAGTTTGATGACGGTGCACTTGATGTTCTGGGCTGTGCTTGTAATTATCGGTTCGTTCTTCAGAGGTCCTGGTTTCAACTTTGTCTTCCCATGGCGTGAAGGCATCTTCTTCGAATTGTGATTGGATAAAACTTTTATGAACTCAACAACCGTCATCACTATTGCGATAGCAGTTCTTGCCGTGCTCGGCTTGGGTGTCGTGTTAACAGCAACTCGTCGTTCAGACATGAGCGGTGTGGGCGTTTTGTCACGCGAAACTCGAAAGCGCGACCGCGACGCCAAAAAATCTTCACGCAGCGCTCGCCGAGATGTTGAAGCCGAAGCCTCGGCTGCTCGAAGCACTGCAGTTGCTGTAATGCCACCGGCGTCAGTTGAGCCGTGGGTCGCACCAGATGCTGAAATGATTGGCGAGTCTCGTCGTGCATTTCTCAATCGAGCAACCGGCACTCTTATGAGCGCAAGTCTTGGTGGCTTTGCTGCCGCGTTGATCGCATTCTTGTGGAAAGGTGCAGATAGTGGTTTCGGCTCAAAAATTAACGCCGGAAAACTCGAAGATGTAATCAGCCAAATTCGAGCTAGTAAAGGGTTTTTGTATTTACCAGAGGCACGTGCTTGGGTAACTGAATATCCAAAAGAAGCGATTTCAAAAGCAGATGCCATTTATGCCGGACAAGGCCCAGTTTTCTCTGGCATGTCAGAAGGCATTGTGGCTTTGTATCAGAAGTGCCCACATCTTGGTTGCAAAGTTCCTGAGTGCAAAACATCGCAATGGTTTGAGTGCCCATGTCACGGTTCGCAATACAACCGAGTCGGTGAGAAAAAGGGTGGACCTGCGCCACGCGGAATGGATCGTTTCGGCGTCTCTGTCAATAACGGTTTAGTAACTATCGATACGGGTACCGTTTTCGGTGGACCGCCGATCGGCGTCAACACGACTGGCCAAGAAGCCGAAGGCCCGCACTGCGTCGGTGGAACCGGTGGACACTAAGTGATTCGTGTAGCAATGCTCGCAGACACAACAACAACCATCGCTTGGGTGATTCTGCTCATCTCGGTTTTGGGTTGGGTCATTTATGGTCTTGGCAATTTGCGATCATCGAAGCGTGAGGTTGGGTCAGAAATCAAACTTGCTGCTAATCGCAAGCCTTATTATGACGACGAGCGACTTGAGGGTGAAAAAATTCAACGCACGCAATTGATTGGTCTGGCGTGTCTAGCAGTTACCACGATTGCGCTGCCTCTTTATTGGATTCTTGAACCGGGTCGAATGGTTGGCGCTGAGAAAGAATTTCAACATCAATTTGAAACTTGGGGCAGCGGGCTTTTCGCAACAACTGCCGACGGCGGCTACAACTGTGCAGGCTGCCACGGCGGCATGAAGGGCGGCGGCGGTGTAGCGACTTATGCAGTTTCAGATCCCAAAACTGGTCAGGTCAAACAAGTGAACTGGAAAGCACCAGCGATCAACACAGTTTTCTATCGATACAGCGAAGAAGAAGTTCGATTCATTCTTGAGTACGGTCGTCCGTTTTCGCCGATGTCGGCATGGGGCTTAGTTGGTGGTGGCCCGATGAACGAGCAACAGATTCAAACCGTTATCGAATACGTCAAGAGCATTGAAACTCCGCGTGACGAGAACGGCAAACTGCCAATTGAAAAACAGCAAGAGGTTCAAGCTGAGGCCGAGCGGTTGGTAAAAGCCGGTACATATTCGTCGCTGGGTGAAGCGTTGTTCAATTTAGATCTTGGTGGCGGCAACTATTCATGCGCGCGTTGTCACACAAAGGGTTGGTCTTATGGTGAGCCAGAAATTACTGGTGGCGGTGCGTTTGGCCCGAACCTAACTGGCGGGTCAGCGGTTCGACAGTTTCCACAACGCGACGCAATGATTGAGTTCATCAAGGGCGGCAGCGAATTCGGCAAGAAGTATGGCGAGCAAGGTCAAGGTTCAGGTCGTATGCCCGCGTTTGGCTTGATGCTCAGTGACGAACAAATCGGTGCGATTATTGATTACGTGAGAGGTTTGTAAAAGTGTTTGCGCTTCTTGCAGTCAATTTTGAGCCTCAACTTCGCGGAATAATCATCGTTGCCATTGCTGTTGGCGTATTGATTGGCGGAACATATTTGGTAGTCGGCACAAACTTGGGTGCTCGCCTCGGATTTTTGGTCGTGTTGGCCGGCTTTTTCGGCTGGATGGCGATCATGGGAAGCATTTGGTGGGTTTATGGCATCGGTCTTGTTGGTCGTGCTCCGGCGTGGCAACCTGCTGAACCTACGACGATCGTGAGAAGTTCTGACTTGTTAGATGATGCCGAAATTATGCTCACTCCAATGCAACCATCGGGCGACGCAGTTGCCGATGCCGCTGCAGCATCAAGCGCTTTACAGAGTGAAGGTTGGTTGCTGTTGCAAGAGTCTGACCCGCGACGTGGACAAGCAGTTGCGTCAGCCGATGAAATTATTCAAAATCAGGCCGAAGAATTTGCGCTTGGCGAATATCTGTCTGTCGCTGTTTACGACAAAGGTGGCGAGCGATGGCCGAAGATCAACGAGTCGCTTGACTTTTTCGCGTTTTTTCACGAGCCTCATTATTCGATTGTTGAAGTAGCGCCGATCGTGCCACAACGCGTCGAACCAGGTAGAGCACCGACAAGACCTGTAGTTGACGAAACTCAGCCACATCGATACATATATATGTTGCGTGATCTTGGCACAAAACGGCAACCGTCAATCTTTATCACGATCGGCTCAACGATCATCTTCTTGTTGCTATGTCGATTGTTGCACGTTAGAGACTTGCGCCTGCGCGAAAATATCAACGCAGACGCTGGTTCGCGTTCTTCAGCGAAGAGCTAACCAGTGGGTCAGTATCTTCCGATTGTTGTTCTAACAGTTCTGGCAATTGTCTTCGGTGTCGGGTCGCTTGTTGCATCAAAACTTTTGGCGCCACGTCGACCCAATACAGCCAAGCAAGCGCCATATGAGTGCGGCATTGTGCCGAGCCTTGAAGCACCAGAACGGTTTCCGGTCAGTTTTTATGTAGTCGCGATGCTGTTCATTATGTTTGATATTGAAATTATTTTTGCCTATCCATACGCGGTTGCCAGCGAATCGTTGGGCGCTTATGGTTTTTACGAATTCGTTGCGTTTAGTGCCGTATTTTTCGTGGCGTTTGTTTATGTAATTGCCCGAGGTGCACTTGATTGGGGCCCGACTAAAAAAGCACGCAAGTTAGTCGAAGTCGACGGAGATATTCTTTCAGCGTCACGTTCGACAACGACGACTATTCGCCGTGTCGGACTCGAAGGTCGTGAGCAAGAGAAAGTTTCTGTCTGATGGGTTTGATTCAAAATGTTGCAGATGACGGCTTGGGTGGCCTAGAACATAATTTTCTGACCGGTCGAGTCGAAGAACTTGTCAAGTGGTCGCGTTCGCGATCGAGTTGGGGTGCAACTTTTGGATTGGCATGTTGTGCGATTGAAATGATGACTGCAGGTACGGCTCACTACGACTTGGCCCGATTCGGTATGGAAGTTTTTCGTGCATCACCGCGTCAGGCTGACATCATGATCGTGGCTGGACGAGTGAGTCAAAAGATGGCCCCAGTTTTGCGTCAGGTCTATGACCAAATGATGGAACCAAAGTGGGTTATCTCGATGGGAGTCTGCGCAAGCAGTGGTGGAATGTTCAATAACTACGCAATTGTGCAAGGTGTCGACCAAATTGTGCCGGTCGATGTTTATGCGCCAGGTTGCCCACCGACACCAGAGACTTTGATTCACGCAATTGAAACTTTGCATCAGTTGATTGAGGACGGCCAAATTATGCGTCGTCGCGAATTGACTGGCGCGGGCGCTCAAGTTCATATTCAAGAAATTCCTGCAGGCATCACAACGCCTGTTTCTCTAGGGTCGCGTTGAGCCGTGTCGCAGCCTTCGAATCGAGTTGCTGATGACGTGCGCTTCATCGCCAAAACTGATTATTTAAAAACACTCGCAAGTTTGCGCGACGAAGGTTTTGAAATGTGCGTAGACCTAACGGCTGTCGACTATTTGACGCACCCAGGTCGCAACATTGCACCTGAGACTCTGGGTCAAATCGCCCTTGAGCGTTTTGAAGTAGTTGTTAACTTGCTTTCTCTTTCGCAGCGTCGTCGGGTGCGCTTGCGCGTTCAGGTCGCTGAATCAGACACCGTGATTGACTCGGCTTTTGATTTGTACCCGGGCACCGAAGCGATGGAACGCGAAGTTTTCGATATGTTCGGCATCAAGTTTGATGGTCACCCAGACTTGACGCGGATCTTGATGCCAGAAGATTGGCAAGGTCATCCGTTGCGAAAAGATTATGGTGTCGGCAACATTCCGGTTCAATTCAAAGGCGCCGCATCATGACCGCAACAGAGAACGTCACTGCGTCGCAAGTTGGCGACATAACAGCAGCGGGCACCAACGAAGGACGCCAAGAACTTCAACTTAGAAAAGATGTTTCGGCAAAAGAAATTTTGCGTGGCTCAGGCGCCGTGTTGCGTATGAGCGAATCTGAAGTGGCTGCGTTGGCGGGCACCCAAAGTGAAGATCAGACGATGATCATCAACATGGGGCCGCAACACCCGAGCACACACGGTGTTTTGCGATTGATGCTTGAACTAAACGGCGAAACGGTTTTGCGATGCAAGCCAGTGATCGGTTACCTGCACACAGGCATGGAAAAGACAGGTGAGTCACTGACATTCATGCAGGGTGGCACGAATGTGACCCGCATGGATTACGCGTCGCCATTGAACAATGAACTCGTCTTTGCGCTCACGACCGAAAAATTGCTCGGTATTGATCAAGATATTCCTGAGCGCGCAGTTTGGATTCGAATGTTGCTTTCAGAATTGAACCGAATTAGTAGTCACCTGTTGTTTATGGCGACAAACGGTATGGACATCGGTGCAGTTTCAATGATGCTTTACGGTTTTCGTGAGCGCGAAGAAGTGTTGCGATTTTTTCAAAAAGTCACTGGGTTGCGTATGAACCACAACTTCATTCGCCCTGGGGGCGTTGCAGCAGATTTGCCAGCAGGCTGGCGTGACGAAGTGCTTAATTTGCTCGACGCCCTGCCTGCGCGTCTTGCCGAGTACGAAATTTTGATGACTGGCCAACCAATTTGGCGTGAGCGCCTGCAAGGTGTTGGTGTGATTACTCGAGATGAGGCGATTGCGCTTTCGGCAACTGGCCCGATCTTGCGAAGCACTGGCTTGTCATGGGATTTGCGTCGCGATATGCCGTATTTGCGATATGACAAAGTCGAATTTGACGTGATCGTCGGTAGTTACGGCGACGCATTCGATCGCTATTCAATTCGATTGAACGAGATTCGTGAATCAATGCGTATCGTGCGTCAAGTGCTTGATGCGATGCCGCAGGGCGACTATCGAATTCAAGATAAAAAAGTGACACCACCGCCTCGCGGAAGAATTGACGAGTCAATGGAAGCTTTGATTCACCACTTCAAGATTTTTACCGAAGGCTTCAAAGTGCCAGAGGGCGAAGCGTATGTGGCGATCGAGAGCCCGCGCGGTGAGATTGCTTGTTACATCGCAAGCGACGGCTCGGCCACGCCGTATCGCATGCATGTGCGTGCACCAAGTTTTGTCAATATTCAAACCATGCCGCACATGATGCGCGGTGGTTTGGTTGCCGACGCAGTTGCAGTTATTTCGTCAGTCGACCCGGTTCTGGGTGAGGTAGATCGATGAGTCGACTGAATGACGCAAACATAAAGTTGGCGCGCGAGGTGATTGCTAGGTATCCGCGTCCAAAATCTGCTTTGATTCCGTTATTGCATCTTTCACAAGAACAGAACGGTTACATCACCCGTGAGGCGATGCAGCATCTGGGCGAGTTGGTTGGCGTTACGTCGGCCGAGGTCTATGGCACTGCAAGTTTTTATGAGATGTTCAAGTTCGAACCAGTTGGCAAATATCTGATCAACATTTGTGGCACTATGTCGTGCGCACTAATGGGGGCACACGAACTGATGCATCACGCTGAGAAAAAACTGGGCATTAAGGCTGGAGGCACCACAACTGATGGCGTGTTCACACTCGCACACGCTGAATGCCAGGCTGCATGCACCGAGGCACCAACCCTGCAAGTCAACTATCGATACCGGCTGCGTGTAACGCCCGACGACTTAGATCGGTTAATTGACAACTTGCGAGACGGCAAATTGAACGACGAGTTTCCGCCGCACGGTGTGCTTTCAAAAGTTCGCCAATCAATAGATGCGTCTAGAGCAGTTGGTGCAAAAGCACCCGAAGACGTCAATGAATCACCAGCATGGCTCGATGGCAAGGCTGCACTATGAGCAGAACATACGTACACGCACCCGGCTTTGTCGCAGGAGATCGACCAAAAATTGTTACCTCGCGATTTGAATTCGCCGATTCGTTCACTCTCGAGCGCTACATCGCAACAGACGGATACAAAGGTTTGCGCGCGGCATTGTCGCGGCCGGCAAATGAAATTCACGAAGATGTAAAAAGTGCAACAGTTCTCGGTCGTGGCGGAGCAGGGTTTCCGGCTGGCACAAAGTGGGGCTTGACGCCGCAACAGGTTTGGCCGCGATATTTGGTTGTTAACGGCGACGAGAGCGAGCCCGGTACCTATAAAGATCGATTGCTAATGGAGCGCGACCCGCATCAACTGATTGAAGGTTGTTTGATTGCGTGTTATGCCGCTGGGCTCTCGCAATGCTTTCTATATATAAGAGGAGAAATGGCACTGGCACAAGAGCGTGTCGCGACCGCACTTAACGAGGCATACGCAGCAGGTTATGTCGGCAAAAATATTTTGGGCTCGAAGTTTTCGGTCGACATCATTTTGCATTGGGGCGCGGGCGCCTATGTAGTTGGTGAAGAGACTGCATTGATCGAAAGCCTCGAGGGCAACCGCGGAATGCCGCGATTGAAGCCGCCGTTTTTTCCAGCGGCAAACGGCCTTTACGGTCAACCGACGATTGTTAATAATGTTGAGACGCTTGCCAACTTGCCGTGGTTGCTTAATCACGGTGTCGCTGCGTATACGGCGATTGGCACGAAGACCTCGCCAGGTACGCGAATGGTTGCAGTTTCGGGTCACGTTAAGCGACCAGGTGTTTACGAAATAATCAATGGCACGACCACGTTTCGCGATTTGATTTATGGCGAAGAGTTTTGTGGCGGCATTCGCAACTCAAATGCGTTGAAGGCTTTTGTTCCTGGTGGCGGTTCAGCACCGTGGTTTACACCAGACCAACTTGACCTTCCGTTTGAGGCAAGCCAAGTTGGGCCAGCAGGTTCAATGCTCGGGTCAGGCGCCGTAATGGTGATGGATGAAACGACTGATATTCCTGCTGCCGCGTTGACGCTGACACATTTTTATGCACACGAATCTTGTGGCAAATGCACGCCGTGTCGTGAGGGTGGCACGTGGCTTGAGCGAATTTTGCGACGAGTAGTCGACGGCGAAGGCACGGATGCAGATTTGCAGCAGTTGCTTGAAGTTGGCGCAATGATTTGCCCCGGGGCGTTTCCTCATGCGGCGAACGAAAAACTAGGTTTGACTGCCGTGCCGTTTCCTTACAAGATGACAACAATCTGTTTCGTCGGCCCATCGGCATTCGCGCCGGTGCATTCGGCTTTGACTCTATTTAGAAGTGAGTTTGAGGCTCGAGTGAAAAAGCGTGTGACGATTCCGGTTACGGCAGTTGCTACTGAAACAGCAAGTGTTGGTGTGTCGGCATGACAATTGTTGATCCCATCAAAGAGGCGGCACCGGTTGACCCAAATGTCGTCAATATCACGATCAATGACAAACCAGTTGTCGCACGAAAAGGCGAATTGATTATTGCGGCGGCTGATCGCACCGAAGATTTCATCCCAAGATTTTGTTATCACCCACGAATGTCGCCGGTTGGCATGTGTCGGCAATGTCTTGTTGAAGTAGAGACACCACGCGGACCGATGATGGTTGTGTCGTGCATGACGCCAGTGGCCGAGGGTCAGGTTGTGCGCACGGCAACTGATGGCGTCAAAAAAGCCCAAGAGGGTGTGCTCGAATTGTTGCTGGCAAATCATCCACTCGATTGCCCAGTTTGCGATAAAGGTGGCGAGTGCCCTTTGCAAGATCAGGCGTTTAGCCACGGCCCAGGCGAAAGTCGTTTTGTCGAAGAGAAGCGACACTATGAAAAGCCGATTGCGATCAGCGACATTGTCTATCTAGATCGCGAGCGTTGCATTTTGTGCGATCGCTGCACACGATTCGCCGACGAGGTCGCGGGCGATGCATTAATCACGTTTACAAGTCGCGGCAATGACACTCAGGTGCTCACCTTTCCTGATGAGCCGTTTAGTTCGTATTTTTCTGGCAACACAGTGCAAATTTGCCCAGTTGGTGCGTTGACTGCCAAACCGTACCGATTCAAAGCGCGCCCTTGGGACCTCGAACAAACTGAGAGCACTTGTACTTCATGTTCTGTTGGTTGTCGAACTGTTGTTCAAAGTAGTCGCGACGAACTTGTTCGTTATCAAGGTGTCGACATTGACCCAGTGAATTGGGGTTGGTTGTGCGATCGAGGCCGGTACAACTTCGAATCAGTAAATTCGCCAGATCGTTTGACTTCACCGCTAATGAAAAACGGTTCAGAACTGGTTGCGACTTCTTGGTCGGTTGCCCTCGAAAACGCAGCACGCATGATTCGCCTTGCGCTCGCACAGAACACAAATAGCGTGGCGATTTTGGGCGGTGCGCGAGGCACCAACGAAGATGCCTTTGCTTGGGCGATGTTGGCAGACAAACTTGGTATCAACCAGCGCGACGCCCAACTCGGTGATGGGTTGAGTCCTGAAGTTTTCAATCTGGCCCAAGCGACAATTGATGAAACTTGCGCTGCAAAAACGATCATCTTGCTTGCACCCGACGTGAAAGAAGAATTGCCGGTTCTTTACTTGCGCTTGCGCGACGCTGCTCAAAAGCGAAAGTCGCGAATCATCGAGTTTTCATCGCGAAATTCTGGTTTGACACCATATGTATGGCGTACAGTGGGTTTTGAGCCGGGTAATCAAGCCCAATTTGTGCGTGAAGCTCTTGCCACGCCCGAAATGAAAGAACAAATTGCGCGCGGCGAAGTTGTCGTTGTAGTTGGTCGTTCGAATTTGGCCGAGAGCGAAGTGTTTACATTGCAAGCGCTGGGCGAAGTTTTATCCGCAGTGCCGAGTGCAAAAGTTTTGCCAGTCTTGCGTCGCGGAAATGTGCGTGGTGCGGTGACTGCTGGTCTGACGCCAAAAGAAAACTCTGGTGATGCGATCGATATTTTAAATGCCGCGGCGGCAGGCAAAATTGAGTGCCTCATTTTGTTGGGTGTTGATCCGATGGCTGATGTTGCCGATTCAGGTTTGGTGCAACGTGCATTTACTCAAGTCAAAAATGTGATCAGTATTGACACGATGATCAATAGTTCGAATCGCAATGCCGATCTTGTTTTGCCGGCAGCCGCTTACGGCGAAAAAGCCGGCACAACAACGAATCTTGAGGGCCGCATCAGCAATGTCGCGCAGAAAATCACTCCTCGCGGCACTTCGCGTCCAGATTGGATGATTGCAACTGAATTGAGCATCGCACTTGGCGTAGATATTGGTGTCTCAAGTCTCGAAGATCTAAATGAAAAACTTGTCAACACAGTCGCTGCGTTTGCACCGAGCAGTGACGCCAAGTCAACTCACGGTGACGGTGTTTTGATGGCCCATGAAACACCAGTGACAATCTCTGGCGTTGCAAGCAAAGTAACTGATCGCAACGCCTACAACTATCGTCTAGTGGTTTCGCGCACGATGTATGACTCAGCGCAGTCAACTATTGCAAGTCCGTCGCTGGCGGGCATTATCACCGAAGCAGCAATTTTTGTGAACCCGCTTGATCTTGCACGCATTGGAGTGACCGAAGGTGCAAGTGTTCGAGTTGGTGCAGACGGAACAAACATTGTGATTGCGATCAAAGCCGATAACGGCATCAATCGCGGCACAGCGTGGTTGCCGTTCAATCACACAGGTGTAGATATTCGACCGCTTTTGAATATCGCAAGTGATGTTGTAGATGTTCGAATCGAGCCAATCAAATGATCGCCCTTGATCCGCTACTCGTCGACGATTTGCTTTGGGTGCCTTTGATTATTGTCTTGGTCAAAGTTCTGGTTGTGTTCGTCGTTGGCTTGCTCGCCACGATGTTGATGGTCTGGTTCGAGCGAAAAGCAATCGCCGGCATGCAAAATCGAATTGGACCAAATAAAACTGGTCCGTTTGGTATATTGCAGACGCTTGCTGATGGCATCAAGTTGTTCTTCAAAGAAGACTTGTTTCCAAGTCGTGCCGATCGGTTTGTTTTCGCCCTTGCGCCGTTTTTGTCTTTCGTTCCTGCATTTTTGGCGTTTGCGATAATTCCGCTCGGTGGCGACTTTAGAAATGGTTCATCAGGAGAAGTGACCCTTTTTGGTCAGGTAACGCGCATTCAACTTGCCGATCCACCGATTGGCGTGTTGTTCGCATTGGCAATCTCGTCGATTGCTGTTTACGGCATCATGCTTGCAGGTTGGTCAAGCGGTTCGAAGTATCCGTTGCTTGGTTCGGTGCGCGCATCTGCGCAAATGGTTAGTTACGAGGCCGCACTTGGTTTGTCGCTGGCTTGTGTGTTGTTGTTGGCTGGCACTCTTTCGACGAGTGGCATAGTTGCTGCGCAGTCAACGATCACCGATTGGCATTTTATTTCGACTGGGATTGTGCCATTTATTATTTTCTTGATTGCCGCAACCGCTGAACTTAATCGACCTCCGTTTGATTTAGTTGAGGCCGAACAAGAACTGGTCGGCGGGTTCAATACCGAATACTCGTCGATCCGCTTTGCATTGTTTTATCTAGCTGAGTTCATGAATACAGTCACGATGTCAGCGTTGATCGTGACGTTGTTCTTTGGTGGTCCACAGCCGATTGCGATTGGTAATTTTGTCTTTGATATTCCGCTTTTGCCGAATGCGCTTGAAGGTACTTTCTGGTTGCTGGCAAAGATTTTGGTCTTCCTTTATATGTACATTTGGTTTAGAGCGACACTGCCGCGTTTGCGATACGACCAACTCATGGACTTAGGTTGGAAGCTGTTGATACCGGCGTCGCTCGGTTGGTTTATGTTGCTTGCGGCGCAGCGACTTGCTCGTCAAAATGGCTGGAACATTGTTTTGGTAACGGGCGGATCAATTGCAGTTCTCGTGATTTGTTATTTACTGATGCAGGCTGCGTTTGCAAAAAGCGCTCGCGATCGCTCGACACAAGGGACGATGTTCTAATGGGATACCTCGGCGGATTTCTAGTTACTTTCAGACAGCACGGGCCGAAGAACCGCGTGACAACGCAATATTCGGGCGGCCGAATGTTTCGTCGCAATAAGCGCAATGCCAAAAAGATGGATGTCAAAATCGACAAGCCCGAGCGTCTGCACGGTCGCCATGTTCTGAACCGCTACGAAGACGGAATGGAAAAGTGCATCGGGTGCGAATTGTGCTCGGCGGTTTGTCCCGCGAAATGCATACATGTTCGTGGAGCCGACAATAACCCGACGTCGCCAACATCACCGGGCGAGCGATTTGGGTGGATTTACGAGATCAATTATTTGCGTTGCATTCACTGCGACCTGTGTGTCGAGGCATGCCCAACTGAAGCGATCACCGAAACAAAGATGTTCGAGTTCTCGTTTACAAATCGCCAAGATGCGATTTACACCAAGAACGAGTTGTTGGTTGATCTAACTGGCAAACCACAACAACTTGCTTGGGAAGACTGGCGAGAGGGTGAAGATAAAAACACTTCGGGCTGGATGCGTGCGACTGCTGCATCGGGCGACGCAAACTTCACAGGCGTTGTGTCTTGGAGCGGCGAGCTGGGTCACGGTGTGCGGCCGGCCGAAGAAAAGAGCGAGTAAGTGGAATTTTTTGTATTCGTCTGCGCGGCTTTGATGGTTTTGTTGGGTGCTGTTGGCGTGATCGTGCGTAAGCATCCAGTTCATGCAGCGTTGAGCCTTGTTCTGACGCTCTTTGGTGTTGCAGTTTTGTTTGTCGCTCAAGAGGCGCACTTCTTGGCAGCGGTACAAGTCATTGTCTACGCCGGCGCAATCGTTGTGTTGTTTTTGTTTGTGATCATGTTGTTGGGTGTAGATCGCGTAGAAAATTTGCGCACAGATCCGCTCACTGCGCAACGACCACTTGCAATCATCACGTGTCTCGGTTTAGCTGGTGTGCTCGTGGCTGCGATTGTCAACGGCAATGGAGTATTCAACGAGCGAGGCGATGGCATCATTCTGCCTGATCTGCAAAATGGTCCAGATGCCAACACTGTGCAGTTGGCAGAGTCGATTTTTTCGCGTTATGTCGTGGCGTTTGAAGTTACGTCAGTTTTGCTTGTCATTGCCGTGGTCGGCACGGTGTTGCTGACTCGCAAAGCAAAGTCGAGCGTCAAATGATTTCTTTGAGTTTGACACCAACTTCATCTTGGTATTTGATTTTGT